>CAVXML010000010.1:0-170459 GCA_963763015.1 uncultured Actinomycetota bacterium | reverse complement strand
CTCCGGAAGCCGAGGGCGGCGAGGTGCTCGCGGACCTCCTCGGCGATGTACTCGAAGAACGTCTCGACGAACTCCGGGCTCCCGGCGAACCGGGCGCGCAGCTCCGGGTTCTGCGTGGCGATGCCGACCGGACAGGTGTCGAGGTGGCAGACCCGCATGAGGATGCACCCCGACACGACGAGCGGAGCGGTCGCGAAGCCGAACTCCTCGGCGCCGAGGAGAGCGGCGATCACGACGTCGCGCCCCGTCTTGATCTGCCCGTCGACCTGCACGACGATGCGGTCGCGAAGACCGTTGAGGACCAGGGTCTGCTGGGTCTCGGCGAGGCCGAGCTCCCACGGCCCGCCCGCGTGCTTCAGGCTGGTCAGCGGGCTCGCGCCCGTGCCGCCGTCGTGGCCGGAGATGAGCACCACGTCGGCGTGCGCCTTGCTCACGCCGGCGGCGACCGTACCCACCCCGACCTCGGAGACGAGCTTGACGTGGACCCGGGCGCTCGGGTTGGCGTTCTTCAGGTCGTGGATGAGCTGGGCGAGGTCCTCGATGGAGTAGATGTCGTGGTGCGGCGGCGGGCTGATGAGTCCCACCCCGGGCGTCGAGTGGCGGGTCCGGGCGACCCATGGGTACACCTTCTGTCCCGGGAGCTGGCCGCCCTCGCCCGGCTTGGCTCCCTGGGCCATCTTGATCTGGATGTCGTCCGCGTGCGTCAGGAAGAGCGAGGTGACGCCGAAGCGCCCCGAGGCCACCTGCTTGATCGCCGAGCGGCGCGCCGGGTCCATGAGGCGCTCGACGTCCTCGCCGCCCTCCCCGGTGTTCGAGCGGGCCTTGAGCCGGTTCATCGCCACCGCGAGGGTCTCGTGCGCCTCCTGGCTGATGGATCCGTAGCTCATCGCCCCGGTGTTGAACCGCTGGACGATCTCGGAGACCGGCTCGACCTCGTCGATCGGCACCGGAGGACGTGGCTCGGCCCCGCCGAGCTCGAAGAGCCCGCGCAGGGTCATCAGCCGCCCCGACTGCTCGTCGACCCGGCGCGTGTACTGCTTGAAGACGTCGTAGCGCCGGGCCCGGGTCGCGTGCTGGAGACGGAACACCGTCTCGGGGTCGAAGAGGTGGGGCTCGCCCTCCCTGCGCCACTGGTACTCGCCACCGACGAGGAGCTTGCGGTGCGCCTGCCGGATGCCGTCAGCCGGGTAGGCCATGGCGTGCCGCGCAGCCGTCTCGGCGGCGATGACGTCCAGCCCTACCCCACCGAGCTGGCTGACGGTGCCGGTGAAGAACTCGTCGACGAGCTCCTGCGACAGGCCGATGGCCTCGAAGACCTGGGCCCCGCGGTAGGACGCCACGGTCGAGATGCCCATCTTCGACATCACCTTGAGGACGCCCTTGCCGAGCGCCTTGATGAGGTTGGCGACCGCCTTCTCCTCGGTGACCTCGGTGATGGCCCCGCGTCGCACCATGTCCTCGACCGTCTCCATGGCGAGGTAGGGGTTGATCGCCGCCGCCCCGTAGCCCACGAGGAGCGCCACGTGGTGCACCTCCCGCACGTCACCCGCCTCGACGAGGAGGCCCACCCGGGTCCTGGTCTTCTCACGGATGAGGTGGTGGTGCACGGCGCTCGTGAGCAGCAGCGACGGGATCGGGGCGAGGTCCCGGTCCGAGTCGCGGTCGGAGAGCACGACGAACCGCGCTCCGCCGGCGATGGCGGCGGACACCTCGGCGAAGATCTCCTCGAGCCGCGCGCGCAGGGCCGCCTCGCCACCGTGGACGTCGTACGTGCCGCGCACCACCACGGTGCCGTAGCCGGGCAGGTCGCCGTCGGCGTTGATGTGGACCAGCTTGGCGAGCTCGTCGTTGTCGAGCACGGGGAAGGGCAGGACCACCTGGCGGGCGTGTCCCGGCGTGGCCGCCAGCACGTTGCCCTCGGGGCCGATCGTCGAGCCGAGCGAGGTGACGAGCTCCTCGCGGATGGCGTCGAGCGGCGGGTTGGTCACCTGGGCGAACAGCTGGCTGAAGTAGTCGAACACCAGCCGCGGGCGCTCGGACAGCACGGCGATGGGCGTGTCGGTGCCCATGGAGCCCAGCGCCTCCGCCCCGGTGCAGGCCATCGGCGCGATGAGGACCCGCAGCTCCTCCTCGGTGTAGCCGAAGGTCCGCTGCCGCCGGGCGACCGAGGATGCCGTGTGGATGATGTGCTCTCGCTCGGGCAGGTCGGCGAGCTCGAGCAGCCCGGCGTGCAGCCACTCCTCGTACGGGTGCTCCGCCGCCAGCGAGGACTTGACCTCGTCGTCGCTGACGATCCGGCCGGCGGCGGTGTCGACGAGGAACATCCGCCCCGGCTGGAGGCGGCCGCGCCGCACGACGTGCTCGGGCTCGAGGTCGAGGACTCCCGACTCGGAGGCGAGGACGACCAGGCCGTCGTCGGTCACCCAGTACCGGCCGGGACGCAGTCCGTTGCGGTCCAGGACCGCGCCCACCACGGTGCCGTCGGTGAAGCTGACGCAGGCCGGTCCGTCCCACGGCTCCATGAACGTCGAGTGGAACTCGTAGAACGCCCGGCGGGCCGGGTCCATCGACTCGTGGTTCTCCCAGGCCTCCGGAATCATCATGAGGACGGCGTGCGGCAGCGACCGGCCGCCGAGGTGGAGCAGCTCGAGCACCTCGTCGAACGTCGCCGAGTCCGACGCGCCCGGGGTGCAGACGGGGAAGACGCGCTCGAGGTCGCCGGGGATGACGTCCGACCTGATCTGGCTCTCTCGGGCCCGCATCCAGTTGCGGTTCCCCTTGACGGTGTTGATCTCGCCGTTGTGGGCGATGAGCCGGTAGGGGTGCGCCAGCGGCCAGCTCGGGAAGGTGTTGGTCGAGAAGCGCGAGTGGACCAGGGCCAGCTCGGAGGCGAACCGGTCGTCGGACAGGTCCGGGAAGAACGGCTCGAGCTGCCCGGTCGTCAGCATCCCCTTGTAGACCACGGTCCGGGCCGAGAGCGAGGGGAAGTACACCGCCGCCTCGTGCTCCGCACGCTTCCTCAGGCAGAACGCCACCCGGTCCAGCTCGATCCCGGAGAGCCCGCTCTGCGCGGCGACGAAGAGCTGACGGAACCGTGGCATGCAGTCACGCGCCGCGCGGCCCACGAGGTCGGGGGTCACCGGGACGTCGCGCCAGGCCAGGACGCGAAGGCCCTCCTCGGCCGCGAGCGCCTCGATCCTCGACTCCGCGGCCGCGCGCTCGGCGTCGTCCACCGGGAGGTAGGCCATGCCCACGGCGTAGGCTCCCGCCGGTGGCAGCTCGACGTCGAGCACGGCCCTGAAGAAGGCGTCGGGAACCTGGGTGAGGATGCCGGCGCCGTCGCCCACCAGGGGGTCGGCACCGGTCGCGCCCCGGTGGTCGAGGTTCCGCAGCGCGTCCAGCGCGTGGACGAGGATGTCGTGGCCGGCGCTCCCCCGCATGGTCGCCACGAAGGCCACCCCGCACGCGTCGTGCTCGTGCTCGGCACGGTAGAGACCCGTGTCGGCGGGCTGGGCGGAGAAGGAGGCGACGGTCACGTCGGATCACCGTCCTCGAGATCGTCGGCCCCCGGAGGGCCGGGCACGGCAGGGTCAGGCGCGGACGGCTCTGGCCACGTCCCGGAATGCTATCGCCGGGCCCACGCGTCTTGCCATCCGAACGCCGCTATCCCACATCCTGGGACTCCGGCTCACCCACCGGTCGTTCCTCGCGCCGGGCGCGGCGCCCGGTGAACCAGATGATCCAGACCCCCAGGAGGAACACGACGATGCTGGTCCAGACGTTGAGCCGCTGGCCGAGGACCAGCTCCGACTCGTCGGTGCGCATCGTCTCGATGACGATCCGCCCGACGGGGTAGCCGGCCACGTACAGGCCGAGGATCTGACCCGGCGCAAGGGTGCGTCGGCGGTCGACGACGAGCAGCACGACCGCGAGCAGCACGAGGAAGACCGACTCGTAGAGAAAGGTCGGGTGGAACACGCCCAGCACGACCGGCTCGCCGGAGGCGTCGACGACCGCCCGGCCCGCGGCGGCATCCCAGCGGTGGATCTCGAGGCCCCACGGCAGGCTCGTGGGTCCGCCGTACAGCTCGTTGTTGAACCAGTTGCCCCACCTGCCGATGGCCTGCGCGAGCGCGACACCCGGGGCCGCCGCGTCGGCGAAGTCGAGGAACCGGATGCCGGAGCGGCGACAGCCGATCCACGCACCGAGCGCGCCGAGCGAGATGGCGCCCCAGATACCGAGGCCGCCCTCCCAGATCTTCAGCGCGTCGGCGGGGTTGCCGTCCGCGCCCCAGTACGGGTCCGGGGTGGTGATGACGTGGTAGAGCCGGCCGCCGACGATGCCGAAGAGCACGGCGTACGCAGCGACGTCAACGGCCTGCGCGGCCTCGTACCCTCTCGGGACGAGGCGGCGGCCGGTGAGCCAGACGGCCACCACGATCCCCACGAGGATGCACAGCGCGTACATCCGCAGCGGCAGAGGCCCGAGGTGGATCACCCCGACCGAGGGGCTCGGGATGGTGGCCGGGACGAGGACCGTCATGCGCGACCGGCCGGGGATGTGGAGGTCGTCACGACGTGGCGTCCTGGACGGCCTGGGTGAACAGCTCCGGGCTGCCGATGGAGGCCAGCTCGACGATCTCGCCGTTGATGCGCACGGTCGGCGTTCCCCGGACGCCGTCCTCGAAGCTCTTGGCCTCCACGGAGTTGACGTAGTCGGTGTACTTGCCGGCCCCGGCGCAGGTCTCCCAGGTCGTGAGCGCCTCGCCCGAGATGCCGGCGTTCTCGGCGAAGGTCCTCAGCTGGGCATCGGTGAACCCGTCCCCCTCGCGAGCGGGCTGGTTCGGGAAGACCTGCTCGTGGTACTCCTCGAAGCTGCCGGCATCGGCAGCGCAGAAGGCGCCGTTCCCCGCCCGCGTGGAGCTGTCGTTCCCGAGGCTGTCGTCGAGGAAGTTCTTCACGTGGTAGACGAGCTTCATCGTGCCCTGCTGGGCGAGGTCGTTGATCGTCGGTCCGAGCGCTCCCTCGAAGCTGGCACAGGCCGGGCACTGGTAGTCGAGGTAGACGTCCACGGTGGGGGCGCCGGCTGCCGGCTCCACGTCGGAGAACGCCGGGAAGCCCTCGCCCAGCGCGCTCACGCCGGGCGGCAGGGCGTTGCCGCCGCCGGTGACCTCGTTCTGCTGGGACGACTGGGCCCAGATGACCCCGGCGACGACCGCGATGATGGCGACGACCACCACCACGGTCGCGACGACGATCTTGTTCGCTCCCCCGCCCTGGGACTTCTGGGCGGCCTGGATCTTGGCCTGCCGCGCGGACGCGGCGGGGGCGGTCGACTTCTTGGCCATGGTGGCTCGGGGTCTCCTTCAGTGTCCGAACAGGATGCGGTCGAGGGATGCGAGGCTGCGCGGCCGCCAGCACAGCCAGGCGCCGGCCAGGACGAACCCGGCGTCCCGGGCGATCTCCTGGGGGTAGCGCGTCTCGTCGGCCCCGACCTGTCCGCCACCGCCGAAGCACCCGCAGTCGATGGTCAGCCCACGCGCCCAGGCCTGGGAGATGCCGACGATGAAGGCGAGCATGAGCAGCGTCGAGATGATGGCGACCGGCCGGGTGAAGAGGCCGAGCACGAGGAGCACCCCGAGCACGACCTCGACGAAGGGCAGGGCGAGCCCGATCCACCCGGCGAGGTCCATCGGGAAGATCTCGTAGGCCTGGACGGCCCGCTCGGACGTCAGGGGCTTTCCGACCTTGGAGGCACCGGCCCAGATCAGGACCCCGCCGAGCAGGAGCCGCGCGCCCAGGCCGACGACGTCCTTGAGGCGTTCGGCGCGGGTCTCCCCGGAGGGCGCCTCGGCCGTGGGTGGCTGGGTCCGGATGCTCATCGGCGCCCCTCTCGCACGCCCACGGCGAGCTCGGAGGTGAGGAGGCGCAGCTGCTCCAGCCGGTCGGCGAGCGGGCCGGGACCGGCCAGCGTGCGAACCAGGGCCGAGCCCACGATGACGCCGTCGGCATCGGCCGCCAGCTCGGCGGCCTGCTTCCCGGTGGAGACGCCCAGACCGACGCAGACCGGCAGGTCCGTCACCGCGCGGACCCGGGCGACGAGCGCCCGCGCGTCCGCGTCGACGCGGGACCGTGCACCCGTCACGCCCATCGTCGAGGCGGCGTACACGAAGCCGCGACAGGCCTGCGTGACGGTGGCCAGCCGTTCCGGCGTGGACGACGGCGCCACCAGGAACACCCGGTCGAGGCCGTGCTCGTCGCTGGCCGTGATCCACTCCCCCGCCTCGTCCGGGATGAGGTCCGGCGTGATGAGCCCGGCACCACCGGATGCCGCGAGCTCGCCGGCGAACCGGTGGACGCCCCGGTGGAGGACGAGGTTCCAGTACGACATGACGAGCGGAGGCGCGCCGGCCTCTCGCACGGCGGCAGTGGCCCGGAACACGTCGTCGACACGGGCGCCGTTCGCCAGCGCCGTCGCGGCGGCGTTCTGGATGACCTCGCCGTCCATGAGGGGGTCGCTGTAGGGCACACCGACCTCGATCACGTCGCAGCCGGCCTCGACGAGCACCCGCAGGGCGTCGAGGGAACCCTCCACGCTCGGGAAGCCGACCGGGAGGTAGCCCACGAGGGCGGCCCGGCCCTCCTGCCGGCACCGACGGAGGACCTCCTCGACACCGCGGACGGTGGTCGTCACTTCGACCCCTCGACGAGGCCGAAGTACCGGGCCGCGGTCTCCATGTCCTTGTCCCCGCGCCCCGAGAGGTTGACGAGCAGGAGCGCCTCCCGCCCCAGCTCCTTCCCCACCTCCATGGCCCCGACGAGGGCGTGGGCCGACTCGATGGCCGGGATGATGCCCTCGGTGCGGCTGAGGAGCCGGAAGGCGTCCATGACCCGGTCGTCCGTGGCGTACCGGTACTCGGCCCGGCCGCTGTCGCGCAGCCACGCGTGCTCGGGACCGACGCTCGGGTAGTCGAGCCCCGCGGAGATCGAGTGCGACTCCACCGTCTGCCCGTCCGCGTCCTGCATGAGGTAGCTCATCGCGCCGTGGAGGACCCCGGGCGTCGCCGTCGAGGCGAAGCGGGCGGCGTGGCGCCCGGACTCGACGCCCTCGCCACCCGCCTCGACGCCGATGAGGCGCACACCGGCATCCGGGACGAACCGGTGGAAGATGCCCATGGCGTTCGAGCCACCGCCGACGCAGGCGATCACCGCGTCGGGGAGTCGGCCGGTCAGCTCAAGCACCTGCTCCCGCGCCTCCTCGCCGATGACCGCGTGGAAGTCACGAACCATCTCGGGGAAGGGGTGGGGGCCGGTGACCGTCCCGATGAGGTAGTGGGTCGTCGACACGTTGGTGACCCAGTCGCGCAGCGCCTCGTTGATGGCGTCCTTGAGCGTCGCGCTCCCGTGCTCGACGGGCACCACCTCGGCGCCGAGGATCTTCATCCGCGCGACGTTGAGAGCCTGCCGCTCGGTGTCGACCCGGCCCATGTAGACCGTGCAGTCCAGTCCCATGAGCGCCGCAGCGGTGGCGGTCGCGACGCCGTGCTGGCCGGCACCCGTCTCGGCGATGACCCGGGTCTTGCCCATCCGCCTGGTGAGCAGGGCCTGGCCGAGGACGTTGTTGATCTTGTGCGAACCGGTGTGGTTCAGGTCCTCGCGCTTGAGGATGACGCGCGCCCCACCGCAGTGCGCGGCGAACCGTGGGACCTCCGTGATGAGGCTGGGGCGGCCGGTGTAGGTGCGGTGCAGCCGCCCGAGCTCCTCCTGGAACTCGGGGTCGACCGAGGCCTTCTGGCGTGCCTCGTCGAGCTGCTCGAGCGCCGGCACGAGTGCCTCGGGCACGTAGCGGCCACCGAACGGGCCGAACCTCCCCGGCCGTGGCAGCGCCTCGGGCACCAGGTCCGGGGCCGACGGCGCCTCGGCCTGCCGGGCGGCGGGCTCAGCCACGGTGGGCTCCGGGCTCGTCCACCGGACGCGTGCCGGCCACGATGGCGGCCACCGCCGCCCTCGGGTCACCCGTGCGCACGAGCGCCTCACCGACGAGGACGGCGTCGGCACCCTGGTCGGCATACCCTGCGGCGTCCGAGGCTCCACCGATCCCGGACTCCGCGACCGTGACGCACTGGTCGGGGATGAGCGGACGCAGCCGCGAGAACGTGTCCGGGTGGATCTCCAGGGTCCTCAGGTTGCGGGCGTTGACCCCGATGACACTGGCTCCGGCGTCGACGGCCCGCTGGGTCTCGACCTCGTCGTGCACCTCCACGAGGGCGGTCATGCCGAGCTCACCCGCCTCGGCGAGAAGAGTGGCCAGCTCGGTGTCGGTGAGGGCCGCGACGATGAGCAGCACGAGGTCCGCCCCGTGGGCACGCGCCTCCCACACCTGGTAGGCGCTCACGAGGAAGTCCTTGCGGAGCACCGGGACGTCGACGGCCCTCCGCACCGCGTCGAGGTCGTCGAGGCTGCCCCCGAAGCGGCGCCGCTCGGTGAGCACGGAGACCGCGGCTGCCCCGCCCGCGACATAGGCGTCGGCGAGCGCAGCGGGGTCCGGGATGTCGGACAGGAGGCCCTTGCTCGGGCTGGCCCGCTTGACCTCGGCGATGAGCGAGAGCCCGGGCCTGCGGAGCACGGACTCGGCGTCCAGGGCGGGCCGGGCGGCGAGCACGGCCCCCTCCACGACCGAGCGCGAGGTGTGCCGCTCCCGCGCCGCGAGGTCCTCGCGGACGCCGGCGACGATCTCGTCGAGGACGGTGGTCACGGCAGCCGGCGTCACCTGATGGACGGGGCCTCGTCGCGGTCGCGCTGGGCCGCTCCGTAGCCCGCCATCGACAGGACCTTGCCGGCAACGGCACCGACGACGGCGAGGACGGCGCCGCCCACGAACAGCCAGACGTTGGGCCAGATCACCGCGACGGACATGATCGCGCCGGCGATGATGCAGATGGTCACCGCCGTCCAGGCCGCGACGCTGTGCCCGTGGTCGTCGTGCTCGCTCATCTCGTCACCTCGTGTGCATGGTGGCCGGACCGTGTCCCGGTCCGCTGTCCCGATTCTGTCAGGTCGGAGGCTCCGGACCCACATCGGTCGGGTCGCGTCCCGCCGACAGCTCGTCCCAGTCGCTGGCGACCCGTTCCCCCCTCGGCCCGGCCACCTGCTCGGCCCCCCCGACTGGGGCCTCGTATCGGCCCGACGGGCCGCCCCACGTACGCAGACCCGCGACGGCGCCGACGAGCCCGACCAGTGCCACGGCCGCCGCGGCGAGGGCGATCCACGGCCACGGGGTGGCGCTGGCCACCGTCGGCACGGACCCGGTCCTGCCGACCCGGGAGGCGGCCACCGGGCCGAGGACTGCCGACGGGTCGGCCAGCACGCGCACCGTCAGCGCCACGGCTCCGCCGAGGCACGCGGCATACGCGACGACGGCCACGACCCTCGCCACCCGCCCGGCGGCAACGACGGCGATCGCCGCCGCGCCGATCGCAAGGGCGACCGCACTCAGCCCCGGCGCGACCTCCGTGCCGGTGGCGCTGATCCGGGTCGCCCCCAGCACGGCGTCGTCGACCGACCCCGTCACCCACGGACGGAAGCCGCTGACGAGGATCCCGAGGGCCCCGAGGAGTCCCAGGAGGGCGACGACGCCCTTGCGGGACAACCGCCTCACGTGACGGTCCGCATGGCGCCGGCCGTCGCGACGGCTCGCAACGCCGCCGTGGCCTTGGCCACGCACTCCTCGTGCTCCGCACGGGGCACCGAGTCGGCGACGATCCCCGCGCCCGCCTGCACGTGCGCCACGCCGTCCAGGACCACCGCGGTGCGGATCGCGATCGCCATGTCGAGGTCGCCGTGGAAGTCGAGGTACCCGACCACCCCCCCGTAGATCCCGCGCCGCGACGGCTCGTAGTGCTCGATGAGCGCGAGCGCCCGCGGCTTCGGCGCCCCGGAGAGCGTCCCGGCGGGGAACGTCGACACGAGCACGTCGTAGGCCGCCACTCCCGCGCGGATGTCGCCGACCACCGTCGACTCGATGTGCATCACGTGGCTGTAGCGGCGGACGTCCATGAACTCCACCACGTCGACGGTGCCGGGGCGGCACACCCGCTGGAGGTCGTTGCGGCCGAGGTCGACGAGCATGACGTGCTCGGAGCGCTCCTTGGGGTCGGCGAGCAGCTCCTCGGCCAGCCGCACGTCGTCCTCCGGCGTCTTGCCGCGAGGGCGTGACCCGGCGATCGGGTGCGTGATGGCCCGCTGGCCCGTCACCCGCACCAGCGCCTCGGGGCTGCTCCCCACGACGGCGTAGGACGACCCGTCGGGCGCCGGCAGCCGGAAGAGGTACATGTAGGGGCTGGGGTTGGCGGCGCGGAGCGCGCGGTAGACGTCGAGGGGGTCCGCGGTGCAGTCGAGTGAGAACCGCTGGGAGAGAACGACCTGGAACACCTCGCCGGCACGGATGTCCTCCTTGGCCAGCTCGACCACCTCCTCGTACCGCTCGCGGGTGGTGTTCGAGCGCACCCCGGCGAGGGCGGCGTCGACCGCCTCCGTCTCCACGACGGCGACCGTGCTGTCGGCGGGTGCCGCAAGGGCCCCGGTCATGGCGTCGAGGCGGGCGACGGCATCCGCCCAGGCCAGCTCGACGCGCTCGTCGGTGTCGTCGTAGTTGACCGCGTTGGCGACCAGGAGGATGGAGCCGTCGGCGTGGTCGAGCACCGCGAGGTCGGTGGCCAGCATCAGGGCGAGCTCCGGCAGCCGCAGCTCGTCCGGGGCCGTCGCCGGCACCCGCTCCCAGCGGCGCACGGCGTCGTAGGAGATGGCACCGACCATGCCGCCCGTGAGCGGCGGGAGGCCGGCGATCGGCTCGGTGGCGAGGGCCTCCATCGTCGCCCGGAGCGCGTCGGTCGCCGGTCCCGTCGTCGGCACGCCCACCGGCGGCTCACCGATCCACAGGGCCTCGCCGTCCCGCTCCGTGAGGGTGGCGCGGCTGGCTGCCCCGACGATGGACCAGCGCGACCACACCCCGCCGTGCTCCGCCGACTCGAGGAGGAACGTGCCGGGCCGGTCCCCCGCGAGCTTGCGGTAGACCCCGACGGGCGTCTCGGCGTCGCCCATCAGCCGGCGCACGACGGGGATGACCCTGCGGTCGCGGGCGAGCACCCCGAAGACGTCGAGGGTCGGCCAGGTCTGCCCGTAGGCGAGGTCGGGTGTGGTCGCGGTGGCGGATGCCGTGCTCACGCGGTCCCGCCCGCGTCGCCGCCGCGGTCAGCCACGTCACCGACAACTGCGCCGAGGTCGGTGGCGTCGAAGCAGGTGCGATCCCCGGTGTGGCATGCGGCGCCCACCTGGTCCACCCGCACGAGCAGGGTGTCGCCGTCGCAGTCGAGCGCCACGGAGCGCACGTGCTGCACGTGGCCCGAGGTGTCGCCCTTGCGCCAGTACTCCCCCCTGCTGCGCGACCAGTAGGTCGCCCGACCCTCGGTGAGCGTCCGCCGGAGCGCCTCGTCGTCCATCCACCCGAGCATGAGCACCTCACCCGTGTCGTGCTGCTGCACCACCGCGGGCACCAGTCCGGCGTCATCTCGTCTCAGGCGTTCGGCGATCGCGGGGTCCAGGCGGGCGTCGGGGGTGGGCACCCCGTCATTCTGCCGTGGCCGTGCCGGTGGCTGGGGCGGGGGCCGACCCCCGGACGGGGACGGGCGGCAGGCGCCGGTCGAGCGCCACGAGCACGGTGAGGAACACCAGGAACAGCACCGTCACCCCTGCGCAGGTGACCGCGACGGCCGCGGCACCCTCGGCCTCGGCGTCGAGGAACGGGTAGGGCACCCAGCCGCTGAGCGCGCCAACGAGAAGGGTCCAGCCCAGCCAGGTCACGGGCCAGACGAGCGCGAGGCCGGCATCCCGCCGGGCCCAGCGGGGCCGCGGACCGGCGACCAGCCACCCCGCGACGGCCAGTGCCGGGACGACCAGGTGCAGGAGCGAGTCGGCCAGCGCGTTCGGGCCCTCGAGGTCGAGGAGTGGCCGCAGGAGGACGAAGTGGACCAGCCCGGTCACCGTGATCCCGACGACGGCCGCGAGTCGCAGCGGTCGCCACCATTGACCGTCCCGATCCGGGTCGCGCGCGAGCTGCACGGCCGTCACAGCGACGAGGACGTTGCTCTGGACGGTGAAGTACGAGACGAGCCTCCCGAGCCGCGTGGCCAGCGGCGGCACGTCCGTCTCCGCGAGGACGGACGCCCCGGTGACGACCAGCACGGTCTGGAGCAACAGGGCGAACACCGCCGCGGCGGCCGTCACGACGTGGACGGCACGCGCACTGGAGACGGTCACGCCGGGAGCCTAGGGCGCCGAGGCGGTGGAGTCCCGACCTTCGACGGCGGTGCGGCCGAGGTTCGACGGGTCGGGCCCCGGGAGTATGTGGGCAGTGGTGCCATGACGCGCGGTCCTCACACGCATCCGGGGAGCGCACCGTGGTCCTGTCGTGGAGTCAGCGCACCGGATGGCCGTCCTCGCGGAGGGCTGCCTTCACCTGCTCGATGGTCAGCTCGCCGAAGTGGAAGACCGTGGCGGCGAGGACGGCATCCGCACCGGCCCTGACCGCGGGCGCGAAGTGCTCGAGGGCACCCGCCCCCCCGCTCGCGATGATGGGCACGCGCACCTCTCGCCGGACCAGCCCGATGAGCTCGACGTCGAAGCCGTCCTTGGTGCCGTCGGCGTCCATGGAGTTGAGCAGGATCTCGCCGGCGCCCAGCTCCGCGGCGCGGGCGCACCACTCGACGGCGTCGATGCCGGTGCGGCTGCGCCCACCATGGGTCGTCACCTCGAAGCCTCCGGACGGCCGGCCCGAGGCGTCGCGCCGGCGACGCACGTCGGCGGACAGCACGAGGACCTGGGAGCCGAACCGCTCGGCCGTCTCCTCGATGAGCTCGGGCCTCGCGATGGCGGCGGTGTTGACCCCCACCTTGTCGGCGCCCGCGCGCAGGAGCCGGTCGACGTCGTCGACCGTGCGCACGCCACCACCAACGGTCAGGGGGATGAAGACCTCCTCCGCCGTCCGCGCGACGACGTCGTACATGGTCGCCCGGTCGCCGCTGCTGGCGGTGACGTCGAGGAAGGTGAGCTCGTCGGCGCCCTGCTCGCCGTAGCCACGGGCCAGGTCCACCGGGTCGCCGGCGTCGCGCAGGTTCTCGAAGTTGACGCCCTTCACGACCCGGCCGTCGTCGACGTCGAGGCAGGGGATGACGCGGACGGCCACGGACATGGGGCCCAATGTAGCCAGCACTAGAGTGACGGCCATGCCCCTCCCGCCGGCCGAGCGCACGCGGGATGCCGGAGCGCGAGCCGTCCACGCCGATCCGGCGCACGTGGCGGTCGTCGTCGCCATGGCCCGGGCGGCCACCCCGCTCGCGGGCGGCACGGTCGTCGTGGGCGTCGACGGGCGCAGCGGGTCGGGGAAGACGGTGCTGGCCACCGCCGTCGGCGAGGCCCTCGGGTGCCCCGTGGTGCACCTGGACGACGTCTTCCCCGGCTGGGACGGCCTCGCGGCGGGCGTCGCGCTGGCCACCGAGCACGTGCTCGTCCCGCTCGCCCGAGGGACGCGCGCGACGTACCCCACGTGGGACTGGGTCCGCGAGCGGCCCGGGCCGGCCCGGCGGGTCGAGCCGTCGACCCACCTGGTGCTCGACGGGTGCGGCGCGCTCGTCCCCCCAGCGGTGCTGTACGCCGCGGTGCGGATCTGGGTCGACGCTCCCGCGGCGCTGCGCCGCGAGCGGGCCCTTGCGCGGGACGGTGAGCTGTTCGCACCCCACTGGGACCACTGGGCCGCGCAGGAGGATGCCGTGTACACCGTGACCCACCCCCGGGACCACGCCCACGTCGTGCTCCGGACGACAGGTGGCTGAGCGCACCTCCGGTACCTCGGCACCTCGTGTGTGGCTGGTGGTGGCCGCCCTCGTGCTCGTGGCGGTCAACCTCCGAACGCTCATGGCGAGCCTTCCCCCGCTGGCGGAGACGATCCGCGAGGACCTCGGCCTGTCGAGCGCCTGGATGGGTGCGCTCACCACGGTGCCGGTGCTGTGCATGGGTCTGCTCGCGCCCCTGGCGGTCCAAGCGGCCCGCCGGGTGGGCTCGGCGACCGCCGTCGGGGCGGGGCTGCTGCTGGTGCTGGCCGGGCTCGTGGTGCGTGGGTCGGGCTCCGGGCAGGTGTGGACCCTGTACGCGGGGACCGTCGTCGCGGGTGCCGGAATCGCGCTGGCGGGAACGCTCCTCCCCGGAGTGGTCAAGACGGTGTTCCCGGCCCGCCGGTCGGGCCTCGGCACGGGGGTGACCATGCTGGCGATGATGGGGGGAGCCGGCGTCGCCGCGGCCACTGCGGTGCCCCTCTCAGCCGCGTTGGGCGGTTGGTCGGCCTCCCTGAGGGCGTGGGCGCCCCTCGCCCTGCTGGGGCTGCTCCTCTGGGCACCGGTCGCCCGGGGCGTGCGTCGGCACACGCTCCGCGACGCCCAGCCGGTGGACGTCTCGCACGCGCTGCCCTGGCGCAGCCTCACGGCATGGCTCCTCGCGGCCTACCTCTCCTGCCAGTCGTGGCAGTTCTACTCCGCCCTCGCCTGGCTGGCACCGACGTACGAGTCGCACGGGTGGAGCGCCCGGGACGCAGGACTGCTCATGGCGGCCTTCACCGGCGCGCAGCTCGTCTCCGGTCTGCTCGGCCCCACGCTGCTCGACCACGTGGGCGACGCCCGCACCCTGCTCGTGGGTGCCACCCTGCTCGGCGCGGCGGGTCAGGCAGGTATCTGGCTGGCCCCGGACCTCGTCCCCTGGGTGTGGGTCGTGATGGTGGGTGGGAGCCAGGGAGCGTGCTTCGCCCTCGGACTCGGCCTGCTCGTGCGGTTCGCCGCCCGCCCCGTCGACAGCGCGCGCCTCACCGCGATGGCGTTCCTCGTGAGCTACACGATCGCGTCGCTCGGCCCGGCCTCGATGGGCGCCGTCGAGGACCTCACCGGCGGCTTCGCGGCACTCTGGGCGCTCCTCACCCTCGTGGCGGTGCCGCAGCTGTACTTCGCGCTCCGGCTGCGCCCCACCCTCACGCCCATCGGCTCGGTCAGGGACTGACGGCCCACGACGACGCCTGGGCGGTCGGGCCGGGCCGGAGGTCACGCAGCTGGCCGGTGTGGGCCGGGAGGTGCACGGCGCCCTGTGCGTGAACCGCGATCCGACCCCAGTGGACCGGCTCGTCGAGGACGACCTGTCCCTCGTGCAGCATGCGGCAGTGGACGGTGGTGGCGAGCCGGCCGCGGCCGAGCCGTGCAGTGGCCGCCCGTGCCGTCTCGGAGATGGCCCGGGCCCTGGACACCAGCTCGTTCCAGTCGCCGGAGTCCCGGACGAAGGCGCCGAGCACGTCGCGGTCCTGGCACACCTCGTTGCCGAAGGACAGGTCGTGCCGCCCGTCCACGATCGAGTGGGCGACGGCCGTCATCGCGAGGTCGTTGAGTGCCACGTGCGCCACCACCTGGCTCGCGTCCCACTCCCCGTCCGGCGGCGGTCCGAAGTCACCCCGGTCGGCCTCCTCGAAGAACGCGTCGTACGCCGCATCCAGGCGGGAGAGGTCGACCGGCTCCGGCCGCTCCTCCGCCCCGTCGGCGAAGTGGTCGAGCACGTGCCCCCACGCGCCGGGACCGACGTACGTCCGCCGTCGGAGCATCGCGCTCTCGCCGAACGACTCCCAGCCGCGGTGCTCGAGCTCGACCCGGGTGCCACCGCCGTCCGAGGCGAAGCGGACCTCGACCTCCGAGGCGTCGGTGCTCTCGCGGCCCGGGTGCCAGGTCAGGACGATGCGCGATGGCGGTTCCCAGGCGAGCACCTCACCCCAGATGCTGAGCCGCCCGTCGACCGCCCGTTCGACGAGGCGGCCGTCCTCGAACGAGACGGCGCCCGAGCCGTCGCCGAAGACACCGTGCGTCCGAAGGGGCCACCAGGAACCGATGAGCCGCGTGAAGACGTCGAAGGCCTCCTCGATGTCCCTGGCGACGTACGCGGAGCGCAGCACCGGCGCTCGTCCACCGTCGGCCGTCATGACGCGTCACCATCCTCCACGTGCGACACGAACGCGTCGAGGGCGTCGTCCCAGAAGCCGTCGACCCAGGCTCGCAGGCCGCTCAGCCCGTCGAGGTCGACGCGGTGCAGCCGCCGCGTCCCCACGGGCCGCACCGTGACCAGCCCCGCCTCCCGGAGCACTCGCAGGTGCTGTGAGACGGCGGGCTGGCTCACTCCCGTCGCGTCGGTCAGCTCGCGGACGCTCCGCTCCCCTCCGCGCAGGAGCTCGAGGACGGTACGCCGGGTGGGGTCACCCAGCGCGTCGAGGACACGTGCTTCATCGGCCATGACTTATCATAAGTCACACACGATGGATGCCGTCAAGCCCTCGCCGACCGACGGTGGTCGGCGACGAGCCGCGCGAGGCGGCGGGCCTCGGCCCGGGCCCGCTCGCCGTCGGCCCGCTGGATGGCCATGACCGCCAGCTCCTCGGTGTCGTCGAGCTCGAGGCTGACCCAGGGTGCGCCGTCCGGGAACCGCACCTCGACGACCTCCTCCCACAGCACCCTGCGGGTGACGACGAGGTTGCGGACGACCAGCGCGTCGCCGTCGGGCACGGCACGGATGCTCGCATAGCGCAGGAGGAACGCGGCAAGGGCCACGCCCAGGCCCACCAGGGCGAGCTGGTCGCCGAGTCGCCAGAGACCCGTTCCGCCCATGGCGACCGCGACGGCGGCACAGACCACCAGCGTCACCGCCGCCATGCCCAGGGGCAGGACACGGCCCCGTCGCGGCCGGAAGGGCGCGTCGGCCGGGGCGCCGACACGGTCGGCGCCGTCGGCGCCGTCACTCACAGGCGGCACGCGATGATGTCGGTCACGAGGATGGCGCGTGCGCCGAGGTCGTAGAGCTCGTCCATGACGGCGTTCGTGCTGGTTCGGGGAACCATCGCCCGGACCGCGAACCACTCGGGGTTCTGGAGCGGTGAGACGGTGGGAGACTCCAGCCCCGGTGTGATGGCGCAGGCGTCGTCGACGAGCGTGGCCGGGACGTCGTAGTCGAGCATCACGTAGTGCCTCGCGGTCACGACGCCGAGGAGGCGCCGGCGCAGGATCTCGATACCGGCCTTCTCCTCGCTCCCGTCCCGGCGGACGAGCACGGCCTCGCTGCGAAGGATCGGCTCCCCGAAGACCTCCAGCCCCTGCGAGCGCAGGGTCGCCCCGGTCTCCACGACGTCCGCGATGACGTCCGCGACCCCCAGCGTGATCGCCGTCTCGACGGCACCGTCGAGGCGCACCACCGGGGCGGCCACCCCGTGGTCGGCGAGGTGTTTCTCGACCAGACCCGGGTAGCTCGTGGCCACCCGGTGACCCGCCACGTCGGCCAGCGCCGACGCCGTGCCGGGGCGGGCGGCATACCGGAAGGTGGAGGCGCCGAACCCCAGGCCCATCACCTCGACCGCGGCCGAGCTGGAGTCGAGCAGCAGGTCGCGGCCGGTGATGCCGCAGTCGACCGTTCCCGACCCGACGTAGACGGCGATGTCCCGCGGGCGGAGGTAGAACAGCTCGACGCCGTTGTCGGCGTCGACGACGATGAGCTCCTTCGGGTCGCGGCGGACGCGGTACCCCGCCTCGCGGAGCATGGCGGCCGCTGGGTCGGCGAGCGAGCCCTTGTTGGGAACGGCGATGCGCAGCATGGGATCCAGGTCCTCGGTTCGGGTCGGGCGCAGCGGGGCGGTGCAGGTGTCAGAGATGGCGGTAGACGTCGTCCGGAGCGATGTCGGAGGCCAGCATGAGCACCTGGAGGTGGTACAGCAGCTGGCTGATCTCCTCGGCGGTGCGCTCGGCGCCCTCGTGCTCCGCGGCCATCCACACCTCGGCGGCCTCCTCGACCACCTTCTTGCCGATGGCGTGGACGCCTGCGTCGAGGGCCGCCACCGTCCCCGACCCCTCCGGGCGGGTTCGAGCCTTCTCGGCCAGCTCGGCATACAGGGCGTCGAACGTCTTCACGAGCGACAAGCGTACGGGGGCGAGGAGAGGTCCCCTCGCCCCCGCTGGTCGGCTCTCGACGGTGTCAGCGGACCCGAGCAGGCTCCGGCGGCCCCTCGGCCACCTTCGCCTCCTCGGCCCGGGTCACCTTCACCCACTGCGTGAAGCCGTACAGCACGAAGGCACCGTAGAAGATGTACATCACCGCGGTGGGCACGTAGCCGGTCGCGAAGCCGAGCGGCACGCCGACGAGGTCGACGCCGATCCAGGCCAGCCAGAACTCGTTCCAGCCCCGGGCCATCGCGTAGGTCGCGACGATGGAGCCGACGAAGATCCACGCGTCGCACCAGTAGAACCACCATTGCGGGGTGAAGAACGGGTTGGGCGAGAGCTCCCACAGGGCCACGAAGACCTCGTGCATGACGACCGTGCCCAGGAGCCAGAAGGCGACGAGGGCGAGCCGCTCGCGGTTCGTCATCCAGCGCGGCACGATCGCCGGTGCGTCGCTCGGCGCGCCGACGGCCCGTCGCTGCTGCGACCACCGGGCCCACCCGTAGATGCTGACGAGGATGAAGAAGACCTGGCGTCCGGACTGGCCGAACAGGGGGATCCGCTCGTCCGCGCCGAAGGCGGCGCCGATGTAGACGAAGAAGAGCATGATGTTGGCCACGATGCCGACGGGCCACGCCCAGACGAGGCGTTTCATGCCTAGCCACGCGGAGGCGATGCCGATCGTGACGCCGATCAGCTCGAGCCAGTGCAGCTCGTAGGGGCCGATGGGGATGGCGGCGTCGATGACCTGCTGGAAGACGTTCTGCGACGCATCGGTGGCCGCGACGAGGGTGATCATGAGAGGTGTTCGTCCTTCGGGTTCGTTGTGCTTCTCGGACGAACTCCGGGGACCGAGCACCACGGGCGCGCCGGGGGTCCATGACCGCCGACAGGCCCGTCGTACGTGCTTCCTACCATCCGGACTTTCACCGTCGGTCCTGGAGTTCCACCAGGTCAACCGGCCGCTGGCTGCGGTCGGGTCGCGGACTGTCACCGCCGGCTCGGAGTTTCACCGACCCCGGAGCACGTGACCGCAAGTATGCCGCAGGGCGGGCCGCATGGACAGGCTCGTCGCGGTGTGCGCTCCCTCACCGCTCCTCCTCGCTCAGTCCAGCAGCATCCCCATGGCGAGCAGCAGCCCCGCCGCGTCCGCCGCGCCGAGTCGTAGGCCCCGTACCCGGTTCTGCGCAGGGTCGAAGGCGTACCCGGTGGCCCCGACGAGGCTCGCTCCGCGCAGGTCCGTGCCGACGAAGACGGCTCCCGTCAGGTCGCTGCCGGCGAAGTCGACGTCACGGCAGTCGGCCCCGGCGAAGTCGGCCTCCCGCAGCGAGCAGTCGACCAGGCGGCTGCCGTTGACCGGACCCTCCTGGAAGGACGCGAGGTCCAGGCGACACCGCTCGAGGTCCCACGGCCGCACCGACAGCGGTGCCGGCGCGGCGCGGCTCCACACCACCGCCAGCGCCTTGCACTCCACGAACCGGCAGTCGACGAAGCGCGACCCGTCGAGGTCGACGCGCGAGAGGTTGCACCCGGTGAAGACGCAGTCCGTGAACGTGCACCCCCGCAGCACGGCACCCTCGAGCACGCAGCCGTCGAACCGGCATGCCTCGAGGTCGACGGCCTCGAGCACCTCCCCAGGGCCGAGTCCCTCGGTGACGGTGAGGCCGGCGGCACCGCCCTCGTAGCCCGCGAGGAGGTCGGTCAGCGAGCGACCCGTGCTCACCGCGCGACGTGCTGCAGCGCAAGGGCCCGCAGCTCCTCCACCGCCCCGGCCGCGGACTCGACGCCGTACACCGCCGAACCCGCGACGAAGACGTCGGCCCCTGCCTCGGCGCACTGCTCGATGGTCGCCGCCGACACACCGCCGTCGACCTGCACCCACACCTCGCCCCCGTGCCGGCGCACCGCCGCGCGCACCTCGCGCACCTTGGGCAGCTGGTCGGTCAGGAAGGACTGCCCCCCGAACCCCGGCTCGACGGTCATGACGAGCACCATGTCGACCTCGGGCAGCAGGCCCGCGTAGGGCGCGAAGGGCGTCGCCGGCTTGACGGCGAAGGCGGCCCGCGCTCCCCCCGCACGGATCGCGCGGGCGGTCGCCACGGCATCCGTCACCGCCTCCACGTGGAAGGTCACCGACTTCGCACCGGCCTCGGCGTACCCGGGCGCCCACCGGTCCGGGTCCTCGATCATGAGGTGGCAGTCGACCGGGACGGGCGACACCCTCACGAGCGCCTCGACCACCGGGAGCCCGAGCGTCAGGTTGGGGACGAAGTGGTTGTCCATGACGTCCACGTGCGCCCAGTCCGCGTTCGAGACGGCACGCAGGTCGCGCTCCAGGTTGGCGAAGTCCGCGGACAGGATGGACGGCGAGATCTGCACGAAGGCCACCCTAACGACGCCGCAGGAGCGCGAAGAACATCGCGTCCGTGCCGTGCACGTGGGGCCAGAGCTGGACGAAGGGCCCGTCGCCGAGACCGTCGAGAGGCAGACCGGCGGCATCGGTGAACAGCGGCCGGGCGTCCACGACGTCGACGTCCGACCTCTTCTTGAGCACGTCGCCGACCACGAACCGGGTCTCGGCCACGTGCGGGCTGCACGTGGCGTACCCCACGACCCCGCCGGGCGCGACGGCGTCCAGGGCCGACGCGAGCAGCGCCCGCTGCAGCGGCGCGAGCCCGGCGACGTCGGACGGCTGGCGGCGCCACCGCGCCTCGGGCCGCCTCCGCATGGCCCCGAGCCCGGTGCACGGCACGTCGACGAGCACCCTGGCGTACGTAGCCGGCTCCTCCGCACCGACCTCGCGGCCGTCGGCCGTGCGCACCTCGATGCTGCGACCCAGCCCCCGGGCGTGACGGTCGAGCGCACGCAGCGTCGAGCGGACGAGGTCGGCGCGGTGAGGGCTCACCTCGGTGGCCACCAGGTCGGCGCCGGCCGCCACGGCCAGGCCGCCGAGGACTCCGGCCTTCCCACCGGGCCCCGAACACAGGTCCAGCCACCGCATGGGGAGGTCGGGCGAGGTCGAGGCCGCCGCCATGGCCAGTGCGACGAGCTGGGACCCCTCGTCCTGCACCGCTGCCCGGCCGTCCCGCACCGCCGGGATGCCGCCGGGGTCGCCGGCACCGAGCACCACGCCGACCGGCGAGGTGCGACTGGGTCGTGTGCCGTCCGACGCGCACAGCTCCTCGACGGTGGTCAGCCCGGGCCGGGCCACGACGTGCACCGACGGCGGGTCGTTGTCCACCGTCAGCAGCGCCTCGAGCTCTGCGTCGATGGTCGCCGCGCTGGCCCTGCCGTGCCCGAGCAGCGCCGCCCGCAGCGCGGTGACGACCCACTCGGGGTGGCTGTGCCGCACGGCGAGCGCCGCGGCTCCGCCCCCGTCCGGCACCACCGCCGCACGCCACTCCTCGAGTCGTCGTTCGCTGATCCGCCGCATCACGGCGTTGACGAAGCCGCTGGCACCGGCACCGGCGACCACCTTGGCCAGGCCCACCGTCTGGTCGGCTGCGGCGTGGGTGGCGACGCGCATCCCGAGCAGCTGGTGGGCCCCGAGCCGCAGCACGTCCAGCACCTCAGGGTCGATCCGCGTGGTGGGCCGGCCGGCCGCCTCGGCGACCACGACGTCGTAGAAGCCCTGCCACCGGATGGTGCCGAAGGCCAGCTCGGTGGCGAACGCGGCGTCGCGGCCCTCGAGCCGGTGCCGGCGCAGGATGGCCGGCATCTCGAGGTTGGCGTAGGCCCCGTCGGCGACGGCCCGCATCAGCGTGAAGGCCGCGAACCGGGTCGGCTCCGCCCGGCGGGTGCGCGCGGAGGGAGCGGTCGCACTGCGGCGGCGAGGCCCCTGCCGCCCGCCGGGTCGGCGCCCCTCGCTCTTCCCGTGCTCACTCACCGAGGCGCTCCCCCGGCACGATGCGGATGCCGCGCGCCCAGTCGGCCGCCGTCATGGGCTTCCGGCCGTGGGGGCCCACCTCGCGCAGCTCGACGGCACTCGACCCCGTCCCGACGAACACCTCGTGCTTGGTGGCATGCAGCTCGCCCGGCTCGAGGGCGACGCCGCTGGACAGGGACCCGGACGGCATCCCCACCGGTCCGACCTTGAGCCGGTCGCCGCGGAAGGTGCTCCAGGCGCCCGGCGACGGGGTGCAGCCGCGCACCTGACGGTCGACGACGTGGGCCGGGAGCTGCCAGCGGACCCTGGCCTCCTCCGTGGTGAGCTTCGGCGCCAGGCTGACGCCTTCCGCCGGCTGCGGCACGGCGTGCAGCGAGCCGTCGGCGAGGCCGTCCATCGTCGCGACGAGCAGGCCGGCGCCGGCCACGGACAGCCGGTCGAGCAGGGTGCCGGCGGTGTCGTCCGGGCGCACCGTCTCGGTGAGGGTTCCGAGCACGGGCCCGGTGTCGAGACCCTCCTCGAGCACGAAGGTGGTCGCGCCGGTGACATCGTCGCCGGCCATGAGCGCGCGCTGCACGGGGGCGGCACCCCGCCAGGCCGGCAGCAGGGAGAAGTGCAGGTTCACCCATCCGTGGGCGGGCACGTCGAGCGCTGCCCGGGGCACCAGCGCCCCGTACGCGACGACGGGGCAGCAGTCGGGCGCGATCTCCGTCAGCTGCGCGATGAACACCGCGTCGCGGGGGGTGGGTGGCGTCAGCACCTCGAGGCCGTGCTCGAGCGCGACCTGCTTGACCGGCGAGGGCGCGAGCGTGCGACCCCTACCCGCCCGGGAGTCCGGTCGGGTCACGACGGCGACGACCTCGTGCCGGGACTCCAGCAGCGCGCGCAGCGACGGAACCGCGGTCTGCGGGGTGCCGGCCACGACGAGCCGCATGTCAGCGACGCCCGAACGAGCCGGCGTGCGGGCTCACCTTCACCTGCGGGGGGGCCGCGCCCCAGTCGGTCTCGCGGACGACACGCATGGCCTGCCGGCGCTCCTCCGGGTCCAGCCGGTCGACGAACAGGATGCCGTCGAGGTGGTCGGTCTCGTGCTGCACCGCCCGCGCGAGCAGGCGGGTGCCCTCGAGCAGCACCGGCTCGCCGACGGTGTTGCGTCCGCGCGCGACCACGTGCACCGCACGCGGGGTGTCGAACCGCAGGCCGGGAAAGGACAGGCACCCCTCGGAACCCGTCTCCTGCTCGTCGCCCAGGCTGAGCTCGGGGTTGACGAGGTGCCCGACCACCCCGTCGACGCAGTACGTGAACACCCGCAGCCCCACGCCGAGCTGCGGGGCCGCGAGACCGGCACCCCCGGCATCCAGCATGGTGTCCGTGAGGTCGGCGACGAGGCGGCGCAGCTCGGCGTCGAAGTCGACGACCGGCTCCGCCGGTGTGCGCAGCACCGGGTCGCCGAACAGGCGGATGGGGGTCACGCTCACGCGGGGAGTCTAGGTGCCGGCGACCGTGGCGGTCAGGCCGTGGGGTCGGGGGCGTCGACTCGCACGGACACCGCGTCAGGGTCCTTGCGGGCCGAGGCCCTCGCCCTCAGCGCCGCCAGCTCGCGGGTGAGCTGTGGACCCTGCGGCAGTGGCACGGTGAGGATGGTCCGCCACCGCCCGTCGGTGCCGTGGGGCAGCGGGCCGAGGACTGCTGCGGGATGCGGCAGGGTCAGCTCGGCGACGGCGGTCTCGAGGGCCGAGCGGCTGCCGGTGAGCACCGCCGTCCGGCTGGCCGGTGGGAGCGAGAGCTCGCGGCGTTCGGCGAGCTCGCGGGCGGCGAACCATGCCGGGTCCCAGCGCACGAGGGCCTCGACCGCGGGGAGCGTGACCTCGGTCGGAGCCCCGGCGAGCACGACCCGACCTCCGTCACCGGCCGGCCGGACGAGGGCGGCCGCGGCGAGCCAGCGCCGAAGGGACTCCTCGCCCGCGGTCAGGCTGGGCCGCTCCAGGAGGGCCCACGCGTCGAGGAGGAGCGCAGCCGCGTAGCCACCGGGCGCCAGCGGCTCCGCACCGGGGGTCGACACGACGAGCCGCGGGCCGGCCGCGACGGCATCCAGGACCGTTCCGGCGCCCGAACGCTCGACGGGGATGCCGGGAAAGGCACGCCCCAGCTCCTCCGCGGTGCGTCGCGCACCCACCACCGAGGACCGCAGCTTCGTTCCGGCACAGGCCGGGCAGCGAAACGCCGTCTCGACCCGACCGCACCAGCGGCAGGACGGCGGCCCCTGGGGTCCCGAGAGTCCGAGGGGCCCCGAACACACCGGGCACCGGGCTGGCCGACGGCACTCCTGGCAGGAGAGAGACGGGAGGTAGCCACGCCGAGGCACCTGGACGAGCACAGCCCCCCGGCCGAGGGCCTCCTTCGCCGTGCGCCATGCGGAGGTGGGAAGGTGCGCCGCCACCGCCGCGGGATCAAGGGACCGGTCGTGTCCCTCACCGGCAACGTGCACCGAGGGCGAGGCGCGGCGCACCTCGGCGCGCGACGCCTCCACCGGCCGGAGCACCTGCCGCTCGACGAGGTCGGCGACGGCGACCGTCCGGGTGAACCCCGCGCTCAGCACCGCCGCGTTCTCGACGGCGGCCCGGGCCAGGACGACCTCCCGGACGTGCGGGTAGGGGGCCCGCGGCTCCTCGAGGAGGTCGTCCCCGTCGTCCCACCAGGCGAGCAGCCCCAGGTCGCGCACCGGGGCGAAGGCGGCCGCCCTCGTCCCCACGACCACCTGGGCGTGCCCGCGCAGTGCCTTGAGGTACGCCGTGTAGCGCGCCTGCGGTCCCTGGTCCGCGGTGAGGCGGGTGTGCCTGCCCGCTCCCAGCACTGCGACGATGGCCGTCTCGACGCGCACGACGTCGCGGTGGTCGGGCACCACCACGATGGCACCGCGACCGCCCTCGACCGCGGCCCGGGCCGCCTCGGCGAGGAGGACCGGCCAGTCCGTCGGGGGGGCCGTCGAGGGGAGCACGAGCGCGGAGGCCGCCGGGGCACCGCCGTCGGTGAGATGGGCCAGGAAGGCCGGCCCCGCGGCGTACGGGGCCCAGGCCCCGGGCGCCCGCTCCGGCAGCGACGGGGGCACCGGAGGGTCGCTCGCGAGCGCCTTCTCGGCGGCCGCGTGGCGAGGGGGCACGGCGAGCCGCAGCACGTCGCCGAGCGAGCCGGCATACCGGTCGGCGACCGCGCGAGCCGAGCGCAGGACCTCCGGCAGGAGGACCCGCTCCGGCGAGACCACCTTCCGCAGCGGGCTCAGTCGCCCGAGGTGGTCGGCCGCTGCGCGGCGATCGAGGACGAACCCGTCGAGGTCCTGGCCGGCGAAGCGCACCTTGACCCTGACCCCCGGCTGGGCCGTCTCCGTCATCGACTCGGGCACGGTGTACTCGAAGGGGCGGTCGAGATGCGCCAGCCCGGTGTCCACCTGGACCACCGCGACCGGCAGGTGGGCCGTCGTGGGGTCATCGCCGGCAAGGCGGCGAGGGCGGCGAACGACCGGACGGGGGGTGAGCAGGGCCAGCTGCTCCCCGCCCGTCTCCGCGCCCGCCGTCACGCCCTCGAAACTAGTCGAGCCCACCGACCCCGGGGAGGGCGGCGGGCTCGACTGTGGACGACGGGTCAGCGGTGCGCGGCGCGCTGCAGCGCCTCGACGCGGTCGGTGCGCTCCCACGTGAACGGCTTGTCGACGCCTTCCGCCACCGTGCGCCCGAAGTGGCCGTACGCCGCCGTCGCCTTGTAGATGGGACGGAGCAGGTCCAGCTCCTCGACGATGGCCAGTGGGCGGAGGTCGAAGACCTCGGTGATGGCCGTCTGGATGCTGTGGACCGGGACCGTCTCGGTGTCGAAGGTCTCGACGTACAGGCCCACCGGCTGCGCCTTGCCGATCGCGTACGCGACCTGCACCTCACAGCGTCGGGCGAGACCCGCGGCGACGACGTTCTTCGCGACCCACCGCATGGCGTACGCCCCGGAGCGGTCGACCTTGCTCGGGTCCTTGCCGGAGAACGCACCGCCCCCGTGCCGTGCCATGCCACCGTAGGTGTCGACGATGATCTTGCGGCCGGTGAGCCCGGCATCCCCCATCGGGCCACCGATCTCGAAGCGGCCGGTGGGGTTGATGAGTGAGCGGTGGCCCGAGACCCCGAGGTCGGTCCCGCGGTCGGCCAGCTCCTCGAGCACGGGCCGGATGACGTGGTGCTCGATGTCGGGAGCCAGGAGGTCGGTGAGCGAGACGTCGGACGCGTGCTGCGTCGAGAGGACCACCGTGTCGAGCCGCACGGGGCGCGCACCGTCGTACTCGATGGTGACCTGCGTCTTGCCGTCGGGGCGCAGGTAGGGGATCTCACCGGCCTTGCGGACGGCGGTGAGGCGCTCGGCGAGCCGGTGGGCGAGGAAGATGGGAAGGGGCATCAGCTCGGGGGTGTCGTCGCACGCGTAGCCGAACATCAGGCCCTGGTCGCCCGCACCCTGCTTGTCGAGTGGGTCGACGCCGCCGGTGCGGCTCTCGACCGCGGTGTCGACGCCCTGGGCGATGTCCGGGCTCTGCTGGCCGATCGAGGCGCTCACCCCGCAGGAGGCGCCGTCGAAGCCCTTCGTCGAGCTGTCGTACCCGATGGCGAGGACGGTGTCGCGCACGATCTTGGGGATCTCGACGTAGGCCTCGGTGGTGACCTCCCCGGCGACGTGCACGAGCCCCGTGGTCACCATCGTCTCGACGGCGACGCGGCTGCCGGGGTCCTGCGCGAGCATCGCGTCGAGGATGGCGTCGGAGATCTGGTCGCAGATCTTGTCCGGGTGACCCTCGGTGACGGACTCGGACGTGAAGAGGCGTGCGGACACGCGGAACTCCTTCGGCTGACGGGGAACCCTCCACGGCTGGGACCGCGATGAGCGCCGCCAATCTACCGGTGCCTCCGTGCCACCGAGAACTCCGTCCGGCGCAGGCCCCGGCGTCTGAGATGATGAAGCCCGTGTCTGACGGGTCCACGCGCGAGGCGCACGCAGAGGACGCGGACGTCATGACGCCCGCGGGCCCTGCCGACGAGGCGCTCTCGCTGCTCACGAGGGCGCAGTCCCTGGCGGACCAGCTGCGGGTCGACGCCAACCAGGAGGTCAGCCAGGCACGGGCGGAGGCGTTTCGGCTGCGCGCCGAGACGCAGGCGGCGGCCCACGAGCTCGCGGAGGTTCAGGCCACGCTCAACGCGGCCCGTGAGGAGGCCGACCGGCGCCTCGAGGAGACCCGTGCAGAGGTCGAGATCATGCTGGCGGATGCCGCCGACCAGGCGGCCCTGCTCCGGGCCCGGGCCACCAAGGCGAGCGACGAGGCGGTCGCGGTGGCCGAGGAGCAGGCGCAGGCCAGGGTCAATGATGCGCAGGCGGCCGCGGACGCCCTCCTCGACGAGGCACGGACCCACCACGACGCGATCCTCGCCCGCCTCGCCCGGGAGGAGCAGGCGCACCAGGAGCGGTGGGACGCCGAGCGCGAGGCGGTCACCACAGAGCTGGCCGCCGTCCGGGCCTCGACGCTCACGGAGCTCGAGGTCCTGCGCCGGGAGACGGAGGAGTATGCCGCGGGCCACCGGGGTGCTGCTGACGCGGAGGTGTCGGCACGGCTCGCCGAGGTCGTCGCGCGGGACGAGGCGTCACGGGCCGAGGCCGAGGAGCTCCTGACGTCGTCGCGGGACCGCGCCGCCGGGATCGCCGCCGGGGCCGAGGAGGAGGCCGCCACCATGATGGCCACGGCCGAGGCCCACCTGGCCTGGGCGCAGGGGACCGTCCGCGACATCCTCGCGCGGGCCGAGGCGGATGCCGCGGAGCGGGCGCACGCCCACCACCAGGAGCTCGCGGACCGCACGCGGAGCCACCGGCATCGGGTGGAGACGCTGCTCGGCAGCGCGACGGCGAAGAGCCGGGACCGGCTGGCCGAGGCCGAGTCGGAGTCGACCCGGATGCGCGAGCAGGCGGAGGCGGTGCTGGCCGAGGCCCTGGCCGACGCCGCCCGCACCCGCGAGGCCGCCGGTCGGGAGTCCGAGCGCATGGTTGCGGAGGCGACGGCGCGCGAGGCCGAGGCGCGGGAGCGCGCGGACCGGCGGCTGGCGGAGGCGGAGCTCGGAGCCCGCCTCGTGCGCCAGCGGGCAGCCGAGGACGTCGAGCGGATGCACCGCGAGGCCCATGAGTACCACCGGGCCGCCCGGGCCGAGATCATGAAGGCCTCGGAGGAGGCCCGCCAGCGGGCCGACGCGGTGCGGGCGGAGGCGCAGGCCGCCGTCGAGCGAGCCCGTGCCGAGGTGCATACACTCGCTGCGCGCCGGGACGCCATCACCGCGCAGCTGGGCAACCTGTCAGGCGTCATCGACGCGCTGGCTGTCCACGACGACCACCCCCGAACGACCACCACCGACCAGGAGTCCTGATGAACCAGCCGGAGTTCCCCACTGTCTTCCGCGGCTACGACCCGGTGCAGGTCGACCAGCACGTCACCGCCCTGGAACAGGTGGCGGAGGCCGCCCGGCAGGAGGCGGCCCAGAGCGCCGTCGAGCTGAGCAAGATGCGCCACGTGCACGAGGCCCTCAGCGTGGAGCTCGAGGACCAGCGGGGGGCGATCCGCGAGCTCGAGGCGCAGACCCGGGTCGCCTCGAGCCCCAGCTACACGGACCTCGGCGAACGGATCGGGGCGATGCTGGCCCTGGCCGACGAGGAGGCCGCTGCCATGCGCGAGGGAGCGACGGCCGACGTGGACCAGATCCGCCGCGCCGCGCAGGAGTCAGCCGCCCTCGTGCGGGCCGAGGCGGACCGGTACGCCGAGGAGGTGCGGTCGAAGGCGGAGGTGGACGCCTCGGAGACCGTGTCACGCGCCAAGAGGGAGGCGGACTCCATCGTCGACGACGCCGCCCGCGAGGCGGCGGCGCGCCGGGAGGAGGCCGAGGCGTACTTCGAGAAGCAGCGGGCTGCCGCCGCCGCGTCGGCCGCCGACTTCGAGCGCACGCTCGGAGAACGCCGCGAGCAGTCGGCCGCGGAGTTCACCGCGCAGATGGCCAAGCAGGACCAGGCGCTCGCCGCGATCCAGGAACGCGCCGACCTGCTCGCCCGTGAGGCGGAGGAGGACCGCCGGGCCAAGGGGGACGAGGCCGCTCGCGTCCTCGAGGCCGCTCGGAGCGAGGCCACCACGCTGGTGGGCTCCGCCCGGGAGCAGGCCGACCGGATCCGTCGCGACTCCGAGCGCGAGCTCGCCGCGGCGACCGCCCGACGCGACAGCATCACCGCGCAGCTGAGCAACGTGCGCAACATGCTGGCCACCCTCGGCGGCGGGGCCACCCTGGGGGTCGTGGAGACCCCCGAGACGCCGGCTGCCCAGGACTCGACGGATGCCGGCAACGCGCCCGACGCCCACAGGGCGGAGGAGGGCGCTGTGGAGCACGTCGGCGACGCGGGTGACGCCGGAGAGGGCGCCGAGCCCGAGGGCCACGCCGACGACGAACGCCAGGAGGACCACGAGACGGGCCAGACCGCGGAGGGCGCCGCCGACGGCGAGCACGCCGAGGACCACGACCGTGGCGAGCAGGCCGAGGGCCACGCCGGCACCGAGGAGCAGGCGGAGAACGGGCAGCACGCGTCCGCCCGTCACTGACGGCTCACGGGCATCCCCACCCGCCCACCGACAGGCAGTCGGGGCGGACGGCGCGCGCACGGCATCCGGGCAGGTGCAGGGCCCGGGCGAGAGAGCTCAGAGCAGCGGCAGGACGGCATCCCAGACGGCGCCTGCGACGTCGGTCTTCGACGCGGGTCCGACGTCGGTGACCTCGTCGGTGTCCCTGCGCAGGATGTGCACGGTGTTGTGGTCGCGTCCGAACGCCTTGCCCGGACCGACCTCGTTGACCACGAGCAGGTCGCAGCCCTTGCGCACCAGCTTGGCACGGGCGTGGTCGAGGACCGACCCCTGCTCGTCACCGGTCTCCGCCGCGAACCCGACGAGCAGCGGGGTGGCCGCGGCCCCGCGGGCCCGCACGAGGCCGGCGAGCACGTCGGGGTTGCGCACCAGCGGCACCACGGGGGCGGAGGTGTCCGCCGCACCATCGGGCCCGGACGCGTGCGACTTCTTGATCTTGTGCTCGGCGTACTCCGCCGGGCGGAAGTCGGCCACGGCAGCGGCCATGACCACGACGTCGGCGACCGGGGCGACCCGCTGCAGGGCCGCCTCGAGCTCGAGCGCCGTCTCGACCGGCACCACGGTCACCCCGGCCGGCGGGAGCAGTGACGACGAGGAGACGAGGGTGACCCGGGCGCCGCGTGCCGCGGCCACCTCCGCCAGCGCGTACCCCTGCTTGCCGGAGGACCGGTTGCCGAGGTAGCGCACCGGGTCCAGCGGCTCCCGCGTCCCGCCGGCAGTGACGACCACGTGCCGCCCCGCGAGCGCATCCCCACCCCCCGCTCCTCCCCGACTTCGTCTGTGGGACTGCGCCGAAACGCCGTCCACATCGCGTGTCGGCGGCATCCCCACAGACGAAGTCGGGGAGGTCGGGGAGGTCGGGGTGCGGGCGGCGGCGCGGGCCAGCTCGCGCTCGCACACGGCGTAGAGCTCCTCGGGCTCCGGCAGCCGACCCGGCCCGGTGTCGGGCCCGGTGAGCCGGCCGGACGCCGGGGGGACGACGTGCACCCCGCGCTCGCTCAACGTCGCCACGTTGGCCTGGGTGGCGGGGTGGTCCCACATCTCCGTGTGCATCGCAGGGGCCATGACGACGGGGCACCGCGCGGTGAGCAGGACGGTGGTGAGCAGGTCGTCGGCCTGGCCGGTCGCCGCCCGGGCCAGCAGGTCGGCGGTCGCCGGTGCGACGACCACGAGGTCGGCCTGCTGGCCGACCCGCACGTGCGGCACCTCCGTGATGTCGGACCAGACATCGGTGTGCACCGGTTTCCCCGACAGGGCGGACCACGTGGCCTCGCCGACGAAGCGCAACGCGGATGCCGTGGGCACGACGGTCACGTCGTGGCCGGCCTCGGTGAGCAGCCGCAGGAGCGAGCAGGCCTTGTACGCCGCAATGCCCCCGGCGACCCCGAGGACGACCTTCACGTGGTCACTCCTCGGTGGGAGTGGAGGTCAGCAGCCCCTCGTTGATCTCGCGCAGCGCGATGGACATCGGCTTCTCGTGCACCTCGGAGTCGACGAGCGGGCCGACGTACTCGAGGAGTCCCTCCTGGAGCTGGGCGTAGTAGGCGTTGATCTGCCGGGCCCGCTTCGCCGAGTAGAGGACGAGGGCGTACTTGGAGTCCGCGCGCTCCAGGAGCTCGTCGATCGGCGGGTTGGTGATGCCGATGGGGTCGGCCTTGGTTCCGGACACGCGTCAGTCTCGCTTCGCTTCGGGGACGGGGGATCCCATCAATGATACGAGTTCGGCGGCCGCGCGCCGAACGTCGTCGTTGAGCACCGTCGCGTCGAACTCCTGAGCGGCCGCCAGCTCGACCCGGGCGGTGGCCAGGCGCGCCTCGCGCTCCTCCTCGTCCTCGGTGCCGCGACCCACGAGCCGGCGCACCAGCTCCTCCCACGTCGGCGGGGCCAGGAAGACGAACAGCGCCTCCGGCATGGTCTCGCGCACCTGACGGGCACCCTGCAGGTCGATCTCCAGCAGGGCCGGGCGCCCGGCCGCCAGGGCCTCCTCGACCGGCCGACGCGGCGTGCCGTACCTGGCGAGCCCGTGGACGACCGCCCACTCGAGCAGCTCCCCGGCAGCGACCATCCGGTCGAACGCGGCGTCGTCGACGAAGTGGTAGTGCACGCCGTCGACCTCCCCGGCACGCCGCCGGCGGGTGGTCACGGACACCGAGAGCCAGACCTCGGGGTGGTGCTCGCGCACGAAGGCCGCGACGGTCCCCTTGCCGACGGCCGTCGGACCAGCGAGGACGGTGAGGCGCGAGCGCCCCGTCACGACCGCCCGAAGCGCTCGAGGAGCGCCGCGACCTGGTTCTGGCCGAGACCCCGCACCCTGCGGCTCTCGGAGATGCCGACCTCCTCCATGATCTGGCGCGCTCGCACGCGACCGACGCCCGGCATGGACTCGAGGAGCGCGGAGACGCGCATCTTGCCGATCACGTCGTTGGTCTTGCCGTCGGCGATGACCTGGCTGAGGGACGCGCCAGAATGCTTGAGTCGGTGCTTGACCTCGGCTCGCTCGCGCCGTGAGGCGGCGGCCTTCTCGAGGGCGGCGGCGCGCTGTTCGGGGGTGAGCGGCGGTAATGCCACAACAGATCCTTCGCGGACATGCGGGCGCTGGCTTCTCAACACCCGGCTGAACGCCTGCGACTGTATCGCGGCCACCTGAGCGCCACTCGCACTTCGGCCCGTCTGCCGACCGTGGCGGCACGCCTGGTTCGCTCAGCCCCGCAGTCCGACCGCCAGCTCGTCGGCTGCCCTGCGTGCCGCGGCTCGCAGGGCTGCGACGTCCGGCCCGACGTCGAGCACCTCGCGGCTGCTCGTACCGAGCACCTGCCCGACGGCCGGCCCGAAGGTACCGCGCAGGGAGTGTGCGGTACCTCCCTGCGCTCCGAGACCCGGTGCCAGGATGGGGCCGGATGCCGCGGCGAGGTCCAGCCCGAGGTCGGCCGGTGCGGAGCCGACGGTGGCGCCGACGACGAGGCCGACGCTGCCCAGCTCCCCCGCGGCCCGCGCCGCCGCGTTGTCGCCGGTCACACCGTCCACCACCGCGGCTGCGACGGTTCGGCCGTGCAGGGCGGCGTGCTGCACCGAGGCCCCTTCCGGGTTGGAGGTGAGGGTCAGGACGAAGACGCCACGCCCGGTCGCCCGCGCGAGGTCCAGCGCCGGACGCAGCGACTCGTAGCCCAGGTACGGGCTCAGGGTCACCGCGTCGGCGCGGACCGGGGAGGCGTCCGAGAGGTAGGCGTGGGCGTACCCGGCCATCGTCGTCCCGATGTCACCACGCTTGACGTCCAGGAGGGAGAGTGCGCCGACGTCACGCAGGGCGGCCAGCGTTCGCTCGAGGACCGCCACGCCGGCGGAGCCGAACCGTTCGAAGAACGCGGACTGCGGCTTGACTGCGGCCACCTCCCCGCCGAACGCCTCGACGCACGTCATGGCGAACGACTCCAGCCCGTCGACGGTGTCGGGCAGCCCCCAGCGGCCCAGCAGCGCGGTGTGCGGGTCGATGCCGACACAGAAGGGGCCGTGCCGGTCCATCGCGGCGCGCAGGCGCCGACCGTAGCTCGTGGTCGGGGTGTGCGACGGGCTCGTGCTCGTCACGGGCCGGCCGTCCGCTCGTGGGCGATGCCGACGACGTCGGCGAACCGACCGAAGCCATGGCGGGCGATCTCGGCCTCCAGCTCGTCGACCACCCGGCGTGGCCGGCACGGGTCGTGGAACGTGGCGGTGCCGACCTGGACCGCCGAGGCACCCGCCGCGACGAGCTCGAGGGCGTCCCGCCCGGTGCGCACCCCGCCGACGCCGAGGAGCGGAGCCGTCGGCAGCCGGCCGGCGCGCATCGCCGCGGTCACCTGCCACAGCGCTCGCACCGCCACGGGGCGGATCGCCGGCCCGGACAGGCCGCCGGTGACCCCGGCGAGCTGCGGCCGGAGTCGCTCGGTGTCGATCACCATGCCGAGGAGGGTGTTGATCATCGTGAGCCCGTCGGCGCCCGCCCGCAGTGCCGCCTCGGCGACCGGCACGATGTCGGTGACGTCGGGCGTGAGCTTGGCGAAGATGGGGATGCCGCCGGGCAGCCGCTCGCGCACCAGCCGCACCACCCGCTCCGACGAGACCGGGTCGCAGGCGAACACCAGACCACGGTTCGCGACGTTGGGGCAGGAGATGTTCACCTCCACCCCGACGACGGCGCCGTACGCCGGGCTGGCCGCCAGCCGTTCAGCGACGTCGGCGAACTCCTCCACGGTGTTCCCCGCGATCGAGACCAGGGGCCGCGCCCCCACGGACCCGAGCCACGCGAGGTCCTTCTCGACGAAGGCGTCGATGCCCGGCCCCTGCAGGCCGATGGAGTTGAGCATGCCGGATGCCGTCTCCGCCATCCGGGGGGTCCCCCGCCCCGCGCGCGGCTCGGCCATGACGGTCTTGGTCACGAAGGCGCCGAGCTCGGACACGGGGAAGAACCGGTGCAGCTCCTGACCGTTCGCCGCGCACCCGGACGCCGTCATCACCGGGTTCGGCAGCGTCGTCCGCCCCAGCGTGGTCGACATGTCGACCATCAGTGACCGCCCGCCGACGGTGCCCCGAGCGTGTCGGCCGGGACGCGGCACACCCCGTCGGAGAACGCGTCCCAGCGCACCCGGTCACCACGGAACACCGGTCCCTCGACGCACGAGCGGACCATGCGAGTGACGCCGTCGTTGCCCGTGACCGGCATGACGCAGGTCATGCAGACTCCGACCCCGCAGGCCATCGACTCCTCGACCGCGACCTGGGCGACCGCCCCGTGCGCCGCAGCGACCTGCGTGACCGAGCGCAACATCGCCATCGGCCCACACCCGTAGACGACCTCGGCCCCCGAACGGTCGACCACCTCCCCCAGCACGTCCGAGACCCAGCCACGGCGCCCGGCCGAGCCGTCGTCGGTCGTCACGGTGACCCCGTCCGCAGTCCGCCGCGCCTCGACGACCCCGAAGAGCCGGTCCTCGGATGCCGCACCCAGCACCATCTCGACGCGGCAGCCCCGGTCGTGCAGCGCCTGGGCGAGCCAGAACAGCGGTGCCGAGCCGTAGCCGCCGCCGACCAGGACGCAGGCGACCGGGTCCGCGGGCAACGGGAACGGGCGGCCGAGGGGGCCCACGACGTCCACCTGCTCGTGCGCCCTCAGCCCGGCGAGCCACTGCGTGCCGGGCCCGTGGGCCGCGACGACGATGTCCACCGTCCCGCCGTAGGTGCCCGACGGCTTGACCCGGTGGATGGAGAAGCAGCGGCGCAGCAGGGTGGCGGTCGTGGGCCCGCCGACGGCGAGCGCCACGAACTGGCCCGGTCGGGCCAGCTCGGCCACGCCGGGTGCGACGAGGGTGAGGTGGTGGTACGCGCCGGCCCGACGACTGGCGATGAGCTCGCCGGTCACCTGTACGACGCCCTTCACGGCACCGCTCCGACGGGCGGGGCGGTGGCCACCGGGCCGACGCCGTAGAGGTCGAGGGCCGATGCGTGGTCCTGGAGGGAGGTGACCTCCAGGTCGCCGACGAGCACGGCTTCGATCGCCTGCACCGCGGCCGCCAGCTGCTGGACCGTGGTGATGATCGGCTTGTCCATGGCGGTGGTCGCGGCCCGGATCGCGTAGCCGTCGGCGCGGGCCGACGCACTCGGCCCGCTCGGGCTGTTCACGACCATGTCGATCTCGCCGGCGTTGATCCAGTCGACGATCGAGCGACCTCCGGGCCCCCGCTCGGCATGCTTGAGGACCACGTCGGCGTCGATCGCGTTGCGGCGCAGCACATCGGCGGTTCCGCTCGTCGAGATGATGCGGAAGCCGAGATCGACGAGGCGCTTGACGGGGAAGATGACGGCTCGCTTGTCCCGGTTCGCCACGGAGACGAATATCGTTCCCTTCGTGGGGAGTCCGCTGATCGCGCCGAGCTGGGCCTTGGCGAAGGCGCGCCCGAAGTCGTGGTCGATGCCCATGACCTCCCCGGTGGAGCGCATCTCCGGGCCGAGCAGGCTGTCGACCACGAGGCCCTCGGCCGTGCGGAACCGCTTGAAGGGCAGCACCGCCTCCTTGACCGACATGGGCGCGTGGGCCGGCATCCGGCCGCCGTCGGTGTGGGCGGGCAGGACGCCCTCCGCACGCAGCTCGGCGATGGTGGCCCCCAGCATGATGCGCGCGGCGGCGTTCGCGATCGGGACGCCCGTCGCCTTCGCGACGAAGGGCACCGTCCGCGACGCGCGGGGGTTCGCCTCGAGGACGTAGAGGATGTCCTGGGCCAGGGCGAACTGGACGTTCATGAGCCCCCGGACGCCGATGCCCTCGGCCAGCCGCCGCGTCGAGACCCGGACCCGCTCCAGCTCGCTGGCTCCGAGGGTGACCGGCGGGAGGGTGCAGGAGGAGTCCCCGGAGTGGATGCCGGCCTCCTCGATGTGCTCCATGATCCCGCCGACGTACATCTCCTGCCCGTCGAAGAGGACGTCGACGTCGATCTCGATGGCGTCGTCGAGGAACCTGTCGACGAGCACGGGGTGCTCCGGACTGGCCTGGGTCGCGCGCTCGACGTATCCGGAGAGGGTCGAGTCGTCGTAGACGATCTCCATGCCCCGACCGCCGAGCACGTAGGACGGCCGCACGAGCACGGGGTAGCCGATCTCGCGGGCGATCTCGACGGCCTCCGAGGCGCTGTAGGCGGTCCCGTGCTTCGGCGCCGGTAGGCCAGCCTCGTGCAGCACCCGACCGAAGGCCCCCCGGTCCTCGGCGAGGTCGATGGCCTCAGGGCTCGTGCCCACGATGGGCACGCCTTCGGCCTTGAGCGCGAGCGCCAGCCCGAGCGGCGTCTGGCCACCGAGCTGCACGATGACCCCGGCCACGGGGCCGGCCTGCGTCTCGGCGTGGACGACCTCGAGCACGTCCTCGAGGGTGAGGGGCTCGAAGTAGAGGCGACTGCTCGTGTCGTAGTCGGTCGACACCGTCTCGGGGTTGCAGTTGACCATCACGGTGTCGTAGCCCGCGTCGCGGAGGGCGAAGGAGGCGTGGACGCATGAGTAGTCGAACTCGACGCCCTGGCCGATGCGGTTGGGGCCGGAGCCGAGGATGAGCACCGCCGGCCGCTCACGCGGCGCGACCTCGGTCTCCTCGTCGTAGGTGCTGTAGTGGTACGGCGTGTGCGCTGCGAACTCGGCAGCGCACGTGTCGACCGTCTTGAAGACCGGCCGCACCCCGAGGGCGTGGCGTACCCCGCGGACGACCGACTCGGGCATCCGCCGCAGTGAGGCCAGCTGGGCGTCGCTGAAGCCGTGCCGCTTGGCCAGCCGGAGCAGCTCGGGAGTGAGCTCGGTCGCGGCCGCGACGGCATCCGCGACGTCCTCCACGAGCGCCATCTGGTCGAGGAACCAGGGGTCGATGCGGGTGGCCTCGTGCACCTCCTCGACCGACAGACCGCCACGCAGCGCCTGCTGGACCTGCACGATGCGACCGTCGGTGGGGCGCCGGGCGGCGTCGAGGAGCGCCCGCGCCTGCTCCGTCGTGGGTCTCCCACCGTCCCAGTGGAGGCTGCTGCCCTTCTTCTCCAGCGACCGGAGCGCCTTCTGCAGGGCCTCGGTGAAGTTGCGGCCGATCGCCATCGCCTCGCCCACCGACTTCATCGTGGTGGTCAGGGTGTCGTCGGCCGCCGGGAACTTCTCGAAGGCGAACCGCGGCACCTTCACGACGACGTAGTCGAGCGTCGGCTCGAAGGATGCCGGGGTCTCGCCGGTGATGTCGTTGGGTACCTCGTCGAGGGTGTAGCCGATCGCCATCTTCGCGGCGATCTTCGCGATCGGGAAGCCGGTGGCCTTGCTCGCCAGGGCCGAGGAGCGGGAGACCCGTGGGTTCATCTCGATGACGATGACGCGTCCGTCGACGGGGTCGACCGCGAACTGGATGTTGCACCCGCCGGTGTCTACACCGACCTCGCGGATGACGGCGATGCCGATGTCTCGCAGCCGCTGGTACTCGCGGTCGGTGAGGGTCAGGGCGGGTGCGACGGTGATGGAGTCACCCGTGTGCACGCCCACGGGGTCGACGTTCTCGATGGAGCAGACCACGACGACGTTGTCGGCGTGGTCGCGCATCACCTCGAGCTCGTACTCCTTCCAGCCGAGGATCGACTCCTCGAGGAGCACCTCGGTGACCGGGGAGTACTGGAGTCCGGCGCCGGCGATGCGGCGCAGCTCGCCCTCGTCGTGGGCGAAGCCGGACCCGAGGCCACCCATGGTGAAGGAGGGGCGCACGACCACGGGATAGCCCAGGTCGTCGGCGGCGGCGACCACCTCGTCGATGGTGTGGCAGATCCTCGAGCGCGCCGACTCGGCGCCGCAGCGCTCGACGACACCCTTGAACTTCTCACGGTCCTCACCGAGCTGGATCGCCTCGACGTTGGCACCGATGAGCGGACAGCCGTACCGCTCGAGGATGCCCCGCTCGTGCAGCTCCATCGCGCAGTTGAGCGCCGTCTGGCCGCCCAGCGTCGCCAGCACGGCGTCGGGGCGCTCCTTGGCGATGATCTTCTCGACGATCTCGGGGGTGATCGGCTCGACGTAGGTGGCGTCGGCGAACTCCGGGTCCGTCATGATCGTGGCCGGGTTGGAGTTGACGAGGACGACGCGGATGCCCTCCTCGCGCAGCACCCGGCAGGCCTGGGTGCCGGAGTAGTCGAACTCGCAGGCCTGGCCGATGACGATCGGGCCGGAGCCGATGACCAGGACGCTCGTGATGTCCTCACGCTTCGGCATCAGAGCACCCCATTCTCGTCTGGCACCGGTGTGTCGCCTTGCATCAGGTCGGCGAAGCGGTCGAAGAGATAGGCGGCGTCGTGCGGACCGGCCGCGGCCTCCGGGTGGTACTGGACCGAGAAGGCGACCAGGCGCCCGTCCCGCCTGACCTCCAGGCCCTCGACGACGTCGTCGTTGAGGCAGACGTGGCTCACGGTCGCGGTGCCGAAGGGGGTCTCGGTGTCGCGGTCGAGCGGGGCGTCGACGGCGAAGCCGTGGTTGTGCGCAGTGACCTCGACCTTGCCGGTGGTGCGGTCCATGACCGGCTGGTTGATCCCACGGTGGCCGTACTTCAGCTTGTACGTGCCGAACCCGAGCGCCTTGCCGAGGATCTGGTTCCCGAAGCAGATGCCGAAGTAGGGGATGCCGTCACCCATCACCGCCCGCAGCAGCTCGGCCTGCACGTCGGCCGTCGCAGGGTCGCCCGGGCCGTTGGAGAAGAACACGCCGTCGGGCCGCACCGCCTTCACCTCGTCGATCGTCGCGGCTGCGGGCAGCACGTGCACCTCGATGCCGCGCTCGGCCATCATCTGAGGCGTCCTCGACTTGATTCCGAGGTCGACGGCGGCCACGGTGAGGCGCCGCTCCCCCACCGCCGTCACCACGTAGGCCTCCTCGGTGGCCACCTGCTCGGCCAGCGAGGAACCCTCCATCGGCGGCGAGTCGATGACCTGGGTGAGGAGCCGCTCGCGCGGCGCGCTCGCGGCATCCCCCGAGAAGATCCCGACCCGCATGGCGCCCCGTTCCCGGAGGTGCCGGGTGAGGGCACGGGTGTCGAGGTCGCAGATGCCGACGACGCCCTGGGCGTCCAGCTCGTCCTCGAGGGAGCGCCGCGAGCGCCAGCTGCTCGGGCGCAGGGCCGGGTCGCGCACGACGTAGCCGGCGACCCAGATGCGGCCGGACTCGTCGTCCTCGTCGTTCCAGCCCGTGTTGCCGACGTGCGGCGCCGTCATGACGACCACCTGGCGGTGGTAGCTGGGGTCGGTCAGCGTCTCCTGGTAGCCGGTCATGCCGGTGGAGAAGACGGCCTCGCCCACGGTCGTGCCACGCCTGCCGAAGGCGCGGCCGAGGAACGTGCGGCCGTCCTCGAGGACGAGGACAGCGCTCTCGCGGGTGGTCAGCATGGGACGGGCCTTCCTCCTCGCGCGGTCACTCGGCCGCGCAGGATGGTTGTGTGCACGGCACCGGTGAGATGCGCGCCGTGCCACGGGGTGTTGCGGGACAAGGACTGCGAGGCGTCACGGTCCACGGTGGCTGCGGCGACCGGGTCGACGAGCACGAGGTTGGCCGGTGCTCCCGCGGCGACCGGGCGGCCGTGGTCGGCGAGGCCGGCGATCCGCGCCGGTGCCGACGACATGACGCGCGAGAGGTCGGCCCAGCCCAGCCGCCCGTCGGTGACGAGCAGGTCGTGGACCACGGCGAAGGCGGTCTCGAGGCCCAGCATCCCGAAGGCCGCGTCGACGAACGCGTGCTCCTTGTCGTGCCGGGCGTGCGGGGCGTGGTCCGTGGCGATGGCGTCGATCGTGCCGTCCAGCAGGCCCTCGACGAGCGCCTCCCGGTCCGCGTTCGGGCGCAGCGGCGGGTTGACCTTGTAGACCGGGTCGTAGCCGGTGAGGAGGTCGGTGCCCAGCACCAGGTGGTGCGGGGTCACCTCCGCGGTGATCCGGATGCCGCGCGCCTTGGCCCACCGCACGACGTCGACTCCCTCGGCGGTGCTGACGTGCGCGACGTGCACGCGGGAGCGGGTGTGCTCGGCGAGCAGCGCGTCACGGGCGATGACGCTCGACTCGGCCACCGAGGGCCAGCCGGGCAGGCCGAGCCGCCCGGAGACCTCGCCCTCGTGGCAGCACGCCTGCGGGCCGGCGAGGGCGGGGTCCTGGCTGTGCTGGGAGATGACGCCGTCGAAGGCGCGCACGTACTCCAGGGCGCGGCGCATGACCCGTCCGTCGGCGACGCAGTGGCCGTCGTCGGAGAACAGGCGGACGCCCGCCCGCGAGCGGTGCATCAGCCCGAGCTCGGCAAGCTCGCCGCCCTCGAGGCCCTTGGTCACGGCGCCCACGGGGTGGACGTCGACGAGGCCGGCCGCGCGGCCCAGGTCGAGAACCCGCTCGGCGGCCTCGGCGGTGTCGGTGACCGGGGTCGTGTTGGCCATGGCGAGCACGGCCGTGTAGCCACCGACGGCGGCGGCAGCCGAACCGGAGGCGATCGTCTCGGTGTCCTCGCGACCCGGCTCGCGCAGGTGGGTGTGCAGGTCGACGAAGCCGGGCAGCAGGGTGAGCCCGTCGGCATCCACCCGCTCGACGTCCCTCGGGGCGTCGACGGCTCCGACCTGGGTCACCACCCCGTCGCTCAGGAGGAGGTCGCCGGTCGTCGCCGTGCCGCCGTCGTCGTACCAGGTGGCGCCGGTGACGAGGAGCGTGCTCACGCCGCCGCCCCCTCTCCGGCCAGCAGGTGGTAGAGCACCGACATCCGCACCGCAACACCGGCCGACACCTGGTCGAGGATGAGGCTCTGGGCGGCATCCGCGGCGTCGGCGCTGATCTCCAGGCCGCGGTTCATGGGGCCGGGGTGGCAGATGACGGCCTCGGGGTTGGCGTCCGACAGCGCCCGGAGGCGCTCCCGGGTCAGGCCGAAGCCGACGGTGTACTCGCGGGCCGTCGGGAAGAAGCCGCCGCTCATCCGCTCACGCTGCACCCGGAGCATCATCACGGCATCGGGGCCGGAGGCGAGCACGGCGTCGAGGTCGTCGGTGAGCTCGAGGCCGTCGATGGCGGCCCAGGCCGAGATCCCGCTCGGCATGAGGGTGGGCGGGGCGACGAGGGTGACGTGGGCGCCGAGGGTGCGCAGGGTGATGGCGTTGGAGCGGAAGACCCGGCTGTGCGTGAGGTCGCCGACGATGGCGACCCTGGCACCGTCGAGGTCGCCGAGGCGCTGGCCCATCGTGTAGGCGTCGAGGAGTGCCTGCGTGGGGTGCTCGTGGGTGCCGTCCCCCGCGTTGACGACGCTCGCGTCGACCCACTGCGCGACCTGGTGCGCGGCGCCGCTCGCCATGTGGCGGATGACCAGTGCGTCGACCGACATGGCGTCGATGGTGCGCACCGTGTCGCGCAGCGACTCGCCCTTGCTGGCGCTGCTGCCCTTGCCGGTGATGTTGATCGTGTCGGCGCTCATCCACTTGCCCGCGATCTCGAAGCTGCTCCGGGTGCGGGTGGAGTCCTCGAAGAAGAGGTTGATGATCGTGCGGCCGCGCAGGGTGGGCAGCTTCTTGACGTCGCGGTGCTGCACCTCGTGCATCTCGGATGCCGTCGCGAGCAGCATCCGCACGTCGTCGCGGGTGAGGTCGGCGCTGGACAGGAGGTGGCGGTTCACCGCGGCTCCCCGCCGGCGATCCGGACCACGTCCTCGCCGCCGTCGAAGCCGGAGAGTCGCACCTGCACCTTCTCGCTCTGCGCCGTGGGGAGGTTCTTGCCCACGTGGTCGGCCCGGATCGGCAGCTCGCGGTGACCACGGTCGACGAGAACGGCGAGGCGCACGACCCGCGGCCGGCCGAGGTCGGAGAGGGCGTCGAGAGCGGCGCGGATGGTGCGGCCGGAGTAGAGCACGTCGTCGACGAGGACGACGACCTTGTCGTCGACGCCCGTTGCCGGGATCTCGGTGTGCATCACCGCCCGGGTCGGCTGGGAACGGAGGTCGTCGCGGTGCATCGTGACGTCGAGCGACCCGTGGGGCACCTCGGTGCCCTCGACCTCCTTGATGAGGTCGACCAGGCGGGAGGCGAGCTCGACGCCCCGGCTCGGGATGCCGAGCAGGACGAGGTCGTCGGCTCCCTTGTTGCGCTCGAGGATCTCGTGGGCGATGCGGCGCAGGGCCCGGGACACGTCGCTCGCGGTGAGGACGGTCCGACCGGACGGGTCGAGGGGGTGCCCGGGGGGCACGGTCGTGTCGGCGCGCGTCATGGACGCGGACCTCCTTCCCTGCCTCACGGGACAGGTCGTTAAAGGATGTCGGTGCTGCGGCGCCCACTGTACGGGCCGCACACGGGAGGGACCGCAGCGGCTCGCCCGGTGAGACGAGGTCGTCGGAGCGGACTCTCGTCGAACGCAGTGGCTCGGATGCCGAGACATCCATAACCAGACCCTATTGCTGACCCAACACAATGTGATGCAATGGGACCCGCCCGAGACATCCCCGCACACGCCGAAGGAGGCCGCCGTGCACCCGTCACAGTCAACCCAGGGGGAGCGTCGCTGCGACGACGCCGGTAGCTCCGCACGAGCGATCGAGCCCCTCTTCCCTCCCAAGGACGCTGACGAGGAGACGCGCCGTCGTTGGCTGGCCACCTCCCGCTGGCCGGAGGTGGTGTTCGCCGCGGCCCTCTGACCGGTCGCTCCGGCCCGCTGACCGGTCACGGAGGAGCCCCGGTGGCGAGGAGTCCTCGCCACCGGGGCTCCGGTGTGCTACGGCGTGCGGTCCGCTCCTCAGAGCGTGCCGCGGTCGTACGTGCCGCCGTAGTACGTGCCCAGGCGGTCTCGGTACGCAGGGTCGGACTCGACCATCCCGGCCTCGTCGAACTCCGGCGAGTCCTTGATCTGGTTCTTGGTCCGGTCCACGTAGACCTTCTCCGCGTTCCAGTCGACCCGATCGATGGTCCCGGCAGGAAGCATGACCTTCCGGCCGAAGATCCACGGCCCGGTGTCGACGACGATGTAGCTGCTGCCGACGTCGAGAGTGGACCGGTCGACCTTGCCGATCGAGCCGTCGACGGCCTCGACGGAGAAGCCCGTCAGGTCCTTTCCGCGTGACGACACCTCAGCGCTCTCCCGATAGTTCCATGCATCCCAGGTGCGGGTAGCCATGGCTTTCTCCTTTCGTTCGAGTGTTGCGGGCACCTCTCAACGTACGCGCGAGGACCCCCTTGGTGGCCTTGCGGGACCCGTCGGCTGGGCGCACTCTCAGCGTGACCTCAGGCTGCCATGGAGCCCCTTTCGGCCCGCCCGTGGCACCCCGGAACGGCACCCCGGAACGGCGCCCTGAAGGCACGCCGAGGGCTGGCCCCCGCGACGCGAAGGGACGATCATTCCGAGCAGGAGCGCCACCCGGGCGCCACGACGAAGGGGCGAGCACATGGCACACACGTACGGCATCACCGAGGTCGTCGGGAGCTCGACCACCTCCATCGACGACGCGATCACCGGAGCGGTGGCACGCGCCTCGACGACGGTGCGAGGTCTCGACTGGTTCGAGGTGACCGAGATCCGGGGGCACCTCGAGGACGGTGCGGTGGCGCACTACCAGGTGGGCCTCAAGATCGGCTTCCGCCTGGAGGACTGACGCGCAGCCCGCGATCCACCCGGGGGCACTCGCTCAGGCGAGCGTCGGCTTGACCTCGGCGAGGCGGGCGAGCAGCCCGTTGACGAAGCGTGGGCTGTCGTCGGTCGACAGCTCCGTGGCCAGGCCGACCCACTCGCTGATCGCCACGGGCTCCGGCACGTCGCCGGAGAAGAGCACCTCGTAGGCACCCAGGCGCAGGATCGCGCGGTCGACGGCCGGCATCCGCTGCAGGGTCCAGCCCTGCGAGTACGTGGCGATCAGCTCGTCGATCTGGCTCCAGTGCTCGACCACTCCCGACACGAGGTCTGCGGTGAACTCCGAGAGGGGCGCCTCGGTCACCGGTGCCGCCAGCCGCTCACGGAGCAGGTCGGAGGCGTTGACCCCACGCTGCTCGGCCTCGAAGAGGAGGTCGAGGGCGCGCTTGCGGGCCTTGGTCCGGGCGGCCACGCGTCAGCTGACCCGACCGAGGTACGAGCCGTCGCGGGTGTCGACCTTGATCCTCGTTCCCTGCTCGAGGAAGAGCGGCACCTGCACCTCGGCACCGGTCTCGACGGTCGCCGGCTTCGTGCCCCCGGTCGAGCGGTCACCCTGCAGGCCGGGCTCGGTGTAGGTGATCTCGAGGACGACCGAGGCCGGCAGCTCGATGAACAGCACGTTGCCGTCGTGACGGGCGACGATGGCGTCCTGGTTCTCGAGCATGAACTTCGCCGCGTCGCCGACGACCTCGGGTCGCACCGAGATCTGGTCGTAGGTGTCGGGGTCCATGAAGATGAAGTCGGTGCCGTCGTTGTACAGGTACTGCATCGTCCGCTTGTCGACGTTCGCCGTCTCGACCTTGACGCCGGCGTTGAACGTCTTGTCGACGACCTTGCCGCTCATGACGTTCTTCAGCTTGGTCCGCACGAAGGCGGGACCCTTCCCCGGCTTGACGTGCTGGAACTCCACGACGGTCCAGAGCTGGCCCTCCAGGTTGAGGACGAGGCCGTTCTTGAGGTCGTTGGTCGATGCCACGTGCAGGTCTTCGCTTTCGTCAGGTCGGATGCTGCGTGCCCGGTCGAGGGCGCGCGTCACCCCCGTCGGGGGGTGGGGATCGCCGGTCAGTCTAACTGCACCGGAACACGGCCCCGGGCAGCCGCCGCGGTCAGACGCCGATGGTGAGGTTGGCGACGTACCCGCTCCGGGCGTCGCCGGTCACCGTCGCCAGCTGGTGGATGCCGCCGTCGTCACCGAACACCATGTCGCGGGTGAGCGAGGTCCGCGAGAGGTTCTCCGCGCTCGACGGGTACGTCGAGGTGTCGCCGTAGACCGCTTCGCAGGCGGCCTGGGGCAGGGCGATCTGGCTGGTCCGGACGATCTGCCCGTCGCTGGTCGCCTCGGCGGTGCTGCGGTACACCTCGAAGTGCACGTGCGGCCACCGCCCGTCGTAGCACCCCGGGAAGACGGTGGTGAAGGTGGCCGTGCCGGAGGCGTCCGTGGGCTGCACGCCGCGCAGGTAGTTCTCGTCCTCCACGCCGCTGGAGTACATCGAGTACCGGCCCTGCGCGTCGGCGTGCCAGGCGTAGACCGCGACGCCCTCCAGCGCCGCGTACTCGGAGGACGAGTCGAGGACGGTCAGGTTGATCGTGAGCGGCACCCCCGAGGCGGTCGTCGTCGAGGTGCCGACCGAGGAGCGGATGTCGCGCCGGACGATGCCCGTGTCGTCGAGGACGTCGACGCCGTTGCTCCCGTCACCCGGGAAGGGGCCGGCCGTCTCGTCGGGCACCACGGAGTCGACGGCGGTCGTCGTGCCGGGTGCCGTCGCGGCGGCGCTCGCGCTGCCCGCCGCGGTCGTGGTCGCCGCGGTCGAGGCGGACGTCGTGCCCGCAGGGGTGGGGTCCGAGCACCCGACGAGGGCGAGGAGGCCGGCCCCGGACAGCAGCCCGAGGGCCGAGCGGCGGGCGAGGAGGGTGCGGACGTCGAACTCGAGCCCGCGGTCGTGGTCCGGGTGGACGGGCGGCTCGTGGTGGGTGGGTCGAGGTGTCGGGGTGCTCATGTGACCATCGTGCGGGCCGGCCCGATGCTCTGGCCATGGGCTCGCTGTGCGGTCCCTGTGCGAGACGGTTCCGGTGCGAGGCCCAGCTCAGCAGATGTTGCGGCTCGAACCACAGGGTGCACCGTGTGGGTCTGAGCACCAAGGTCTGCTAGCAGAGGTTGGCGAGGGACCGCGGTCAGGGGCGGGAGATCGCCTCGTACGCCCCTGTGAGCCACCCCATTTCAGGATCCTCGAGCCGCACGGGCCGCGCCACGTCCTCGAGGACGACGAACCGGAGCTGTGCCCCTCGGGACTTCTTGTCGCGCCGCATGGCCGTGAGCAGGTCGTCCCAGCGCCCGGGGTGGTAGGCCGTCGGAAGGCCGAGGGAGCCGAGGACCTCCCGGTGGCGGGTGACCACGTCGGCCGCCAGGTGCCCCGACCGGCGAGCGAGCTCGGCGGCATACGTCATGCCGATCGCCACGGCCTCGCCGTGCCGCCGACGGTAGCCCTCGACGTGCTCCACGGCGTGCCCGAAGGTGTGCCCGTAGTTGAGCACCTCGCGCAGGAACGACTCGGTGAGGTCCTGCGCCACGACGTCCGCCTTGACGCGGACGGCTCGTTCGACGAGCTCCCGCACGTCGGGCCCGTCCCACCGGGTGGCGCCCGGCGGGTCGGCCTCGACGAGCTCGAGGATGCGTGGATCGGCGATGAAGCCCGCCTTGACGACCTCGGCCAGCCCGGCGACGAGGTCCTCGTGAGCCAGGGTCTCCAGCAGGTCGAGGTCGCAGAGCACCCCGGCCGGCTCGTGGAAGGCGCCGACGAGGTTCTTGCCCTCCGGCGTGTTGATGCCGGTCTTGCCGCCGACGGCCGCGTCGACCATCCCGAGGAGGGTGGTCGGCACGTGCACGACGGCCACGCCCCGCAGCCACGTGGCCGCGACGAACCCCGCGAGGTCGGTGACGCTGCCCCCACCGACCGCGACGACGGCATCCGAGCGGGTGAAGGAGTGCACACCGAGCTCCGACCACAGCCGGGAGGCCACCTCGGCGGTCTTGGCCGTCTCGGCGTCGGGGACGGTGACCTCGTGCACGGCGAGCCCGGCGTCGCGCAACCGCTCCACGACCGGGTCCGCCAGCCGCGCAAGGGGTCCGGGTCGCACCACGAGGACCTGGCGCACCCGAGGGTCGAGCAACCCTGCGACCCGGTCCGAGACGCCGTGCCCGACCACGACGTCGTATGCCGTGCCGACACCGATGACCGACGCGTCGCTCACGACTCCCCCAGCAGCCCGGCGACCTCGGCCGCCACCTCCTCGGGGCTGCGACCAGCGGTGTCGACGCGGTGCGTTGCGACGCGCTCATACACCGTTCGGCGCTCGTTCATCAGCCGAACCCATGACGCCCTCGGGTTGACCGCGAGCAGCGGGCGGCTCTGGTCGAAGCCGACGCGCTTCGACGCATCCGCGATGCCGACGTCCAGGAAGACGACCGTGCTGCCCTCGAGGAGCCGTTCGGTTCGGGGGTCGAGGGGCGCTCCTCCGCCGAGGGCCAGCACGCCGTCCTCCTCCGCGAGCGCGCGGGCCACCTCCGCCGACTCGAGTGCCCGGAACGCGGGTTCGCCGTCCTCGACGAAGATGTCCGAGATCGTCCGACCCTGCGCCGCCTCGATGGCGGAGTCGGTGTCGTGCAGGTCGACGCCCGTCAGGCCGGCCAGGAGGGCACCGACGGTGCTCTTGCCGGAGCCGGGCGGACCGACGAGGACGACTCGGGGCATCAGGCGTCCCAGGTGCGCATCTCGGGCGGGATGGCCTCGAGGTAGCCCGCGTGGTTCCGTGCGGTCTCGGCCACCGAGTCCCCGCCGAACTTCTCGAGGCACGCCTCCGCGATGGTCAGCGCCACCATCGCCTCCGCGACGACGCCAGCGGCCGGAACGGCGCAGACGTCGGAGCGCTGGTGGATGGCGAGGGCCGGTTCGTCCGACGCGACGTCGACCGTCTGCAGCGCGCGGGGCACCGTGGAGATGGGCTTCATCGCAGCCCTCACCCGAAGCAGCCCGCCGACGGACATGCCTCCCTCCGTGCCGCCGGCCCGACCCGTCCGACGGCGGATGACGCCCTCGGGGTCCCGCTCCATCTCGTCGTGGGCCGCCGAGCCGCGCCGCGCCGCCGTGCGGAAGCCGTCGCCGACCTCGACGCCCTTGATGGCCTGGATCCCCATGAGGGCGGCAGCAAGCCGGGCGTCGAGCCGGCGGTCCCAGTGCACGTGCGATCCCAGCCCCGGAGGAAGACCCGTGACGACGACCTCGACGACGCCGCCGAGGGTGTCACCGTCCTTGTGGGCCGCGTCGACCTCGGCGACCATGGCGGCGGACCCCTCCGGGTCGAACGCCCGGACCGGGTCCGCGTCGAGCGCGGCGACGTCGTCGGCGGTCGGGAGCGGGAAGTCGTCCCTGACCGACGCCCCCCCGATGGCGACCGTGTGCGACACCAGCCGGATGCCGTAGGCCTGGTGGAGCAGGCGCGAGGCCACCTCGCCCAGGGCCACCCGGGCGGCGGTCTCCCGCGCCGAGGCCCGTTCGAGCACCGGCCGGGCGTCGTCGAAGCCGTACTTCTGCATGCCCACCAGGTCGGCGTGCCCGGGCCGAGGGCGGGTGAGGGGCCGGTTGCGGGCCAGCTCCCGCTCGGCGTTCACGTCATCGGCCGCGGCCAGGTCGCTGGCTGCGACCGGGTCGGGGCTCATGACGGTCCGCCACTTCGGCCACTCGCTGTTGCCGATCCGGATGGCGACGGGCGAGCCGAGGGTGCGGCCGTGCCGGACCCCGCCCAGGAACTCCACCTCGTCCTGCTCGAAGGACATCCGCGCGCCGCGGCCGTGACCGAGGCGTCGGCGGGCCAGCGCCCTCGCGACGTCGGCGGTGGTCACCTCCACGCCGGCGGGGACGCCGTCGACCGTCGCGACCAGGGCCGGCCCGTGCGACTCCCCGGCGGTCAACCAGCGCAGCATGCCGTGAATCCTTCCACGCGGCCCTCAGCCGCCCACGAGCCAGGTCAGGATCCGGGACGTCCCCGCGATGGCCACCCACGCCCCCAGGCACATCGCCGGTCCGTAGGCGATCGACGTCTTCAGGCCCGCTCGCCCCAGGACGAGCAGCACCACGGCCGCCACCCCACCGACGAGGAACCCGGCCGCCATCCCGAGCACGAGGTGCGCCACGCTCAGCCAGCCGAGCAGCGCCCCGATGAGGGGGGCGAGCCGGACGTCGCCGCCACCCACCCCGCCCCCGGGCAGGGCGGCCAGCAGGAGGTAGGTGAGCCCCATGCCGAGCGCGCCCACGATGGCCCCGACCCAGCGCATCCCCCCGTCGGCAAGGCTCGCGACGACGAGAAGGAGCGCGGTCGCCGCAGCGGTCGGCACCACGAGGCCGACGGGCAGTCGGTGGACGTCGAGGTCGATCCAGACCAGTGCCACGGTGAGCCAGGCGAAGAGCAGGTACGCCGGCAGCGCCGCCCAGCCCGCCAGTCCGCCGACCGCCCAGGCCGCGACCGCGGCCAGGCCGGCAGTGGCCGGGCCCGGCCACCAGTTCCTGCCCGGCGCGTGGTGGGCCTCGTCCTCGGGGATCCGGTACCCACCGGTGGCGAGCTCACGGCCGGTCAGGTGCCCGACGACTCCCATCACGAGGGCTGCCGACGCGACCGCCCACCACGGGGTCACCGCCGCTCCAGGGCGGCTCGCCCGGCGGCGGCCATCGCGGCAACCGGCGCGACCCGGCCGGTGAACAGCCGGAACTGCTCCGCCGCCTGGTGCACCAGCATGTCGAGACCGGAGACCACCGTCATGCCCGACCCGGCAGCCGCGCGCGCGAGCGGCGTGGGCCAGCCGGCGTACACGACATCGAGGAGCACGCCGGGGTGCGTCGCCGGAACGGTGCTCGCGACCACGGTCCCAGCCGCGGCTGGCAGGGTGGACACCACGACGTCGTCAGCCGCCGTCGCCCACGGCCCGAGCCCGGCGACCGAACCGTTGCGGATGCCGCGGTCGAGGTCCAGGGCCCACGCCAGGAGGTCGGCGGCGCGCGCGGTGTCGCGGGCTCGGACGGTGAGTGTGGTGACACCGAGCTCGGCCAGCGCCAGGACCGTGGAGCGCGCCGTGGCGCCCGAGCCGAGCACCAGGGCGCGCTCCGCGCCGGGGCGCAGGTGCGGACGCAGTGCCCTGACCACGCCGACCACGTCGGTGTTCGTCGCGTCCCAGCCGCCGTCAGGACGCCGGACGAGGGTGTTCACCGCCGCCGTGCAGCGAGCGACGTCGTCCACAGTGGTGGCGAGGCCGGCGGCGCCCTCCTTGAGCGGCATGGTCAGCGACAGTCCACGCCACTGCACATCGAGCCCGCCGACGAAGCCGGGCAGCCCGGCCGCGTCGACCTCGTGGGCCTCGTAGGACCAGCCCCCCAGGCCCGCCGCGGCGTAGCCGGCCCGGTGCAGCACCGGGGACAGCGAGTGTGCGATCGGCGAGCCGAGGACCGCTGCCCTCAGCACTTGCCCGGGTTCGCCGAGCACCAGGCCTGGAACTCCCGCACGTTGACGTCGTGCTCGGCCTGGGTGTCGGCGAACTTCGTCTCCCCCGTGCTCGGGTCGACGGTGACGAAGAAGTTCCAGCCACCCTGCTCGGGGTTGGCGGCCGCTTCGATGGACGCCGCGCCGGGGTTGCTGATCGGCCCCGGCGGCAGGCCCTGCACCTTGTAGGTGTTGTAGGGGCTGTCCGACGCGCGCTGCTCGCTCGTCGTCCCGGCCTTGCCGCGTTCCTTGGCGATGAAGTGCACCGTGGAGTCCATCTGGAGCAGGCCGAAGTTCGGTGGGCCGTCGTCCAGGCGGTTGAGGATGACCCGGGCCACCTTGGCCCGGTCGGCGTCGTCGTTGACCTCGGCCTCGACGATCGACGCGATGGTCAGCGTCCGCTGCCAGTCCTCCTCCGGGATGCCGGCGCTCTCGAGGGCGCGGACCGTCTGGGCCACCATCTCGCTCAGCTGCTGCGTCGCCGAGGCGTCCTCCGGGAACTCGTACGTCGAGGGGAAGAGCCAGCCCTCGACGTTCCCCTTCGCCTGCGGGGGGAGTCCGATGGCGGCGGGGTCGCGCGCCGCCTTCTCGTACTCCGCGACGGGGACCCCGGTGGACTTGGACAGCGCCGCGAACGTCTCCGCGGCCCAGAGTCCCTCGCGGATGGTCGGGCCCTGCATGACGCGGTTGGCGGGGTTCGCCAGGATGTCGAACGCATCCTGTCCGCGCATGCCCTTGAGCATCTCGTACGCCCCGGGCTGGATTGCGGCCGCCCGCTGGGGGTCGGCGAGCGCGGCATCCAGGTAGGCCGTACGGGTCTTCACGACGCCCGCCTCGCGAAGGGTCGTGGCGATGTCCTCACCGGTCTGGCCGGGCTCGACGACGACCTGGACGCTGCCCTCACCCGGGCCCGGGAAGTCGTCGGTGGTGGACACGCCGAACAGGCCGGACACCATCGGCTGCAGCACCGACCAGGCGGCGTACGCGGCGCCGCCCAGGAGGACGACCGCAAGGAGCAGGACGAGCCAGCGCCGCTTCGGGCGCCGGGGGGGCCGACGGCGCCGGCGGAGCTCCGCCCGCGTCCGGATCGGCGGTTCCGGCTCACCGAAGATGGTCTGGGTGACGTCACGCTCTGTCACGGCCTCGCATCCTTCGTCCGGGGCTTGCGCCGTCCTGGTCTGACCCGCTCCCCACATGGGGTGCCGGTGCTCCGTTCCGCGTCGAGCGCCGTCTGGAGGATGAGCACCGCCGCGGCCTGGTCGACCACGGCCCGCTGACGCCGGCCGGCGACTCCGCTGTCCCGGAGCGAACGGTGCGCATCGACGCTCGTGAGCCGCTCGTCGACGAGCCGCACCCAGACCGGCGCGATGCGCGCCGCCACCACCGCAGCATACGTGCGGGCCGTGCGCGCAGCCGCACCTTCGTCCCCACGAAGTGAGCGGGGCAGGCCGATGACCACGCCCACCGCGGCGTGCTCCCGCACGAGGGCGGCGAGTGCCTCGACGTCCGCGTCGCCGGGCGCCGGCTCCCGCTCCGGGTCCCGCGGAAGTGTGGCCAGCGGTGTGGCGAGGACCGCCCGAGGATCACTGGCGGCGACTCCGACCCGCACCGTGCCGACGTCGACGCCGAGCCGCACCCCCGGCGGGGGCGTGGTGTCGGCGGGCTCCGGCATCAGCCCGCGAGCTCCCCAACGCGCCACTCGACGGCCGCCAGCGCGTCCCCGACCCGGGATGCGTCCTGGCCGCCACCCTGGGCGATGTCGTCCTTGCCACCGCCCCCACCGCCCAGGGCGGTCGCGGCGACCCGGACCAGCTCACCCGCTCGGATGCCGCGCGCCCGGGCCGGTTCGTTGGTCGCGACGACGACGACCGGCCGTCCCTTGGCGGCGCCCGTGATCGCCACGACGCTCGGACGCTCGGCGCCCAGGCGGCCGCGCAGGTCCAGGACCATGGTGCGGACGTCCTCGGCGCTGGCGGCACCGGCGTCGTGCGAGAGGAAGGTGACCCCGTTGACGTCACGAGCGCGCTCGGTGAGCGAGCCGGCCGCGGCCGTCACCTGCTCACGGCGGGCCCGCTCGAGCTCGCGCTCCGCGTCGCGCAGCCGGGTCACCATCGCGGCGACCCGGTCGGCAAGCTCCTCGGGACGGGCCCCGACCAGGGCGCTGAGCTCGGCCACGACGGCACGCTCGCGGGCGAGGTGGCGCAGCGCGTCGATCCCGACGAACGCCTCGACGCGCCGCACCCCAGACCCCACCGATGACTCCCCCGTCAGGGTGATGGCCCCGATCTGGCTCGAGTGCTGCACGTGGGTGCCACCGCAGAGCTCGCGGCTCCACGGCCCGCCGATCTCCACGACCCGGACGTCCTCGTCGTAGGTCTCACCGAACAGCGCGAGCGCACCGATCTCCCGGGCGTGCGGCAACGGCATGAACGTGGCCGACACCGGCAGGTCCTTGCGGACCGCGAGGTTCGCCACCTCCTCGATCTCGCTGCGCGTGGCGGCCGAGAGGGACTGCCCCCACGCGAAGTCGAGGCGCAGGTACCCGGGCTTGTTGTAGGAGCCCGACTGCAGGGCCGACGGGCCGAGCACCTGCCGCAACGCCGCGTGCACGACGTGGGTGCCCGAGTGCGCCTGGCACGCCGACAGACGCCACTCCGGGTCCACCTCGGCGAGCACCGGTGCACCGGTGCGGAGCTGCCCGCGGACGACCTCGACGGTGTGGGCGATCAGCCCCTTGACGGGCCGCTGGACGTCGACGACCTTGAGGTGGACCCCGTCGGCGGTGATGGCGCCCTCGTCGGCGACCTGCCCGCCCGACTCGGCGTAGAACGGCGTGCGGTTCAGGACGACCTGGCCCCGCGTTCCCGGGTCGATCTCGCTGACCGCCTCGCCGTCGACGACGAGGCCGATGACGGTGGCCTCGCTCGTCAGCTCCTCATAGGCCCGGAAGTCGGTGGCACCGCTGGCGCGCAGGTCCCGCCACACCTCGGTGTTCGCGTGCCCGGACCTCTTCGCCTTCGCGTCCGCCTTGGCGCGCTGGCGCTGCTCGCGCATGAGGTGTGCGAAGCCCTCGCGGTCGACCTGCAGGCCCTGCTCGGCGGCCATCTCGAGGGTCAGGTCGATGGGGAAGCCGTACGTGTCGTGGAGCTGGAACGCCTGGTCGCCCGCGAGCGTCGTGCTGCCGGCCTGCTTCGTCCGTGCGACGGCGGTGTCGAGGATGGTCGTGCCGGCCGCGAGGGTGCGGCGGAACGCCTCCTCCTCGGCGTAGGCGATCTGGCTGATCCGGTCGAAGCCCGTCGCCAGCTCCGGGTAGGAGCGCGTCATCCGCTCCAGCGACACCGGCAGGAGCTCGGGCAGGCACGGGTCCTCGTAGCCGAGGAGGCGCATGGAGCGCACCGAGCGGCGCAGCATCCGGCGCAGGACGTAGCCGCGGCCCTCGTTGCCCGGGGTGACGCCGTCGCCGATGAGCATGAGGGACGAGCGCACGTGGTCGGCGACCACCCGCAGCCGGACGTCGTCCGGGTGGCTGGAGCCGGCCGAGTGACCCGACTGCTCGCCGTACCGCTTGCCGGTGAGCTCGGCCGCCCGGTCGAGCACGGGATACACCTCGTCGATCTCGTAGAGGTTGTCGACGCCCTGGAGCAGGGTGGCCATCCGCTCGAGTCCCATCCCGGTGTCGATGTTGCGCTTCGGGAGGGGCCCGACGATGTCGAAGTCGTCCTTGGCCCGGACCTGCGAGAGCTCCTCCTGCATGAACACGAGGTTCCAGAACTCGAGGTACCGGTCCTCGTCGACGGCGGGTCCGCCCTCCTGGCCGTACTCCGGGCCGCGGTCGAGGTAGATCTCGCTGCACGGCCCACCCGGCCCCGGGACGCCCATGTGCCAGTAGTTGTCCAGCTTGCCGCGGCGGGTGATCCGGGCCTCCGGCACCCCGATGGTGTCGCGCCAGATGGCGAACGCCTCGTCGTCGTCCTCGTAGACCGTGGGCCAGATGAGGTCGCCGTCCAGGCCGTAGCCACCCAGGTTCTGGGGCGTGGTGACGAGCTCCCAGGCGAGGGAGATCGCCCCCGCCTTGAAGTAGTCGCCGAACGAGAAGTTGCCGTTCATCTGGAAGAACGTGCCGTGGCGCGAGGTCTTGCCGACCTCCTCGATGTCCCCGGTGCGCACGCACTTCTGCACGCTCGTCGCGCGAGTCCACGACGGAGTCTCCTGCCCCAGGAAGTAGGGCTTGAAGGGCACCATGCCGGCGTTGACGAACAGCAGGTTGGGGTCGTCGTGGACGAGCGGCGCGGAGGGCACGACGGTGTGGCCGTTCTTCTCGAAGAAGGCCAGCCAGCGTCGCCGGATCTCAGCGGTTTCCATGTGGTCTCAGTCCTAGGTGTTGACCGGGAACGGGCACGCGACATCGTATGCCGGAGCGCCAGGGCGGTCGGGCGGGCTCGGGGCGGGGTGGGGGCTGGTGCCCTACGGAGCTCGCCCGCCACCCGGCTCGCCCGTGGGGTCGAGCAGGAGCGCCCTGGCCTCCTCGGGTGACAACGAGCGCCCTGGGTCCTCGGCCCCCAGTGCACGGGCGTGCGGACCACGGCGGTCCCAGCCGGCCTCCACCTCCACCTCGGGGGTGGCGATCCCCGCGGCGTGCCGGGGGGCCCGCACCCCGGCGTCACTGCGTACGGCCACCTCGACCGCCTCCCGCAGCTCGGCCTCGCGCCGTGCCGAGGCCTCGCGCACGGTCGCGACGAAACGGCGCGTGACCGGCATCCGCCACACGGCATACCCCACGCCGACCGCCACCGCGGTCAGGACGATGGTGCGCGTCCTCATCGCGGGTCCTTCCGCAGGCCCGAGACGGCGGTTCGGACGCCGTAGCTGAACGCCGCCACCTTGATCAACGGCGACCCCACGGTCGCGGCCGCCACCGACGTCAGCGCCGAGGCGTTCGTCGTCATCGTCGACACCGAGGTCGTGATGGCGTCGACCCTCGTCAGCTGGTCGTTCGTGAGGGTCACCGTGTCGGTGAGGCCCTTGAGGGTCGGCTGCACGTTGTCGCTGGTGGTCCGCAGGCTCACAGCGGTCTCGTCGAGGATGGTCCCCGCCTTGCCGAGCAGGCTCGCCAGGCGCACGACGAGGTACGCGAACGCGAGGGCGGCGACGAGTGCCGCGATGCCTCCCAGCGTGACCGTCATGGCGGCGAGCCTACCCGCGGGCCGTCACCCGGCGCCCGCGGCTATCGGCGTGCCGCGCGGGCGCCTCCCCCTCCGCCACCACCCAGCACCGCGCTCACACCGATGACGTAGCCGAAGTCGTACCAGTTCCCCGAGTTCACCACCTCGTAGATGCTCACGTCGTCGGTGAACAGGGAGATGACGAACGTCACCGGGAGGATGAAACCGTGCCAGAGGCCCAACCAGAAGCCCGCAGGGTCCGGCCCGGTGTCCAGGACGGGGTTGGGGCCGGCCGCGCAGGCGGACAGGAGCAGCACGGTGAGCGCTGCCACCCCGCCCAGGGCTCGCGCCGCCCCCCTGCCAGCTCGCGTCGTCGTCGCCGGGTGGCGTGTGCTGTGGTGCGCCATCGTGCGGACCTCCTCCGAGGGACCGGACCCAGTCGGCCGCCCCGGACCATCGTCCACCGCGGGCACCGGGCCGGCGCGTCGCTGTGCGGGACCTCACGGCCCACGGCCGCAGGTCGCCTCAGTGCCGCCCGAGCCGCCCCTTGAGCCACGTCCACCGCTCCTGGAGCCGCGCCTCGAACCCCCGGTCCGTCGGCCGGTAGTAGTCGGTCTCCCCGAGGAGGTCGTCGGGAAGGTACTGCTGCGCGGCCACCGCGTCCGGTTCCTCGTGCGCGTAGACGTAGCCCTTGCCGTGCCCGAGCCGGGAGGCCCCGGCATACCCGCTGCCTCGGAGGTGGGCAGGCACCGGTCCGCCCTTCCCCGCCCGGACGTCGGCGATCGCCTCGTTGATTCCGGTGTACGCCGCGTTGGACTTGGGCGCCAGCGCGTTGTGCACGACGGCCTGGGCGAGGATGATCCGCGCCTCCGGCATCCCGATCTGGGCGACGGCGTGGAGGGCCGCGACGGCGGTCTGGAGGGCGGACGGGTCGGCCAGCCCGACGTCCTCCGACGCGGCGATGACGATCCGCCGGGCGATGAACCGGGGGTCCTCCCCCGCCTCGAGCATCCGCGCGAGGTAGTGCAGCGCCGCATCGACGTCGGAGCCGCGCATCGACTTGATCAGGGCGGACGCGACGTCGTAGTGCTGGTCGCCGGTGCGGTCGTAGCGCACCGCCGCCGCGGCCACGGCCTGCTCACCCTGCGCGAGCGTGATGGTGAGCACCTGCGGCCGTTCCGCCCCCGGCGGCACCGCGTCCTCGGCCACACCGGCCGCCGCCTCGAGGAAGGTGAGCGCCCGTCGGGCGTCACCGCCCGCGAGCCGCACGAGGTGGTCACGGGCCTCGTCCTCGAGCCGGTAAGCCCCTGCGAGGCCTCGCTCGTCCGACACCGCCGCGCGGAGGACGTCGGTGACGTCCTCGTCGCTCAGCGGCAGGAGGGCGACAAGCATCGAGCGGGAGAGCAGCGGGGCGATGACCGAGAAGGAGGGGTTCTCCGTCGTCGCCGCCACGAGCACGACCTGGCGGTTCTCGACGCCTGGCAGCAGCGCGTCCTGCTGGGCCTTGGTGAACCGGTGGATCTCGTCGAGGAACAGCACGGTCTGGCGCCCGTACATGTCGCGGGCCCGAGCGGCCTGCTCCATCACGGTCCGCACGTCCTTGACACCCGCCGTCACGGCCGACAGCTCGACGAACTCGCGGTCGGCGGCCGTCGCGACGAGGTGGGCCAGCGTCGTCTTCCCGGTGCCCGGGGGGCCCCAGAGGATCGCCGAGATCGGTCCGGCCGCTCCCCCGCTCCCCTCGATGAGCCGGCGCAGCGGGCTCCCCGGCCGCAGCACGTCTCCCTGGCCCCTGACCTCCTCGAGCGAGCGGGGCCGCATCCTCACCGCCAGCGGCGGCATCGACGCGCGGTCTCCCGCACCACCGGCGACGGCCGCCGCGCGGAACAGGTCGGGGTCGTCGGGCGCCACGCCCGCGAGGCTATCCCGTGACCCCACGACCGGGGGCGCGTGACACCCGTGCCGCGCAGCAGCCAACGAGCAGCGTCGCCGGCGGGCCTCGGCCCTGGGCGGCGTCCGACCCCTTCGAAGTGTCGCCTCGGCTGCGTGGGACGCTGTCCGCATGCTCACGCACGACCCCCGCCACGGTGCCCTCCTCCGGCGGTGGGGCACCGTCGTTGCACGGCGGGCCAGGTCGGTCGTCGTCTTCTGGGTCGTGTTCGTCCTGGGCGGATTCGCCCTCGCCCTGGGGCTGCTCGGCACCCCCAGCGTCTTCGACCGGCTGCAGAGTGGCGAGATCGTCGTGGACGGTGAGAACCAGCGGGGCCGCGACCTCCTCGCCGAGGGCGGCGGCACCGGGTTCAGGACGTACACGCTGCTCGTCAGGGGCGCTGACCTGCAGGACCCCGAGGTCGCGGGGGCGGCAGCGGCGGCAGTGCGCGACCTCACCGCGGTCGAGCACGTCGAGTCGGCGGTCAACCCCTTCGTCGTGCCCGAGGGCCCCACGAGCCCGCAGGCGCTCCGGTTCACCCTCGACGGGGACCCGGCGTCCGCCGGGTTCGCGACGGTGGTCACGTTCGACGAGGGCATCACGGACGAGCAGGAGGCGGCGGCCACGGAGGACGTGGACCCGATCTTCGACCGGCTCGTCGAGGAGAGCGGCGCCACGGCGTCCGCGCGCGGCGGCCTGAAGGCCCTCGTCGACAAGATCATCGCCCAGGTCCGCACCGACGGTCAGCGTGGTGAGGGCATCGCCCTGCCGGTCAGCTTCGTCGTGATGGTCGTGGTCTTCGGTGGCCTCCTCGCCGCCGGTTTCCCGGTGGCGGGCGCCGTGGCCTCGATCGCCGGAGCGCTCGTGTCGCTCCTGGGCTTCTCCTACCTCCTCGACCTCGACGCCTCGGTGGTGAACGTCGTCACCGTGCTCGGGCTCGGACTGTGCATCGACTACGGGCTGCTCGTCGTCAGCCGGTTCCGGGAGGAGATGCGCGTCCTGCTCGACGGCCGGCCCGGGGCCGGGGCGACCCGCGAGGAGGTCAGGGCGGCCACGGGGACGACGATGGACCGGGCCGGGCGCACCATCATCTTCTCGGCCCTCACGGTCGCCATCTCCCTCGGTGGGCTGATGGTCCTCGACATCCAGTTCATCCGTGCCGTCAGCGCCGCAGGGGTGTCGGTCGTGCTCGTCGCGCTCGCGGTTGCCCTCTCCCTCATCCCGGCCCTGTGCGCCCTCGGCGCGCGGCGGCTGCTCAAGGGCCGCGCCGAGACCTCGGGTGACGTCGGGGTCTTCTCGCGCCTCGCGGAGGTCGTGCACCGGGTGCCGTGGGTCGTGATCACCCTCGTCTCCGGGCTCCTCGTCGTGCTCGCGCTGCCCGCGCTGCGGCTGGACCTCACCTCCTCGGGGCCGGAGCTGCTTCCGGTGGGCACGCCGGAGCGGGTGTTCTACGAGGACTTCCGCGACGGCTACCCCCTCGTCGCCGGTGCCGAGGTGCTCGTCGTCACCCGGGCGCCGGTCGCGGCGGTGGAGGCGTGGGCCTCCACCGCCGGTGAGCGCCCCGGGGTCGAGTCGGTGGACCCCGTCCGCCAGCTCGAGGAGGGCGTCGCGACGGTCGGCTTCCAGACCGGCGACTCCGGCACCGGCCCCGCCTCACGAGCGCTCGTCGACTCCCTGCGATCCGACCGCCCACCGTTCGAGGCCTCCGTCGTCGGGCAGGCGTCCGGCATCCTCGACTTCCGCGCGACGGTCGCCGAGCGAGCCCTGTGGGCGGTGGGGCTGGTCATCCTGGCCACCTTCGTGCTGCTGTTCCTCATGACGGGCTCGGTGGTCATCCCGGTCAAGGCCCTGGTCATGAACGTGCTGTCGCTCGGGGCCGCGCTGGGCGTCACGGTGTGGATCTTCGAGGACGGCCACCTCGAGGACCTGCTGGGCTTCACGTCGACCGGGGCCATCGAGAACACCATCCCGCTGCTCGTGCTCGCCTTCGGGTTCGGTCTGTCGATGGACTACGAGGTCTTCCTGCTCTCCCGCATCGTCGAGCTGCACGAGCAGGGGTACGACACCCGAACCGCGGTGATCCTGGGGCTGCAGCGCTCGGGCCGGATCATCACGTCGGCCGCTCTGCTCATCGCGATCGTGTTCGCCGGCTTCGCCGCGGGTGACCTCCTCGTCATCAAGCAGATGGGGGTCGCCCTGGTTCTCGCCATCCTGATCGACGCGACACTCGTCCGGATGCTGCTCGTGCCGGCGACGATGGCGGTGCTGGGGTCGGTCAACTGGTGGGCCCCCGCCCCGTTGCGCCGCTTCCACGAGCGGTGGGGCATCACGGAGTGAGCCCGGTCCGACGGCTGGCGACCCTGGCCGACCTCGCGTCGGCGACGGCGAACCACCCCGTCGTCGCCCTGGACGTCGGGGCCGGCTTCCGCCCACCGGCGTACGCCGCCGGCCCGACCACCCCGGGCGGGGCGCCGCTCGCCGTGGCCTTCCACCGCCACTCCGACCACGGGGTGCCGGGCTCGGCCGTCCTGGGGACGGCATCCGGTCTGGCGGTGCTGCTCGACGACCCGGAGGTCCGGGAGTGGGTGACCGGAGGCGGCAACCGCCACCTCAGCGTTCCCAGGGGCACCGTGCGGGTGGTGAGCGACCGGTTGGACCTGGGCACCCGTGGCGGTGAGTGGGACTGGATGTGGACGCGACACGAACCACCGGCGGTCCCCGGCGAGGAGGCGGTCCACGACCTCGGCCTCGAGGTGCGCACCGAGATGGAGCGCTTCCTCGTCGAGCACAGCCCCCGAACTCACGGTCAGCCCTTCGCCCGGCCGGGCCAGCACTGGGTCGGCGTCCGGGACCCCGCGGACGGCTCGCTCGTCGCGGTCGGCGGCAGCGAGCCGTCACAGGGCGGCACGCCGACGCTCGCGGGGATCGCCGTGGCGGGCCACCGACGGGGCGAGGGCTGGGGCGCCGCCGTGTCCGCTCACCTCACCCGCCGCGCGGTGCGGGGGTGGGGCGCCTGCGCACTGGGGATGTTCGCCGACAACGACGTCGCCCGGCGGGTGTACCTGCGGCTGGGGTTCGTCACCGGGATGGAGTGGACGAGCCGCTGGTTCAGCACCTGAGCCGACCTAGGCTGGTGTCGTCCTCCGAGCGAAAGGTCCCCGATGCCCACGATCAGCAACGGTTCCCACTCCATCCACGTCGACGACTCCGGAGGCGGCGGCCGGCCCGTCGTCCTCATCCACGGCTGGCCGCTCAGCGGAGCGTCGTGGTCGCACCAGGTCCCGGCGCTCACCGAGGCGGGCTACCGGGTCGTCACCTACGACCGGCGTGGTTTCGGGCGCTCCGAGAAGCCCGGCGACACCTGCTCCTACGACTACGACACCCTGACCGGTGACCTCGATGCCGTGCTCGACGACCTCGACCTGCGCGACGTCACCCTGGTCGGATTCTCCATGGGGGGCGGTGAGGTGGCCCGGTACCTCGGTCGGCAGGGCGAGGACCGCGTCCACAGCGCCGTGTTCGCCGCCGCGATCCCGCCGTGCCTGAAGAAGGACGACGCGCACCCCGACGGCGCGGTCGACGACGAGACGGTGCGCGGGATGCAGGCGGGCCTGGACGCCGACCCGCCCGGGTTCCTCGACACGTTCACACGGAACTTCTTCAGTGCCGACGGGGAGCTGAAGGTCACCGAGGAGCAGCGTCAGGGGGCCCTGGCGATCGCCGTCTCGGCGGACGTCCACGGGGCCCGCGAGTGCATCGCCTCCTGGGTCGAGGACTTCACCCAGGACCTCGCCAGGATCACCGTGCCGACGCTCGTCATCCACGGCGACGCCGACGCCATCGTCCCGCTGGAGAAGTCGGGCCAGCGCACCCACGAGCAGGTGGCCGGCAGCGAGCTGCACGTCATCGCCGGGGGGCCGCACGGCATCAACGTCTCGCACGCCGAGGAGTTCAACCGGGTGCTGCTCGCCTTCCTCCGGCGGTAGCGGTCCCGGTCAGCCGAAGTCCTCGGCGGTGTAGCCCTCGCTGGGCTGGACGAGGACGAGCCAGTTACCCGAGTTGTCACGGCAGAGGGCCTCGGTGCCGTACGGCCGCTCCGAGGGCGGCTGGAGGAACTCGACGCCCTTGGCCGACAGCTCCTCGAAGGTCTTCCGGCAGTCGTCGACGGTGAGCCCGATGCCCGGCATCCCGCCTTCGTCCTGGGAGCGCCGGATCGCCTCCACCATCCCCGCGGCCAGCGGGGGACCCGGGACGGCGAGGTTGACCTGGAGCTCGGGCTGGGCCGGGTGGACGACGGTGCACCAGCGGTACCCGTCGCCCAGGGTGATGTCGTCCTTCTCCTCGAAGCCGAGCACCTCGGTGTAGAACTTCTTCGACTCGTCCTGGTCCTTGACGAAGACGCTGACGATGCTGATGTTCGTGATCATGGCTCGAGCGTAGGAGTGCTCGCGTCGCCGGCGCTTCTCCGTGATTGCGGAGGCTCCGACGACTCCGGGCGCCGCTCCGCCAGGCCCCACATGAAGACGTAGCACCCGGGGATGTGGGGGGCGCCCGCCGCGTAGCGGCGCTGGAACTCCGTGGGCGTCTCCCCCACGACCTCCCGGAAGCGGGCGCTGAACGACCCGAGGCTCGTGAACCCGACGGCGTGGCACACCTCGGTCACGGTGAGGTTGGTGGCCCGCAGCAGGTCCTGGGCGCGCTCGATCCTGCGCTGCGACACGTACGCCGCCGGTGTGACGCCGTACGTGACACGGAAGAGCCTCAGGAAGTGATAGCGGCTCAGTCCGGCGACGGAGGCCATCGTGTCGAGGTCGACCGGCTCGGCGTAGTGCCGGTCGGCGTGGTCGCGGGCCCGGCGCAGGTGCACGAGGACGTCACCCGGCGCACGAGGCTCTCGTGACGCGCCCACGGCGTCACCCCTGGTTGGGGCTGATCTCCGGAGCGCCCTGAGGTGCGGGCGCGGATGCCGGGGGCACGGCGTCGATACCGGCCTCCTTCCGCTGCTCCGGCGTGATCGGGGCCGGAGCGTCGGTGAGAGGGTCGTAGCCGCCCCCGGACTTGGGGAACGCGATGACGTCGCGGATCGAGTCGAAGCCCCCGAGCAGCATGACGATCCGGTCCCAGCCGAACGCGATGCCGCCGTGCGGCGGCGCGCCGAACTGGAAGGCCTCCAGGAGGAAGCCGAACTTCTCCTGGGCCTCCTGCGGCGACAGACCCATGACGGAGAAGACCCGCTCCTGCACGTCACGCCGGTGGATACGGATCGACCCGCCGCCGATCTCGTGGCCGTTGCACACCATGTCGTAGGCATGGGCCAGCGCGGGACCAGGGTCCGTGTCGAAGGTGTCGAGGAACTCCGCCTTGGGCGAGGTGAACGCGTGGTGCACGGCGGTCCAGGCGCCGGCTCCCACGGCGATGTCACCCGCGGCGACGGCATCCGCGGCCGGCTCGAACAGCGGCGCGTCGACGACCCAGAGGAAGCTCCAGGCCGACTCGTCCACCAGGCCGCACCGGCGCCCGATCTCCAGGCGAGCGGCGCCGAGCAGGGCACGGGAGGCCTTCGTGGCACCGGCGGCGAAGAAGACGCAGTCACCCGGCTGGGCACCCACGTGCGCTGCGAGTCCGGCGAGCTCGGTCTCGGAGAGGTTCTTGGCCACCGGCCCACCCAGGGTGCCGTCGTCGTTCACGAGCACGTACGCGAGCCCGCGCGCGCCGCGCTGCTTCGCCCAGTCCTGCCAGGCGTCGAGCTGCTTGCGCGGCTGGCTCGCGCCGCCGGGCATGACCACCGCTCCGACGTACTCGCTCTGGAACACCCGGAACGGGGTGGCGGCGAAGTAGTCCGTGCACTCGACGAGCTCGACGCCGAAGCGAAGGTCGGGCTTGTCGGTGCCGTAGCGGCGCATCGCCTCCGTGTAGGTCATCTGCCGGAAGGGCGTCTGGAGCTCGACGCCGATGAGCGCCCAGATCTCACGGACCACGGCCTCGCCGAGCTCGAGGACGTCGGCCTGCTCGACGAAGCTCATCTCGATGTCCAGCTGGGTGAACTCGGGTTGCCGGTCGGCACGGAAGTCCTCGTCGCGGTAGCACCGGGCGATCTGGTAGTAGCGCTCCATCCCGGCCACCATGAGCAGCTGCTTGAAGAGCTGCGGGCTCTGGGGCAGTGCGTACCAGCTGCCGGGCGCCAGGCGGGCGGGCACGAGGAAGTCGCGCGCGCCCTCCGGTGTCGAGCGCGTGAGCGTCGGGGTCTCGATCTCGACGAAGTCGCGGGCACCGAGGACCCTGCGGGCGGCCGCGTTGACCTGCGAGCGCAGCCGGATGGCCTGACCCGCCGAGTGCCGGCCGGGGCGGCGCAGGTCGAGGTACCGGTGCTTGAGGCGGGCCTCCTCGCCGACGGTGACCCGCTCGTCGACCTGGAACGGCAGCGGCGCCGAGGGGTTGAGCACCTCGATGAACGTGGCGACCACCTCGACCTCACCGGTGGGCAGGTCCGGGTTGACGTTGCGCTCCTCGCGGGCGGCCACCTGGCCCACGACCGTGACGACGTACTCGTTGCGCAGCTCGTGCGCCGCCCCGGTGAGCACCTCGTCGCGAGCCACGACCTGCACCACACCACTCGCGTCACGCACGTCGAGGAAGGCCACCCCACCGTGGTCCCGCCGCTTCGCCACCCACCCGGAGAGGGTGACGGTCTGGCCGGTCTGGGCGGCACGCAGCGTGCCGGCCTCGTGGGTGCGGAGCACGGGTCGTCCTTCGGTCGGAAGCGGGGCGGATGCCGGACGCGCCGGCCGCGATCGGCCGCGGGGTCCGCGGACCGGGACAGTCTACGGAGGTGACGATCGTGGATCGAACGGGTTGCGGCGCAGCGGACGCCGCCCTCGGGTGACGGCCGGGTCACCCGCGGGCGGGCAGGAGGCACACCTCGTTCCCGGAGGGGTCACGGAAGACCCGCCACGGGAGGTCGCCCCAGTCGTGGTGGAACTCCGAGCCCCCGAGGTCGAGGATGCGCACCACCGCCTCCTGGCCGTCGTCGTCGGGCTCGAGCCGGAGGTCCAGGTGCACTCGGTTCTTCTCCTCGGCGTCCTTCGGGCGGCGCTCGGGGCAGAGCTCCAGCAGGGGCCCTCGGCCGCTCGGGTGTCGCAGCGCGGTCAGGGCTGCGTCCTCGACCGGACGCCAGCCGGACAGCTCCGACCAGAAGCGGGCGTCGCGGGCGACGTCGGCACTGTCGAGGGGCAACGAGGAGAGCGGGCCCGACACGGCGTACTCGGGCCGCGCCTCCATGACGCAGAAGGGGTTGCCCTCCGGGTCCGCGAGGACCACCCACGGGACGTCGCCCTGGCCGATGTCCAGGTGCCGCGCCCCGAGCGCGACCGCGCGCTCCACGACGTCGCCCTGGTGCTCGCCTCCGCTCACCTCGAGGTGCAGGCGAGGCCCCGGGCGCGGCGGCTCGTCGACCTGCTCGAAGCAGAGGTCCAGGACCGGTCCGCCGGGCACGGTGAGCCGGGTCTCGAAGCTGGCCGGCTCGTCGGTGAGGGTGGCGCACCCGAGGAGCGCCTCCCAGAACCGGCCCAGCCGCTGCGGTTGCTGCGCGTCGACGACGACGTTCTCGAGGAACATGCCCTCGTTCGTACCACGGCCCGCCCCCTGCTTCCCCGACTTCGTCTGTCAGATCGCGGGCGACGCGCCGTGTGCGCGGCGTGTCGCCGCACTCTGACAGACGAAGTCGGGGAGGGCGGTCACGGTTGGGAGGGCGCCATGGCCTCGGCGACCTGCTGCTCGATGTCCGCGACGAACTCCTGAACGGCGTCGCTCCCGGCGACGGGGCCGCCCGCTAGGTGGCCGTCTACGCCGAGCAGCACCGCGGAGGGCGTCCCAAGGGTGCCGAAGCTCTCCCCCGCCCAGGAGTGGACATCGTGGACGGTCAGCGGCTCATCGGTCGAGGTGAGTTTCGAGCTCTCGGGGGTGGCGCGGACGACGAGACGGATGTCGATCTGCGGGATTTGCTCGCGCCACCGTGGCGCCGCCGCGATGACGTCCACGCAGCCCCCGCAGCCCGTGGAGACGAAGAGGAGCAGCTGGGCACGCGAGGCAGCCAGTTCACGCAGGGTGCGGCTGCTGCCGTCTCCGAGGGTAACCGGCACCGCGGGGGTGCGCGTCCGCACGTAGTCCTCGTCGTCACCGTAGCGGTCGGGCTCGTGGGCCGGCGCCACGGTAGACCGACCAGTCTCGGGCAGGAGCACCACCGCCGCCGTCAGGAGTGCAGCGGCAAGGGCCAGGATCCACCACCCGCTGTCCGTGTCGGCCGTCCGGACGATGAGCGAGCGCCCGTCCGATGCCGCCCACACCGAGAGCGCGGCCAGGAGGAGCAGCCAGGCGTTGCGCCAGACGGTCCGCTGCGTCACCCGCCCCGGACCCCAGGCGCCGAAGCACGCGCAGTCGACGTCCTCCTCCCTCCGCACGGCGCGGACCACCAGCACGAGGTAGGCAGCCATGAGGCCCAAGGCCGCCACGGCACCCACCACGCCCAACCAGCCGGGGGCGACGACCAGGAGGAGTGCCGACGCCAGCTCGACCCACGGGTGCCCCCGGATGATCCACGGCCGGGAGAGCGCGCTGGGCACGCGCAGGGCCGCGAAGCCCTCTGCCGCGACGGCGGGCTCACGAAGCTTGCCGATGGCGCTCCAGACCAGGACGACGGCGACGAGGAAGGGGGCGGCGATCGACAGGGCCTCGGGCACAGCGGCATTCTAGGTGGCCGGTCAGGTCGCCGAGTCCCGGTCCACTCCCGAACGGTGGGTCAGGGCTGCGCGGCCTCGCCGTCCACGTACACCCAGCGGCCCGCTCTCCGGGTGAACCGGCTCCGCTCATGGAGCTCACCGCGGCGCACCGGTCCCTCGTCGCCACTGCTCCAGCGGGCACGGAACTCCACCACTCCCGCGGCGTCGCCCTCACCACCGTCGACGACGTCGAGCACCTCGAGGCCGAGCCAGCGGACCCGGGGGTCGGGCGCCGTGTCGTCCGGCCGGGTTCGGGCGTGCCAGGTGCGGAACAGGTGGGCCCCGTCACCCACGACGTAGGCGGTGTAGCGCGAGCGCATCAGGCGCTCCGCCGTGGTGGCGAGAACCTCGCCGCGCAGGAGCGGACCGCAGCAGTCCGCCAGTCCCGCCCCCGACGGCAGGCCCCCGCACGGGCAGGGCGCGGGGCCGTCCGGTCGGGCCGGGGCGGCGCCGGCTCCGAAGGTGCTCACCGGCTCGGTCAGCCGCGCCGGGGCGGACGGATCCACCACGGCTCGTCGAGCGAGCGCAGGCCCACCCATCCGCGCTCACGCAGCCGAGCCGCGGCGAGGACCGAGATCATGAGCGTCCCGTTGTGCAGGTCGCCGGCCAGAACCGCGTCGACGAGCTCGTCGAGCGGGACGCGACGGACCGGCATCCCGAGCTCCTCGCCGTCTCGCGTGTACTGCTCGTGCTCGGGAACCGCTCGCAGGTCGCGGGCGAGGAACACCCGCAGTGCCTCGCTCGAGCCACCGGGGCTCGCGTAGTGGTCCAGGAGGAGGTGCCACTCCCCCGCAACCAGGTCCGTCTCCTCGTGCAGCTCACGGGCCGCCGTGAGGTGCGGCTGCTCGCCGTCGACGTCCAGGAGCCCCGCCGGCAGCTCCCAGTCGAAGACCCCCGCCGGGTGGCGGTACTGCTGCACGAGCACGACCCGCTCGTCGTCGTCGAGGGCGAGCACGGCCACCGCACCGGTGTGGTCGAGGAAGTCCCGGGTCACCACGCCACCCGCACCGAGGTCCACCCGCTCGCGACGCACGTCCCAGACGAGGCCGTCGAGCACGAGCTCGGAGGAGAGCACCGGCCGGGGGTCGACCCGGTCGCGCAGCCGGTCAGGCATGGGCCTCGGCGTGCTCGTGGTGGCGCGGACGCTCGACCTCGACCAGGCGCGCGGCCCGCTGCTGCTCGATCGCTGCGCCGATGAGGCCCGCGAAGAGCGGGTGCGCGCGAGTCGGTCGCGACTTGAACTCCGGGTGCGCTTGCGTCGCAACGTAGTACGGATGGACCTCGGGAGGCAGCTCGACGAACTCGACGAGCCCGAGGTCGGGGTGTGTTCCGCTGATCCGCAGGCCGGCGTCCTCGAGCGCCGGCCGGTACGAGTCGTTGACCTCGTAGCGGTGGCGGTGCCGCTCGTCGACGGTCGTCGCCCCGTACGCCGCGGCGACCACCGACCCGGCGACGAGGGATGCCGGCTGGCTGCCCAGGCGCATCGTCCCACCGAGGTCTCCGGCCCCCTCGACGAACGCCTTCTGCTCCTCCATGGTCGCGATCACCGGTGCGCTGGTGCCCGGGTCGAACTCCGTCGAGCTGGCGCCCGCGATGCCGGCGACGCCTCGGGCGTACTCGATGACCATGCACTGGAGGCCGAGGCAGATGCCCAGGGTCGGCACGGCCCGCTCCCGGGCCCAGCGCAGCGCACCGACCTTGCCCTCGATGCCCCGCACCCCGAACCCCCCGGGCACGAGCACCGCGTCGACCCCGCCGAGTGCCCTCTGCGCGCCGGCCTCGGTCTCGCAGGTGTCGGAGGCGACCCACCGGATGCGCACCTTGGCGTCGTGGTGGAAGCCACCCGCGCGCAGGGCCTCGGTGACCGAGAGGTAGGCGTCCGGCAGGTCGATGTACTTGCCGACGAGCGCGACCTCGACCTCGTGCTCGGGCTCGTGCACCCGATCGAGAAGGAGGTCCCAGTCGGTCCAGTCGACGTCACGAAAGGTGAGGCCGAGGCGGCGGATCACGTACGCGTCCAACCCTTCCCGGTGGAGGACCTTCGGGATGTCGTAGATGCTCGGCGCGTCGACGGCCGCGGCGACAGCGTCGGTGTCGACGTCGCACATGAGGCTGATCTTGCGCTTGATCGACTCCGGGATCTCCCGGTCGGCGCGCAGCACGAGCGCGTCGGGCTGGATGCCGACCTGGCGCAGGGCGGCCACCGAGTGCTGCGTCGGCTTGGTCTTGAGCTCGCCGCTCGGCGCGAGGTAGGGCACGAGCGAGACGTGGAGGAAGAAGACGTTGTCACGGCCGAGGTCGTGGCGCACCTGCCGCGCCGCCTCGAGGAAGGGGAGGGACTCGATGTCCCCGACCGTGCCCCCGATCTCGGTGATGACGATGTCGGGAGCCTCGGCGTCCGCGACGCCGGGCGACCCCGCTGCCTGGGCCCGCATCCGGACCTTGAGCTCGTTGGTGATGTGCGGGATGACCTGCACCGTGTCACCGAGGTACTCGCCCCGGCGCTCGCGTTGGATGACCCGGTTGTAGACCTGGCCGGTGGTCACGTTGGCGCTGCCGCGAAGGCTGACGTCGAGGAACCGCTCGTAGTGCCCGATGTCGAGGTCGGTCTCGGCGCCGTCGTCGGTCACGAAGACCTCGCCGTGCTGGAAGGGGTTCATGGTGCCGGGATCCACGTTGAGGTACGGGTCCAGCTTCTGCATCGTCACGCGCAGGCCGCGTGCGCGGAGCAGGTGTCCGAGGGAGGAGGCCGTGAGCCCCTTGCCGAGTGAGGAGGCAACGCCTCCGGTCACGAAGATCTGTTTCGTCTGGAGCACCACGGGCTTCAACGATACGTCATGGACCGGACGTGACCGGACCGTCGCTCCGGCGCGTCGCCGGCGGTCGTCTCGTCGTCGGTCACGCCGACTCAGGCGCGGCGCTGCGCGGCGAGCACGTCTCGGTACGCCGTGAGCGCGGCGTCGAGCGCGTCGTCCGCTGTGGGCAGGTGCTCGGCCCGCTCCACCGCCTTCGAGCGCAGGTCGTCACGCACCGACCCGTGGCGCAGGACGTCACGGATGCCGCGCGACAGCGAGACCGCGTCGGCGGGCGGGACGAGCAGGGCCGCGTCCCCCACGACCGCCGCGGTCCCCCCGACGTCGGTCGCCACGACTGCGGCCCCCGCGTGCAGGGCCTGCTGGAGCCCGACCGGCTGGCCCTCCCACCGCGCGCTGGAGACCACCACGTCGGCCGCTGCGAGGAGGTCGGGCACGTCGGACCGGTGCCCGAGGAGGCGGACGGGCAGGTGCTCGGCGTCGATCCGAGCCTGCAGCTCCGCGCGCAGTGGCCCGTCCCCCGCGACCACCGTGACGAGGTCCAGGTCGTCGCCGCTCAGCTCCTGGTGCGCGTCGAGGAGCAGGTCCAGCCCCTTCTGGGGGGCCAGCCTGGCCACGACGACCACAAGCGAGGTCGTGGCGTCCAGCCCGAGGGCGGCGCGTACCGCGTACCGGTCACGGGCCGCCTCGCGCCGCGGCGGTGCGGCGACGACCGCGAGCCCGGTCCTACGGGCCCCGAGCCGCTCCATCCGCTGCACGAGGTCGGGCGACACGCCCAGGACGAGGGCGCTCCCCCGGGCCACCACCCGTTCGAGGGCCGCGAAGACGGCGCCGTTCAAGGCACCGGAGGGGGCTGCGTTGTGGAGGGTGACGACCACGGGGACATCGACGCGCGCGGTGGCCAGCACCGCCAGCGCCCCTGCCCGGAGTCCGTGCGCGTGCACCAGGTCGGCCGGGGCGGCCAGCCCCGTCAGGTCGCGAACCGCGCGGGCGTCACGAGCCGGGTGGGGTCGGTCGGACACCTCGAGGCCGACAACCGCGGCCCTGAGGTCCCCGAAGCGGAAGTGCTCCTCGACCGGCGGAGGGCAGGCCACGACGACCTCGTGCCCGTCGGCGGCCAGCGACCCGACGAGGTCGTGGACGTGGCTGCCCACCCCACCCGCACTCGTGCCGAGGACCTGGAGGACCCTCATGCCGACCTCCCCGCTCGACGCCGCGCCCGCCCGCGGCTCAGGACCTCCGACATCATCTCCCGGTCCCCGACGACCAGCGTGAGGACCCCCGCAAGGAGCGCCAACGCACCCGCGACGACGCCGACGACGACCGCCTCGACGAGGTCGTCCATCGGCCGGTCCCGGGTGACCAGGTCACCGACGACGACGGCAATGGCGGCCGCCACCACGAGGGCCCCCGTGGTCCGCCCCGCACCCCGGGTGGCCACCGAACCCCATGTGCGGCGGACGAGGAGGACGAGCGCGGTGCCGGAGACCGTCATCCCGAGGGTCGAGGCGATGCCGAGAACGCGCAGGGTGTCTCCGGGCGGCTCACCGTCGCGAAGCAGCACGAGCGGCAGCAGGGCGGCGATGATCCAGCCGAGCGCGGCCGCCAGGCCGGCGTCGGTCGGCCGGCCCCGCACGTAGAGGGCCCTGGTCAGCAGCGCCGTGAGGCCGAAGCCCACCAGGCCTGGTGCGTAGGCGACGAGCGTCGCCGGCAGGGCCGACAGGGCGGTCGTGCTGGCCGCCCCGCTCCCTCGCCGGGCGTCGAGCAGCGAGAAGAAGGCCCCGATCGCCGGGGCTGCGGCCACGAGAACGCCGACGGAGAGGCCTGTGAGGACCAGGACGGCGCGCATCGCACGCGCCAGCGTCTCGCTGACGTCCTCCCCGGCGCCGGTCCGGGCCGCCAGCGCCGGGAACGCGCTGGTCGCCACCGGCACGGCGAGCACGGCATACGGCAGGAGGTAGACAGCCTGGGCGTACTGGTACACGGGGAAGGTGCCGCTGTCACCGGACTGGCCGGCCAGCCACAGCGTCGTGAGCACCGCTGCCTGCTGGGCCATGAGCGCGAGGATCCCCGCGCCCGCGAGCGAGCCGATGCGGCGGGCGTCGTCGCGTGGCACCCGCAGTGCCGGCCGCCACCGCCACCCGGTGCGCACCGCCGGGACGACCAGCGGCACAGAGAGCACGACGACCCCGAGCGTGGTGCCCCAGCCGAGCACCCGGATCGCCTCGTCGCTCACCAGTGAGGGGGCGGTCTGCCCATCGACGATCGAGCCGTACCAGAGGTAGGAGATGAGCACGACGACGGAGGAGGCCAGGGGCGCCAGCGAGGCGCCGAGGAAGCGGCGGTGCGCGTGGAGCAGGCCGGTGAGGATGATGCCCAGCCCGTACAGCGGCACCTGCACCGCGAAGATCCGCAGCAGCGTGGCGGCGACCTCGGGAGCCCGCGGGTCGGTGTCCGGGATGAACGCCGCGCAGACCCAGGGGGCCAGCAGCCACAGCAGGGCTCCGAGGGGCACGAGGACGAGAAGGGTCCAGGTCAGCAGCACGGATGCCGTGTGGTCGGCCCGGTCGCGCTCCCCGGCTCCCAGCCGGTGGGCGATGAGCGGCACGGCGACCGCCGCCAGGACGCCGCCGGCGGCGACCTCGAAGAGCACGTTGGGCAACGCGTTGACGCTCTGGTACACCCCGCCGACCCCACCTGCCCGCACGGCGTCGGCGAACACCAGGACGCGGGCGAACCCCACGACCCGGGCGAGCAGCGTCGTGACCGCGATGAGCCCGGCGGCCCCGGCGATCCCCGAGGCGAGGCGGCGACGGGTCATCTCGCGGGCCGGCCCCACGAGTCCAGCTCGCGGAGGACGGGCGTCGACTCGATGACCCGGGTGAACGACACCTTCTCGGACGCCAGGGTGAGGGCGACGAGGGCCGCCAGGGCGGCGAGCCGTCCTCGTCGCCCGGTGTGGCCGAGCAGCGCGGTGCCGACCAGCGCGCCGGCCGCGTTGGCGCCGGTGTCCCCGAGCATGGCCGTGCCGGCAAGGTCGGGCGGCAGCACACCGATGGCTGCCCCGGCGGCGGCCGCGGCCGCCTCGGAGCCGCCGGGGCCGAGCACCATCGGGGCGGCCACCGCGATGGTGGCCTTCAGGGCGCGTCCCGGCCGCAGGTCGAGCAGGTTCACCAGGTTGGCCGCGCCGGCCACGACGACCCCACCCACCAGGGTGTCCACCGGGTGCAGCTGCGCCCGGCGGTGGTCGGCGAGGGCCGCTGCGACCAGTCCGGTCACGCCGATGCCGATGACCTTCACGAGCCCGGTCGTCACCGTGCCGCGGGCTGCGGCGCCGAGGTGCCCGCGAAGCCCCTTGCTGGCGCCGTCACCGGCGAGGTCGTCGAGCGCGCCGAAGGCACCAGCACCAAGGACCGCCACGATCCCCGCGGGACCGGCGACCCCGGCACCGACCGTCGCCCCGGCGACGTAGGCGGGCCCCTCGAGCAGGGTGACGGGGTCACCGGCATGGTTGCTCCTGCTCCAGCGGGGCGAGGTGACCGACGTCGTGAGCAGGCGGTACGCAAGCCGCGACCCCACGGCTGCTGCCACCCCGGCCAGCACGCCCCGGCCCGGGGATGCGGCCGGAGCCGCCTCGACCCTACGACTCACTGGTCGGCAGGGGGGCGTAGGGGGCGTCGGCGCCGGCGGCGAGGCCGTACTGCCCCACCTCGCCCGAGGTCTGCCCGACCAGCGCGTGCGCCACGCTGGCCTGTCCCATGGCACCACCGGCGTTGTCGACGGAGCTGACTCCCCGAGTGGCCGTCGCGTCGTTGCGGAGCACATCGAGCACGGCGACGCCGTCTCCCACGGTGCTCGCCTCCCCCGCGACGACGGTGCCCGACGACCGGTCGTCGAGCGCGATGACCAGGTCGACCCAGTGGTCGGCGGCCGCCTCCTGCGCCTCGGCGTCGCCGTCGGTCACCTCCCCGGAGACGACCACCACCAGGTCGGCATCGGCGAAGCCCTCGGTGTCGATCTCGATGAGCTCCGCCCCGGCCAACGCCTCGAGAGCCGATCGGGACGCCGTCACCCGCGCCGGGTCAGAGGCGTCGCCACCCGCATCGGTCAGCAGGCTGGCCAGGAGCACGTCGCGCGGCGAGACGGCGCCGGAGTCCTCGATGTCCACCGTCGCCGTCGCGGCCGCCTCCCGCACGATCTCCTCGCGCGACCGGGCACTCGACTCGTCGGTGGTCACCCACGCATCCCCCACCGTGGTGGTGGACACCACGGTCGAGCCGGCTGACTCCAGGGTGGCTGCCGTCGACTCGGCGACGGCGGCATCCGACCCGGGCAGGACGAGCAGTGCCACCCGCCGATCCTGGAGGATGCCGGAGAGAACCTGCGGGCTGGTCAGCCCGATGTAGGAGTCCTGTGCCTCGGCGCCGGCGCGGGCGCTCTCGAGCCGGCCGTTGAGGTCCGCCTTGTCCTGACGCAGGCCGGCGACCTCCTTGTTCAGGGTGTCGCCCAGCTCGCCCTCCAGGGGGCCGGCACCGAGCACGATGCCGACGGCGAGGGCGAGGAAGATCGAGACGATGGAGACGAGGTGGTAGCGGAAGTCGATCAACCGAGCACTCCTTGGATGGACGACCACAGGTCGTCGATGCGGGCCCCGAGCACCTGGAGAAGGGCTCGCCCGCCGGCCGTCGACCACAGCGCGGCCCCCAGGGCAAGAAGCCCCACCGCGAGCATGACGACGAGGCTGAGACCCGAGATCCTCGCGCGGTACAGCCGGCTGACTCCCTTGGCGTCGACCAGCTTCCCACCCACCCGCAGGCGGGTGAGGAACGTGCTCGCCATGCCCTGGCGTCCCTTGTCGAGGAACTCGACGAGGGTCACGTGCGTCCCCACCGCCACGATGAGGCTGGCGCCCTTGTCGTCGGCGAGCAGCATCGCGACGTCCTCGCTGGTGCCGGTGGCCGGGAACACGACCGGCTCGACCCCGAGGTCGCGCACCCGCTCGAGGCCGGGGGCGCGCCCGTCCCGGTAGGCGTGGACGACGATCTCCGCGCCGGAGCGCAGCGCGTCGTCGGACACCGAGTCCATGTCACCCACGATGAGGTCGGGCCGGTGCCGTGCCTCGATGAGGGCGTCGGCCCCGCCGTCGACCCCGATGAGGATCGGTTTGTACTCCCGGATGTAGTGGCGCAGGGTCTGCAGGTCCTCCTTGTAGTGGTAGCCCCGCACGACGATGAGCACGTGGCGGCCGTCGAGGTCCGTGCTGATGTCGGGGACGCCCACGCCGTCGAACAGCAGCTCGCGCTCCTTGCGCAGGTAGTCCATGGTGTTCTCGGCGAACGCCTCGAGCTGGTCCGACAGGCCCGCCCGGGCCAGGGTCATCGCGTCCTGGACGGCCTCGGTGTCCAGGACGGTCGCACTGGCGACGGTCTCCTCGTCGACCTGGACCTCGCCACCGTCGAGGACCAGGTTCGTCCCGTCCTTGATCCCCATGACCTCGGGTCCGGCCCGGTCGAGGAGGGGGATGCCGGCCGCCACGAGGATCTCCGGCCCGAGGTTGGGGTACCGCCCGGAGATGGACGACGACGCGTTGACGACGGCCGCCGGGCGGCAGGCCACCAAGGCCTCCGCGCTCACCCTGTCGAGGTCCTCGTGGTCGATGACGGCGATGTCGCCCGGGCGGAGCCGCTTCGTGAGGTTCTTCGTGCGCCGGTCCACGCGCGCGGCACCGCGAAGCCCGGGAGCAGGGCCACGGTGTCGACGGGCTGGGAGGCGGATGGACATCTGCACCATCGTGCCAGACGCCCCTACACCCGGGCCCGCGCCAGCAGGTCGCGGGCGTGCTCGAGAGCGGCGTCGGTGCCGGAACCCCCGAGCATGCGGGCCAGCTCGACGACGCGGTCCTCGCCGGACACCTCGCGGACCCCGCTTCGGGTCACGTGCCCGTCGTCGGAGCGCTCGACGACGAGGTGACGGTCCGCGTGCGCGGCGACCTGGGCGAGGTGGGTGACGACGACGACCTGCGCGTGCCGGGCCAGCGCCGCGAGACGCGACCCGACGTCAAGGGCCGCGCGGCCGCCGACCCCGGCGTCGACCTCGTCGAAGACGAAGGTCGGCACGGCGGACACCTCGGTTGCGGTCGCCACCTCGATGGCCAGCATGACCCTCGAGAGCTCGCCGCCCGACGCGGCCTTGGTGACGGCCCTCGGGGCGGTGCCGGAACCGGAGGCGAGCCGGATCTCGACGTCGTCCCGACCGTCGGCCGTGAAGCGACCGGCGTCCTCCACGGCGATGGTGACAGCCGCCGAGCCCATGGCGAGGTGGGACAGCTCCTCGGTGATCCGGGCGGCGAGGGCTGCTGCGGCCGACCTCCGCGCGTCCGTGAGGATGCGCGCCGCGTCCTCCCGAGCGCTCTCGAGGCCCTGCACCCGCAGCTCGAGCTCTCCGATCCGGTCGCCGGTGCCGTCGAGCTCGGCGACCCGCCGGCCGGCCTCCTCGGCCCACGCCAGGACGTCGTCCGTGGTGGGACCGTGGCGGCGGGTCAGCTCGGCGAGGGCTGCCCGCCGCTGCTCCACGTGCTCGAGCCGGGCAGGGTCGACCTCCACGTCCACGAGGTAGGACCCGAGGTCGGCGGCCACGTCGGCGGCGAGGTAGCGCAGCTCGTCGACGCGGGTCCCGATCTGGGCCAGGCTGGGGTCGGCGGAGCTCACCGCGGCGAGGCGGGCGGATGCCGTGGCGAGTGCCTCGACAACCCCCGTGGACGGCATCCCCGACGTGTCGTCGTCCCCGGCGACGAGGGCGTGCGCCGCGCCGGCGCCCGCCCTCAGCTCCTCCGCGTGACCCAGCCGCTCCGACTCCAGGCGCAGCGCGTGGTCCTCCCCGGGCCGGGGGTCGACCGCCTCGACGCGTTCGAGCCCTTCCCGGAGCGTCTCCGCCTCCCGTGCTCGCTCGGCGGCAGCCGCGCGCAGGGTGGTGAGCTCGGCGTGGGCAGCGGTCAGCTCGGTGTGCAGGCTGCGGTACGCCGTGAGCGCCGCCGAGAGCGCGGACCCGCCGAACGCGTCGACCGCCTCCCGGTGCTGGTCCGCCCGTCGCAGTCGCCACTGGTCGGCCTGGCCGTGGACCGCCACCAGGTGCTCGGCGAGCTCGGCGAGCAGGCCGACCGGCGCGGCCCGGCCGCCGACGTGCGCTCGGGAGCGGCCGTCACCCGACACGGACCGGACCAGGACCAGGCCCTCCCGGACGTCCGCCCCGGCCTCGGCCGCCCGCTCGAGCGCGGGGTGCCCCGGGGGGAGTTCCAGGACTCCCTCGACGACCACCCGGTCGGCGCCGGAACGCACGAGCCCGGAGTCGCCACGGCCACCGAGCAGCAGGCCGAGTCCGGTGACGACCATGGTCTTTCCGGCACCGGTCTCCCCGGTCAGGACGGTGAGTCCCGGGTGCAGGGGAAGCACCGCCTCGTCGATGACGCCGAGATCACGGATCCGGATCTCCTCGATCACGTCGTGTCGCCCTCCCCTGCCGCGAGGAGCCGGCGTGCCGCCCCACGCCAGCCCTGCACCGGGAGGTCGAACTTCTCGACGAGCCGGTCGGTGAAGCCACTGTCCGACAGCCGGGCGAGGCGGACCGGCTCGGCAGAGCACTCCACCTCGATCCGGGCCCCGGGGGGAAGCTCGACGGCCCGACGGCCGTCGCACCAGACGACACCCGATCCATCGGTGTGCGGCAGCACCTCGACGACGAGGCGGGACTGCGGGCCGACGAGCACCGGCCTCGAGAACAGGGCGTGCGCGCTGATCGGGACGACGAGGATCGCCTCGACGTCCGGCCACACGACCGGCCCCCCGGCCGAGAACGCGTAGGCGGTGGAGCCCGTGGGCGTCGCCATGACGATCCCGTCGCAGCCCCAGGTCGACAGCGGGCGCCCGTCGATCGCCACGGTGAGCTCGAGCATGCGTTCACGCGACGCCTTCTCGACGGTCACCTCGTTCAGCGCCCACGAGGAGAAGACGCGGTGACCGTCCTCCATCGCTCGCACGTCGAGGGTCATCCGCTCCTCGACCGTGTAGTCCCGGGTCAGGATGCGCTCCACCGTGTCGTCGAGGTCCTCCCGCTCGGCCTCCGCCAGGAAGCCGACGTGGCCGAGGTTGACGCCGAGCAGTGGCACTCCGGAACCCCGGGACAGCTCTGCCCCGCGCAGGATCGTGCCGTCCCCGCCCAGCACGCACACCAGCTCGCACCCCTCGGCGGGCGAGGAGTCGGCGCCGGCGCCGGCGTCGCCCCGGCGACCGGTGCTCGTTGGGGCCGGTTCGACCCCCTCGAGGCGGGACAGCGGCGTCGCGACAAGGTCCTCGGCCGGGGCACGGACCCGGACCCCGGCGGCGAGGAGTCGGCTCGCCACGCCGGCGGCCAGCTCCTGTGCCTCCGGGCGGCCGGCGTGGGTCACGAGCAGGAGGCGCCGCGACGGCGTGGTCATGGGCGTCCTCCCGTCGAGTCAGTGGTCAGCGCACGCACGGTGTCGCGGACCAGGTCCTGGCTCATTGTGTCCGACGGCTCCGACCGCGCCCACAGGAGGTACTCGGCGTTCCCTGCCGTTCCCCGCACCGGGCTGTCCCGGATGCCGTGGACGTTCAGTCCGTGCTCCTCGAGAGAGGACACCACGGCGAGCAGCGCCGAGCGCCGGTCCGTGTCGGAGGTCACGAGGCCCTGCCGGTTGAGCCGGCCGCGGCCCACCTCGAACTGCGGCTTGACGAGGAGCACGAGGTCGCCGCCGTCACGGAGCAGCCCGGCGAGCTCGCTCATGACGAGGGTCAGCGAGATGAAGGACAGGTCGGCGACGACGACGTCGGCGGGACCACCGACGTCCCTCGCGAGCAGTCCGCGGATCGTGGTGCCGCTGCGCTCCTCGACGCGCGGGTCGGTGGCCACCTCGCCGACGAGCTGGCCGTGCCCCACGTCGACGGCCACGACCCGTGCGGCGCCCTGCGCGAGGAGGACCTGGGTGAATCCCCCTGTCGACGCGCCGACGTCGACACAGCGCCGCCCACGCGCCGACAGCCCCTGCGGCCCCCAGTGGGCGAACGCGTCCGCCAGCTTGTGCGCCGCCCTCCCGACCCACCGAGGCCCGTCGTCGTCTCGGACGGCGATGTCGGTGTCGGCCTCCACCCGGTGCGAGGGCTTCGTCGTGGGCTGACCGGCGACGACGACGTGACCGCCGGCAACGAGCTCGCGAGCCTGGCCGCGGGAGCGTGCCAGGCCCCGCCTCACGAGCTCGGCGTCGAGACGCCCGATGTCAGCCGCCGAGGTCGGTGAGACGCGACTGGAGGGTCCGGTGCACCGCCTCGCCCGCCGCGAGCTGCGCGTCCAGGTCGGCGACCGGCGCCTCGGCAAGGTCCCGCAGCGCGGCGTCGATGACCGGGTCCCCGGTCTGCGGTGGCAGGCGACCCTCCCTCCGCTCCTCGTCGCTGTCGACGACGCGATCCGGGGAGGGTCCCGGTGGGCTCGGGACCGGCCCGGCAGCCTCCTCCGTCACGAGCCGCCTGCCCCTGCGTCGCTCGTCGTCGTGCCCGGCCCGGTCGAGGCCGACCCCGGTGACGCCTGCGCCGTCGATGCCTGCGCCTCGATGCCGGCGCCGTCGCGCCCGGCCCGGTCGACGCCGTCGTGGACCCGGAGCTCGAGCCAGCGGAGCGGGACGCCGGCGGCGTCGTCGTCGTGGCCGTCGCCTTCTTCGCCGTCGCCTTCCGGGCCGTCGACTTCTTCGCCGTCGCCTTCCGGGCCGTCGACTTCTTCGCCGTCGACTTCCGGGCCGTCGACTTCTTCGCCGTCGACTTCCGGGCCGTCGACTTCTTCGCCGTCGCCGTGATCGCGGTTGACTTCTCGGCGGTGGTCGCCCCGGAGGTGGTCTTCGTGGGCGCGCTCTTGGCCGCGGTGCTCTTGGTCGCCGCGGTGCTCTTGGTCGCCGCGGTGCTCTTGCTCGCCGCGGAGCTCTTGCTCGCCGGGGCGCTCCTCTTCGCTGCAGCCTTCGTCGCGGTGCTCTTCGTGGCTGGTGCGCCCCTCTTCGCGGCGGTGCCCTTCGTCGAAGCCGTCGTCGTCCTCGTCGCAGCACTCTTCGTCGCCGTGGTCCTCCGCGCCGCGGGGCGTTTCGTGGCAGCACCCGTGGTGGCCCTGCGGGTCGTGGAGCCACCAGCCGCCGCGGTGCTCGTGGTGGTCACGCCGTCGGCCGCCTGGGCGGTCGGGCGCACGATGCGCACCGGGGCTGCCACGGCATCCGAGCTCCCGGACGGGGACCCGAGGGTCCCCCGCCCGCTCGCGGCCCGGGCCAGCTCGTCGACCTGACTGGCGAGCGCGGTCACGGTGGCGCCGAGGCTCTGGACGTCGCCGACGACCCTGCTCATGGCGGACTCCACCTCGCGGCGGACCAGTCTCAGGAGCTGCTTGCGGTTGGTCTCGGCTGCCGAGAGCAGCTCCTCGGCGAGCTGGCTCGCCTGCTTCGCGAGCTTCTTGCCCGAGGCGTCCGCTCCGGACAACGTCAGGAGCTCCCTCGCCGCCTCCTTGGCACGGCTGCGGGTGAGCTCCCCCAGACCCGACGCGAGCTCGACGTACCCTTGGATGGAGCGCTTGGCCATGGATCCTCCTCGGTATCGGCGGCCACGGTCGACCGTCCGTGCAGCCACGCTACCCGGGTGCCACCCGGCGGAGCAGCACTTCTGCCTGCGAGACGAACTCCTGGACGTGCGCAGCGTCGACACCGGCGTCCCTCGCGCGGTGGACCGCCGAGACAGCCGACGAGAGCGCCAGGACGCCGCTGGCGCCCGGGTCTGCGTGCAGCGCTCGGAGGTCAGGCGCGACCAGGGTCGGCCGGCGGGTCGGCGGAGCGAAGAGGGCGGCCGCCAGGTCGTCGACGCCGGTCAGCACGAGCAGCGAGTCCATGCCCGCCGCGACGGCGCCCTCGATGTCGGTGTCCAGGCGATCCCCCACCGCGAGGACGCGACGGACGTCCAGGCCCAGGCGCTCGGCGCAGAGCAGGTAGAGCGGAGGGGCTGGCTTCCCGGCGACCAGGTGGGGCGGGTGCCCGACGGCGTTGCGCACCGCGTCGACGAGGGATCCGTTGCCCGGAGCGACCCCGCGGTCGGTGGGAAGGGTGGCGTCGGTGTTGGTGGCGACCCACAGGGCTCCACCCTGAACGGCGTAGGCCGCTTCGGCAAGGTCCGTGGCCGTGACGTCGGGCCCGTACCCCTGGAGGACCGCAGCCGGCCGGATGCCCGAGACCCTGACGTCGGTGGGCACGACCGGGACGAACCCCGCGTCCCGCAACGCTGCCGCGACCCCGGGGCCGCCGACGGCCAGCACCGGAGTGACCGGAGCGATCCGGTCCGAGAGAACCCAGGCGCCCGCCTGGGAGCTCGTCACCACGGCGGTGGCGTCGCAGGGCAGCCCCAGTGACGTGAGGTGCACCGCGACGTCCTCGGGTGCCCGGGAGGCGTTGTTCGTTGCATACACGACGGGGAGGTCGAGGCGGGTGAGCGCCTCGACCGCATACGGGATCGCGACAGGACCGCGGTACACCACGCCGTCGAGGTCGCACACCACGGCGTCGTACCGAGCGGCCAACGAGCCGGGGGCGCTCACTCCGAGAGCCCGTCCCCGCCATCCGTCGGGTCCCGGGGCGGTGCCGTGACGCCGGGGTCCGCCTCGTCGTCACCCAGGTCGGTGACGATGATGCCGTCGAGCTCCTCCAGCCGCTCCACGGCGTCAGTCTCCTGCTCGGTGTCGCCAGCCGCCGCCTTGACGAACCACTCCCGCGCCTGCTCGGGTCGCCCGAGAGCGACCAGGGCATCGGCATAGGCGTAGTGCAGGCGGTGGACCCCGGGCGTGCTCCCTCGCCGGAGGGCGGGAACCTGGAGGGCGAGCAACGCGGCGTCGTCCTGCCCGAGGTCGCGCCGGACCCCGGCGACGACGATGGCCAGCTCCGTTCGCTCCTGCTCGCCGAGCGCAGCCGCCTCGGGAGAGGCCGCAAGGTCCAGGGCCCTTTCCGGTCGGCCCAGCCCGCGCTCGCAGTCGACCATGAGCGGTAGGAGGTGGGAGGAACCACTGAGTCGACGTGCGGTGCGGAACTCGGTGAGGGCTCGGGCGAAGTCGCCACGTCGGTAGGCCACCAGACCCAGGGCCTCGCGAGCGGCCGCCACCCGGCCTGCCCGGCGCACCGCCGTCTCGGCATGGGCCAGGGCGGCGTCGAGGTCACCCGCCTCGAGCTGGGCGGCGACCATCACGAGGTGCTGCGCCACCCCTTCGGCATTGTCCTTCGACAGGGTCCGCAGCTCGGCGTGCACGGATCGGTCCAGCTCCTTGCCGGTGACCCCCTCGGCGATCCGCGGCTCGGGCAGCCGAGGCCCCCTCGGGGCCAGCCGGCTACCACCACGGTCCTCGGGGCGCGACCGGGCATCCGGCCCCGTACCGCGGCGAGGCCCGGAGCGAGTGCTCGGCGCCCCGGAACGGTGTCCCACGGCACGCTGTCCGGACCGTCCTCCGGCCCCAGCACCGCCGCGCTGGGGTCCAGGACCGGCCCGCGGTGGTCGCTGCCCTCCGGACCGCTCGGCCGGCTGGTCGCCGGACCCGTCAGGGCGACCCTTGTTCTCGTCGGACACGGGTGACTCAGCTCCTCGGTGGTGGGCCCTGCGGCAGCCGGCAGGCAGCCAGCTCTCGGGCACCGGGCCACCGGATGCCGTCGGGCCCGGCCAGTCTACGGATCGACGGTACGGACTTGGGGGCTCCGCCGCTCGACCCGGAAAGGGCCACCAGGGAAATCGCACTCCAGCAAACACGAGAAGGGGCCCACCGAATGCGGTGGGCCCCTTCTGGAAGGTATGTCCGGCTGCGTCCTACTCTCCCACACCGTCACCAGTGCAGTACCATCGGCGCTGAAGGGCTTAGCTTCCGGGTTCGGAATGGAGCCGGGCGTTTCCCCTTCGCTATGACAGCCGAAACTCTATGGAGATGTCAGTCGTCCCGACCGTATCTCGGGAACTGCACAGTGGACGCGAACACGCATGAAATCTATGGGTGTGTATCAAGTTGTCGGCTTATTAGTACCAGTCAGCTACATGCATTGCTGCACTTCCACGTCTGGCCTATCAACCCGGTAGTCTAGCCGGGAGCCTCTCGGGGCGAACCCCATGGAAACCTCATCTTGAAGCGTGCTTCCCGCTTAGATGCTTTCAGCGGTTATCACTTCCGAACGTAGCTAATCAGCGGTGCCCTTGGCAGGACAACTGACACACCAGAGGTTCGTCCAACCCGGTCCTCTCGTACTAGGGTCAGCCCTTCTCAAGTTTCCTACGCGCACAGCGGATAGGGACCGAACTGTCTCACGACGTTCTAAACCCAGCTCGCGTACCGCTTTAATGGGCGAACAGCCCAACCCTTGGGAGCAACTCCACCCCCAGGATGCGACGAGCCGACATCGAGGTGCCAAACCATGCCGTCGATATGGACTCTTGGGCAAGATCAGCCTGTTATCCCCGGGGTACCTTTTATCCGTTGAGCGACGGCGCTTCCACAAGCCACCGCCGGGTCACTAGTTCCGACTTTCGTCCCTGCTCGAGATGTCTCTCTCGCAGTCAAGCTCCCTTGTGCACTTACACTCGAAACCTGATTGCCAACCAGGCTGAGGGAACCTTTGAGCGCCTCCGTTACCTTTTAGGAGGCAACCGCCCCAGTTAAACTACCCACCAGGCACTGTCCCTGATCCGGATCACGGACCGAGGTTAGATATCCAGAACGACCAGAGTGGTATTTCAACGTTGACTCCACACACACTGGCGTGCATGCTTCACAGTCTCCCACCTATCCTACACAAGCCGTACCGAACACCAATACCAAGCTATAGTAAAGGTCCCGGGGTCTTTCCGTCCTGCTGCGCGTAACGAGCATCTTTACTCGTAGTGCAATTTCGCCGAGTTCGCGGTTGAGACAGTGGAGAAGTCGTTACGCCATTCGTGCAGGTCGGAACTTACCCGACAAGGAATTTCGCTACCTTAGGATGGTTATAGTTACCACCGCCGTTTACTGGGGCTTAAATTCTCAGCTTCGACCCGAAGGTCTAACCGGTCCTCTTAACCTTCCAGCACCGGGCAGGCGTCAGTCCGTATACATCGTCTTGCGACTTCGCACGGACCTGTGTTTTTAGTAAACAGTCGCTTCTCCCTGGTCTCTGCGGCCCTTTCCCCTAGGAGGTGAACTCCTTCAAGGTCTGGGCCCCCCTTCTCCCGAAGTTACGGGGGCATTTTGCCGAGTTCCTTAACCACGATTCACTCGATCGCCTTGGTATTCTCTACCTAACCACCTGAGTCGGTTTGGGGTACGGGCGGCTCGAACCTCGCTAGAAGATTTTCTTGGCAGCATAGGATCACCCTGCTTCCCGCATTCGCGGTCACTATCAGGTCTCAGGATATGTGCGAGACGGATTTGCCTATCTCGCTCCCTACACCCTTGGACGTGGACAACCATCGCCACGCGGAGGCTACCTTCCTGCGTCTCTCCATTGCTTGACTACTATTACTTCGGGTCGCGCGCTCCACTCAGGCCCTCTCCCGAAGGATTGGTACCAGAGCTTCAGGCGCTTAGCATCGGTAAGTTCGTCATGGGCGGTTCTTCGCCGGTTCCGGAATATCAACCGGATGTCCATCGACTACGCCTGTCGGCCTCGCCTTAGGTCCCGACTTACCCAGGGCAGATTAGCTTGACCCTGGAACCCTTGGTTATTCGGCGGACGGGTTTCTCACCCGTCTTTCGCTACTCATGCCTGCATTCTCACTCGTGTGGCCTCCACGGCTGGATCACTCCGCCGCTTCCCTGGCCACACGACGCTCCCCTACCCATCGACACGCTTGGATCGTGAACCCGCAGGTGTCACGACCGGGCAATGTGTCAATGCCACAGCTTCGGTGGTGTGCTTGAGCCCCGCTACATTGTCGGCGCGGAATCACTTGACCAGTGAGCTATTACGCACTCTTTAAAGGGTGGCTGCTTCTAAGCCAACCTCCTGGTTGTCAATGCAACTCCACATCCTTTCCCACTTAGCACACGCTTAGGGACCTTAGATGGTGGTCTGGGCTGTTTCCCTCTCGACTACGGAGCTTATCCCCCGCAGTCTCACTGCCACGCTCTCACTTACCGGCATTCGGAGTTTGGCTAACGTCAGTAACCTGGTGAGGCCCATTGGCTATCCAGTAGCTCTACCTCCGGTAAGAAACACGTGACGCTGCACCTAAATGCATTTCGGGGAGAACCAGCTATCACGGAGTTTGATTGGCCTTTCACCCCTACCCACAGCTCATCCCCTCAGTTTTCAACCTAAGTGGGTTCGGCCCTCCACGACGTCTTACCGTCGCTTCAGCCTGGCCATGGGTAGATCACTCCGCTTCGGGTCTAGACCCAGCGACTCATTCGCCCTGTTCGGACTCGCTTTCGCTACGGCTTCCCCACACGGGTTAACCTCGCCACTGAGCACTAACTCGCAGGCTCATTCTTCAAAAGGCACGCCGTCACCCCACGAGGAGGCTCCGACGGTTTGTAGGCAAACGGTTTCAGGATCTATTTCACTCCCCTCCCGGGGTACTTTTCACCTTTCCCTCACGGTACTTGTCCGCTATCGGTCACCAGGGAATATTTAGGCTTAGCGGGTGGTCCCGCCAGATTCACACGGGATTTCTCGGGCCCCGTGCTACTTGGGATGGTTCTCTGGAGTTCGCGTCATTTCGTCTACGGGGGTCGCACCCTCTGTGCCGGGCCTTTCAATGCCCTTCGACTATGGCGCGAATTTCTGACTCCATGTCGGACTGTCAGATCCGACCGAGAAGTCCCACGACCCCGACCATGCAACGCCTGACAGCTATCACACATGATCGGTTTAGCCTGTTCCGCTTTCGCTCGCCACTACTCACGGAATCGCGGTTGCTTTCTCTTCCTGTGGGTACTGAGATGTTTCACTTCCCCACGTTCCCTCTACCCGCCCTATGTGTTCAGGCGGGAGTGACTGGACTTGCCTCCAGCCGGGTTTCCCCATTCGGAAATCCTCGGATCGCAGTCTGGTTATCGACTCCCCGAGGCTTATCGCAGATTCCTACGTCCTTCTTCGGTTCCTGGTGCCAAGGCATTCACCGTTTGCCCTTAAAAACTTGATATGCACAAAGATTTTAAGATGCTCGCGTCCACTGTGTAGTTCTCAACATACGGGCGGGCCCTCATCAGTACCGGCGCCTACCGAGCGGGCTCGGTGGTTCGTCCGTGATGAGGGTCCATGGCCGTGATGTGCGGCCTGAGGTCAAGCTTGCGCCCGAGCCCTCAGGACCCAACAACGTGTCAGGCACTGTCCCTCGCCGGCGGCTTTCCACTCTCCCTCGCAGGAGCTGTACTCACTCACCGGACCAGTCCAGTGCCAAATAATCGATGTTCCACCCTTGAGCACCTGCCGACCGACGTTCGCGGTCGGGCCAGGCTCTGGACCGCTTGCGCGGCCAGTGCTCCTTAGAAAGGAGGTGATCCAGCCGCACCTTCCGGTACGGCTACCTTGTTACGACTTAGTCCCAATCGCCAGTCCCACCTTCGACGGCTCCCTCCACAAGGGTTGGGCCACCGGCTTCGGGTGTTACCGACTTTCGTGACTTGACGGGCGGTGTGTACAAGGCCCGGGAACGTATTCACCGCAGCGTTGCTGATCTGCGATTACTAGCGACTCCGACTTCATGGGGTCGAGTTGCAGACCCCAATCCGAACTGAGACCGGTTTTTTGGGATTCGCTCCATCTCGCGATTTCGCAGCCCTTTGTACCGGCCATTGTAGCATGTGTGAAGCCCAAGACATAAGGGGCATGATGATTTGACGTCATCCCCACCTTCCTCCGAGTTGACCCCGGCAGTCTCCTATGAGTCCCCGCCATGACGCGCTGGCAACATAGAACGAGGGTTGCGCTCGTTGCGGGACTTAACCCAACATCTCACGACACGAGCTGACGACAACCATGCACCACCTGTATACCGACCTTGCGGGGCACCCATCTCTGGGTGTTTCCGGTATATGTCAAGCCTTGGTAAGGTTCTTCGCGTTGCATCGAATTAATCCACATGCTCCGCCGCTTGTGCGGGCCCCCGTCAATTCCTTTGAGTTTTAGCCTTGCGGCCGTACTCCCCAGGCGGGGAACTTAATGCGTTAGCTGCGGCACAGATCTCGTGGAATGAGACCCACACCTAGTTCCCAACGTTTACGGCGTGGACTACCAGGGTATCTAATCCTGTTCGCTCCCCACGCTTTCGCTTCTCAGCGTCAGTAGTGGCCCAGAGACCTGCCTTCGCCATCGGTGTTCCTCCTGATATCTGCGCATTTCACCGCTACACCAGGAATTCCAGTCTCCCCTACCACACTCTAGTCTGCCCGTACCCACTGCAAGTCCGGGGTTGAGCCCCGGATTTTCACAGCAGACGCGACAAACCGCCTACAAGCTCTTTACGCCCAATAATTCCGGACAACGCTCGCACCCTACGTATTACCGCGGCTGCTGGCACGTAGTTAGCCGGTGCTTCTTCTGCAGGTACCGTCACTTTCGCTTCTTCCCTGCTGAAAGAGGTTTACAACCCGAAGGCCGTCATCCCTCACGCGGCGTCGCTGCATCAGGCTTTCGCCCATTGTGCAATATTCCCCACTGCTGCCTCCCGTAGGAGTCTGGGCCGTGTCTCAGTCCCAGTGTGGCCGGTCGCCCTCTCAGGCCGGCTACCCGTCGTCGCCTTGGTGAGCCGTTACCTCACCAACTAGCTGATAGGCCGCGAGTCCATCCCAGACCGAAAAACTTTCCAGACGGTAGAGATGCCTCTCCGTCTCGTATCCGGTATTAGCTCCGGTTTCCCGGGGTTATTCCAGAGTCTGGGGCAGGTTACTCACGTGTTACTCACCCGTTCGCCACTGATCACCCGAGAGCAAGCTCTCGAGGTCACCGTTCGACTTGCATGTGTTAAGCACGCCGCCAGCGTTCGTCCTGAGCCAGGATCAAACTCTCCGTTGATGTGTGACTCTCGGCGAACCGAGAAATCGTTACCCTTGGAGGGTTGTTTCACTGGCTGAGCACGAACAACCAGCTCTCGCTGTTGTTCGTTGTCAACCAAAGGAAATTTCGTACGTCATTGTGCTCGCCGGCCTGGTGGCCGGTCCGCGTCACGACGTGACGAGGTTAATTGGCATCGATTTTTGACACGCTGTTGAGTTCTCAAGGTTCGGACGCGCACCAACGCCTCGCTCAGCGAGCTCGTCGTCGGGGCTTCCTGTTGTCGCTCTCCCAGTCGCGGTGAGGCAACTGTTCAAACTTACCCGCGTCCTTGCTTGGGCGTCAAATCCGTGAACCGCTCTCTGAGCGGCCGGCCTGTGATCGCGCTTGGATCTCTGCGGGGACCCCACTGTAGCACCCCGTCAGGGGCTGCTCCACCTCGGCGAGGAGGGCCACAGCGGGCCCTCAGCGTCCGTGCTGGGAGTGGGGTTCAGCTCGTGGGACCGGCCTGCTTGGGGCTGGGTTCGCACCCGGCCGCTTGGCGTCCGTTCCTCCCTCTCGGGCTGACGTCGGCAACAGTAGACGACTCGCCTGGGCGGTACAAATCCGCCCTCCCGTTCAGCCGATCACTCGTCACCGTAGGTCCCAAACGTGGATCGGGACGGCGGCATTCCCCAAGGGCGCGGCCCCGGCCGACGCCCGCGAGCGGCACGGCGGCGTGAGCATCCCGGGCGGAGGCGGCCGGATCAGGCACCCCCACCCGGACGACCAGCGGCGAGCGCCTTCCGGCCCCGCCGCAGGACGACGACCTGCCCGTGCAACAAGTCGCCAGGACCCAGCACCCGCTCCTCGTCGGCCACTCTCTCTCCGTTCACCGACGCCCCGCCCTCACCGATCGCTCGGCGCGCAGCGTTTCGCGACTCGACCAGGCCGACGGCCACCAGGGCGTCGACCACGCTCATCCCGACGTGGACGGTGCCTCCCGGCAGCTCGGCCGTGGCGTCCGCCAGCGTGCGAGCGTCGAGCCCGCGCAGGTCACCCTTGCCGAAGAGCGCCTGGCTGGCAGCCTGCACCGCCTCCGTCGCGGCCTGTCCGTGCACCAGGGTGGTCACGTCGGCGGCAAGGGTGCGCTGCGCCGCCCGCCGGAACGGTTCCTCGGCCACCTGCCGCTCGAGCTCTGCGACCTCGTCCGGGGTGCGGTCGGTGAAGACCCTGAGCAGGGTCACCACGGAGGCGTCCTCGACGTTGAGCCAGTACTGGTAGAACGCGTAGGGGCTCGTCATCTCCGGCGAGAGCCAGATGGCGTTCCCGGCACTCTTGCCGAACTTCTCGCCCGAGCTGTCGGTGAGCAGCGGGGTTGTCAGGAGGTGCACGGACACCCCCTCGACACGGTGGATGAGGTCCGAGCCGGCCGTGAGGTTGCCCCACTGGTCGTTGCCCCCGGTCTGGAGGGTGCACCCGAAGCTCCGGTACAGCTGGAGGTAGTCCAGGCCCTGGAGGAGCTGGTAGCTGAACTCGGTGTACGAGATGCCCTCGTCGCTGTTGAGCCGGGCCGCGATCGCCTCCTTCTTGATCATCTGGTTGACCCGGAAGTGCTTGCCGACGTCGCGCAGGAAGTCCAGGGCCGACAGCGGGGCCGTCCAGTCGAGGTTGTCGACGAACACCGCGGGGTTCGCTCCGTCCGACGCCAGGAAGGGCTCGACCTGCCGCCGGATGTTCGCCACCCACTCCGCGGTCTGCTCCTTGCTCTTGAGCACGCGCTCGGACGTCGGCTTAGGGTCGCCGATGAGCCCGGTCGACCCGCCCACGAGGCAGATGACCCGGTGACCCGCCCGCTGGAGGTGGCGCAGCACGATGAGCTGGACGAGATTGCCGAGGTGCAGGGAGGGCGCCGTCGGGTCGAACCCGCAGTACGCCGTGATCGGCCCGTCGGCGAGTGCCTGGCGCAGCGCGGACTCGTCGGTGGACTGCGCCACCAGCCCCCGCCACTGCAGCTCGTCGAGGATGTCGCCCACTGGTCGTTCCCTTCGGTGGTGCCGGTTCTCCGCGCCGATCGGCCGGATGCCGTGCGCCCGCCACAGCCTGCCACGCACCGTCGCGCCACGCCCCGACCATCTGCCCGGCGGACACTGGGGGGCGGACACTGGGGAGCCGCTCGCCGCCGCCGGGAACCTGCCCCACCGCGGCATCCGGCACACTGGCCCGCCATGAGCACCGACGCTGCACCGGGAGCCGGCCTCTCGACGTTCATCGCGGGCCTGCCCAAGGCTGAGCTTCACGTGCACCACGTCGGGTCGGCGTCGCCACGGATCGTGTCCGAGCTGGCCGGGCGCCACCCGGACAGCCCGGTGCCGAAGGATCCGGAGGCGCTTGCGCGGTACTTCACCTTCACCGACTTCGCACACTTCATCGAGGTCTACCTCGCGACCGTCGACCTCGTGCGAACGGCCGACGACGTGCGCATCCTCACGTACGAGGTGGCCCGCGACCTGGCCACCCAGCAGGTCCGTTACGCCGAGCTCACGATGACGCCCTTCACCTCGGTGGTGCGCGGCATCCCCATCGAGGCGTACACCGAGGCGATCGAGGACGCGCGCGTCGCGGCCGAGCGCGACCACGGCGTCGTCCTCCGGTGGATCTACGACATCCCCGGTGAGGCCGGGCCGGCGTCGGCCGACGCCACGCTGTCGTTCGCCCTCCACCACCGTCCCGAGGCCCTCGTGGGGTTCGGGCTGGGCGGACCGGAGATCGGGGTGCCCCGCGCCCAGTTCCGCGAGCACTTCGCGCGGGCGAGGGCAGCGGGGCTGCACTCGGTGCCCCACTCCGGGGAGTCGACCGGGCCGCAGTCGATCTGGGACGCGCTGACCCTGCTCGGTGCCGAGCGCATCGGCCACGGCACCTCGTCCGTCCAGGACCCGCTGCTGCTGGAGCACCTGGCCGAGCACCGCGTACCACTCGAGGTGTGCCCGACCAGCAACGTCGCGACCCGGGTCGTGGAGTGCCTCGAGGACCACCCGATCCGCGCGATGCGCGACGCCGGCGTGTTGGTGACCGTGCACAGCGACGACCCCCCGATGTTCGGCACGACGCTGAGTCGTGAGTACGAGATCGCCGCCGCCCTGCTGGGCCTCGACGAGTCAGGTGTCACCGAGCTGGCGGTCGCCTCGATCGACGCGTCGTTCGCGCCGCCAGCTCTCAGGACCCGGCTGCGGGCAGAGATCGAGGCATACGCGAGGCGGTCAGCGCAGGGCTGAGGTGACGAGCACCGCTCCCGGTCCGAAGGCGGCGGTCACCCAGTCGGAGATCGAGCCGTCGTCGTGGACCACGGTCAGGTGCACCGGGCCGGCCGGCGCCTCGCGCACCACACTGAGCATGCCCGGGAGCGAGGCGACCGCTGCCTCGATCGCGGTCCACCGTTCCTCGGTCAGCCGGGGAGGGGCGACGGGCCTGGGCGACGGTGAGACGGCGACGTCGTACAACGCGAGAGGGACCGCGCCCGTCACCTCGAGCGTGCGCCCGTCGAACAACCCCGTCACGGCGTAGGTACCCCACCGGGTGCGGACCTCGCCGTCGCCCGCCTCGTCCTGCACTCCCGCGGCGTCCCAGTCCCAGCCCGACAGTGGGGTGCCGTCGCACTGGGGTGGGAAGGACTCGCGCACCGGGCCCAGGCACAGCACCGGGGTCCGCTCCGAGACCTGGAGGACCATGCCCTGCCCGGTCACGGTCCCTTCGGCGGCCGGCACCCGGGAGGGCGGCGCCGCTGTGGTCGCCGTCGGGACGGACACCGTGTCGCCCCCGGGGGTCACCGCGCTGCCACAGCCGCCGAGTACCACGACGAGCACGGCTGCGACGGAGGGGAGCAGGAGTGGTCGGGGGGTTCGCGCGAGTCCCATGGCAGTGCGACGTCTCACACTGGCGAACGGTTCCGTGGCCGCCCCGGCCGGTAGGCGCTGACCGTCGGCTCCCCCTCCAGCCAGAACCGCCAGGGGTACGCCGCGCCGTCGCCACCAGCACCGCTCACCCCGACACGGGGTCCGGTACGCACGCGTCCCGGGTCCACGGCGGAGGTCGGTGCCTCGACCCGCGCCCCTGCGCGGGGGCCCACCAGCCACAGACCGTTGTGGTCGCGTCGCAGGTCGAGGGTGGTCGCCAGGCGGGCCGGGCCCCTCGCCCATTCACGCTCCCGCACGCCACCACGCCGCTGGCCGGCGAGGTCGTGGCCCTCGACCACCTCGCCGGCCCGCAGGAGCACCGCCGATGCGGTCCCCTCCACCCCGGTGACGACGTTGGCGCAGAAGTGCATGCCGTAGGTGAAGTAGACGTAGAGCCGGCCGGGCGGCCCGAACATCACCTCCGTCCGGGGCGAGCGGCCACGGAAGGCGTGGGACCCGGGGTCGGCCGTCCCGGCATAGGCCTCGACCTCCGTCAGCCGGACCGTCACGCCGGCGTGGGTCACCGTGCACCCGAGGAGGTCCCGGGCCACGTCGAGGACCTCGCGCGCGAAGAAGTCGGGCGGCAGCGGGGTCCGGGTCACCGGCCCAGTCTGCCGCCGCCGGCGACGTCAGCGGACGGAAGGGAGGGCGTCGGCCCACGTGCGGTGCGCGGCACACACCCCCCGGAGGTCGTCGAGCTGCTCGGCGACGCGCGACGGGGCGGTGCCTCCCCGAGCCGAGCGCGAGGCGAGGGACCCCTCCACGCTGAGCACGTCACGAACGGCCGGTGTGAGGTCGCTGCTGATAGCCGCCAGGTCCTCGTCGCTGAGGTCGGACAGCTCCAGGCCTCGCTCCTCGCAGTGCCTGACGCACGCGCCGGCCACCTCGTGCGCCACCCGGAACGGCACCCCGCGGCGGACCAGCCACTCGGCGACGTCCGTGGCCAACGAGAACCCCTGCGGAGCCAGGAGCTCCAGCCGCGCGGTGTCGAAGTGCATCGTGGCCACCATGCCGCTGAAGGCGGGGAGAAGCACCTCGAGGGTGTCGACGGCGTCGAACACCGGCTCCTTGTCCTCCTGCAGGTCGCGGTTGTAGGCCAGGGGCAGGGACTTCAGGGTGGTGAGAAGCCCGGCCAGGTCGCCGACGAGACGGCCAGCCTTGCCGCGTGCCAGCTCGGCCACATCGGGGTTCTTCTTCTGCGGCATGATGCTCGACCCGGTCGAGTACGCGTCGTCGAGCGTCACGAAGGAGAACTCCTTGGTCGCCCACAGCACCACCTCCTCGGCCAGGCGCGAGACGTCCACTGCGGTCATGGCTGCCACGAACGCGAACTCCGCCACGACGTCACGACTCGCCGTGCCGTCGATCGAGTTCTCCACGGAGCCGTCGAAGCCGAGGTCGGCGGCGACCGCCTCCGGGTCCAGGCCCAGTGAGGAGCCGGCGAGCGCACCGGAACCGTAGGGCGAGACGGCCGCACGGGCGTCCCAGTCGCGCAGCCGGTCGACGTCGCGCAGCAGCGCCCACGCGTGCGCGAGGAGGTGGTGGGACAGCAGAACCGGCTGGGCGTGCTGGAGGTGCGTGCGTCCCGGCATCGCGACGCCGAGGTGACGGGTCGACTGGGCCACGAGGGCGTCGACGACGTCGAGCACGAGCCCGGCCACGACCCGGGCGTGCTCGCGCAGGTACATCCGCAGGAGAGTGGCGATCTGGTCGTTGCGGGACCGCCCCGCCCGCAGCCGACCGCCCACCTCGGCCCCGGCCCGCTCGATGAGCCCGCGCTCCAGGGCGGTGTGCACGTCCTCGTCGTCCTCCGTCGGCACGAACGCCCCCGACTCGACGTCTTCACGCAGCCGGTCCAGCGCCTGGAGCATCGCGGCGAGCGTGTCGTCGTCGAGCAGCCCGGCTCGGTGCAGCACGCGGGCGTGCGCGCGCGAGCCCGCGATGTCGTGCAGGGCGAGCCGCCAGTCGAAGTGCGTGGAACGGGAGAGCGCTGCCAGGGCGTCGGCCGGGCCACCCACGAAGCGACCACCCCACAGGGCGGAGGTGCGAACGGTGGGTTCGGTCACGAGGGGTCCCTCCGCGTGTAGGTCATGAGACGGTCGACGACCTCCCGGCTGGCCGGCGCGCCGGAGGTGACGACCAGGATGGTGTCGTCGCCCGCGATGGTGCCCAGCACGCCGTCGACGACGGCGTGGTCCAGTGCCGACGCGAGGAAGCTCGCCGCGCCGGGCGGGGTGCGCAGGATAACCAGGTTGGCGGAGTGGTCCGCCGAGACGAGCAGCTCGTGGCAGCGCGACTGGAGCCGGGTGACCCGCTCCTCGAGGTCTGGCGCGGCGCGGACGGTTCGGTCACCCCCCTCCCCCGGCACGGCGTACACGAGGTTCTTCCCCACCCGCACCCGCTCCGCCCCGACGTCGACGAGGTCCCTCGAGAGGGTCGCCTGGGTGACCTCGATGCCGTCGGCGGCCAGGTGGTCGAGGAGCTCGGTCTGCGACCGCACCGGGGTCGAGGCGAGGATCTCGACGATCCGCTGCTGGCGGGCGCCGCGGGAGCTCGAGACGGTCATCGGTCACCCTCCGCGTGCTGCCCGACGAGCCAGGACAGGACCGCCTTCTGCGCATGGAGGCGGTTCTCTGCCTCCTGCCAGACCAGGGATGCCGGGCCGTCGATGACCGCCGCGTCGACCTCGACCCCTCGGTAGGCGGGCAGGCAGTGGAGGAACACGGCATCCGCGGCCGCCTGCGCCATCAGGGCCGTGGTGACCCGGAACGGTGCGAACGGGCTCTCCGCCCCCTTGCGCGTCTCGGCCTCGGCCTCGAGCCCCATCGAGACCCAGGTGTCGGTGGTGACGACGTCGGCCCCGGCCACGGCGGCGACCGCGTCGTCGGTCACGAGCACCGAGCCTCCCTGCTCGGCGGCGATGGCCTGGGCGCGGGCCACGACATCGGCCCGCGGCGGGTGGGATGCCGGGGTGCCGACGCGCACGTGCATGCCGGCGAGGGCCCCACCGAGCAGGTAGGAGTGCGCCATGTTGTTGGCGCCGTCACCGACGTACGCGACGGTGAGCCCGGCGGTGGCGCCCTTGCTCTCGAGCACGGTGAGCAGGTCGGCCAGGATCTGGCAGGGGTGGTAGTCGTCGGTGAGTGCGTTGACCACCGGCACGCCGGCGTTCGCCGCCATCTCCTCCAGTGCGCCCTGCTCGAAGGTGCGCCAGACGACCGCGGCCGACTGGGCGCCGAGGACGCGAGCGACGTCCACCACCGACTCGCGCACCCCCACACCCGCCAGGCGGCCGTCGACGACCATCGGGAAGCCGCCCAGGCCCGCGACCGCGCCGACGAACGACACCTGCGTGCGCAGCGTCGGCTTGTCGAACAGGATCGAGACGGTGCGCGGGCCCTCCAGGCAGCGGTCGGAGTACGGCTGCGCCTTGAGGGCGAGCGCGCGGTCGAGCACGGTCCGCTGCTCGGCTGCGGTGAGGTCGTCGTCGGCGAGGAAGTGGCGCAGGGTCATCGGGGGTCCTTCGAGGTGGCGAGCGCCGTGTCGAGCAGCCCGGGCAGGGCGTCGACGAAGAGGTCGAGCTCGGCGGTGGTGACGACGAGCGGCGGGGCGAGGCGCAGGGCGTCCGGGGCGACCGGGTTGACGATGAAGCCGGCGTCGCGGGCCAGGGCCGCGACCGCGGCGGAGTGTTCGCCGGCGAGGGTGATGGCCTGCAGGAGGCCTGCACCGCGGACGCCGGTGACCTGGGGGTGGTCGAGCGCGCCGACGCGCCGCTGGAGGTGCTCGCCGGCCTGGCGGGCGTGGTCGAGGAGCCCCTCGCCGGCGATCGCGTCGAGCACGGCGAGGCCCGCCGCGCAGGCGAGCGGGTTGCCGCCGAAGGTGGACCCGTGCATCCCGGGCGTGAGCATGGTGCTCACCTCCGGGCCGAACGTCATGAGAGCGCCGATCGGCACGCCGCCGCCCAGACCCTTCGCCAGGGTCATCGCGTCGGGCACGACCCCGGCCCGGTGGAAGGCGAACCAGCCGCCGGTACGGCCGATGCCGGTCTGCACCTCGTCGAGCACCAGCAGGGCGCCCACGTCACGGGTGATCTCCCGGGCCGTCTGCAGGTAGGTCGGGTCACCCGGGCGCACCCCCGCCTCGCCCTGGATCGGCTCGAGGACCAGGGCGGAGGTCTGCTCGGTCACCGCGACGCGCAGGGCGTCTACGTCGCCCCACGGCACGTGCGTGACACCGGGGATCAGGGGCTCGAACGGCTCGCGGTAGGCGGGCTTGTGGGTCAGGGCCAGGGCACCGGTGGTGCGCCCGTGAAAGGCACCCTCCGCGGCGACGATGCCGGTGCGGCCGGTGCGCCGGGCCAGCTTGACCGCCGCCTCGAGGGCCTCGGCGCCGGAGTTGCAGAAGAACACCTTCGAGCCCGCGGGCGCTCCGGCGAGCGACAGCAGGCGCTCGGCCAGCTCGACCTGGGGCACCGAGGTGAAGAAGTTCGACACGTGCACGAGCTGCCCCGCCTGCTTCGAGACGGCCGCCACGAGCGCCGGGTGGTTGTGGCCGAGGGCGTTCACCGCGATGCCGCCGACGAGGTCGAGGTACCGGCGGCCGTCGACGTCCCACACCCAGGCGCCGTCGCCGTGCTCGAGCACGAGCTGGGGACGGCCGAACAGGTTGAGCAGCGACCCCTCGTAACGCTCGAGCCACGCGTTGCTGGTGGGTCCGAGGCCGCTCATCGTGCGGGCTCCGCATCCGGCAGCACCATCGTGCCGATCCCCTCGGACGTGAACACCTCGAGCAGGAGGCTGTGCGGCTGGCGGCCGTCGACGACGTGCGCCTGGGGCACCCCGGCCTCCACGGCGCGGATGCACGCCTCGAGCTTGGGGATCATCCCGGCATCCACGGTCTCGAGCAGCCGCCGGGCCGCGCTCAGGGTCAGCTCCGAGAGCAGCGAGTCGCGGTCGGGCCAGGCGGCGTAGACGCCCTCGACGTCGGTGAGGACGACGAGCTTGCGCGCACCCAGGGCCGCTGCCAACGCCGCAGCCGCGGTGTCGGCGTTGACGTTGAGCACCTGGCCGTCGACGTCGAGGTCGGGGGCGATCGTCGAGACCACGGGGATCCGGCCCGCCTCGAGCAGGTCGAGGACGGCCGTCGCGTCGACCTCGACGACGTCGCCGACGAGGCCGATGTCCTCCTCCTGGCCGTCCACCACCACGCCGCGTCGGCGGGCGCCGAACAGGCCGGCATCCTCACCGGAGAGCCCGACGGCGACGGGCCCGTGCTGGTTGAGCAGCCCGACGAGCTCCCGGCCCACCTGCCCGGTGAGCACCATCCGCACGACGTCCATCACCTCGGGCGTGGTGACCCGCAGACCACCGCGGAACTCGCTGTCCAGCCCCAGCCGGTCCAGCATCGCCCTGATCTGGGGCCCGCCACCGTGCACGACGACGGGCCGCAGACCGGCGTACCGAAGGAAGGCCACGTCCTGCGCGAAGGCGGCCGTGAGGTCGTCGTCGACCATGGCGTTCCCGCCGTACTTGACCACGACCAGCGCTCCCCGAAAGCGCTCCAGCCAGGGCAGCGCCTCCACCAGGGTGGTGGCCTTGGACCTCGCCACGCGCAGCGCCGCCGCGTCGATGGCGCCGCGCAGGGCCTGGTGGGGGGTGTCATCGGGGTCCTCGGGTCTCGGGCGTCACGTGGAGTAGGCGGAGTTCTCGTGCACGTAGTCGTGGGTGAGGTCGTTGGTCCAGATCGTCGCCCCGGCGCGGCCGGCGTGGAGGTCGACGACGACGTGCACCTCGCGGCCGGAGAGGTCGACCAGTGCGCGGTCGTCCCCGACCCCGCCGGCCCGGCACACCTGGACGCCGTTCATGGCCACGTCGAGGGATGCCGGGTCGAACGCAGCCGTCGTCGTGCCCACCGCGGCCAGCACGCGGCCCCAGTTGGGGTCGTTGCCGAAGACGGCACACTTGAAGAGGTTGTTGCGCGCCACCGCACGGGCAACCTCGAGCGCGTCGTCCACGGATGCCGCGGAGCGCACCTCCACCGCGATGTCGTGGTGGGCGCCCTCGGCATCGGCGACCAGCTGGCGGGCGAGGTCGGCGCACACCTGCGTCACGGCCTCCGTGAGGTCCGCGGTGCTCGGCGCCACGCCGGCGGCGCCCGAGGCGAGGAGCACGACCGTGTCGTTGGTCGACATGCACCCGTCGGAGTCGACCCTGTCGAAGGTCTCGGCGGTCGCGGCGCGCAGTGCCGCGTCGAGGGCCCCTGGCTCGACCACGGCGTCCGTCGTGAGGACGACGAGCATCGTCGCGAGGGCGGGAGCGAGCATCCCTGCCCCCTTGGCCATGCCGCCGACCACCCAGCCCTCCCGGGAGGTGACGGACGTCTTGGTGACCGAGTCGGTGGTGAGGATGGCCTCGGCGGCGGCGGGGCCGCCGTCCGGGGCGAGGTGCGCTGAGGCGGCGTCGACGCCGGCGAGGAGGAGGTCCATGGGCAGGCGCTCGCCGATGAGACCGGTCGAGCACACCACCACGTCACCGGGAGCCGCACCGAGAGCCTCGGCCACGTACTCCGCCGTGCGGTGCGTGTCCTGGAATCCCGGAGGCCCGGTGCAGGCGTTCGCGCCACCGCTGTTGAGCACCACGGCATCCGCTCGGCCGTCCTGCACGACCGTGCGGGACCACGTGACCGGGGCTGCTTCGACCCGGTTGCCGGTGAAGACCGCCGCGACCTCGTGGCGGGGACCGTCGTTGACGACGAGGGCGAGATCGGGGCGCCCCGACGCCTTGAGGCCCGCAGTGACCCCCGCAGCGCGGAACCCGCGGGCGGCCGTCACGCTCATGAGCCGCTCCCGCCGGTGAGGGAGGCCGGGGTCAGGACCAGCCCCGCCCGGCGCCAGGCGTCGGCCGCCGCCGGTACCCGGTCGGTGGGCACGAGGACCCAGTCGGTGTCGAACGTCGAGTAGCCGAGCACCGGGATGCCCACCCCGGCGAGCGGCTCCAGGATCTCGAGGAAGACGCCCACGGCACCGAACGCCAGCGGTCCGGCGACCTCGATGACCGTGAACGGCCCCTCGCTGCGGACGCCGCGCGGAACCACCGACGTGGGACAGACGATCGTCGTCTCGTCGGGGGTCCGGACCAGGGAGGAGAACACCCCGGCGGCCCACGGGAAGGACGGCTCCTCCCCGGCCGGCAGTCGGGCGATCGACACGGTCCCGGGATGCTGGAGGAGGTGTCGCGGCATCCGGCTCACGGGGCCACCCCCGCCAGCGGCAGGCCCGTGGTCTCCGGCAGACCGAGCGCGAGGTTGAGGCACTGGACGGCTGCGCCGGCGGTCCCCTTCGTGAGGTTGTCGACGGCCGCGACGGCGACGACGCGGCCGACGCGCTCGTCGAGCACCACCTGGACGTGGACGGAGTTGCTGCCGAGCACGCTGGCGGTGCTCGGCCAGCGCCCCTCGGGCAGGAGGTGGACACACGGCTCGTCGGCGTACGCGCTCGCCCAGGCGCGGCGGACGTCCGCCGGACCCACCCCCGGCCGTGCCGTCGCGACGCACGTGGCGAGGATGCCGCGCGGCATCGGCGCCAGGGTCGGGGTGAACGAGAGTGTGACGCTGCCGGCTCCGGCGGCGCCGAGGTTCTGCTCGATCTCGGGCGTGTGCCGGTGGGTCCCGCCGACCCCGTAGGGCGACATCGCCCCCATGACCTCGGCGCCGAGGAGGTGCGGTTTGAGGGACCTCCCCGCGCCGGAGGTGCCGGAGGCCGCGACGACGGTGATGCCCGCGGGCTCGATGACGCCCGAGACCAGGCCCGGCGCGACCGCGAGGGAGACGGCCGTCGGGTAGCACCCCGGGACGGCGATGCGCCGCTGGCCCACCAGCGCCGACCGCTGCCGACCGGTGGCGGTGACGAGCTCGGGCAGCCCGTAGGGCCAGCACCCGGCGTACGGCGTGTCGTAGAAGGTGGTCCAGGCTGTCGGGTCGATGAGCCGGAAGTCGGCGCCGCAGTCCACGACGACCACCTCGTCGCCCAGCTGTGCGGCGAGAGCCGCGGAGTGCCCGTGCGGGAGGGCGAGCACGACGGCGTCGTGACCGGCCAGGGCCTGCGCAGTCGTCTCCTCGAGCACCCGGTCCGAGAGCGGGGTCAGGTGCGGGTGCACCGAGCCGAGCGGCTGGCCGGCGTTGGCGGACGCCGAGAGGGCGCCCACCTCGAGCTGGGGGTGCTGGAGGAGGAGGCGCACGACCTCCCCGCCGGCATAGCCGCTCGCTCCGGCGACCGCGACCCGCATCATCTGCATGACTATACAGTTCCCCGTGACTCTATGCACACCGGCTCGCCCGACTTCGTCTGTGAGGGTGTCGCCGACACGCCGCCGGAACGGCGTTTCGCGGCACGCCGACAGACGAAGTCGGGGGAGGCGGGTGGGGGCGGGGCGGGCGGGGCGGCAGGTGGTTCAGGCGAGGGGGTCGTCGGGTCCCAGGGCCAGGACGAGGGTGCGCTCGTCGGCTGCGAGGCCGGCATCCGCCCGAGCGCGCAGGGACTCCACGGTGTCGGCGCCGGCGCGCACGAATCGCCCCGACCACGCGTCGAGCTCCCCGGACACCAGGGCCAGCACGAGCCCGGCGACCGCGTCCGGGTCGGTCCACTCCGTGCGGGAGGCGTGGGCGTCCATGCCCTCGGTCATGTCGGTGCGCACCACCCCCGGCATGAGGTCGAACGCTCGGACGCCGCGGCCCCAGCCGGCGAGGTGTGTCGACCCGGTGAGCCGGGCGAGCGCCGTCTTGCTGACGTTGTAGGCACTGGCGTCGGCCCCCGCGCGCCGAGCCGCCCCGCTGTTCATGTTGACCACCCGTCCAGCACCGGCCGCCAGCATGTGCGGCGCCACCAGGCGGGTCATGAGGTACGCCCCGAGAACGTTGACCTCCTGGACGTGCCACCACTCCTCGGGGTCGGAGTCGAAGAGGTCCACCTCGGCGTCGATGATGCCGGCGTTGTTGACCAGGACGTCGATGCGGCCGTGGCGGTCGACGATCTCGTCCACCCAGGCGGTCAGGGCGGCACGCTCGGTGACCGGCGCGACGGCGCTCGACCCACGCTCGACGGCGTACCCCGCCTCCTCCAGGGCGTCGGCGACGAACCGCCCGATGCCGCGCGAGGCCCCGGTGACGATGGCGACGAGGTGACCACCGCGTCCTTCGGCGGCCGCCGGTTCCGGCGCCACGTCTCCCCCGTCGTCGAGGACCACCTCGGCGGACGTGCTCACGCCCGCTGCACCGCCCCGACGGCCTCCCCGGCTGCGGCCAGGGCGGCGTCCCGGAGGGCGCTCACCTCGTCGGTCGTCAGCGTCCGGTCGGGGGCCCGGAAGGTGAGTCGGTAGGCCAGGGACTTCCGGCCCTCGCCCACCTGGTCGCCGCGGTACACGTCGAAGAGCGTGAGGGACTCGAGGTGCTCTCCCGCTCCCACGTGCAGCGCCTTGGCGACGTCGGCCGACGGCACAGCCTCGTCGACGACCACCGCCACGTCGCTCTGCGCCATGGGGAAGGTGTGGAGGGTGCGCGCGGTACTCGTGGCGTCCGCGGCGGCGGTGAGCGCGTCGAGGTCGAGCTCGCCGCCGACCGTCCGGACCGGCAGTCCGAGCACCGCAAGGGCCTTGGGGTGCAGCTCGCCCACGTGGCCGATCGGGGTGCCGTCGGGGAGCGTCACCCGGGCGCACCGTCCCGGGTGGTACGGCGCCACGGCATCCGCGGTCACCTCGAGGGGGACACCGAGGGCCTCGCCCATGGTCCGGGCCAGCTCGACGGCGTCCGTGACGTCCGCCGCCCGCCCCGGGCCCCACCAGCCGGCCCGGTCCCGGTCGCCCGCCAGCAGGAAGGCGACGTGACGCGGCTGCGGCGGCACGGCATCCCGGATCGCCGCCAAGGTCTCCTCCGACGGCCGGATGCCGACGTCCTCGGTGGGTGCCGAGCCCAGCGGCCCGTCGAGCGCGACCACCAGACCGACCTCGAAGAGCCCGACGTCCCGGATGCCGCGCGCGACGTTGCGCCGCAGCGCATCGACCATCGTCGCGAGCAGGCGCGTCCGCATCAGGGGGTGCTCGTCCGAGAGGGGGTTCGCGAGGCGAACGGTGCGGGAGACCTCGCGGTCCACGTCCAGCCCGAGCGCGGCGAAGCGGTCGGCCCCGACGAACGGGGCACTCCAGACCTCAGACAGCCCCTGGCCCGCGAGCACGTCGGCGACGATGCGCCGCACCCGCTGGGCGTGGGTCAGGCCGGCACCGCCGGGTGGGGTCGGAAGCACCGACGGGATGCTGTCGTACCCGTGGATGCGGGCGACCTCCTCGACGAGGTCCTCCGCCGTCCGGAGATCGGGCCGCCACGTCGGAGGGGTCACGGACAGCTTGTCGTCCTCGCGGGCGACGGCGCAGCCGATGGCCTCGAGGATGGAGACCACCTCGGTGTCGGCATAGGAGACGCCGACGATGCGTGAGGGGAACCCGACGTCCATGGCGACCGGCACGGGCAGGGCCGGTGTCCCGACGTCGGTGACGTCGCTCTCGGCCACTCCCCCACCGTGCTTCACCAGCAGCTCCACGGCGAGCTGGGCCGCGGCGGCCGCCAGCGCGGGGTCGACCCCCCGCTCGAAGCGCCGGGACGCCTCGCTCGGCAGCTTGTGCCGCCGGGCCGAGCGCGCGATGGTGACCGGCTCGAAGTGGGCGGCCTCGATGAGCACGTCGCGGGTGTCGTCACCGACCTCGGTCTCGGCACCGCCCATGACTCCGGCGATCGCCACGACCCGTTCGCCACCGGAGTCGGTGATGAGCAGGTCGCCCGGGTCGAGGGAGCGGTCGACGGCGTCGAGGGTGGTGAGCCGCTCCCCGGGGCGGGCTCGCCGCACGACGATCGGCGCCACGAGGGTGTCGAGGTCGAAGGCGTGCAGCGGCTGGCCCAGGCCGAGCATGACGTAGTTCGTGACGTCGACCGGCAGGGAGATGGGCCGCATCCCCGCCTCGGTGAGCCGGGCGGCCATCCAGGCCGGCGTGGGGGCGGTGACGTCGATGCCCCGCACGACCCGTGCGACGTAGCGGTCGCAGCCGGCGCGGCCGCGCACGGGGGCGTCGTCGGAGAGCCGCACCCGGAACCCGTCCGTGCTGGGGGCTGGCGCCGTGGCCGCCAGCTCGATGGCGGGGTCGGTGAAGGTCGCTCCGGTCGCGTGGGAGTACTCGCGCGCGATGCCGCGCACCGAGAAGCAGTAGCCGCGGTCGGGGGTGACGTTGACCTCGACGGTCTCCCGGTCCAGCCCGAGCAGGGGGATGGCATCGGTGCCCGGGACGAGCCTGGCCAGGGTGTCGTCGTCCCCGGCGAACCTGCGGTTCAGCACGAGGATGCCGTCGTGGTCGTCACCGATACCGAGCTCGCGCTCCGAGCAGATCATGCCGGCGGACACGTGGCCGTAGGTCGTGCGGGCGGTGACCGTGACCGGTCCGTGGGGCGTCGTGAGCACCCCACCGGGGAGCACGACGACGACGAGGTCGCCGGCATCGAAGTTGTGGGCGCCGCACACGACGCCCTGCGGCTCACCGGTGCCGTTGGCGTCGCCGACGTCGACCGTGCACCAGTTGATCGTCCTGCCGTTCTTCTGCGGCTCCGGCTCCTTGGTGAGGACGCGGCCGACGACGACGGGGCCGGTGACGCCACCGGTGTGCAGGCCCTCCTCCTCGAGACCGACGCTCACGAGGTCGGCGGCGATCTGCTCGGCCGAGGCATCGGGCGGGACGGCGACGTACTCGCGCAGCCAGTCGACGGGCACGCGCATCAGATCTCCATCCCGAACTGCGCGTCGAAGCGCACGTCACCCTCGATCATGTCCCGCATGTCACTGACCCCCGAGCGGAACATCAGCGACCGGTCGATGCCCATGCCGAACGCGAACCCGGTGTACCGGTCGGGGTCCACGCCGCACGCGGTGAGCACGTTGCGGTTGACCATTCCGCAGCCTCCCCACTCGATCCAGCCGGTGCCCTTGCACGTTCGGCAGTCCGGGTCGGTCCCGCGGCAGACGAAGCAGCGGAGGTCCATCTCGGCGCTCGGCTCGGTGAACGGGAAGTACGACGGGCGCAGTCGGGCCGTGATGCCCTCGCCGAAGAGCTCGGTGGCGAGGCGGTCGAGGGTGCCCTTGAGGTGCGCCATCGTGATGCCCTCGTCGACGGCGAGGCCCTCGACCTGGTGGAAGGCGGGCATGTGCGTGGCGTCGAGCTCGTCGGTGCGGAACACGCGCCCGATCGCGGCCACGTAGACCGGCACCCCGCGCTCGAGGAGGGTGCGGGCCTGGACCGGCGAGGTGTGGGTGCGCAGCACGAGGCCGCTCTCCGGCGGGTCGACGTAGAACGTGTCCTGCATCTGCCGGGCGGGGTGGTCGGCGTCGAAGTTCAGGGCGTCGAAGTTGAACCACTCCGCCTCGATCTCCGGCCCCTCGGCGATCTCCCAGCCCATCCCGACGAAGAGGTCGGCGATGCGCTCCGCCATCAGCTCGATCGGATGGCGGCGGCCCAGCGGTCGCCGCCCCGTCGGCAGGGTGACGTCGACCACCTCCTCCGTGAGGATGCGGTCATCACGCTCGGCCTCGAGCTCTGTCTCGCGCTCTCGGAAGGCGTGGGCGACACGGGCCTTGGCCTGCCCCACGCGCTTGCCGGCCTCCGCCTTCGCACTCGGCGGCAGCGCGCCGATCTCGCGGTTGGCGAGCGCGAGCGGGCTCCTGTCGCCCTGGTGGGCGCTGCGGGCGACCTTGAGCTCGGCGAGGGACGTGGCGCGGGCGGCCGCTGCCAGTGCGGCGGCCACGGCGGCATCGAGCGCCTCCGGGTCGAGGATCGCGACCTCGACCGGGTCGTAGCTGGTGTTGGGACCGGACATGTCTTCCACTTCGGGCGCGGGGTGCGGGGCGCGCCCGAGTCTAGGTGGGTGGCGTGCCCTGACGGACGTGGTGTGGCCCCCGGGACGTCAGGGTCGTCGGCGTGGATGCCGTGCGGGCGCTGGTTCGACGGCGCCTTCGGCCGCGCCCCGACGCACCACCGTCGAGGCGGTGGGTCACCGCGGCGACGTGTGGACACCCACCCGTGCTCCGTGGCGTGCCTGGTGGCGCTCGCGCCGCCTGACCCGTGCGGCGAGCAGGCCGGTCAGCGCCACGGCCAGCCCGACGAGCCCGACGGTGAGGAATCCGGCTGCGGCGCCTCCCCTGTCGATCGCGACACCGGCCAGGGGCGCACCCATGGCACCCCCGGCAGTGAGGAAGGAGCCGTGCCACCCCATGGCCTCACCGCGCGCCTCCGCGGGCACGATCCGGCTGGCCTGGTCGATCGTCGCCGTGATCGTCGGTGCGCACAACAGCCCAGCGACGAAGCCGAGCAGGGCGAGGCTCCATGGGTTCGACGCGAGCGCCATGGGCAGCGTCACCACCGAGAGGCCCGCCAGGAGCCAGAACGCCGAGATGGACCTGTGCATCCCCCCGTACAGGAGCCCTCCCACGAGCGAGCCCAACCCCCAGAGCGCCAGGACCAGGCCGATCTGCGTGGTCGCGTCGAACTCGCGCATGGCCGCCACGAAGCCGATGTCCGAGCCGGCGAGCACCAGCGTGGTGGCGGTCGCCCCCAGGCACACGGCCAGGAAGGGCAGCCGGAACCAGGAACGGCGTGAGGCCCCGGCGGTGCCGACCCCGGCCTCTCCCTCCCCCCGCAGCGGAGGGTCGACGACCCAGATCGCGACACCGCCGGCCACGCCGAGCATCTGCGTCACGAAGAGCACCCACGAGGTGGACCACTGCGCTGCCGCCCACACGGCCAGGGCCGGCGCGAGCATGAACGACAGCTCGAGGGCGGCGCCGTCGAGCGAGATCGCGGTCCGGCGGTCGTGCTCCGGCACCGAGGCGATGACGGCCTGCCGTGTGATCGAGAAGGTGGGGACGACGAAGAGCCCCGCGACCACCGCCAGGATGAGCAGGGGCCAGTAGTCGACGAAGGGGGCGACGGCCCAGCAGACGAGGGAGACGCCGATCGACGGCGCGACGACCCGGCGCAGGCCGAACCGGTCGAGCAGCCGTCCCCGCCATGGGCCGCTCGCGGCGATGGCCACCGTGGCGACCGCCGTGAGCGCGCCCGCCGCGGCGTAGGAGCGCTCCAGCGTCGTGACCACGTGGACGGTGAGCAGCACGCCGCTCGCGAACACGGGTCCGCGCACGAGCGTCCCCAGCACCAGCGCCGTCCGCAGTCGCCGGCTCGCGAGGGCACGCCGGTACGGCGCGAGCGAGACGACGGTGGGCACCGGGTCACTCTCCCAGCGACCCCCACCCCGTGCCATCCGAGCGACGGCACGGTTCGCCGCGTCAGTCGGGACTGGGGAACGTCGCCCTCAGCAGTGCCCCGCCGCCCGGGGCGGCCTCCGCCCGGACCGCACCCCCGTGCGCCTCGACGAGGCCTCGGACGAGGTACAGACCCAGCCCGGTCCCGTGCCTCGCGCCCTCCTGCCAGAAGCGCGAGAACACGAGCTCGCGGTGCTGCTCGGCGATCCCGTTCCCGTCGTCGCTCACGAGGAGGTCGACGGCCGGTCGGCCCGCGGCGGTGGTTGGTCGGGCCGCCAGGCGCACGGTCCCGCGACCGTGGCGCACGGCGTTCTCCACCAGGTTCGTGATCACCTGCTCCAGCCGGTCGGGGTCGGCCCACAGCGGCCCGAGGTCCTCCGGCACGTCGATGACGAACCGGTCGCGGGATGCTCCGGACGCCACCCGCCGCTCGACCTGAGCCACGAGCCGCTGGCGCACGTCGAGCGGCTGGGGGTGGACCGTGAGCCGGCCGCCGTCGATGCGCGAGGCGTCGAGCAGCTCGGAGATGAGCCGTGTCAACCGGTCGGCATCGGCCTCGATGGTCTCGAGCATCAACCGCTTCTGGTCGTCGGTGAACCGGTCCCAGTTGCGCAGCAGGGTCGTGGAGAACCCCTTGACCCCGGTGAGGGGAGAGCGAAGCTCGTGCGCCACGGTCATGAGCAGGGCAGCGTTCTCCTTCTCGGCGCGCCGCCGCCCCATGGCCGAGCGCAGCCCCAGGACGACGGCCTGCACCGGCTCGCCACGCCCGCTGCGGATGTACTTGGCCGAGACGAGGAGCTCACGGCCGGTCGGCAGGACCAGGAGCCGCTCCTGGTGCCCCGTCCGGATGGCCAGGCCGCCCCAGGGGTCGGTGAGCTCCCACCACGACCGCCCCTCCAAGTCCTGCAGGGGCAGAGCCTCCCGGATGTCGTGGCCGACCACCTCGGCGGCGGAGAGACCCGTGACCGCCTCGGCCCGCCGGTTCATGTATCTGACAAGGGCATCCGGCCCGACCGCCGCGACGAGGCCGTCCGGGATGAGCTCCAGCCCATGGGTCACCAGGTCGTCGGGGACCTGGAACGGCTGCGACATGGCGGGCACGCTACCTGCCGGTTCCGTGCCCGCTCCGACGGCCCGCCGAGGCGTAGAGGCACACCGTCGCGGCCATCGCGAGGTTGAGCGACTCGGCCCGACCGTAGATCGGGACGCGGACCACGTCGTCGCAGGCGGTCCGCACCTCGTCGTCGAGCCCCCAGGCCTCGTTGCCCATCACCCAGCAGTGCCGGTGCGAGAGATCGGCGTCGGACAGCGACGTCGAGCCCGAGCCGTCGGCGGCGTACGTGCGGATGCCGCGGGCCTGCAGCCGCCGCAGCGTCGACACCGCGTCGAGGTCCGGAACGACCGGCAGGTGGAAGAGCGACCCGGCCGTCGAACGCACCACCTTGGGCGAGTGCACGTCGACGGATGCCGCGCTCACGAGCACCGCATCAGCGCCAGCGGCATCCGCGCCCCGGATCACGGTGCCGGCGTTGCCGGGGTCACGCACGTGGGTGAGGAGCACGAGGAGGCTCGGGCCGGCATCCAGCACCGTCTCGAGGTCCTGGCCCACGGTGTCGACGACCGCCAGCACGCCCTGAGGCGCCTCGGTGCCGGCCATCGCGGCCAGGACCTCAGGGGTCACCTCGCGCACCCAGAGCTGCGCGGCGCGCGCGGGCACGACGATGTCGTCCGCGTAGCGGACCAGGGCATCGCGGGTGACGTAGACGTCGCGGACCCGCGACGGGGCGTGGCGCACCGCCTCCCGCACACCCTGCGGCCCCTCGACGGCGAAGCGGCCGGTGCGATCACGCACCGGCCGCCTCGACAGCGCCCGCACCGACCGCACCCGGTCGGCCCGGGGGTTGGTCAGTGGTGCCACGTCGTTCAGGCGGGGGCCCCGGCCGGCTCACGCGCGGGCTGGTTCGCCTTGGCGATCTCGACGAGCGCGGTGAACGCGGCCTCGTCGTTGACGGCCAGCTCGGCGAGCATCCGGCGGTCGACCTCGATCTCAGCAGCCTTCAGGCCCTGGATGAAGCGGTTGTAGGTCATGCCGTTGGCGCGGGCCGCGGCGTTGATCCTCTGGATCCACAGGCGACGGAAGTCGCCCTTGCGGGCCCGGCGGTCGCGGTAGGCGTAGCCGAGGCTGTGCTGCACCTGCTCCTTGGCCTTGCGGTACAGGCGCGAGCGCTGTCCGCGGTAGCCGCTGGCGCGCTCGAGGACGACCCGGCGCTTCTTCTGGGCGTTGACCGCCCGCTTCACGCGTGCCACGTGAGTACTCCTTGCTTCTGTGCGAGAACTGGGGGGTGGACGGCGTCAGCGGCCGAGGAGCTTCTTGACCTTCGCGAGGTCGCCCTTCGAGACCAGGACGTCCCTGCTGAGGGCGCGCGCCTTCTGCGGCGTCTTCTCGTGGAACTTGTGGACGTGGCCGGCCTGCTCGCGCATGACCTTGCCCGACCCGGTCACCCGGAAGCGCTTCTTGGCGCCACTGTGCGTCTTGTTCTTCGGCATGGTGCCGATCTCCTTGTGGTTCGGTGGTGCTGGCGTGCGGGGGACGTCTGGTCAGGCGGTCGTCTCGGCGTCGGCGGTGACGCCTGCGACGGGGGCCTCGGCCGGCGCGACGTCGTCGGCGGGCGGGGCGTGCTCGGCCGACGCCGTGGCTCCCGCCTCGTCGCGGCGGCGCCGTTGCTCGGCCATGGCCTGGGCCTTCTTCTTGGTCGGTGCGAGCACCATGACCATGTTCCGGCCGTCCTGCTTCGGCGACGACTCCACGGTGCCGAGCTCGAGCACGTCCTCGGCGAGGCGCTGCAGGAGCCGGAACCCCAGCTCGGGCCGGGACTGCTCACGGCCGCGGAACATGATCGTGACCTTGACCTTGTCGCCGCCCTTGAGGAACCGCTCGACGTGGCCCTTCTTCGTGCCGTAGTCGTGCGGGTCGATCTTCGGGCGGAGCTTGATCTCCTTGATGACCGTGTTGACCTGGTTCTTGCGTGCTTCGCGGGCCTTCATGGCGGCTTCGTACTTGTACTTGCCGAAGTCCATGAGCTTGGCGACCGGCGGCTTGGCCATGGGGGCGACCTCGACGAGGTCGAGGTCCGCCTCGGCGGCGAGGCGAAGGGCGTCCTCGACGCGGACGATGCCGACCTGCTCGCCGTTCGGGCCGACCAACCGCACTTCCGGGACCCGGATGCGGTCGTTGATGCGTGGCTCGCTGATGTGCTTCTCCTTCGTCACGTCGCTGTCCGTGCGACCAGCGGCGACGAGGAAGGCTCCCCGTGCCGTGTGCACGAGGAGCCTCGGGTTCCGTCCGGACCGACCGCCACGGGATGCCGTCGCCCCGCCCTCGCGGGCGCGGCGCGACGTCTCGTCGCGGACCTGTTCGGACCCGGCGACCTGGAGGTCGACGCGGGTGGAAGCGAAGCTTCTCTTGCACACCGCCCCGAAGGGCGGTCGGTCAACGCACAAGGCTACCAGCGCGCACGGCATCCCCCGAAATCGCCACCACTCTCCCCGTCCGACCCGGCAGACTTCACGACCGCACCCGAACCGACTCCCCGCGACCGTGCGGCGTGCGGCGTCAGCGGATGCGGAAGGCGAGCCCGTCGATGCGCGCCCGGAGCTCGCCGTCGGTCGCGAGCCGTTCACCCAGCCTGGTGGCGACCCCGCGCACCTCCTCGGGTGTCAGCCCCGGCCGCAGGTCGAGGACCACCCCGAGTATCCCCTCCCCGTGGGGCGGGCCGTCCTCCAGCTCGTAGGCCGTGACGTCCCCCTCCGCGTCGACCGCCGCCGCGACGCTCCGGTCGACGAACGGGTCGGTGAGGGCCGGCTCCCACGGGCGCTCCTGGGCGAGCGCCCACACCATCGACGGCCGCAGGACCCGGGTCGCCGGCCCTGCGACGTCCACGACGACGACGTCGCAGCGCTCGGTGACCGCCGCCTGCCCCACCCGTGCCGGCGTCACCGGTACCGGTCGGGCCGAGGCGTCCCAGGCCGCGAGGGCGTCGGTGCCCGTGAAGACCGGCAGGGCGCGGGTCCCGTCGGGGGCGACCAGGGTGACGGCAGCCATGTCGACCTGCTTCTCGACGGTGTGGCGGCCGCTCGCCTCGACCGCGGTCGGCTCGGCGACGATCGGCACGACGAACCGGGCGGCCTGGACCGCCGCCATGAGGGTCGCGTCGTCCGTCCCGGCGTCGGCGAGCAGCGCACGCAGGTGCTCGTCGGCACCACCGGTGTCGGCCTCGAACCCGCTCGGCGAGAGGTCGCGCCCCGCCCAGGGCACCCGCGCCGAGTCGGCGGGTCCGGGGCCGTGCCTGTGGTCGTCGTGGCCCGCGTGCCCCCCGGGCGACGTCGGGTCACTCCGAGATTCCTGGGGGCGTCACGGGCGGTCCGCCACGTCGAGCGCCTCCCGCAGCGTGAACGCCCCTCGGTAGAGGGCGGAGCCGATGATGGCGCCCTCCACGCCCTCGGCGACGAGGTCACGGATGGCCGAGATGTCGGCCAGCGTCGAGACGCCCCCCGAGGCGACGACCGGCCGCTCGGTGCGTCGGCACACCTGGCGGAGGAGCTCGATGTTCGGCCCCTGCAGCATGCCGTCCTTCGCCACGTCCGTGACGACGTAGCGGGCGCACCCCTCGGCGTCGAGGCGGGCGAGCGTCTCCCAGAGCTCCCCACCCTCTCGCGTCCAGCCGCGCGCGGCGAGGGTCGTGCCCCGCACGTCGAGCCCGACGGCGATGCGGTCACCGTGCTCGGCGATGGCCGACGCCGTCCAGGCGGGGTCCTCCAGGGCAGCGGTGCCGAGGTTCACCCGGCGGCACCCGGTCGCCAGGGCCCGCTCGAGCGACTCTTCGTCACGGATGCCGCCGCTCATCTCCACGCGGATGTCCAGGTGGCCGACGATGGTGGCGAGCAGCGCGGCGTTCGAGCCCCTGCCGAAGGCGGCGTCGAGGTCGACGAGGTGGACCCACTCCGCGCCCTGCTCCTGCCACGCCAGGGCCGCCTCGAGAGGGTCGCCGAACTCGCCGCCCGTGCCCGCGACGCCCTGGACGAGCTGGACGGCACGACCTTCGACGACGTCGACCGCGGGCAGCAGCTCGAGGCGGGGGTGCTCGGGCGCGTTCTGGCTCACCGGCTGGTCCTTCGGGTGCGTGGAGCTGAGCGGAGTGGAGTCGGACACCGAGGCGGGCCGCCGGAGCAGCCGGCTCCGCAGCCGACCCGGCCGTGACCAGTCTGCCGGTGCGCGAGGTGACGCGGTCACTCGGGCCCACTACGGCATCCGCGCTGCCTCGCCCGCGCGCGGCGCGACTCCCGCCGCTACAGCGCGCGGACCCAGTTCTCCAGCAGCGTCAGGCCGGCGTCGCCCGACTTCTCGGGGTGGAACTGCGTGGCCGAGAGCGGACCGTTCTCGACTGCGGCGACGAACCGTTCACCGTGACGAGCCCAGGTCACCCGTGGCTCCATGACGGCCAGCGGTCCCTCAGCCCTGGGCAGCTCCCAGGCGTGAGCGGCGTACGAGTGCACGAAGTAGAAGCGCTCCTGCGCGACACCGGCGAACAGCACGGTGTCGGCCGGGGGCTCAACCGTCGACCAGCCCATGTGGGGCACCACCGGAGCGACGAGCCGTGACACGGTTCCCGGCCACTCGCCGACTCCCGGCACCGGACTCCCGCTCGGCTCGGTCGAGCCCTCGAACATCACCTGCATGCCCACGCAGACGCCCAGCACCGGTCGTCCGCCGGCGAGGCGCGCGTCGATGATGCGGGGCCCGTCGGCGGCCGCGAGCCCGGCCATGCACGAGTGGAAGTTTCCGACCCCCGGGACGAAGAGTCCGTCCGCCTCCAGCGCGGCGCCGCGGTCGCCGGTGAGCGTGACCCGCGCGCCGACGTGCTCGAGGGCCCGCACGGCACTGCGCAGGTTGCCGCTGCCGTAGTCGAGGACCACGACCGACGGGTCGCCGCTCACCGGCGTCCCCCGCCGTCGCGGCCGGTGAGCCGCTGGTCCACGGCCTCGGACCGATGCGTCGCCTCCTCGGCCATGAGCCGGTCGAACGCCATGACGCCGCGCACCGACGGCTGCACCTCCGCGGCCCCCTCGCAGGCGCCGCCCACCAGCAGCTCACGACCGGGGAGGCCGAGCAGCCCCAGGACGGTGACGAGCAGGTCCACCGGCGTCCCGAGGCCGGAGCGCAGGACCTCGAGGAGGGCCTCCTCGCGGACCCGCCCGACCGCTCCGGCCGCCCGCAGCAGCATCGGCACGGGCAGCCGGACGAGCGAGGGGGTCTCGACGACACCGCGCCGCGGCTCCCACACGAGCCAGTGCATGCCCGACCGGATGCCGGCCGGCTGCACCGTCAGCGTGGCCCTGCCGTGGACGTCGAAGAACCCGATGGCCGGCCGCGACCGCCACGGGGCGGGCCGAGCCGCGAGCACCTCGAGCGCCACGTCGTAGGGGGCCGCGCTGCGGGCCCGCTCCTCGGCGAGCGTGATGCCCGTCCACGGCCCGAACGGGGCGACGGTGACCGGCACGAGCCCTCGCCGCACCCACCGGGTCACCCCGGCCGGCGACCGCCGCACGAGCACGAGGCCGTGCCCGGCGCCGGATCGCACGTCGGCGACCACGGGCTAGAGCGCGCCCTTGGCGCTCGGGATGCCGTCGACCCGGGCATCCCGGGCGACGGCGGCGCGCAGCGCGCGAGCGAGTGCCTTGAACTGCGCCTCCACGACGTGGTGCGGGTCGCGGCCCGAGAGCACCCGCACGTGGAGCGCGATCTGTGCGTGGAACGCGAACGACTCGAGCACGTGCCGGGTCAGCGAGCCGACGTAGTGCCCGCCGATGAGCACGTACTGCTGGCCCTCGGGCTCCCCCTCGTGAACGACGTAGGGCCGTCCGGCGACGTCGACGACGGCCTGCACGAGGCACTCGTCCAGGGGCACGGTGGCGTCGCCGAACCGGGAGATCCCCCGCTTGTCCCCGAGCGCCTCCCGGACGGCCTGCCCGAGCACGATCGCGACGTCCTCGACGGTGTGGTGCGCGTCGACGTGGGTGTCACCCTCCGCCTCCACGGTGAGGTCGAAGAGTGAGTGCTTGGCCAGTGAGAGGAGCATGTGGTCGTAGAAGGGCACTCCGGTGCTCACGACCCCGCGCCCGGTGCCGTCGAGGTCGACCGTCACCTCGACGGTGCTCTCGGACGTGCCCCGGCGCACCGTGGCGGTGCGGGGGGCGGGGGCGCTGCTCACGCGGGTGCTCCTGTGCGGTGGGACGTGGCGAGGTCGGTGACGGCCTCGAGGAACCGGGTGGTCTCCAGCGGAGTCCCGGCGGTGACACGAAGATAGTGGGCGATGCCCACGTCGCGGACGAGGACACCGTGCGCCAGCAGAGCCTCCCACGTCGCCCGGGCGTCGACGAGACCACCGAAGAGGACGAAGTTGGCGTCACTGGGTACGGGTGCGAGCCCGAGCCCGGGCAGCGCGGCGACGATCCGGTCGCGCTGCTCCTTGATGCCGGCCACCGTCTCGAGCATGAGGTCGGCGTGGACGATGGCCGCGCGCGCGACGGCCTGGGTCTGGGTGGACAGGTGGTACGGCATCCGGACCAGGCGCAGCGCGTCGACCAGTGCCGGGTCGGCTGCCAGGTAGCCGAGCCGCGCCCCCGCGAGCGCGAAGGCCTTGCTCATCGTCCGGGTCACGACGAGACGTGGCCGGCCGGCGAGCAGGGTCAGGGCGCTCCGCGTTCCGGCGCGCGCGAACTCGGCGTACGCCTCGTCGACGACGACGAGCGCACCGTCGGCCTCGTCGTGCACCGCCTCGACGACCGCGAGGTCGAGCGCCGTGCCGGTGGGGTTGTTCGGGGAGCAGAGGAAGACGACGTCCGGCCGGTGGCGGCGCACCTGCTCGACGGCGGATGTCGTGTCGAGGTCGAAGGGTCCGCCCCCGGCGACCCCGCGGAGCCCGTCGACCCAGGCGGTGCCGGTGGTCGTGGTGATGACGGGGTGCATCGAGTAGGCGGGCGTGAACCCGAGTGCGGTGCGCCCCGGACCACCGAAGGCCTGGAGCAGGTGCAGGAGCACCTCGTTCGACCCGTTGCCGGCCCACACCTGCTGGGGTGAGAGTGCCGTGCCGCTGCGGGACAGGTAGGTTGCGAGCGCCTCCCTCAGCAGGGTGAACTCCCGGTCCGGGTAGCGGTTGAGGCCTGCGGCGACATCGGCGACGGCTCGGGTGATCTCCGAGACGACGACGGGGGGCACGGCGTACGAGTTCTCGTTGGTGTTGAGCGCCACAGGGACGTCCAGCTGGGGGGCACCGTACGGCGTCCGCCCCCGAAGGTCCGGTCGAAGCATGGCGTCGATCGCCGAGCGAGGGTCGACGATCGGAGACGCGGGGCGTCGCGGCGTCACGAGACCGGGTCGATCTCGGGGTGCCGGGCGAGCACGGCCTCGCCGTGGGCAGGGAGGTCCTCGGCTCGGGCCAGGGTCACGACGTGCCCGCCCACCTCCCGGAGCGCCCCCGCGGAGTAGCTCACGACGTGGATGCCGCGCAGGAACGACTGCACCGACAGCCCACTGCTGTGGCAGGCGCAGCCGCCGGTGGGCAGCACGTGGTTTGACCCGGCGCAGTAGTCACCCAGGCTCACCGGCGACCAGGGGCCGACGAACACCGCACCCGCGTTGCGCACGCGGGCCGCCACCGCCTCGGCGTCGCGGGTCTGGACCTCGAGGTGCTCCGCGGCGTAGGCGTTGACGAGGGCGACCCCGGTGTCGAGGTCGTCGACGAGGACGATGGCCGACTGGGTGCCCGCGAGCGCGCTGCCGACGCGCTCGGAGTGCTTGGTCGCCGCGACCCGGCGCGCGAGCGCCGCCTCGACCGCCTCGGCCAGCGCCGGGGAGTCCGTCACGAGGACGGCCGCAGCCAGGGTGTCGTGCTCGGCCTGGGACACCAGGTCGGAGGCGACGTGCTCGGCATCCGCGCTGTCGTCGGCCAGCACGGCGATCTCGGTGGGCCCCGCCTCGGCGTCGATGCCGATGACCCCCTTGAGCAGCCGCTTGGCGGCCGCGACGTAGATGTTGCCCGGCCCGGTCACCAGGCTCACCGGGTCGCACACGTCGGCGTCGTCCTCGATGCCGTACGCGAGGGCGGCCACGGCCTGGGCTCCGCCCATCGCCCACACCTCGTCGACGCCGAGCAGGGCGCAGGCGGCGAGGATCGTGGGGTGCGGCCAGCCGCCGTGGTCGACCTGTGGAGGGCTCGCGACCGCCAGGCTCGGCACGCCGGCGAGCTGTGCCGGGACCACGTTCATCACGACGCTGCTCGGGTAGACGGCCAGGCCCCCGGGGACGTACAGGCCCACCCGGTCGACGGGCACCCAGCGCTCGGTGACGGTACCGCCGTCCGTCACCGTGGTCGTCGTGTCGCTGCGCCGTTGCTCGGCGTGCACCAGGCGGGCGCGGCGGATCGACTCCTCGAGTGCCGCGCGGACGCCCGGGTCGAGGGATTCGAGCGCGTCGGCGATGAGGTGCGCGGGCACGCGCAGCCGGTCGGGCCGGATGCCGTCGAAGCGCTCGGCGGCGTCATAGAGCGCCGCAGCGCCCCGGGTACGCACGTCGTCGACGATCGGTCGCACGGCATCCAGGGCCGCCGCGACGTCGAACTCCGCGCGCGGCAGGGCGGCCCGCAGCTCGCGCAGCGACAGCTGCCGTCCCCGCAGGTCGAGCCGTGGGATGACGCGGGGGGTCGTGTCGGGGACGGTGCCGAGGGACATGGCGCAAGTCTAGGTTTCGCCCTCGACCGCGCCGGATGCCGTCCGCCTCGCGACCGTGCCGAGCCGCCCCAGCCGCCGGCGACGGGCCGGCCGCCGCCGCGCGGAGGTCTGGCGCAACGGGTGTGCGGGCTGGTCAGGCGTCGTAGAACTCGGCCTCGTGGGCGGCCCGGGCCCGCCGAGCCAGGCGACGGTAGCGCTCCCCGAGCTCCTGTCCCGAGCCCCCGGGCAGGCCGAGGATGCGCGCGATCCCGTCGGCGTCGCGGCTGTCGGTGGGGACGGCGTCGAGCGCCTTGGAGCGGAACAGGACCCCCGCGTTGCGCATCGAGGACGCGAGTCGCCAGGCGGCGGAGAGGTCGGCGGCGTGCTCGGGTGCGACGAGCCCGAGCGACTGCGCCGCGGCGAGCCCTTCCATCGTCGAGGTGGTCCGGAGCTCGGGGTGGGCGTGTGCGTGCTGCAGCTGCACGAGCTGAACGACCCACTCGACGTCGGAGAGCCCGCCGTGCCCCAGCTTGAAGTGCGTCTTGCGGTCGGCACCGCGGGGCAGTCGCTCGGACTCCATCCGCGCCTTGAGCGTGCGGATCTCGCGCACCTGTCGGTCATCCAGGCCGCCCTCCGGCCAGCGGATCGGGGCGATGAGGTCGACGAAGCGCTCGGCGAGGGCCATGTCTCCCGCCACGGGCGCGGCGCGCAGGAGTGCCTGCGCCTCCCAGACCAGCGACCATCGCGAGTAGTACTCGCGGTACGAGGCCAACGAGCGCACGAGCGGGCCGCTCCGCCCCTCCGGCCGTAGGGCCGCGTCGACGTCGAGGTTGGGGTCGGGCCCGCGCAGGCCGAGCAGCCGGATCAGCTCCTTGACGAGCTCCAGGGCCTGGGACTGCGCCTCCCCCTCGTCGGCGCCCTCGACGGGGTCGTGGACGAACAGCACGTCGGCGTCGGAGCCGTAGCCCTGCTCCCGGCCGCCCAGCCGGCCCATGCCGACGACGAGGAGCCTGGTCAGCGGCGGCGCACCGTGGCGGTCCTCGAGGTCCCGCTGGCAGATGTCGACGGTCACCTGGAGCAGCGCCGAGGTGAGGTCGGTCATCGCGGCACCGAGGGCGTCGAGGGTGAGCTGGCCGGAGAGGTCCGCCACCGCGACGCGGAAGAGCTCAGAGCGCCGGATGGTCCGCGCCGCGAGCACCGCCGACTCCGCGTCGTCCTTGCGCCCCGCCGCCGACCGCATCCGCTTGAGCAGGTCCTCCCTCGACCGCGGCTGCAGCCCCGACGAGTCGCCGAGGAACTGCACGCACTCCGGCGCCTGCTCGAGCAGGTCGGCGGCGAACCGGCTCCGGGCCAGCGTGTGGGCGAGCCGCTCCGCAGCCGAGCCCTCGTCGCGGAGCAGCCGGAGGTACCAGTGCGTCGAGCCGAGCTCGTCGCTGATCCGGCGGAAGGCGAGCAGGCCGGCATCCGGGTCCGCCTCGTCCGCGAACCACCCCAGCATGACGGGGAGGAGCTGGCGCTGGATGGCGGCCCGTCGGCTGAGGCCGTCGGTCAGGGCCTCGAGGTGGTGCAGGGCGCCGCGGGGGTCCCGGAAGCCGAGGGCGGACAACCGCTCGCGGGCCGCCTCGGGGGTCAGCCTCACCTCCGAGTCGGACAGCCGGGCAACGGCCGAGAGCAGCGGCCGGTAGAAGATCCGCTCGTGCAGCCGCCGCACCTCGCGCTGCTGCGCCCGCCACTGCGCCACCACCGCCTCCGAGGGCGAGGAGCGGTGGCCCAGCGCCCGTCCGAGCCGCCGCAGGTCCGCCTCGGACGTCGGCATGAGGTGGGTGCGGCGCAGGCGGTGGAGCTGGATGCGGTGCTCGAGCGTGCGGAGCAGCCGGTACGCCGAGCCGAGCGTCGCCGCGTCGTCGCGCCCGACGTAGCCGCCGGCCGAGAGGGCGGCCAGCCCGTCCAGTGTCGTTCCGGTGCGCAGCGACTCGTCGGCCCGGCCGTGCACGAGCTGCAGCAGCTGCACCGAGAACTCGACGTCGCGCAGGCCGCCGGGGCCCAGCTTGAGCTGCCGGTCGGCCTCCGCGGCGGGGAGGTGCTGCTCCACGCGGCGCCGCATCGCCTGCACGTCGTCGACGAAGTTCTCCCGGCCCGAGGCCTGCCAGACCATCGGCTGGACGGCGTCGCAGTACGCCCGCCCCACCTCCGGGTCCCCCGCCACGGGCCGCGCCTTGAGGAGGGCCTGGAACTCCCACGTCTTGGCCCACCGCTCGTAGTACGCGCGGTGGCTCGCCACCGTGCGCACCAGTGGGCCGTTCTTGCCCTCCGGCCGCAGCGCAGGGTCGACCTGCCAGAGCGAGCCCGTGGCGGTGGGGGCGGAGCAGATGCGCATGAGGCGCGTGGCGAGGTCGGTCGCGACCGCGGTCGACTCGTCCTCGGAGACTCCCTCCGCGGGCTCGGCGGCGAAGATGACGTCGACGTCGGAGATGTAGTTGAGCTCCCGACCCCCGGCCTTCCCCATGGCGACGACCGCGAGGCGGGTCCGGTCGGCATCCGGCCCCACCTCTGCTCGCGCGAGGACGAGTGCGGCCTCGAGAGCCGCCTGCGCGAGGTCCGCGAGGGCGCCGGCCGTGTCCGGCAGGGTGGCGAGCGGCTCCGGCCCGGAGACGTCCAGCGCCGCGATGCCGAGCAGCTGTTCCCGGTAGGCCGTCCGCAGGACGTCGACTCCCGGGGCGTCCCCCGGCGAACGCACCGCGGCGACGAGCCGGCTCACGCGTTCGTCGACGTCGAGCGGCGCCGCCCGGGCCACGGCGGTCCAGTGGTGCGGGTGCGCACAGAGGTGGTCGGCCAACGCCGTGGAGCTGCCGAGCACGGCGAGCAGGCGGTCGCGAGCCGTGCCCGGGGCGGCCAGCGCCGCCGTGACCGACTGGGCGAGGTCGGGCCTCCGGCCCACGGACTCCATGAGGCGCACCAGCGCCAGGAGGGCCCCGTCGGGGTCGGGAACCTCCGACAGCGCGGCGGCCAGACCGTCCGGCTCGATGTGCTCCCGGGAGCGGACCAGCCCGGCGAGGGCCGGATCGTCGAGCAACGAGTGCGCTCGCCCGGGCTCGGCGAACCCCAGCCGGGCGATGGCGACCGGGATGGACCCCGGCCCGCGTGAGCTCATCGCGCTCCCGTCAGAGCCGCGGCAGGTAGCGCTCGAGCTCGAAGGGCGTGACCTGGTTTCGGTACTCCTCCCACTCGGCGCGCTTGTTCCGCAGGAAGAAGTCGAAGGTGTGCTCCCCGAGGGTCTCGGCGACGAGCTCGCTGGACTCCATGACGGCGATCGCCTCGCTGAGGCTGGCCGGCAGGGGCCGGATGCCCATGGCCTTGCGCTCGCCGTCGGTCAGGCTCCAGACGTCGTCCTCGGTCTCGGGGGGCAGGTCGTACCCCTCATCGACGCCCTTGAGGCCGGCGGCGAGGAGCACCGCGAACGTCAGGTACGGGTTGCACGCCGTGTCGATGCTCCGGACCTCGACCCGCGTGCTGTTGCCCTTGGTCGGTTTGTACATCGGCACCCGCACCATGGCCGAGCGGTTGTTGTGGCCCCACGTGAGGTGGGCCGGGGCCTCTCCCCCACCCCAGAGCCGCTTGTAGGAGTTGACCCACTGGTTGGTCACGGCGGTGATCTCGGCCCCGTGGTGGAGCAGGCCGGCGATGAACTGCCGCCCGGTCTTGCTCAGCTGGTAGGGCGCCCCCGGCTCGTGGAAGGCGTTGGTGTCACCCTCGAAGAGCGAGAGGTGGGTGTGCATGCCCGACCCCGGGTGCTCCGCGAACGGCTTCGGCATGAAGCTGGCGAAGATTCCCTGCTCCAGGGCCACCTCCTTGATGACGGCCCGGAACGTCATGATGTTGTCGGCCGTCGAGAGGGCGTCTGCGTAGCGCAGGTCGATCTCGTTCTGGCCCGGCGCTCCCTCGTGGTGGCTGAACTCGACCGAGATGCCCATCGTCTCGAGCATGGAGATGGCGGCCCTGCGGAAGTCGTGGCTGTTGCCGTGCGGCACGTGGTCGAAGTAGCCGCTCTGGTCGATGGGCTCGGGTCGCTGCCCGGGCAGCCAGCCCTGCTTGAACAGGAAGAACTCGATCTCGGGGTGGGTGTAGAACGTGAAGCCCGAGTCCGATGCCTTGGTGAGCGCACGCTGCAGCACGTGCCGCGGGTCGGCCACGCTCGGAGTGCCGTCGGGCAGGGTGAGGTCGCAGAACATGCGGGCAGTGCCGGGGCTCTCGCCGCGCCAGGGCAGCACCTGGAAGGTGCTCGGGTCGGGCTTCGCGATCATGTCCGCCTCGAAGACGCGGGCGAACCCCTCGATGACCGAGCCGTCGAAGCCGATGCCCTCGGCGAAGGCACCCTCGAGCTCGGCCGGGGCGATCGCGACGGACTTCAGGGTGCCGAGCACGTCGGTGAACCAGAGCCGGACGAACCGGATGTCGCGCTCTTCGATGGTGCGGAGGACGAACTCCTGCTGACGGTCCATGTGTCGATCCTGCCGCACCGGTGTTTCCTGCGGGTTACCGCGTCGGTCGCGGAACGGGAAGGGGCCCCGGGGTGTCCCGGGGCCCCTTCGTCGTCCGTCCGACCGCTCAGGGAGTGGCCGGCTGTGCGGGGTTGGTGACACTCACGGTCAGTGCACCGGTGGTGCCGGCGGTCACCGTGGCCTTGACGCCGACGTTGGCCACCTTCACCGAGTTCTGCGGCGCCGTGGTCGCGTAGTACTCGGAGACCTTGGTGTCGTCGAAGGTCGGCTTCGCGTCCAGGTGGGCCGAGTTGCAGGCCTTGACCAGCGGGAAGGTGGTGACGCCCTTGACGGTGCTCGCCACCTCCTTCTCCAGGCAGACGCTGTCCATCCGCTCGAGTCCGAACGTCGCGTCGAACGGCTCACGACGGTTGCTCGGGCTCGTGCCGTCGGGGTACGTCAGGGAGTCCGGGCGGGCGTCGACGACCATCGCGTTGCCGAAGCCGGGGTGCGTGGCGACGTTGTTGTCGGCGTAGCCGTGGTTGACGTACCAGACGAGCATCCCGTTCTGGAACGGGAAGTGCTGCACCTTGTCCGGCGCGGTGTACGGGTAGCTGAACTGGTACGGCCCCGTCCGCAGGGTGTCGTCGTACCCGACGTACTGCCGGTTCTCCAGGAGGTAGTAGCGCTCGGCGTCGGTCACCTCGGTGCCGGTCGAGGCCTTCCACCCCTTGACCGTCCAACCGTTGTCACCGGACTCCGCACCGTCCTGGACATCGACCGTCTGCCCGACCTTGACGGAGATGTTGTCGAGGAAGGCACCGGCCTCGTTGACGCCGCCATCGGTGGCGTACCGGAACTGGAAGAGGGTCGGTGCGCTGCCGTCGGTCCGGTAGCTCCAGCGCTTGGCCGCCCACTTCGTGCCCGATCCGGTCACCGGCTGCCCGATCTGGGTCCAGCTGGCGCCACCGTCGGTCGAGTACTCCGCGTAGAGGTAGTCGTAGTTCGCCTCGATGTCGTACCAGAGGTCGGCCGACACCGTGACCGACGACCCGGCGGGCACCGTCCGGGTGAGCGTGTTCTTGAGGTCGTCACCACGACCCGACCACCAGGCGTGCGAACCCGCCGCTGGCGCGACGTACTTCGCCGTCAGCGTCTCGTTCGGCAGGTTCACCTTGATCGCCTGCGAGCCCCTGGCCTCGGCGTCCTGCGACGGCGAGAGGGTGTACGACCCGGACTGTCCGGCATCCACCTCGGTGTAGTCCAGCCAGCCGAGGAACAGCTTCTCCTCCGGCCCCATGAGACCAGGGGTGGTGCCGATGCTGCCGTCACCGTGGCCCAGCCACGAGCCGGAGCTCATGAGCGTCCAGAAGGCCGTGCCGTTCTCGCCGCCGGCGGTGTCGTAGTAGTCGGGGAGACCCAGGTCGTGGCCGAACTCGTGGGTGAACACGCCGAGGCCGCCGTCCTCCGGCTCCACCGTGTAGTCGCCGACGAAGTACTTCGATCCGCCGATCTGGGCACCTCCGTAGAGGTTCGGGCTCCCGTTCACCGTCGGGCCCGTGGTGCCGTAGTCCGTGGAGTTGACGTACCAGCGGTGCGACCAGATGGCGTCGTCGCCTGCACCGCCCTCCTCGCCGCCACCGGCGTGCACGGCCTGGAAGTGGTCGAGGTAGCCGTCCGCCTCGTTGAAGTTGCCGTCGGTGTCGAAGTCGTAGCGGTCCCACACGTCGAACTGCGACAGGTAGGCGTCGATGTCGGCGGCCGTCTTGCCGTCGGCCACCTGCTTCGCGTACCAGGAGTCGAGGGAGTCGTTGATGAAGGCCCAGGCGCCGCCGTAGTCCTCCACCGCGTTGTCGCCGTAGCTCGAGCCGTTCCCGGGCACCTGCACCCAGTCGGTCACGGTGTTGATCGCGGTGTACTTCCCGGAGGAGAGCTTGGTGTAGTAGTCGGCGAACGACTCGCCGGACCCGTTGAACATCTCCTCGTAGTGGGCCTTGTTGAAGTCCTCCACCCAGTACGACGAGTTGTTCACCGCAGGGTCCGGCCTCGGGATCTCGTTGTGGAGCGGGCCGGGCGTCGTGCCGAGGCGGCCCGAGCCCTCCGAGCCGAACTCGGCGAGGACCGTGAAGATCTTGTCGGTCTTGTCGACCGGGAACTCCACGACGTCGCCCTTGCGCGAGGAGAGGGCCACGGTCGCGCCGCCGCCCTCCTGCGCCTTGAGCTGGGCCTTGCCGTTCTTGAGCAGGGCGAGCGCCTTCGCGCGCTTGGCCGCCTGGTGGGCCGACTTCGGGCCCGGACGGTTGTCCGAGCGGTGGGTCGCGCCGGTGCTGCTCGGACTGTCGTCCGAGGGCTGTGCGGCCGCCGGTGCCGAGATGGCCAGCGTGCAGGCGACCGCTGCGGCGCCGGTCAGCGCCACGATGGTGCGTGGGGTCACAGGTCCTCCAGGGTGGGGGTGGTCGGCCCGGGTGCTGTGGGCCGCGGAAAAGGGAAACACGAGGAACGCCCGTTCGCACGCCGAGAGACGCGCAGATCCTGCGACTTCTCTCAGCAGACCCGGGTGGTCCTGTCGTCACCCGGCCCTCGACGCGGATGCCGGCCCGCGGCCTACGATCGACCCATGAGCGACTCGACGCCGAGCGTCCCGGTCCCAGCCGCCGTCCCGGTCGCGGAGGGCGGCGCCGCGCCCTACGGCACGGGCGCCCAGGCAGCCCCTCAGCGCCGGGTCAGGATCCCTCACCTGCTGAAGATGAAGGAGCGCGGCGAGCGGTGGGCCATGCTCACGGCGTACGACATGTACACCGCCGAGATCTTCGACGAGGCCGGCATCCCGGTGCTGCTCGTCGGCGACAGCGCGGGCAACAACGTCTACGGCTTCGAGACGACCGTCCCGGTCACCGTTGACCACCTCGTGCCGCTGTGTCGCGCCGTCACGAGCGCGGCGAAGCACGCGATGGTCGTCGCCGACCTGCCCTTCGGCTCCTACCAGGCGAGCCCCCAGCAGGCGCTCGCCACCGCGACCCGGTTCATGAAGGAGGGCATGGCGCACGCCGTCAAGCTCGAGGGCGGCGCGCCGATGGTGCCCGAGGTGGAGCTGCTCGTGCGCGCCGGCATCCCGGTCATGGGCCACATCGGCTTCACCCCGCAGAGCGAGCACGTGCTCGGCGGGTACAAGGTGCAGGGCCGGGGGTCGGGCGCGGACAAGCTCATGGACGACGCGCTCGCGCTCGAGTCGGCCGGCTGCTTCGCCGTCGTCATGGAGATGGTCCCTGCACCGGTGGCCGCCAAGGTCACCGAGGCCTTGCGCATCCCCACGATCGGGATCGGCGCCGGGCCGCACTGCGACGCCCAGGTTCTCGTCTGGCAGGACATGGCGGGACTGCGCGGGGGTCGGGCACCGCGCTTCGTCAAGAAGTACGCCGACCTGCGCGCCGACCTGAAGGATGCCGCCAGCGCGTATGCCTCCGAGGTCGCCTCGGGCGTGTTCCCGGCCGCGGAGCACTCCTTCGAGTCCTGATCCGGCCGCCGCCCCGGCGAGGTGCTGGGCGGTGCCGTAGATTTCCGCTGTCGTCGTCCACCACCATCTCGGGAGCACGCATGCCACGTCGTCGCGCCACCGCCGCCGTGCTGTGCCTCGGGGCAGCCGTGGCCGCTGCCGCCGCCACCCCCTCCCTCGCGGCGGCGGCGGACGCCGGCGGCACGGTGACCGGCACGGGCACCGTCTTCCGGGTCAACCCGGTGCAGTCCTCCGGTGACCAGACCCTGTCCGACCAGAAGGACTCGGCAGGAGCCGTGCCGGTCGGCGAGTACGCCTCGGTGCCACTGCCCAACCTCGACGGGTCGGGCTACCTCGTGGGCTCGTGGGCCAACGTGCGCAGCAGCACCGGCGCCGCCGCGTACAGCGCGACGAACACCTACGACTACCGCCGCAACGACGACCGCTTCGAGCAGGTCATGGCGTACTTCTGGGTCGACCGCGCGCAGGGGTACCTCCAGTCCCTGGGCTTCGGCCACGGCCTGCGTCCGGTCAACATGGAGAGCCAGGACGTGCGCATCGACCAGTACGGCGTGGACAACTCCTACTCGTGGGACAAGCACGACTTCCTGCGGTTCGGCAAGGGCGGGGTGGACGACGCGGAGGACGCCGAGGTGGTCGTGCACGAGTACGGCCACTCGGTCCACGACGACCAGGTCCCGGGCTTCGGCTCAGGCGTCGACGCGGGCGCGATCGGTGAGTCGTTCGGTGACTACCTCGCCGTGACGGTGGGGCTGGACGCGGCCGCCGACCTCGGCTGGGCGGTGAGGGCGCCCACGGCGTGCGTCATGGACTGGGATGCCACGTCGTACACGAGCACCGAACCCCACTGCCTCCGCCGGCTCGACACGGACCTCACCGTCGCGGACCGCACGTTCCGCGTGCACCACGACGGCCAGATCTGGAGCCGGGCCCTCTGGGACATCAGGGCCGGCTACGAGGGGATCGGCAAGACCACCGAGGAGTGGGACCGCACGCTCGTCGACAGCCAGTTCGACTACGCGCCGGACACCTCCTGGGCGGATGCCGCCCGGGCCACCTACGACAGGGCCCTCGCGGCCGACGGGAAGCGCGCAGCCATGGTCGTGCGGGACTCCTTCGCCGCGCGGGGCATCAGCTTCTGAGAGGTGGACGTCCCGTGTGGCCCATGGACACTCCCAACGCCCCGTCACCCACCCGTTGGTCGGCGCTGATGAGCGGACCGGAGGCGGCGCACGCCTACCGCAAGCGGTTCCTCGACCTCGAGTCCGCGGGTGAGGACATCCACGGCGAGGCCCGGTTCGTCACGGAGCTGGTGCCGCCTCCGTCGCGGGTGCTGGATGCCGGGTGCGGTTTCGGCCGGGTGGCCAGCAAGCTGACCCGCCTCGGGCACACCGCGATCGGCGTCGACATCGACGAGCACCTCGTCGCCCTCGCCTCGGAGGACCCGGAGACCCGGTTCTTCGAGGCCGACCTGGCGACGCTCGACCTTCGCACGGAGCAGGAGTTCCACGTCGTCCTCATGGCGGGGAACGTCGTGAACTACCTCGCCGACGGGACGCTGGCCGCCGTCCTCGAGCGGCTGGCGTCCCACCTTGCCGCCGGCGGCTACCTCGTCGCCGGGTTCACGCTGCCCGGGTCCCTGCCGGAGGGTGCGGCCGCGGTCGACCTGCGCACCTACGACCGACTCGCCGAGGCGGCGGGACTGTCGTTCATCACCCGCTACTCCTCCTGGGACAAGGATCCGTTCCTGCCGACCAGCACGTATGCCGTGTCGGTCCACCGCCGGACGCGCGGCTGATCCGTCCCCCTCGGCCGGGGTGGCTGTCCGGTCGACGCCCCCCAAGGATCAGCGACGCCCCCGGCGTGAAGATCCGCGACGTCACCGGGATGACGCGGAAAGCGCCTTCTGACTCGCATGCTGGTGCGCCACGGCAGAACATCCGAGTCATCCCTGGAACGGCGCAGGCGCTCGAGCCCAGGGTCACCGTCGAGCCCGATCCGCTGCACGGGCCCGAGCCGACCGGACGAGTCCGTCGACTCGCCCCGGCCGATCGAGGTCGGACCAGGTGAGCCGCACGACCTCGTACCCGAGCGACCGCAGCAGGTCCTCCCGGGCCTTCTCCGCAGCCAGCGCCGCGCGGCCCTCGGCACCGGCGTACTTGACGAGACCGTCGAACTCGATGACGACCCGCTCGTCCACGAGGTGGTCGACCCTGGCCACCACGACACCGGACTCGTCCATGATCCGCACCTGGCTCCGAGACGGGTGCCCGAGGTCGTGGAGCAACAGGCGGGTGCGGCTCTCGCCGACGGACTCGCTCGACCCGTCGACCAGCGCCAGCCACCGTGCGGCGCGGAGCGCTTCGCGCGGAGAGCCGGCGAGGCGGTCGAGGAATCGGCGCACCCGCGGAGTGTCCACGACGCCACGGGCAACGGCCCGGTCCGTCGCGACGACGAAGGGGTCGCGACCTTCGCGGAGCGCGAGCTGGGCCAGCGCCACCTCGACCGGCACCGCACGGCATCCGTCGACGTCTCCGGCGGCGACCCCTGCCAACGAGCAGTGGATGCGAAGCCCTGCCCGGAGTCGGACCCGCTGTACCCGGCCGCAGACGTCGACCACGTCGAGCGGCACGCCGTGCAGCGGGAGGCCGTGCACCGCGAGCGCGCTCTGGTGGGTCGCCGCCTCGTCGCGGTCCCACCGCGAGCGCAGGACTGCTCGAGTGCGTAGTGCGAGCTTCTGCTCCGGTGCGGCCTCGTCCCATGCGGGCCCCAGCACGAAGGCACCTCGGCGGACGCGGCACGACCGCCCGAGAGCGGACGAGCGCCGCGAGAGCGTTGGCATCGACGTCGAACCGGGTGGCATCGTCAGTCGTGAGGACCTCGCCGTGGGTTGTGGCGAGGGCGAGGAGCTGTGCGGACATGACCCGATCGTGGTCGGATCGGGCGCCTGGCCCGGCCCGTCATCCACAGGGGCGTTCCACGACCGGGAGAGCAAGCGCGCCATCCCTGAAGCGACCCGGAAGGTGGCTCGTGACGCGGATGTTCCCGCGCCCCAGCGGAGCAACCGCGTCGTCACTGTCGTGGCGCAGATGCTCGGCTCCCAGGAGCCGCTCGGCGGGGGTCAGTCCTCCTGCGTCTCGTCCTCGGGGCGGCCGGTCTCCCACGCCCGGTCCTCGGCGTCCCACTGCTCCGTCCGGGCCCGGGCTGACTCCAGGGCGTGCGCCGCGGCATCCTGCGTCTCGTAGGGACCCATCACCGTGGCTCCCTTGCTCCGTGTCTCGTCGGTCTCCACCTGGCCGGTGTCGACGTTGAACCAGTAGGGCATCGCGTTCCTCCTCGGTCGCGGCGGCGTGCCTAGACTCCACCGTATGCCGTTGACGTACGCCTCCGTCGCCCCCGGCGCGGTCTCTCCACGACGCCCGGTGCCGGCGACCATCCCCCGCCCCGAGTACGTCGACCGGCCCGCGCCCGCCGCGTACACCGGGCCCGAGGTCAAGGACGACGAGACCATCGCCAGGATGCGGGTCGCGGGGCGGATCGCGGCCGACGCCATGGCCGCCGCAGCGTCCGTCATCGCCCCCGGCGTCACCACCGACGAGATCGACCGGGTGGGCCACGAGTACCTCCTCGACCACGGTGCCTACCCGTCGACCCTCGGCTACAAGGGGTTTCCCAAGTCGCTGTGCACGTCGGTCAACGAGGTGGTGTGCCACGGCATCCCTGACAGCAGGCCGCTCGAGGACGGGGACATCGTCAACATCGACATCACGGCCTACGTCGACGGCGTCCACGGCGACACGGACGCCACCTACCTCGTCGGCAACGTCGACGAGGAGTCGCGCCTCCTCGTGGAGCGCACCCACGAGGCGATGATGCGCGGCATCCGGGCGGCGGTTCCGGGTCGCGAGATCAACGTGATCGGCCGCGTCATCGAGTCCTACGCCCGGCGGTTCGGCTACGGGGTGGTCCGGGACTTCACCGGCCACGGGATCGGCGCGGCGTTCCACAGCGGCCTCGTCATCCCCCACTACGACGCCGCACCCGGCTACGGCACCGTCATCGAGGCGGGCATGACCTTCACCGTCGAGCCGATGCTCAACCTGGGGACCCACGAGTGGGACATGTGGGACGACGGCTGGACCGTGGTCACCCGTGACCGGAGACGATCCGCCCAGTTCGAGCACACCATCCTCGTGACCGACCACGGGCCCGAGATCCTCACCCAGGGAGACCCAGCATGAGCACAGCCAAGCCCCTCGGCATCGACGTCGGCGGCAGCGGCATCAAGGGGGCTCCCGTCGACCTCGAGAAGGGGGCGTTCGCCCAGGAGCGGTTCAAGATCGAGACTCCCGAGGTGTCGACGCCGGAGGCGGTCTGCGACGTGATCGCCCAGATCGTCGACCGGTTCGACGAGGTCCACGACGGTTCCCCCATCGGCGTCACCATTCCCGGGGTCGTGCAGCACGGCGTCGTCAAGACGGCAGCCAACATCGACAAGTCCTGGATCGAGTGCGAGATCGAGAGGCTCCTCGAGGACCGCCTGCAGCACGACGTCGTCGTCGTCAACGATGCGGATGCCGCCGGCGTCGGCGAGCTGTCGTTCGGGGCGGCGAGGGGCCAGGACGGTCTGGTGATCCTGACGACGCTCGGCACCGGAATCGGCACCGCCGTGATCAACCGCGGTGTCCTGGTGCCGAACTCGGAGCTCGGTCACCTGCAGATCGACGGCGTGGATGCCGAGACGGTCACCGCCAGCTCTGCGAAGACCCGCGAGGGGCTGAGCTACGACGAGTGGGCTGAGCGCCTCCAGCGGTACTACCGCTACCTCGAGGACCTGCTGTGGCCGGACCTCATCGTCGTCGGCGGCGGGATCTCACGAAAGGCCCAGAAGTTCCTCCCGCTGCTCGACCTGCGCACCCGCATCGTCCCGGCGAACCTCGAGAACGCGGCGGGGATCATCGGCGCCGCGGTGCTGGCGACGCAGACCCAGGAGGAGCGCGGCCGCCACCTGGACTGACGGGCCTCTCACCCACGCCGGGTGGCGGCGCTCAGGAGTCGATGGTTCTGGGGTCGAGCCAGGAGGCCGTGGGGAGCGGAACCGGCTGGCCGTCGGCGTCCGAGTGTGGGCAGTCGGCCAGGATCGGGTCGTGGACGGGGCACGTGACGGCCTCGTCCTCGATGGGCATGCCCTGGATGTCGAACGGCCGACCACACTGGCTGCACCGCCCGGGCGGAGCGGTTGTGTCGTTCCAGGTCTGGGGGTTGGGAGTGCATGGTGCGCACAGCCTCACGACGACCACTACCTTCCGTTGGCACGAATGTCAGTTGGTGCTGGTGCGGCAGCCGAGCCGGCTCTGCCCTCCGCCCCCGCCCTCAACCATGAAGACGCCGATGACCCCGCACCATGACGCGAGCCCTCCGCCTGTGCGACGGATCGCCCCGGCACGGCAAGTGGCCAGCATGCCGTAGTGGACCGCTCAGGAGAAGGACCAGTGACGTGACGTGGCGCGGCCGTCACCCCATCGGAGCTGCCGCCTCGCTCACTCGCCGGGCCGGAACTCCACGGGGCCCGCCCCAGCGAGGTCGTGGATGCGCGTGTCCGGCGACCCGAGCTTTGCCGCCTGCCCCAGGTAGAGCTGGCGCCCGCGCTGCTGGAGCAGGCCGTCGTGCACCGGCACCGCGTGGGGCGCCCCGTGCCGTCGCAGGAACGCCGTCATGTCCCGGCTGCGCTGCCACGGCGCCTGCAGGGGAAAGGCCAGCACGTCGACCGGGCCCGGGTCGGCGTCGAGCGCGTCGCCCGGGTGGAAGAAGGACGGCTCGCCCTGTGCGTCCAGCCGGACCCCGACGTTGGTCACACGCGGGATCTCGTCGTGGATCAACGCGTGCTGCTCACCGACCGGGGTGACGGTGACCGACCCGACCGTCGTCGCGGCGCCACCGTGCTCGCGCGCCTCGACGCCGGCCCGTGCCATCACCTCGACGCTCTGGGGGTCGCAGAGGACGACGGCTGCGGGGTTCGCCACGACGACGCCCGGCAGCCGGTCGGGGTCGAGGTGGTCGGGGTGCTGGTGCGTCACGACGACGGCATCCAGGTCACGCACCCCCGAGAGGTCGTCGGCGAATGTTCCGGGATCGAGGAGGATCCGGCAGTCGGCCATCTCCACGAGGAGGCAGGCGTGCCCGAGGTGGGTGATCCGCATGTCTCCACCGTATGCCGGGGTCGGAGCACTGGTGGCCGTGCTGCCACCACTTGCTAGCGTGGGCGCATGTCGACCACGGACCCGGTGGGCGATCCCGGCAGGGACGCCTGCCTGTCGTGGCTGAAGCGGCGTCTCGATGCCGACGTGCGGCGGGCGCCCGACCTCCTGTGGCACTACACGGATGCCGGCGGGCTGCTCAGCATCGTCGCGCACGAGCGGCTCTGGGCGACCCAGACCACCTTCCTCAACGACTCCACCGAGATGGCCTACGGGCTCCGGCTCGTGACATCGGCGCTGGGGTCGTACGACCCGGGGAACCTCAAGGAGGCCACCGCCCGCCACCTGGAGCGCCTCTTCGACCCACGACGTGCGACCTTTGCACGGTTCTTCGACAAGAACCTCGAGGTCTACGTGACCTGCTTCTGTGCCGAGGGCGACCTCCTCAGCCAGTGGCGCGCCTATGCCGGACGGGACGACGCCGGCGGATACGCCCTCGGCATGGGCACCGACCCACCTCTCCAGGGGTGGCCGCAGGGCTCGTTCGAGGGCCATGACGTGGCCCTGCGTCGGGTGCTCTACGACCCGGTCGAGCAGGAGGAGGCGTGCCACGAGCTGATCGACACCCTCGTGCCGATCCTCGACGCCGACCCGAAGGACCCGGAGCTGCAGAAGTCCTTCGCGCGAAACCTCGTCAGTGGAGTCGTGGAGTTCGCGTCGTGGTGCAAGGACCCGGCGTTCGAGGAGGAGCAGGAGTGGCGGATCGTGTACGTCCGCAACAACGACCGCTCGAAGCTCCCGGTCCAGCACCGGATGTCCCGCGGCCTGCTGGTGCCCTACGTCGAGCTCGAGCTGCCGTGCCCGGTGGAGCCCCTGATGGGACACCTGCCGCTGCAGGCCATTCGCATGGGACCCGGGCCCGAGCCGGTGCTCAAGCTACGAGGCGTGGAAACGTTTCTCGCCGGCTTCCCGCACTTCGCCGACGTGCGGCTGGAGGGCTCCGCGGCACCGCTGCGCCTCTGACCCGGTTGGTCTCTGCCACACGAGCGGCCTACCGGGGGGCGACGAGTCGGGCTGTAGGCCACGACCCGTCCAACACGGAGGGCTACCGTTGGCCAGCGATGGCTCCATGCCGCTGACCTGCCGCGACGTCTCTCGACCGTTGGGGACGTGGACTGCGGCGCTGCCTTCTCGTCCGTCGCGCTCGCGGTCGCCAAGGCGGCCGTAGGTTCTACACGATGCGACCGGAGTTCAGCAGGCGGTGGCCTGGAATACCCCGGTCGGCAGCCCTGTCTGCGTGTGCCCCTGGTGCGCGGCTCCGGAGATGATCGTCTCGAACGGTCCCTTGTCGCCGGCAGGAAGAACGAAGTGGCAGTGGGGACCTGGGGCGCTTGCTCCGCGGTCGGCGTTGGCGACGTTGCCGAGATCGGCCGGCTGGCTGTCGGCAGCGGCCGGACCTGCGCCGAACGTCAGGAGGATGCATGCGGCACCGAGGGTGGATGCAGCGAGGGAGCGTGGGGTCATGACCGCCTCCTTGGAGGAGTCCGGGAAGCCGAACGATTCCGGGACCTCCACACAATGCCACGGTGGCTGGGGCTGGGACAAGGACATGGACTGCTCTGGTCGGGGCGAGGTCGGGGCCCGCGCCCTTGGATCCGCTCAGCGCCTCCTGCACGGTCGACCGTCAGCTCGTGAAGCTGCCGCGACAGCCGGCGCGGCTGGGGACACCCAACCGCGGACTTCCGAACTCCCGCTCCCTGCGGACTCGACCGAGCCCGTAGTGGCCTTTCGCACGTCAGCCGCGTACGGGGGACGAGTCGGGCTGTAGGCCGGCGGGATACCTCAGCACAAGCGGTACCCGTTGACTAGCGGTGAGTGCAAGGCGTTGACCAAGCGTCTCCTGAGTTTCGTGCACGAGTGATGGCCCCTCGTCCCATCCGCACGTGAGCTCCACGAATGAGTGTGCCTCAGAAGGCGTAGTAGCGCAGCCAGAGGTAGAGCCATGCAACGGCGATGGTCACCAATGCGACGACGGCGCCGTACCGGGTGAACGTCCAGAAGGAGATGGGATGCCCGTTGCGCGCAGCGATCCCGATGACCACGACATTGGCGCTCGCGCCCACGGCCGTCGCATTGCCGCCCAGATCCGCCCCGAGGGCGAGGGCCCACCAGAGGGCCCGCGCCTCCGGGGCGCCCTGACCGGCGTCAACCAGGTTCTGCACCAACGGTGCCGCTGTGGCGACGTACGGGATGTTGTCCACGATGCCGGACAGTAAGGCGGACCCCCAGATGAGGACGGACCCGGCCAGCAGGTACTGGTCCCCGACCGCCCCGGTGACGGCCTTCCCGAGCCTCTCGATGACCCCCACCTCCACCAGAGCCCCCACCATGACGAACAGGCCCATGAAGAACACCAACGTCGGCCACTCGACCTCCTCGAGGAACTCGGGTGGGTCCAGCTTTGAGAGCGCCACGAGCGCCCCGGCACCGAGCAGAGCCACCATGGACGGTTCCACGTGAAGGGCGGAGTGGGCAACGAAGCCCACCATGACGAGGGTGAGTACGACACCCGATCGGACCAACAGTCCTCGGTCGCGGATCACCTCACGCTCGTCCAACGCCATGAGTGCCGAAACGCGGTCCGCGTCGTAATGGAACGCGGAGCGGAAGAGGATCCGGCACAAGCCGATGAAGACCACCATCAGAACGACGACGATGGGTCCGAGGTTCAGCAGAAAGTCGTTGAAGCTCAGCCCAGCACGACTGGCGATGATGATGTTGGGTGGGTCACCAATGAGTGTCGCTGTCCCGCCGATGTTGGAGGCGAGCGCTTCCGCGATGAGGAACGGAACGGGTGGCAGCCCGAGCCGGTTACAGACCAACAGGGTTACGGGGGCGATGAGCAGCACGGTCGTCACGTTGTCCAGGAGTGCCGAAGCGACCGCCGTGATGCACACCAGTAGGACCATCGTCGCGAACGGCCTGCCCTTGGTGCGCTTGGCGGCCCAGATGGCGAGGTAGTCGAAGACACCTGTCTGCTTGAGCACGCTGACGATCACCATCATCCCCAGGAGCAGGAAGATGACGTTCCAGTCGACCCCGGTCTCCTCGCTGAAGAACGCCACCTCGGCGTCCACCACTCCCAGCACGACCATGGCGGCCGCGCCCGTCAAGGCAGCCGCGACCCGGTGGATGCGTTCCGTCGCGATGAGCACATAGGCCGCCACGAAGGCGGCGACTACGAGCACTGACGTCACTGCTGCCCCGACGACGTCTGCAGGAGGTGGTCGAGGAGGGTGCTCGCCGTGATGGCGCCGATGATGTGGCCGGTCTCGTGCTCGTCGACGACCGCCACCACAGGACTGTGCATCCGGGCCATCACCGCCGCAACCTCCACGGCGGTGGCATGGATGTCGACCACCGGCAGCTCGTCGATGTCCTGCGGCGCAGGAAGGAGTGTCCTGACGGTGGTGTGCTCCAGCTTGCGACAGAGTTCATCGGAGGCTCGCTCGTCGAGAGCGCGAGCCAGCCCGGGCGCCTTCTGGAGGTAGTCCGGGATCAGGAAGCGCAGCACCTGCGAACCAGGGAGCACGGTGTACGGCCGCCCGTTCTCGTCACAGACGATCAAACCGGGGAATCGCGCCTCGGCCATTGCCTGAGCGGCCACCAAGGCCTCGGTGTCAGGGGTGACCATGGGAAAGGGCTGTGCCAACTCGGCGGCCCGCATTCTCTCGCTCCCCTCATGGGGTCCGTTTCTGCTCCCAGACTGGCCGAGCACCCGGTGCTCGGGGTCGACACGCCCGCCGGTTGGCGCCGACCCGGCTAGACGTGTCGGTCGTGATCAGGCGAACCTCCCCGCTGTTTTCCGAGGGCGACGACGTGGAGGTGGCCGTCGTCGGAGATCGCCACCGCCCAGACCAGGGCCCCCAGCGCCATGCCCACCCACACCACCGGGCCGATGGCGCGCTCCACGAGGAGAGCGCCCGGAGCGACCATGGCCCCCGCTGCCGCGGCGTGCCACAGGTCGGGCACCTTCGGCCGCTGGCACGCGCACAGCGCCCTTGCGTAGACCACGGCCCAAGTTCCGACGAGCGCGCCGACCACTGCCGCGGCGACGAGCACCCCGAGGCCACTCTGCACGCTGACGACTCCCGCACACAGGACGGCCACCACGGCGACGGCGGCGAACAGCCCTCGGGTCCGCCGTGCTTCCATCGGCTCAACCTCCACACCGCGGTCTGCTGCGACAGTCGATAGGTGATGGCGCTCGTCGTCAGCCTAGCGGCGCGGGGCCTCCGCGGTCTCCACCCGCAAGAAGCTGATTCGTCCTCCCCCGAGGCTCCTCAGCCGGACGCGCAGAACGAGTGCGCCTGTTGCGCCTGCTGGCGGCTGGTGCCACTCTGAGCCCGCGGCCCAAGGCGATGAGAACCTAGTTCGTGGCGTTCGTCTCGTTTGGTCCTCCATAACACGCGGCGTTCCGTCGTCGCCCCCGCCACAGAGAACAACGGTCGCCGAGTTGCATGCGATTACCGTGTTGCTGCTGTGAATACCACCGGGAAGGCGGGGGAGCTCCATGCGATACGAGGACTGGGGCGTCCGGTCGCAGCAGTGGGCGGGGTTGCGCAGCGTGTCGACGAGCGTGTGCGGCGTGCCAGTGCACTATGTCCGAGCGACGCCTACCTCGGCCGCTGCTGCGGGCGCACCGGTTCACCTGTTGGTGCCCCCGATGACCGGCAGCGCGAGCATGTGGATCGACCTCGTTCCTCACGTCGGAGAGCTCGGGCCGGTGATCTCCGTCGACCTCCCGGGGACGATCGCGGGCCACACCGGTGCTCCGTACCGGCACGGGCCACGCGCAGAACTGGACGCTCGCTTCGTGGCGGCCTTCGTCCGGCAGCTCCGCCTCGAAGCCCAGCTGGTGCTGTACGGCTGGTCGACGGGTGGACTGGTGGCGGCGCTGGCCGCAGGGGTGTTGCCCGACAAGACCCGGGGAGTGGTCCTGGTGGCCCCGGCGCTGCCGTGGCGCCTGACATCACCGGCCGAGGCGCTTGGGTGGCAGACGCTGGGACGCCTCGCCGTCGCAGCCGGGCCGCCCGCGACACGCATCATGCTGCGACTCGCCGGCCGACGCATGCTGGACGCCAACCGCGACGCGACCAAAGATGCTGACGCCGTCTCAGGTGGCCGCACCGGCCTCGTCGGCGGAGACCCGCGCCGGGTCTCACGCGCCCAGGTCGACCTGTGGCTCGATGACATCGACACGGCCCGTGAGCACCCGGAACGACTGGCGGGCACGGCTACGGCGTTCGCGTCCGCCATCGAAGCCATGTTCATCACCCAGCGACGGACGAACGAGGCGCTCGACTCCGTGCGGGCGCCCGTCCTGGTGTTGTGGGGAAGCGACGATCCGCTGGTCGACCCCCCGTCGCTCCTACAGCACGCCCGGCGGCCGGGCTGGACACCCCGATCCATCGACGACGTTGGCCACCTGCTTCCCGTCGAGGCGCCCGACCTCTGCGCACAGGCAGTCGGCCAGTGGCTCGCCGGCATCGGGCGTGAGGGCCGACAGTCTTGATCCTTGCGGAATCACGCCACGGGCTTCGGCGGCGTCGCGGCACGGGCCGCGGTGCGCTTGTTGGTTGGGGACTCCGTGGGGACCCGTGAGGCGCTGTGACCCCATAACTGCAGTTCAGCCTAGGTGAAGTGGACGAGTCGGGCTGTAGGCCGGGTTCTGTCCCGCGCCGCCGTTGCCGACGACGCGGTGACGGTCATCCATCTCGGGTGGCCGTTGCCGACCACCTCCAGCGCCCTACCCGCGTGCTCGGGCGGGCCGCCCTCGAACGCACGCTGTCTGGGCTTGCTCCGGATGGGGTTTACCGAGCCGACCTGGTCACCCAGGCCGCTGGTGGTCTCTTACACCACCGTTTCACCCTTGCTCCCCCACCGGTGACCCGGTGGAGGGGCGGTCTGTTCTCTGTGGCACTGTCCCGCGGGTCGCCCCGGGTGGCTGTTGGCCACCATCCTGCCCTTCGGAGCCCGGACCTTCCTCGGCGGTGGTTGCCCACCGACGCGACCGTCCGCCCGACTCGTCCTCCGCCAGTGTAGGGCCTGGCCGAACCGCCGCCCCCGGCTCTCAGCCGCTGACGAACGACAGCGTGCCTGCCCGAACATCGGCACGCTCGAGCCGGACCTGGAGCTGCGACCCGAGCGGTCTGCGGTCGCCGGTCACCCGCGCCAGCACGGGGAGGTCGACGAGCTGGACGTCCATGCCGCGCTCCGTGTGGTCGAGGACCACGGCCGCGAAGGACTCCCCCGCCCTGTCGTGCAGCACCGCGGCCTCGGTGGCGTCGGCACAGGCGCGTTCGGCGGCCCGGGCGCGACGGTCGGACTCGCGCATGAGCTCGGGCAGCTCCGGCAGCGCCTCGCGCACCGCCACCGGCACGTCGCCCCCGCGGCAGACCGCCTCGCAGACGACGAGCCCGAAGCGGTCGACGAGCCGGCGCAGCGGTGCGGTCACGTGCGCGTAGGGCGCGGCGACCGCGGCGTGGTCACGGTCCTTGGGCGCGGCCCCGGCGAACGCCGTGTACCCCGCACCACGGAAGAGGGCGGTCGCCTCGTGGATGAGGGCGAGGTGGCGGGGGTTGGTGCGGTCGAGCCCTCTGATGAACTCGCCGTACGCCACTCCCTCGGGCCACTCCGCGCCCAGCCCGCGGGCGGCCCGGCGGAAGCGCTGCACGGCATCCTCCGTCGGTGCCGGCATGGTGCGCAGCACCCCGAGCCCTGCGTCGAGCATCATCGTGGCAGCCGCGGTCCCCGTCAGCAGCGAGATCTGGGCGTTCCACTCCTCCGCCGGCACCGGTGGGCGGAACTCGAGGGTGAACCCGCCGTCCGTGCCCGCACGCACCTGCTGCTCGGGCATCGGCAGGCTGGCGCCGCCGCGTGCCCGCTCCTGCTCGATGCGGCGCTCGCCGACCTCCCGCAGCATCCGGAACCGGTCGTCACCGGTGCCGGCGTCGACTGCCGCCTGCACCGTCGCGTAGTCCAGTCGCTCCACGCTGCGCACCATCGCCCGGTGCACCTCCGCCGACAGAAGGTCCCCCGCGCCGTCGAGCCGCAGGTCCCACACGAAGGCGGGGCGCACGGCATCCGGAAGGAGGCTCCCCGCCGCCTCCGACAGCACCTCGGGGTGCAGCGGCACCCGAAGATCCGGGCAGTAGACCGTCTGCCCGCGGTGGCGGGTCTCCCGGTCGAGGTGCCCGCCGACACGGACGAACGTGGGCACGTCGGCGATGGCGTACCTGATGCGGTGACCGTCGCCCTCCCGCTCCAGGTGCATGGCCTGGTCGAGGTCCATCGACCCCGGCGGGTCGATGGTGAAGAAGGGGATGCCGGTCTCGTCCGCCTCCGGCAGCCCCTGGGGGTCCGCCGCCACGCCGGCCGCCTCGGCCAGCGCCTCGGGCGGGTAGTCGACTGACAGCCCCAGCTCGGCACGGACCGCGGAGAACCGCTCCTTCAGCGCCGACAGCACACCGCCGGGGATCTGCGCGTCCGTCGGGTCCAGTCTCACGCGCGGGTGTGGCATGGCGCCCAACCTAACCTCCGTAGGCTGCCCGTCGTGCTGATCCTCCTGCCCCCTTCGGAGTCGAAGTGGAACCGGCCGCGGGGGCGGCCAGCGGACCCGGCGACCTGGTCCTTCCCCCAGCTCGCGGTGACCAGGGCTCGGGTCGCGCACGCCGTCGCCGAGGTCAGCCGGTCGCCGGATGCCGCCACGCTGCTCGGCGTGCCTCCCTCCCTCCTCGACGAGGTGGCTCGCAACCTCGTCCTCGACACCGCTCCCGCGACCGCCGCGGCGGAGGTCTACACCGGCGTCCTCTATGACGCGCTCGACCTGCCATCGCTCGACGCGGCGGCCCGACGTCGTGCCAACCGCTGGCTCGTGGTCGTCTCCGCACTCCACGGTGCGGTCCGTCCGGGTGACCGGATCACGGCCTACCGGCTCTCGATGGGCGTGGATCTGCCCGGTGTCGGCCGCCTCGCCGCGACCTGGCGACCCGGTCTCGACCAGGTTCTCCCGGGCGCCGCCGGTCGTGGTGTCGTCGTCGACTGCCGGTCGGCCGCGTATGCCGCGGCGTGGCGCCCACGCGAGGCGCTGGCCTCCCGCTGGGTGCAGGTGCGGGTGCCCGGCGCCAGCCACCAGGCCAAGCACGTCCGGGGCCTGGTCGCCCGGCGCCTCTGCGTGGCCGGGGTGAGCCCGAGGTCGGTCCCCGCGCTGGCGGAGGTCGTGGCCGAGGACTTCGACGTACGGCTCACCGTGCCGACCGGCCCCAGGGTGCCGTGGCTGCTCGACGTCACACCGCCGGACGACCGATCTGGCGGGCCATAGGAGACATCGTGCGAGGATGCGCCCGGCCCCGCCTCGGGCCGTGACCGACGAGCCGCGACCTCAAGGAGAGACATGCCACCCGGGCCCCCCGGCGCCTCCGAGACCAGGCCCGCTGCTGCCGACCGGGGGCCTCGCGAGCTGCAGGCGGGCGAGGTCGCCGGCGGTGCCGCGCGCAGATGGCACCCGACCCTGGCGGTCACCTCGCTCCTCGGCGCAGGCGTCTCGGTGCTCGTGTGGGTGACCGCGGCGCTCACGATGGCCGACAAGGGTCTCGACGTCACGGACGAGGGCTTCTACCTGCTGTCCTACCGCTGGTGGGACACCAGCCTCCGCAACTTCACTGCCGCGCAGTACGTCTACGGCCCGATCTTCGAGCTGCTGGGCTTCGACATCGTCCGCCTGAGGTACTTCCGCGTGGTCACCGTGCTCGCGGCGTCGGGGTTCCTCGGCTGGGCGTTCGTCCGATGGCTCGGAGCTCGGCGCGGGTGGTCGTCCTGGGTGTGGGCGGCAGCGGCGGCCACGGCGGTGGTCGGCAGCGCCGGGATGATGTTCAGCTGGCTGCCGCTCAGCCCGGGATACAACGACCTCACCGGGTTGATGGCGCTGGTCGGTCTGGGTCTGGTGCTGCACGTCGCAACGCTGGCCGAGCGAGGGACCACCGTGCCGTGGTGGGTGTTCGTGGCCCTGGGCATCCTCAGTGTGGTGATGGTCATGGGGCGGTGGTCAGCCGTCGTGGCGGCTGCCGTGCTCATCGCCGGCGCCGTGGCTGTCAGTCCTCGACCACGCTGGCCCGCGCGTCTTGCGGCACTCGGCCTGACACTGGTGGGAGTGCTCCTCGCCCTGCTCGCGGTCCACCTGCTCATCGTCCCCCTGGATGCGGCCGTCGAGGGCCTCCTCGGCCCCAACCGACTGACCTCGGAAGACGGCCATTCCCCGCAAACCTTGTTCACGCGCTATCGGGAGAGCACCTTCGACCTCGTGTCGGCCAGCGGGACCTCATATTGGCCCCTGCTGTCCACCGCCGTCGTCGCGGGTCTGGTCAGCAAGGGCAGATGGGCCGTTGTGACCGGAGCGCTGGGCGTCTGCGTGCTGGGACTCACCGTCGTGCAGGCCATCACCGACGAGCCCGTCGTCGACGCGTCGGAGTATCGCGACCGCTTCGGTGCGGGGCTGATCGCCCTTGCCCTCACGGTCCTCGCCACGGGCGTCGGCGCGGCCTGCTCCAGCTGGTGGGAGCGGAGGGGATGGCCCCCCTCGCCTGGACGGCGGACCATCGTGGCCGGCGGCCTTCTCCTTGTCATGCCGTGGGTTGCCGGCGTCGGGACGAACAACCACTTGTGGCTCCTCGCGCTGAACCTCTTCGCCGCCACCCTCGCGTTCATGGTCACGGTGCTGGCTCACATCGACAGCGCCCGGTCGGGTGCACGGGTACTGGGCTTCGCGACCATCGCCGTGGCGGTCGCCGTGAGCTCGGTCACCGCCCGGGACGCGCTGCTGAACCATCCCTACCGCTCGGTGACTGCGGAGGCCGCGACGACCGTGGTCGGTGACGGCACCACCCCATGGGGGTCGGTCCGCGTCTCGGCGGATGCCGCGAAGGAGTACGAGGGCCTGCGCACCGCGCTGGCGCCCCACCTCGTCGATGCCCCCACCTCGGTGCTCGCACTGGACAGGATGTCCGGCGTCGTCCTCCTCCTCGGTGCACGGCCGGTCGGGGAACCGTGGACCGGCCCCGCGGCCCGCGCCCGATCCGCGGCAGGGCTCCTCGATGAGTGCACGAGCGGGCGGCTTCCCCGCCCGCCGATCCTGCTGTTCAACCGACCTCCGGACGAGGGAGACGCCGCGGCGCTGGCCGCCTGCGGGCTCGACCTCGAGACGGACTACCGCCTCGTCGACACGCCGATCGCCCCGCCCGGGGTCACGGCCTACGTCCCCACGAGCTGACCGGGCCCGGCTCGCCCGGCCATCCTTCGACAGCTCGGTCGCCGACGCCCGAGGTGGCCGCCTGGTTGTGAGGTAATGGACGCCCGTCCTCGACCCGGAACGGACCCGATGGGATGCTGACCGACCTCGCCCGCCTGTCGCAACGACGGCTCGGTGCCTCGCTGCGCTCCCGGGTGGCCGGTGACGACGCCGAGGAGCGGGCCGAGGTCATCTGGGGCCGCCCCGGAGAGCGGTGGTTCACGCCGCAGGACCCGGTGTGGCGCGTCCACGCCGACGCCGCGATGTTCCCCGGCGGGGTCGCCGCCCTGCTGCTCCAGTCGCTGCACCCCATGGCGATGGCGGGCGTCGCCGGCCACAGCGGCTACCGGGGCGATCCCTGGGGCCGACTCCAGCGCACCTCACACTTCCTCGCGACGACCACCTTCGGCACGGTCAGGGACGCCGAGGCCACGATCGCCCACGTTCGGGCGATCCACGAACGGGTGCGCGGGAAGGACCCCCGTGGCCGCTCCTACCGGGCGAGCGACCCGCACCTGCTCGGGTGGGTGCACGTCGCCGAGGCGCACAGCTTCCTCACCGCCCACCAGCGCTACGCGGCCACGCCGCTCACCTCGCAGGAGTCCGACACCTACGTCGAACAGTCGGGCCTGGTGGCCCGGCGCCTCGGAGCCGTCGACGTGCCGACCACAGTGGCCGACCTGCGGGCCGCGCTGACGGAGTACCGGCCGGAGCTCGAGGCGACCCCCGAGGCAAGGGATGCCGCCCGCTTCCTGCTGTTCGACCCACCCCTGCCATGGGCGGCCCGGCCCGGGTACGGCCTCATCGCCGCCGGCGGCGTCGCCGTCCTGCCGGGCTGGGCGCGCCGAGCGCTCGGGGTGCCGGTGGCCGGACCAGTGGCGACCGTGGCGGAGCACCTGGGCCGGTTGGGCACCGCGGCGGTGCGCTGGGCCATGGCCGGGGTGGCCGAGGAGCGCCGGCTCGTGGCCGGCGGACAGCCGCAGGCGGAGGGCGCCTGACCGCTCGCCTCTCAGCCGGCCGTGGGCGAGCCGCCGCCGACGAGCTCGGCGATGCGCTGGAGGGTGCGCTCCATGTTGGCGCGGGTCGACGACGTCATCGTCGCCTTGACGACCGGCTTGCTCGTCCAGCGCTCCTGCGAGAGGTCCCAGGACTCCGTGACGAGGGTGCCACCCTCCACCGGTTCGAGGACGTACCGCCACACCCGACCGCCGAGGAGGGACCCCAGCGGCCCGCTGGCGGTCGTCTGCCAGGCGATGCGACGGTTCTCCTCCAGCTCGATGACCGTGTTGCGGGTCGAGTAGGCGACCGCGAGGTGCATGTCCATTCCGAACCGGTCACCGAGCGCCAACCGGCGCCCGCCGCTGCGCGCTGCCTTCACCGTTCCCCCACCGTCGATTGCCGCGTGACCGGCCGGGTCGGCCAGGAGGTCGAAGATCGGCTCGGGCGGGCCGGGGATCACGCGCTGGACGGAGAGGACGTCACTCATGCGGCGACGCTAACAGCCGCATCAGGCGGCCCCCGCGTCGGCCCGGGCGAGCGCCTGGTCGAGGTCCGCGAGGAGGTCGCGCACGTCCTCCAGCCCGATGGACAGGCGAACCGTGCCGTCGGTGATCCCCACCGCGGCCCGGGCCTCGGGCTCCAGGCGACGGTGGGTGGTCGTCGCCGGGTGCGTGGTCAGTGACTTCGCGTCGCCGAGGTTGTTCGAGATGTCGACCAGCCGAAGGGCGTTCATCAGGGTGAACGCCCGTTCCTTGCCACCCGCGACGTCGATCGTGACGACCGTGCCACCCCCTCCGTCGAGCTGTCGCAGCGCCAGCTCGTGCTGCGGGTGGCTGGGGAGGTGCGGGAACAGGACGCGCCGGATGCCGCGACCCTCGTGCTGCCACTCCTCCAGGCGCCGTGCCACGGTGAGCGCCGATCCGGCCATCGTCCGCACCCGCAGGTCGAGCGTCTCGAGCCCCTTGGTCATGACCCACGCGTTGAACGGGGACATCGACGGTCCGGTGTGCCGCATGAGGTTCTTCACCGGGCCCTCGACGAACTCGCGCGGGCCGAGCACGGCACCGCCGAGGGCCCTGCCCTGGCCGTCGATGTGCTTCGTGGCGGAGTACACCACGACGTCCGCTCCGTGCTCAAGGGGGTGCGAGAACACCGGCGTCCCGAAGACGTTGTCGACCACGACCGTCGCGCCCGCCGCGTGGGCGAGCTCGGCCACCGCCGCCATGTCGACGAGCTCCTGCATCGGGTTGCTCGGGGTCTCGAAGAACACGGCGGTCGTCGGGACGGCGAGCGCCTGGGCCCACTGGTCGAGGTCGGCTCCGTCGACGAACACCGTCTCGACCCCCCAGCGCGGGAGGATCTCGTCGAGGATCACGAAGCAGGAGCCGAACAACGCTCGGGAGGAGACGACCCGGTCTCCCGACCCGCACAGGGCCGCCATGGCCGTGAAGACGGCAGCCATCCCGGATGCCGTCGCGAAGCAGGCCTCGGCTCCCTCCAGCAGCCGCATGCGCTCCTCGAAGGTCCCCACTGTCGGGTTGCCGTAGCGGCTGTAGATGTAGTGGTCGATCTCGTCCTTGAAGGCGGCTTCCGCCTGCTCGGCCGAGGCGTACACGAAGCCCGAGGTGAGGTAGAGGGCCTCTGCTGTCTCGTCGAAGCCGCTGCGGGCCAGCCCTCCCCTGACGGCGCGCGTGAGGGGGTGCCAGTCCTCGGGGCTGACGCTCACCCCTGCCGCCACGGCAGCCCGGCGACCTTCCACCCGGACACGGTCCGGTGCCCCTGGGCGTCGTGAGGTCCCTCGAAGCCGTCGGCGACGTTGTAGGCCGGGCCGAAGCCGGCGCCGGTCAGCGCCTCGGCAGCGGAACGCGAGCGCACGCCCGATCGGCAGATCAGGTAGACCGGGCGACCCGGCACGAGACCGGTCCCGCGCACCTCCTCGACGAAGTGCTCGTTGAGCGAGCCGTCCGGGAACCGCGACCACTCGACGAACGCGACGGACCCGTCGGAGGCCGAGAGGTCCGGTACCCCGACGAAGCTCCACTCCGCACGAGTCCGCACGTCCACGAGGAGCGCGTCCGCGCCGCCGGTCACGGCGGCAAACGCCTCGGCCGATGTGACGTCACCTGCGTAGGTCATGCGACCGAGCGTAGGCCGCTCGGGCACGGATTCGCCCGACCGTCTCGCGTCAGCGCTCGCCTGCCCGCGGCGATAGCATGGCTGACCGTGCCACCTTTGCCCGCTCCGCCCGCGATCGCCGCGAGCGGGCGCCTCCCGGCGCTGGACGGCATCCGCGCACTGGCCGTCGTCGCCGTGCTGTTGTTCCACCTGCGCGTCCCGGGGTTCGCCGGGGGATTCGTGGGAGTCGACGTCTTCTTCGTGCTGTCCGGCTTCCTCATCACGGGGTTGCTGATCCAGGACGTCAGCCGCCATGGCTCGGTGCGGTTGGGCCACTTCTGGGCCAGGCGATTCCGGCGCCTCATGCCCGCCTTCGTCCTCGTCGTCCTCACAGTCATCATCTGGTCGGCAACGGTGGCACTCCCCATGCAACGTGAGGCCCTCCGGGCGGATGCCGTGTGGTCGTTGCTCTACGTCGCCAACTGGCACTTCATCGACACCGCGTCGTACTTCGAGAGCACTGGTGCACCCTCGCCCCTCCAGCACATGTGGTCGCTCGCCGTCGAGGAGCAGTTCTACGTGGTGTGGCCGCTGGTCGTCGCCGCCCTTGCCGTGCTCGGTCGACGCCGGATGCGGCGCGGAGGTGGCCACGCCGTACCCGGTGCTGGGGAACGCGCCGTCGTGGGCCGGGTGATGGCCGGCGCCCTCGTCCTCTCGGCCACCTCGGTGGTCCTCCTCGCTGTCCTCTCCGACGCCACCTCCCCCGAGCGGGCCTACATGGGGACCGACACCAAGGCCTTCGAGCCCCTCGCGGGGGCCGCTCTGGCGTGCGCGTTCAGCTCGTCCCGCGTCCGCGCCTGGTGCACACGCCGAGCGACGCCCCTGGTCGCCGTGGGGCTGTCCACACTCGCCGTGGGAACCGCGACCCTCGGAACCGCCGAGGCCGGCGCCGTCGATCGCTACTACACCGGCGCGGCAGCACTCTTCACGGTCGGCTCGCTCGCCCTGGTCGCGGGCGCCGCCACGGGGGCGGGCTCCGTCCTGGGCCGGGGCATCGGCTGGCTGCCCCTTGCCTGGCTGGGCCAGATCTCGTACGGCATCTACCTGTGGCACTGGCCACTACGCGTGTGGATCATCCCCGACGACGGCTTCCAGCCCTGGCGGGGGGCGACGGTCGCCGTGCTGTCGGTTCTCATGGCTGCGGCGTCGTTCTACCTCGTCGAGCGCCCCGTGCGGGAGGGCGACGTCTCCCTGTGGCTCAGCGGACGACGCACCCTCATCACGGCGGTCACCGTGCTGGCCGCCGCACTGGCCCTCACCGGCATGATCCGCACCCCCGCGCCGCCACCCCAGGTCACGTCGATCGCCTTCGTCGGTGACAGCGTTCCGCAACGACTGGCCCCGATGCTGGCGGAGTGGGCCCAGAAGAACCCGGCGTACTCGGCATGGCAGGTCGCCGACGCCTCTGTCGGCGGGTGCTCCCCGATGCCGATCGTCCTGCGGCTCGGTGACGCGAGCACCTCCCACCTGAAGAACGCCGACTGCCCGCGGAGGGTCAGCTCCACCCAGGAGGAAGTGCTCGCCAAGGCCTCGCCGGACGTCGTGGTGTGGTGGTCGCGGGCCGAGCTCTACGACCGCCTCGGCCCCGACGGCGAGTACCTTCCCGTGGGTACCGCTCCCTTCTGGGCCGCCCACCAGGCCGACCTGCACCAACGGGTGGTGTGGCTCACGGAGAGAACCGGCGGGAGGGTCGTACTGGTGGGAACGGACCGGCCCGGCACCCGCATCCGAGATCGGTGCACCCCCGGGGAGTGCCACCCCTTCCTGCGTCGGCTCGCCGACCGCGACGAGCTTCGGCGCGCGTGGAACCAGTTGCTCGCCGCTGAGGCGGCCCGCACACCAGGTGTGTCGTACATCGAGATCGACGACGTCTACTGCCGTGACGCGGCCTCGCCGTGTGGCGACACGGTGGACGACGTCCCGGCCCGCCCCGACGGCACCCACTTCTCGGTCGCCGGTGCAGACCTCGTGTCGGGTCCCCTGCTCTCCCGGGTCAGCGAGGCGGCCCGCGCGGAGGAGCCCGGCTGACCGGGCGCCGCACAGCACGGAGTCAGGTGCGGTTGGTGAAGGCGACGGAGATGTCGTCACCCCCCCAGACCTCGACTCCGGCCAGGGAGCCGGGCGCGACCGCTATCCGCGCGCGTCGACCCTCCGGCACCCCGAGGACGTGGCCGATGACGCCTCGCACGGCATCCGGGCCGCAGACCACCACGGTCGTGCCGCCGCGGGACACGAGGCCGTCCCACGCCTCGACGAGGTGGTCGCCAGCGGCATCCCACGCGGGATCCACCAGAGGGTCGGTGCCCAGGACCGCGGCCACCTCGGCGGCTGTCTCGACGGCGTCGTGCGAGGCCGCCGTCACCACGCGTCGTGGAGTGCTCCCCAGCAGCGACGAGACGGCGTGTGCGGCGGTCGCCGCCGCCTCGGCCGGCGCCTGGGCCACGAGCACGACCCTCACCGGGGTACCGGTCCGACGGGGAGCGGGCAGGGGTGCGTCCGTGGCCGCCGCCTCGTCGAGCCGGCGGTCCACGCGGCGGCCGTCCATCGCGACGTTGGAGAGGGCGTCGGCGTCGGCGTTCTGCTCCCGTGGCACCCACTGGAACCGGACCGAGCCCCCCGCCCCGGTGATGGCGGCGACCAGGTCACGGGCCTGCACCGCGAGCCGGCGCATGTCCTCGTGCTTGATCTTCCAGCGCCCTGACATCTGCTCGACGACGAGCTTGGAGTCAAGGCGGGCCAGCACGTCGGCGGCGGGGTCGATGGTGGCGGCCGCCTCGAGGCCCGCGATCAGCCCGCGATACTCCGCAACGTTGTTCGAGACGGTTCCGAGGGGCTCGGCGCGCTCGGCGAGCAGTGCCCCTGTGTCTGTGTCGCGCACCAGGGCCCCGTACCCCGCCACGCCGGGGTTGCCGCGCGACCCCCCGTCGGCCTCGACCGTGAGCCGCCGGCTCACAGGCCGGACTCGGAGGTGCGGACCAGGATGCGGCGGCACTCCTCGCAACGGAGGACCTCGTCGGCGGGTGCCTGGCGCAGTCGCTGGATCTCCACGGGGTTGAGCTCGAGCTGGCAGCCGCCGCAGCGCCGCTGCCGCAATGCGGCAGCGCCGGTGCCGCCGCTCGAGCTCCGGATCTTCTCGTAGAGAGCCATGAGGTCGGGGCCCACCTCCTCGGCGAGCGTCTCGCGGGGGGCGCCGACCTCCTCGTGCTCGGCGTCGAGCCGGGCCAACGCCTCGTCGCGCGCGGCGGCAAGAGCCTCGATCCTGGCGGTCAGCTCGCCGCGCCCGCGCTCGAGCTCCGCGACGTCGGACTCGGCAGCCTCCGCGCGCTCCATGACCTCGAGCTCGATGTCCTCGAGCTCACTCTGGCGACGCGACAGCGAGACCAGCTCGTGCTGGAGTGCCTGGAGGTCCTTCGCCGTTCCGGTCCCCGCGTCGAGCCGCGCCTGGTCCCGGGCGGCGCGGTCCCGGACGAGCTGCACGTCTGCCTCGGCCTTGGCGATCTCGCGCTGGATGTCGTCGAGCTCGGTCCTCGACCGCACGAGCTGGTCGTCGATGAGCCGGGCCTTGCCCTCGAGGTCGGCGAGCTCGGCCAGCTGCGGCAGGTGGGTGCGGGCATGGGCGATCTGGTCCAGCCGGGTGTCGATCGCCTGGAGGTCGAGCAACCGCAGCTGGCGGGTGGACTCGGCGATCACGGCATACCTCCGGCGTCGGCACCGACGACGAACGTCCACGGGTCGGTGCGCACTGTGCTGATGTGGGTCTCCACCCTAGCCACGCGCTCCGCCAAGGCCGCTCGCAGCGCTCGCTCGGCGCGGGCGAGCCAGACGTGCTCGCTCGCCCAGTGCCCCGCGTCGACGAGGTACGGGGGTCCGCCGCGGGCTTCCTCCCGCGCCTCGAGCGCCGGATGGTGGCGCAGGTCGGCCGTGACGTAGACGTCGGCGCCGGCACGCCGCACGTCGTCGAGGAGGTCGTCACCGCTGCCTCCGAGCACCGCCACCCGACGAACGGGCGCATCCGCTGGACCGGAGACTCGGATGCCGCCGGCCGCGGCGGGCAGCCGGCTCGCGAGCCCCTCCACGAGGGCGCGCAGCGTCGTCACGTCCGGGAGGTCGCCGACCCGGCCCAGCGGCTGCTGTTCCTGCACCGCGAGGGCCTCGGTCGCACCGAGCCCACACGCCTCGGCGAGCGCCGCGCTGACCCCCTCCTCAGCCACGTCGGCGTTGGTGTGGGCGACGTAGAGGGCCACGTCGCCGACGATGAGGTGCGTGACGGCGGCGCCCTTCGCGCTCGTCGTCGCCACCGCGTGCACTCCCCGGAGCAGAAGGGGGTGGTGGGTGAGGAGGAGGTCGGCACCGAGCTCGTGGGCCTCCTCGATGACCGCCAGCGTGGGGTCGACGGCGAGGTGGACCCGGCGCACGGGCTGCCCGGGGTCGCCGGTGACGAGACCCACGCGGTCCCAGGACTGCGCGCTCGACGGTGGGTAGAGGCGCTCGAGGACCTCGACGACCTCTCGCAGGGTCAGCTCGGCCTCGTCGCTCATGTGGGCCCGGCCGGGATCGAACCGACGACCGACGCGGTGTAAACGCGGCGCTCTACCAGCTGAGCTACAGGCCCCGGGCGGCGGCACCACCCGGGTGGGCCGCCGACCGCGGCCATTGTGGCAGGTGCTGGACCCTCACCCCTCAGGAGAGCGCCGCCACCTCGGCGGGCAGGTCGGCGAAGTCGCGCCGGTCGCCCGGACCGTTGACGAGCGTCCACCGGACCACCCGGTCGCGGTCGACGAGGAACGTGCCCCGCACGGGCGCCCCCGTTCCCTCGTTGAGCACGCCGTAGGCGCGGGTCACCTCGCCGTGCGGCCAGAAGTCGGACAGGAGGGGGAAGAAGTAGCCCTGGAGGTCCGCCCAGGCCCGGAGGCCGAACATCGGGTCGCACGAGATGCAGACGACCTGGAGGTCGTCGGAGACGAACCGCTCGAGGTGGTCGCGGATCTCGTCCAGCTCGCCGGTGCAGATGCCGGAGAAGGCAAAGGGGTAGAAGACGAGGACCGCGTTCTTCTCCGAGGTGATCCCGGACAGCGAGACCTCCACGCCGTTCTGGTCCCGAAGGCTGAAGTCGGGCGCGAGCCGGCCGACGGCGAGCGGGCTGACGGTGGACGCGACCATGCATTCATCCTGCCAGCCGGGACGAGGTGCCCGGCAGGTGACCGCCCCTCCTTCGACATGGCGTTCACCACGAGGATGCCTGACCGGGAGGCGCGTCAGCGGCGAACCCTGGTCTTCGGCGCGACGAGCTTGTGGGCCCGCCAGCCCGGGGACGCGTTGAAGGTTCCGGCCGTGTGCAGTCCAGCGGTCACCGCAGCCTCGTCGATGTCACTGGGGTCGACCTCCTCGTCGCTCGCCTTCGGGGTGAGCAGCACGACGAACCCGCCGTCGTCCAGGACCCCGACCATGTCGACCAGGGCGTCCCCGAGGTCACCGTCGCCCTCCCGGAACCAGAGGAGGACCGCGTCGGCGCCACCGGTGTAGTCCTCGTCCTCGATCTCCGCGCCGCAGAGGTCCTCGACGGCGTACCGGAAGTCGTCGTCGACGTCGGAGTCGTAGCCGAACTCCTGAACCACCTGGTCACGGGCGAACCCCAGGCGCTCGACGGCGCCGGAGCCGCTCGAGCCGGGGTCGACCGGCGGTGGGGCGGGGGTGTTCACGGTCGTCATGACCTCTCTGTCTCGGGGGAGCCCGGCGGGTGCCGGACCCAGTCCACCAACCCGGGAGGGTCGGGTGCAAGAGATGAGGGCACCGGTTCAGCACGCCGTCGGGCGTGGCGGGCCCGCTCGGACACCTCGTCGAGGAACCGTTCGGCCGCTCGGGCGTCGAGATGGGCGAGCACGGGTCGCACCGGTCCGGGGGCCGTCACCACCTGGACGGTCGCCAGGGCGAGGCCTGCCTCGAGCCAGCCCTGGCGCACCGACAGCGACTGGATGCGCGCGTGCGGGACCGCGACGGCGCGCCGGGTCCAGCGCCCGGACCGCAGGAGCACCGCTCCTGCCGCGTCGGCCCACGCGTTGCGCCGCCACGACAGCGGGTCCAGCACGCGAGCCCGTCGGGAGACGCCTCGCCACCCTGGGTCCTGAGCGTCGCCGAGGACGGCCGCCTCCCACGCCGCCGCCGGCACCGCGGGGGCGAGGAGCGAGAGCAGGAGGCGTGCCTCGTCGAGGGTGCCCACGGGGAGCAGCGTGGTGTCCCGGGCGTCCTCGCCGTCGCCTGAGCCGCCCGACCCCGCGACGTTGACGCGCAGTCGCCACCACCCGAAGCGTCGCCACCACAGCGGCTGCACCAGCTCGATGGCCTGGATGCGGTGGATGGGGATCGTGGTGGTCCGCAGGTCGGTCAGCCCCTCCTGCACTCGCACACCGGTGCCCGTGTCGGCCAGGCGGAAGTTCCCGTGGACGAGCAGCTCCTTGACTCGGGAGAAGGCGACCCCGATGGCGATCGGCACCATGGCGGGGATCCCGGCGAGCGCGAGCGGCCCCATGCTCCGGACCCCGGCCCCCATCGCGCCCACGAGCAGTACCAGCCCCAGCGCGATGGTCGATCCGTGCAGGATCGTCGCCACGAACAGCCGCCCGTTCGGCACCTCGAGGAGCGGGTGGGCACTCGTGGGGCCGGTCGGCCCGGCGTGGCTCGTGCCGGCATCCGGCGCAGAGCCCGCAGCGGAGGGTGGGCCCAGTGAGACCTCGTCGGAGCGTCCCGCGAGCTCGAGGAGGTGCTCGCGCAGGGCCTCCGCTCGACCGAGGTCGAGGAAGGACAGGGTGAGCGTCGAGTCGGACCCCCCGGCCGACTGCACGACGACCCGCGCGAGCCCCAGAAGCCGTGCCGTGAGAGGCCGGGAGACCTCGACGGCCTGCACCCGTTCGAGCGGCACCTGACGGTGCTGCCGGAAGAGCACCCCTTGGCGGAGCTCGACCTGACCGGCGTCGACGCGGAACCGGGAGAAGCGCCAGGCGACCCAGTTGACGAGCGCGATCGCTCCGAGGAAGACGGCCACGAGGATGAGGGCCAGGAGCGGGTGCGCCGTCGCCTCCTCCACGAGCCCCTCCGAGCCCGGGGGACCGTCCTCCCCGGCCAGGTCGCCTTCCGGGGCGAGGACCTCGAGGCCGATGGACTCGAGGACACGCCCGTAGAGCTGTGAGGCGACGTAGCCGAGGATCGCAATGAGGACCACGCCGCCACGCAGCAGCGGCGACAGGGGGTGCAGCCTGCGCCACTCCCCCGAGCCGTCCGGCGGCTGAGCGCTCACAGGCCCGCCCGCTGCGCCTCGCCGCGGGCGGCCAGCCGGGCTCGCAGCGCCTCGGCCTCGGCGACGGGCAGGCCCGGAAGCGACCCTCCGCTCTCGGGGGAGGCCGTGTGGATCTCGCACGAGGCGATGCCGTGCGCCCGCGCCAGGGGCCCGGACTGGATGTCGACGTACTGGAGCCGGCCGTACGGGACGCTGACCAGGCTGCGGTACAGGCGCCCCTTCCGGATGACGATCTCCTCGTCGAGCTCGACCCAGGAGATGGCGCTCACCTGCCGGGCCACCACCCAGGCGGCCCACAGCCCGAGCACCACGACGAGGGCCGAGCCGAGCAGGGCCCACCGGGTGACGAGCACGCCCACGAGCAGGGTGGCCAGGAGAGCCGGCGCGAGCACGATGCCCAGGGTGATGAGACGCACCCGGGCCAGCTTGGGCGAGACGGGACGCCATGGCAGGTCTCCCCCGTGCAGCGTGACCGCGCTCGCTCCGGCGACTGGCGGCACGGGGAGGGGGTCGGCCATGACCCCAGTGTGCCTCAGGCCAGGAAGTCCCCGACCAGGCGGTTGAACCCGGCGGAGCGCTCGATCTGGGTCCAGTGCCCGCACGTGCCGAAGACGTGGAGCTGGGCGTCGTCGATGAGGTCGAGCATGCGGAACGCGTTGTCCACCGGGATGACCCGGTCGTCGCGACCGTGAACGACCAACGTCCGGTGCGGGAGGGTGGCGATCCGGTCCTCCGGGGCGCTCACGGCCCCGCGACCCCGTGTGTTTGGATGACCGCATGGGCCGGGTCACGACGCGGGTCCCGCGCACGCGCTGGGACGTCGCCGCCGGCGCCCACCTCGACCGGCCGGACACGGTGGCGGTCGAGGAGCCCCTGGAGATCCGGGTGGGCGACGCGGTGGTGACCACGACGATGCGCACCCCGGGGGACGACTTCGACCTCGCCCTCGGGCACCTGCTCACCGAAGGGCTCCTCCACTCGGCGCGCGAGGTGGCCACCCTCATGCACTGCACCGACGTCGACGAGAGTGGCTCACCCACCTTCAACGTGGTCGAGGCCACCTTGGCCCAGGGCGCCACGCTGCACCGCCCCACCCGCGAGCGCACCGAGGCCATGACGAGCGCGTGCGGGGTCTGCGGCTCGGCGTCCATCGAGGACGTCCGAACGAGCAGCCGGTTCGCCGTCGCCGACGACCCGCTCGTCGTCAACCCGGCCGTGGTGGCCGGCCTTCCGGCGGAGCTGCGGTCGCGGCAGCCGGTGTTCGACCGGACCGGTGGGGTCCACGCCGCCGGGCTCGCCGGGCCGGCGGGAGAGATGAGGGTGGTCCGCGAGGACGTCGGTCGCCACAACGCGGTCGACAAGGTGGTGGGTGCCGCGGCCCGTGAGAGCGAGCTGCCACTGGCGGGCACGGTGCTCGTCGTGAGCGCTCGCGCCAGCTTCGAGATCGTCCAGAAGGCGGGGGTGGCCGGCATCCCGATGGTGGTGGCGGTCGGTGCGCCCAGCTCGCTGGCCGTGGGGCTCGCCGCGGAGTGCGGGATCACCCTCGTCGCCTTCACCCGCTCTCCCCGCTTCTCGGTCTACGCGCGCCCCGACCGCCTCGTGGGCGACCTGGCGGCGCCCGTCTGACCCCCTGCTCGCGGCATACCGGCAAGTAGCCTGAACGCGATTGGGCCGGGGGTGCCGATCGGGTGAAGGATGGGAGAGGCGCCCCCCTCGGGGCGCGATCCGTGATCGGCGAAAGGACGAGCGCGTGGCCTCCCGCGAAGACGTCGGCCCCATCCTCAACGGCATCCCGACGCACCTGCCGGACATCGACCCCGCGGAGACCGAGGAGTGGCTCGACAGCCTCGACGCGGTGATCGACGGCCCCGGGCGGATGCGGGCTCGCTACCTGATGCTGCGGATGCTCGAGCGCGCACGGGCGATGCAGGTGGGGGTCCCGTCCCTGACGACGACCGACTACGTCAACACCATCAGTCCCGAGCAGGAACCCTGGTTCCCCGGCGACGAGGAGGTCGAGCGCCGCTTCCGGTCGTACCTGCGCTGGAACGCCGCGATGATCGTCCACCGCGCCCAGCGCCCCGGGATCGGCGTGGGCGGCCACATCTCCACGTACGCCTCGGCCGCGACGCTCTACGAGGTCGGCTTCAACCACTTCTTCCGTGGCAAGGACCACCCCGGTGGCGGGGACCAGGTCTTCTTCCAGGGGCACGCCTCCCCCGGCATGTACGCGCGCGCCTACCTCGAGGGCCGGCTCTCCGCGGACCGGCTCGACGGCTTCCGCCAGGAGAAGTCACACGTCGTCGACGGCAGGCCGCTCGCCCTCCCGTCCTATCCCCACCCGCGGCTCATGCCCGACTTCTGGGAGTTCCCCACCGTGTCGATGGGAATCGGCCCGATGAACGCGATCTACCAGGCCCAGTTCAACAAGTACCTCCACAACCGGGGGCTCAAGGACACCAGCGACCAGCATGTCTGGGCCTACCTCGGCGACGGCGAGATGGACGAGCCTGAGTCCCGCGGCCTGCTCCAGCTCGCGGCGCGGCGAGGAGCTGGACAACCTCACGTTCGTCATCAACTGCAACCTCCAGCGCCTCGACGGCCCGGTACGCGGCAACGGCAAGATCATCCAGGAGCTCGAGGCGTTCTTCCGGGGCGCCGGCTGGAACGTCATCAAGGTCATCTGGGGACGCGGCTGGGACCCGCTGCTCGCGGCCGACGGCGACGGGGCGCTCGTGCACCTCATGAACTCCACGTCGGACGGCGACTACCAGACGTTCCGGGCCAACGACGGAAAACACGTCCGCGAGAAGTTCTTCGACCGTGACCCCCGCACGCGCAGGCTCGTCGCGGACTGGACCGACGAGGACATCTGGTGGAAGCTCAAGCGCGGCGGCCATGACTACCACAAGGTCTACGCCGCGTACCGGGCCGCGCTGGCGCACACCGGGCAGCCCACAGTCGTCCTGGCCAAGACGATCAAGGGCTACGGGTTGGGCCAGACCTTCGCGGCTCGCAACGCCACCCACCAGATGAAGAAGTTCACCCTCGACGACCTCAAGTACTTCCGCGACAGCCTCCAGATCCCCATCACCGACGCGCAGTTCGAGCAGGACCCGTACAACGCTCCGTACTACCACCCGGGGCCGGACGACGAGGTCATCGAGTACGCGCTCGAGCGGCGGGCCAAGCTCGGCGGCGGCGTGCCGGAGCGCCGGGTGAGGGCCGTGCCGGTGCACCTGCCCGACGACTCGGCGTACGCCCAGGTGAAGAAGGGCTCCGGCAAGCAGCAGGTCGCGACGACGATGGCCTTCGTCCGGCTCCTGAAGGACCTCATGCGCGACAAGGAGTTCGGCCAGCGGATCGTGCCGATCATCCCTGACGAGGCGCGGACCTTCGGGATGGACAGCTTCTTCTCGACGATCAAGATCTACAACCCGCACGGACAGAACTACACGCCCGTCGACGCGGAGCTCATGCTCGCGTACCGGGAGGCCAAGGACGGCCAGATCCTCCACCTCGGCATCAACGAGGCCGGGTCGGTCGCCGCCTTCACCGCCGTCGGCACGAGCTACGCCACGCACACGCAGCCGATGATCCCGATCTACGTCTTCTACTCGATGTTCGGGTTCCAGCGCACCGGTGACTCCATCTGGGCGGCCGCCGACCAGATGACCCGCGGGTTCCTCATCGGCGCGACGGCTGGGCGCACAACCCTGACCGGTGAGGGCCTCCAGCACGCCGACGGGCACTCGCCGCTGCTCGCGTCGACGAATCCGGCTGTCGTCCACTACGACCCGGCCTTCGGCTACGAGATCGCGCACATCGTCCAGGACGGCCTGCACCGGATGTACGGCACCGACGACTCCCTCACCGACGACCAGCGCAACGTCATCTACTACCTGACCGTGTACAACGAGCCGATGGCCCAGCCGGCGGAGCCGGAGGGCCTCGACCGCGAGGGCCTCCTGCGCGGCATGTACCTCTACTCCGAGGGCTCCTCCGACGGGTTGCCGGAGGGCGCGCCCCGCGTGCAGCTCCTCGCCTCGGGCGTCGGGATGCCGTGGGCGCTCGAGGCCCAGGAGCTGCTGCGCAACGACTGGAACGTCGTGGCCGACGTGTGGTCGGTGACCTCGTGGAACGAGCTGCGTCGCGACGGGCTCCGGTGCGACGAGGCCCGGTTCCTCACGCCGGACGCCGACGCGCCGGTGCCCTGGGTGACGCAGAAGCTCGCCGACCGTGCGGGCCCGGTCGTGGCGGTGTCCGACTACATGCGAGCGGTGCAGGACCAGATCCGTCAGTGGGTGCCGGGCGACTTCGCCTCGCTCGGTGCCGATGGCTTCGGGTTCTCGGACACCCGTCCTGCCGCCAGGCGCTTCTTCCACATCGACGGCCCGTCCATGGCCGTCCGGGCACTGCAGTCGCTCGCCGACCGCGGCGAGGTGGAGCGCTCGGTGCCGGCGGAGGCTGCGCGCCGCTACCGGCTGTCGGACGTCACGGCCGGGTCCTCGGGCAACGAGGGCGGCGACAGCTGACCCTCGGTTACTGCATATGCAGAACTCTGTATAGTCTTACAGCGTGTCCAAGGTCCTGACGTCCCTGCCCGTCGGCGAGCGCGTCGGCATCGCCTTCTCAGGGGGGCTCGACACCTCCGTCGCGGTCGCCTGGATGCGGGAGAAGGGCGCCGTCCCCTGCACGTACACCGCGGACCTCGGCCAGTACGACGAGCCGGAGATCGACACCGTGCCCGACCGCGCCGGCCAGTACGGCGCGGAGCTGGCCCGGCTCGTCGACTGCCGCCACGCGCTCGTCGAGGAGGGGCTGTCGGCGATCGCCTGCGGCGCCTTCCACATCCGCAGCGGCGGCCGGACCTACTTCAACACCACCCCCCTGGGGCGTGCCGTCACCGGAACCCTGCTCGTGCGCGCGATGCATGCCGACTCGGTCGAGATCTGGGGGGACGGGTCGACGTTCAAGGGCAACGACATCGAGCGCTTCTACCGCTACGGGCTGCTCGCCAACCCCAACCTGCGCATCTACAAGCCCTGGCTGGACGCCGAGTTCGTGGCCGAGCTCGGCGGGCGCCACGAGATGAGCGACTGGCTCACCGAGCGTGACCTGCCGTACCGCTCGAGCCAGGAGAAGGCCTACTCGACCGACGCCAACATCTGGGGGGCCACCCACGAGGCGAAGACCCTGGAGCACCTCGACGAGTCGATGGAGGTCGTCGAGCCCATCATGGGCGTGAGGTTCTGGGACCCTTCGGTCGTCATCGAGACCGAGGACGTGACGCTGTCCTTCGTGCAGGGCCGTCCGGTCGCGATCGACGGCCGTCGCCTCGACCCCGTCGCGCTCGTCGACGAGGCCAACCGCATCGGTGGTCGGCACGGGCTCGGCATGTCCGACCAGATCGAGAACCGGATCATCGAGGCCAAGTCCCGCGGCATCTACGAGGCCCCCGGGATGGCCCTGCTCCACATCGCCTACGAGCGGCTCCTCAACGCGGTGCACAACGAGGACACCCTGGCCAACTACCACGCCGAGGGCCGCCGGCTGGGCCGCCTGCTCTACGAGGGCCGGTGGCTCGACCCGCAGAGCCTGATGATGCGTGAGGCCCTCCAGCGGTGGGTCGCCTCGCTGGTCACCGGTCAGGTCACCCTGCGCCTGCGCCGCGGCGAGGACTACTCGATCGTGGACACCCGCGGGGAGAACTTCAGCTACCACCCCGACAAGCTGTCCATGGAGCGGGTGGAGAACGCCGCCTTCGGCCCGGTCGACCGGATCGGCCAGCTCACCATGCGAAACCTCGACATCGCCGACAGCCGAGCGAAGCTCGAGGTGTACGCCGGCCAGCCGGTCGAGCAGGGGCAGCTGCTCGTCGAGCACGGCACCCTCTTCGGCGAGCTGCCTGCGGGCGGGTACGACCAGATCACGGCCAACCCCCTCGCAGCTGCCGGCGAGGAGGAGGCACTCGACCGGGCGGCGATGGAGTCGGGCACCGACTGAGGCGCACGGCATCCGGCGACATGGGCCGGCTTGTGAACCGCATACAAATACACTTCCAGCATGCCGACAGCCCGGCCGTCCCCGTCGGCCGCCACCCGCACCCGCGTCGCACGGGCGGCAGGCGACCTCGGGGCCGCCGCGGTGCAGCAGATGGAGGCCGACCACGAGTGGTACCGGTCGCTCTCCGCGGAGAACCGGTCGTGGGTCGGCCTTGTGGCGCAGGCCGGCATCAGCTCCTTCCTCGACTGGTTCGGCGGTGAGCAGCAGAGCCCGGCCGTGACGGCCGACGTCTTCGGCACCGCCCCACGAGAGCTGACCCGCTCCATCTCCCTGGCCCAGACCCTCGACCTCATCCGCACCGTCATCGCGGTGGTCGAGCGCGAGATCGCGGGTCTGGCGGCACCCGGCGAGGACGACCTGGCGCGCGAGGCGGTGCTGCGCTACAGCCGCGAGGTCGCCTTCTCCGCGGCCGAGGTGTACGCGCAGGCCGCAGAGGCGCGCGGGGCGTGGGACGCCCGCCTGGAGTCCCTCGTCGTCGACGCGGTGATCCGCGGCGAGGCCGACGAGTCGATGCAGTCCCGAGCCGCGGCCCTGGGCTGGGGCTCGGTGACCCGGGTCGCCGTCGTCGTCGGATCCACCCCGCCGGGAGCCACGGCAGCCGTGCTCACCGACCTCCACCGTGTTGCCCGGCGCACCGATGTGGAGCTGCTCGTCGCGATCCACGGACCGCGCATCATCTGCATCGGCGGGAGCGTCGGGGACCCGATGGCGCTCGCGGTCGACCTCGACCCGCTCCTCGGCGACGGTCCCCTGGTCGTCGGGCCCGCGGTCCCGCACCTCTTCGCCGCGGGCCGCAGCGCCCGGGCGGCGATCTCGGGTCACAGCGCGGCCCCCGCCTGGCCCGCGGCACCTCGCCCGGTGCACGCGGACGACCTCCTGGCCGAGCGCGCCCTCCTCGGCGACCTGCCGGCCCGGGGGGCCCTCGTCGCCCGCATCGTGCGCCCCCTGCTCGAGAGCCCTGGTGGCAACCTCTTCGCCACCGCCGCTGCGTACCTCGACGGCGACCTCGGCGTGGAGGGAACGGCGCGCGCACTGTTCGTCCATCCCAACACGGTCCGATACCGGCTGAGCGGGATCACCAAGGCGATCGGCTACGACCTCGGTGATGCCCACGACGCCCAGACAGTCCGGACCGCGCTCGCGGTCCACCGGCTCGGTCCACAGGCGCGAGCCGCACCACGGGGCTGACCGCTGCCCCTTTTGGGGGAAACCTCCAAAACCGGGCTGCCAGGTTCGTCGCCACGCATCACGAAACGGTCACGGCATCCGGGTCAGTGTTGGAGGGTGATCGTTCTCGTCTGCCCGGGCCAGGGCTCCCAGACCGCCGGCTTCCTGCAGCCGTGGCTCGACCTGCCCGGTCTGCGCGACCGGCTCGGAGCGCTCTCGGAGGCAGCCGGGGTCGACCTCGTCGCGCACGGCACGACGTCTGACGACGAGACCATCAAGGACACCGCGGTCGCCCAGCCGCTGCTCGTGGGCGCGGGTCTGCTCGCCCTGCGGGAGCTGTCCGGTTCGACCGACGAGCAGGATGCCGCGGCACCAGCCGGGACGGGCGCCCTCGCCGGGCACTCGGTCGGCGAGATCACGGCGGCAGCCGGGGCGGGGGTGCTCTCGGAGGTAGACGCGATGAGGTTCGTGGCGCTCCGCGGTCGCGCCATGGCGGAGGCGAGCGCTGCCTCGCCGACGGGCATGAGCGCCGTCCTGGGCGGCGACCCGGCGGAGGTCCTCGCGACGATCGGGCGCCACGGGCTGACGCCCGCCAACGTCAACGGCGCCGGCCAGGTCGTCGCTGCCGGCGCGCTGGACGCGCTCGCCGCCCTGGCCGCGGACCCACCGGCCCGCGCCCGGGTCATCCCGCTCAAGGTCGCCGGCGCCTTCCACACGTCGTACATGCAGCCCGCCGTGGCCGCCCTCGACGAGTGGACCGACCACGACGTCTCCGATCCCGGTGTCACGCTCGTCTCGAACCGCGACGGGGCGGTCGTCACCGACGGCCGGGAGGTCCTCCAGCGCCTCGTCGCCCAGGTGTCGCACCCGGTGCGCTGGGACCTGTGCATGGAGCGGTTCGCCGAGCTCGGCGCCACGGCGATCATCGAGCTGCCCCCGGCGGGGACCCTGGTCGGGCTCGCCAAGCGGGCGCTCAAGGGCGTCGAGCTCCTCGCGGTCCGCACCCCGGACGACCTCGACGCCGCCCGGACCCTGATCAAGGAGCACTCCGCATGACCGTGACCTCGAAGGGCTTCGCCTCCACCCTGCGCCCGTCCACCCCCTGGCAGCACGCCCGGATCAGCGGCATCGGGGGCTACCGTCCGCGCCGGGTCGTGCCCAACTCGGAGATCGTCGAGCGCATCGACTCCTCGGACGAGTGGATCCAGGAACGCTCGGGCATCATCGAGCGCCGCTGGGCCGGCGAGGACGAGTCCGTCATCGACATGTCCGTGCTCGCTGCCGAGCCGGCCCTCGCGATGGCCGGGCTCCAGGGGACGGACGTCGACGCGATCCTCCTCGCGACGGTGAGCTGGCCCTACCAGACGCCCGCCGCGGCACCGCTGGTCGCCGAGCGCTTCGGCAGCACGGCGATGGCCCTGGACATCTCCGCCGCGTGCGCCGGCTACTGCCACGGCATCGCCCTGGCCAACGACATGGTGCGCGGCGGCACGGCCGAGAACGTCCTCGTGATCGGCGTCGAGCGGCTGTCTGACTTCACGAGCCGCGACGACCGCGGCACGGCGTTCATCTTCGGCGACGGCGCCGGCGCCGCAGTCGTGACCCGCTCGGACACTCCCGGCATCGGCCCAACCATCTGGGGGTCGGACGGCGAGAAGTGGGAGGCCATCTCCCAGACCGAGAGCTGGATCGACGTCCATGAACAGAACCTCGGCTGGCCGCACATCGGGATGCAGGGCCAGACGGTCTTTCGCTGGGCCGTGTGGAGCATGGCCCCGGTGGCCCAGCGGGCGCTCGACGCCGCCGGCGTGACGGTCGACCAGCTCGACGCGTTCGTGCCGCACCAGGCGAACGTCCGGATCGTCGAAGCGATGGCCAAGCAGCTGAAGCTGCCCGACGACGTGGCCATCGCGCGCGACATCGCCTACACGGGCAACACCTCGGCCGCCTCGGTGCCCCTCGCCATGGAGCGCATGGTGCGCCAGGGGGAGATCCCCCGCGGGGGCCTGGCACTGCAGATCGGCTTCGGCGCGGGGCTGTCCTACGCCGCCCAGGTCGTGACCATCCCCTGACCACAGCACTCCCGTGGGCCCACGGGTCACCCGGGCCAGCAGCAGCACACCCGAGAAGAGATCGAAGGAGCAGAGCACATGGCACAGAGTGAGCAGGAGATCCTCGCCGGACTGGCCGAGATCGTCAACGAGGAGACCGGTCTGGAGCCTGCCGAGGTGCAGTCGGACAAGTCCTTCACCGACGACCTCGACATCGACTCGCTGTCGATGATGACGATCGTCGTCAACGCCGAGGAGAAGTTCGGCGTGCGCATCCCCGACGACGAGGTCAAGAACCTCAGCACCGTGGGCGACGCCGTCAGCTTCATCGCCAAGAACCAGTCCTGACCCACCCCCGCCTCCCCGACCTCGTCTGTGCGGATGCCGGCGACACGCCGGATCCGGGCAACAGATGCAGCAACATGACAGACGAAGTCGGGGAGGACGGGAGCACACTGGACACCACGGCAGCCCACCGCCTTCACCCCTCCCCTTCACCATCGGACAAGGAGCAGCAGGAGCCATGAGCGAACGCCGCGTCGTCGTGACCGGACTTGGTGCCACCACGCCTCTCGGCGGCACGATCGCCGAGACCTGGGAGGGCATCCTCGCGGGTCGGTCCGGAGCCAAGCCCCTTCCGCAGGAGTGGCTCGACCGCTACGAGCTGCCGGTGCACTTCGCGTGCACCCTGGCGCAGAAGCCCGATGAGGTGCTGAGCAAGGTCGAGGTGCGCCGGATGGACCCCAGCGCGCAGTACGCCGTCATCGCGGCCCGCGCGGCGATGGAGGATGCCGGTTCCCCCGAGATCGACCCGCTCCGGCTCGGGGTCGCCATCGGCACCGGCATCGGCGGTGTCTGGACGCTGCTCGACCAGTGGGACATCCTCCGGGAGAAGGGCGTTCGGCGCGTCTTCCCGCTCTCGGTGCCGATGCTCATGCCGAACACCTCGGCCGGGAACGTCTCCCTCCAGCTCGGCGCCCGGGCGGGTGCCCACACCACCGTCTCGGCCTGCGCGTCGGGAGCTGAGTCGATGGGCACCGGGTACGACATGATCCGGGGCGGGCGGGCCGACATCGTGGTCGCCGGGGGAACCGAGGCCGCGATCCATCCGCTGCCCTTCGCCGGTTTTGCCCAGATGCAGGCGCTCTCGACCCGAAACGACGACATCGAGGCCGCTTCGCGCCCCTACGACACCGGACGCGACGGTTTCGTCATGGCCGAGGGCGCCGGCGTCATGGTCCTCGAGGAGTACGAGCACGCCAAGGCGCGGGGCGCCCGCATCTACGCCGAGTTCGCGTCCATCGGCATGTCGGCGGACTCCCACCACATCACCGCCCCGGAACCCGAAGGCGCGGGCGCGTCACGCGCCATGCTCGAGGCCGTGGAGCGAGCCGGACTCAGCAACGCCGACATCGTCCACATCAACGCGCACGCGACCTCCACCCCGGTCGGCGACATCGCCGAGGCCAACGCCATCCGCCGCGCATTCGGCGCCGACGCCGACGGCATGTGCGTCAGCGCGACGAAGTCGATGACGGGCCACCTCCTGGGCGCGGCCGGGGCGCTCGAGGGCCTCTTCGCCGTGCTGTCGGTGCACCACCGGTTGGCGCCTGCGGCGATCAACATCGACGACCCCGACCCCAAGATCGACCTCGACGTCGTCACCGGCGAGCACCGCGCGCTGCCCGAGGGCGACATCGCGGTGCTCAACAACTCCTTCGGTTTCGGTGGCCACAACGTGGCCCTGGTCGTCAAGAGCGTCTGAGAAGGCTGTCGCCTCAGCCCACCTTGTGGAGCCAGCGCACCGGGGCGCCGTCTCCGGCGTAGCGGAAGGGCTCCAGCTCGTCGTCCCAGTCCGTGCCGAGCAGCTCCTCGAGCATCTCGGAAATCGCCTCGGGGCTGCCCTGCGCGAGCACGAGCACCTCGCGCAGGCGGTCCTCGTTGACCACGGCGTCGCCGTTCGCCGAGGTCCACGTGTGGTGGATGCCGAGGCGCGGCGTGTGCGACCACCGTGACCCGTCGGAACCAGCGGTGGGCTCCTCGGTCACCTCGTAGCGCAGGTGGTCCCAGCCCCGGAGGGCCGACGCGATCCGGGCACCGGTGCCCGACTCGCCGGACCAGCTGAGCTCCGCACGGACCAGCCCCGGTGCGGCCGGCTGCGTCGTCCAGTCCACGGCCACCCGTGTTCCCAGGACACCCTCGATCGCCCAGACGACGTGCGGGCACAACGCTTTCGGGGTCGAGTGGATGTACACCACTCCCCGCGTGACGGTACGCGGCATCGCGACAGACATCCTGGCCTCCTTCGCGTGCGAGGGACGTCTTCCCCAACGCCGGTGCACGCTGATGGCCTGCGGTCTGCCGGTGGCCGGTTCAACCCGGTCCGGATGCCGTGCGGCTCGTGATGTGGGCACCCTGCGGTGCCGTTGTGGACGCCATTGTGCCTCATGAACCACAGCGGCACCAGCGATCTCACCAGTTCGGTGAGCGCGTCGTGGCGAGCAGCCGGCAGCGCCCGACCGCCAGAAGGGCGGCCGGGCGTCCAGGACGGGCTCAGGTCGTCGGTGCAGAGGTGGTGCTCCCGTTGCCGTCGCTCGGGTCGGTCGAGCCGGTGGAGTCGTCACCCTCCGGGGCGGGCATCCCGCGACCACCTCGTCCCATGCCGCCCTCCTCGACAGAGGTCACCGCGAACTTCGCGTCGACGAGCACGTGGACGTGCGTGCCGTCACTCTTGTGAACGTGGACCACGTAGGCCCCGGTCGACAGCGCACGCACGCCGCTCACCGTGCCGCCCTCGACCTCTCCCTCGGCCGCGGCGATGGCCTTGGAGGCGGCGTCCGCGGTGAGCGTGCCACCGGCATCCCGCATGCCGCCGTGACCGGGGCCAGGGCGCGCCGTCTCCCCGTCGCCGGCGTTGCCGGACCCCACGACGGCGGATGCCCCGCCGACCTCCGTCGCGCCGGCCAGCGTCGCGCCCGTCAGGCCGAGAGCCGCTGCTGCCGCGATCCCGGCGCTTGCGACGGCGACAGTCTTCTGCTTGGTGTTCATTGGTGCCTCCTGGTGTGGACCTTGCGGGAGACACCACCGTCGGACGACCCCCTGTGCCAGTGCTGGCGCAGGCCTTGCCGCCACCTGTGGGTGAGACGCACGCGCCGGCCACAGGGGTAGGCTCGCGGCGCCCGCATCGACGGCTCGGATGCCGTCCGGGCGCCGGGGCGTTAGCTCAGTCGGTCAGAGCAGCGGACTCATAATCCGTCGGTCGTCGGTTCAAGCCCGACACGCCCCACCACGTTTATGCAGGTCAGCGTCCTGTTGCCCCTTCAACGATGACGCCAACGCGCAGCCTCTGCTAACGATTTGCTAACGCCACTCCGGCTCACGGGTCCCAGACGGCCCTGGTGAAGGTCTCGACGGCGCGGCTGTCGTCGTCCGGGATGGCGTCGGCGTAGACGGAGAGCGTGACGCTGGGGTCCTTGTGACCGAGCCGCTTGGCGACGACGTGCACGGGGACGCCCTCGCGCAGCAGGAGGGTCGCATGGGTGTGGCGGAGCTGGTGGAACGTGATCCGAGGCACCTCGAGGCCTGTGGTCAGCCGCCCGAAGGCGCTCGTGACGTAGTCCGGTGGGAGCGGTCGACCGTCCTGCCAGGTGAAGACGAGGGCCTCACGATCAACGAACGACTCCCCCAGCCCCAGCCGCTCTGCGACCTGCTGGGTGCGCCAGGTCTTGAGGGTGGAAACCAGATGGTCGTCGAACGGTTTCCTGGTCGGGATGGCCATCGGCGGACTCGGCTTCGGCGTGTATGCGGCCGTCGACCTCGCGCTGGTTGTCGACGTGCTGCCGGACAAGGACAACGCTGCCAAGGATCTCGGCCTGTTCAACATCGCGGGCGCGCTTCCGTTCTCCATCGCGCCCGCGATCGCGCCGGCCATCCTGGCGATCAGCAGCGGCAGCTACGGCGTGCTTTACGCAGTCGCCGGGGTCTGCGCCATCATCGGAGCATTCGCCATCCTGCCCGTGAAGGGTGTTCGTTGAGCACCCACGTCGACGAAGCGGCCGGGCCCCTCGTGGGCCCGGCCGCGTTCTCGACGCTCAGACGGCGACCTCGCGGTAGGCGGGCGGGGTTGCCTCTTCGCGGATGGCATCTGTGATGGGGCAGGACTTGAAGCCCTTGACGACCAGGTAGACGCCCAGCGAGAGCTCCCACAAGGCGATCGGGATGACGGCGATCCCCGTCACCGTGCCGACCCGGTCGACGACGCCGAACATCGTGAGCACAACGGCGGTGAGGTGCAGTGGGGCTCCGATGAGTCCGATCATGGGAAGGACGCGTGGCACGAGGCCGGATCGGTACAGCAAGGTGCCCAGCAGGATGGCGTTGATGCCCGGCATGAGGCTCCCTCCGAGCGTGAACGCCCAGTGGTAGGTCGCGACGTGCGACGCGCCGATGGCGGCCAGCGAGGCTGCGTCGGCTCCGGCCGCTGTGCCCAGGTCCTGGTGCAGGGTCACGAGCGAGAGGAGGCTCGCGACACCGGTGAAGAGCATGGCGGCTTCAAGGGTGCGAGCGGCGACGAAGCCGAGCGCCATGCCCTCGTTCTGCCGCCTGACCACCGGATACAGCGTGACGGCGGTGCCGATGCCGGCGAGGGCGACGATGACCTCGAGGAAGCAGCCCCAGAGGGCGGGGGTGTCGGCGCCGGAGCTGATGATGAAGTCCTTGCCCGTTACCGAGCTGTAGAGGGCGAGTGTGGGAATCGAGACGAAGGTAATCAGGTAGAAGATGCCCGCGACGAGCGAGGTCTTTCGCGTTGGGTCCTTCGGGACTCGTGTCGTTGCTGCGGTCTGGACGGTGGTGGCCATGTCGGTCTCTCCCTTTTCGCGATTGATCTTTAGTGGGTTGATGAGCTATCGAGGATCGGCGGTGGGTACATCGGGCTGGTCGGGCTCGACCTGAGTGACCGAGACCAGCGGCAGGCCCATGTCGCGGATCTTCTGGAGCAAGCCATACAGCGCGGCCTGGTCGACCACCGAGCCTTGGATGAGGGTGGTGCCGTCGTTCTCGTTGGTGATGGTCAGTCCGTCGAACCATCCGGCCCATCGGGAATCCAGGTGCCCCTTGAGGCGGATTTCGTACGGTCCGTTCGTTCGCATGCTCGAAAGGTAGGAACGGATGTGGTGAGCAGGCATCACCACGTGTGGTGGTCTATGTGGTGATCTGGCCGGCGCCGGGTTCAGCGGTCGCGGGTCCGGGACAACAGGTCAAGCTGCTCGGCCCGGCGCACCGCTGCCCGACGGTTGTTCACGCCGAGCTTGGCGTAGATGTTCTTGGTGTGGGTCCGCACGGTGTTCAGGGACACCACGAGCTCGCGGGCGATGTCCGGGCCGTCCAGGTCGGTCCCGAGCAGCCGAAGCACTTCCAGCTCGCGTTTGCTCAGTGGCTCAACCAAACCCTGTCGGTCCGCGGGCAAGCCCTGATTGACGGGAGGGCTGTCCTCAGTCTTGTCAACGGCCGCCAGGAGCCGACGCACATCGTCCCGGGCGATCCCCTGTTGTTCGCCAGGTGCTACCCGTGCGGCAGCTCTCAGCAGTATGGCCATGGGTGCGCCCTCATCCGCGAACACTCGGACGTAGCCCTCCGGCTCAGCCAGCGTCAGGGCACGTTCCAGCGATCCGAGTGCAGCAGGAAGGTCGCCCTGTGTCTGGTGGGCCAGCGCCTGCAGCACCAGGATCTCGATGACGCTCCCCGTCCTTCCCCCCTCTTCTGCTGCTTGCAGGAGCCGATCCAAGAGCTGGGTCGCCTCGTCGATGGAGCCCTCGGCACGCTCTGCCCTGGGCTGGGCCAAGAGCACCCGGACCAGGGTGATGTGCTCGAACTCGCGCAGGTAGCTGAGGTCGTCCGTGGCGGAAAGACCCTGCTCACGCGCCCAGCCGATCGCGTCACCCAACGCCCCCTGCTCGACCCAGACCCGTGCCCTCCATGCCGGGACCGGCCGGACGTTGGGGAAGAAGTCACTGACATACAGGCGCTCCGCCTCATTGAGCAGGTCGAGTGCGGCGCCCAGATCCCCCTCAGCCTCGCGTACCCGAGCCATCGCGACCCGCCAGCGGTATGGGTTCTGCAGCAACCCGAGGTGCTCGCCGAGCTCCTGGCTGCGCAGCAAGTACTTCGTGGCGGTAGGCAGGTCGTTCCGCTCGCGGTGGATCTCGCTGATCCCGACATACATGTCCGCCGTCCCCCGCAACACCGACCCGCCCTGCTCGGATGCGAGCTGCAAGGCCTGCTCGTAGGTGTGCATCGCGTCGCCGAGCCGGCCTTGCCTACGCCGTATATCCGCCAGCGCGATCGCGCACCCAAAGGTGTCGGCGACGTGCCCGACCCGCCGCAGCCCCGCCATGCAGTCGGCATACGCCCGGTGCGCTTGATCCAGGTCTCCGCTCGTCCAGTACGCCAGCCCCAACAGCCCCGATGCCGATGCGCGCCGGAGGTGGTCTTCCTCAGGCGAAAGCTCGAGCGCCCGCCGGGCATGCCCATCGGTGCCGGGCACGTCGCCCCGGGCCAGGGCCAGAGCAGCGCGATACAGCTCGATCGTCCCCGGGACGGCGCGAAACTCCTCGTCGTCGACGACGACCATCCCCGCCGGCGAGGCTTCCGGTCCCACATGGGTACCGGTCGTCGTGTCCAACCACCGCTCGGCGTCCTCCAGCCGCGCCTCCACGCCTTCGAGCTCGCCGCCCAGCAGCAACGCTCCGGCATTCCCGACAATCAGCACGGGCCTGACCTGGACCACCTCGCCGGGAAGCGCCTCGAGCCAGCCACGCACTGTGGACTCCTGCCGGCTCCTGCGCATGGCCGGAATCGCCAGCTCGACCAGGTCCGCCGCCCGCTCGAAATCCTCGGCGGCCAGCGCGTGGCGGATCGCCTCGGATCGTTCGCCGTTCCGCTCGTACCAGTCGCTCGCGCGCAGGTGCAGCTCATGGACGCGGTCAGGCTGCTCGTCCAGCAGATGCGCTCGCAGCACGTCTCCGAAGAGATGCTGGTAGCGATACCACTGGCGGCGGTCGTCGAGCTGGACGAGGAACAGGTTCCCCCGATCGAGAGCCTCCAGCATGGGCTTGCCGCCGTCCTGACCGGTCACGGCATCGCAGAGCGGGCCGCTCAATCGGCTGAGGATGGAGGTCTTCAGCAGGAAGCTGCGGACATTGTCGGGCTGGCGCTGCAAGACCTCTTCGACCAGGTAGTCGATGATGTACCGGTCATCCCCGGCAAAGCCCGCGATAAAGCCTGCGATGTCGGCGCGGCCCTGCATCGAGAGCGCCGCCAGCTGGAGCGCGGCGATCCACCCTTCCGTGCGCCCCTCCAACGCTGCGACGTCCTGCGCCGTCAGCACCAGTCCCATCACCTCGTTTAGGTACGCCGCGGCCTCGTCAGGCGTGAAGCGCAGATCGGCGGCGCGGATCTCAACGAGCTCGCCGCGCCCTCGCAGACGAGACAGCGGCAGCGTCGGGTCTGCGCGGCTGGCGATCACCAGGTGCATCTGTGGGGGGAGGTGCTCCAGCAGGAAGGCCATCCCGTCCTCTACGTCGCGTGCGTCGATGACGTGGTAGTCGTCGAGCACGAGCACGACGTCGTCCGAGCTGGCGCTGAGGTCGTTGAGCAGAGTGGCGAGGACCGCTTCGATCGGCGTCTGAGACGACTGCAGGAGCAAGAGCGCACCGGCACCGACCCCCGGCGACGCTGCCTGCAGCGCGGCGACAAGGTACGACCAGAACAACGCGGGATCGTTGTCGCGCCGGTCGAGCGAGAGCCACGCCGCGGACCGTCCTTCGGCAGGCGCGCCTGCCAGCCACTCGGCCAGCAACGTCGTCTTACCGAACCCGGCCGGAGCTGAGACGAGCGTGAGCGTCGACTCCGCCCCGCGGCTCAGGCGCTCGCTCAGTCTCGGACGCGCTACCAGACCGCGTCGTCCCCTGGGGACGTGGAGCTTGGTCTCGAGCAGTGGGCCTGCCATGACCATCTCCCCTCAGGAGCCAGTCTTCATGTGCCGTCGACAAGCACTTGTTGCCAGCGAGACAGCGGTTAGTTCCGGAAACTGATCGTGCCATCAGCTCGCTCGAGACCATCTGACCACACGTGGTTCCGCGGAACGCGGAGTTCGCCACGACCGTTTGAGCCCTGGGTGGTTGGTTGCGGACGGCCGGAGGTCCCGACCCGCGTCATCTGGACGCACTCATTTAGACGCGAAGAGTGCGTCACACCGCCGCAAGGTGGCTCGTGTGATTTGAGTCGAGCACCATACCAACGTCTGGTCGGGCATGGCCGAAGGTCATCCCGCGCTGCGAATGTTGTAGTGGATGTCGTCGATGTGGAACTCGACATAGGTGAAGCTGCCCTCGGGCTCCGGTGCGTTCCAACGGCCTTCGCCGACAGTGGGAAGGTGGCGACCGTCTGTGAGCCGGTACGCCGCCAAGGGCGTGGACCAAAACTCGTTGGTTGAAGGCCTTGCCGTCGGGGGAGGCTCGGTACCGGTCCCGAGAGACCAAGTTGACGAGGTCGTGCTCGCGCTCAAGGTCAACACGGCTGCCACGATTTGGTCTCCATCGGTGTAGGCACCGCGAACGTGCTGGGTGTCGATGGCCGTCCAGCGCACTGGTGCGTCGATGATGGCGCCGGGGGCGAGCACGACCAAGTCGTTGAACACGGTCACGGTCTCCCCGCTTTCGATCTCCGGCCCGGATGCGTCGACGACGGTCGCCGACGAAGGGCCTTGGCGCGCATGGTCGCGGTGGCGTGCTGGTACTGGTGCAGGACGGTGACCGGCAGACCTGACCTGGTGGCGTCGATGATGAAGGCTCGTTGCGGGCGGGGACCGTAGGTGTTGACCTGCTTGCCGGTGCAGACGTATGACGCCGTTGCCGGGCCACTGCGGATCCGTCCGTGGATGTCCGCGTGCAGGCTCGTCACTCGCGGCCTGCCGACCGCTCCGGAGCCTGCGGACATACGCGGCGAGCGGTTCTGGCAGGGCGTTCAGGTCAGCCTCGGTCACGTCCGAGCGTCCTGGTTCGACGTCGGCCAGAGCTCGCATTGCCTGCTTACGCCACTGTGCGTGGTAGCTGAGGGGTCCGACCGAGGCGAACATGTAGGCCGCGCCGAGGATCAACACGATGTTGATGGCGCTGCCGGCTCCAGGACGTCGCAACGGCAACTTGCGAGCATGCGGCTGCGGTGACGGCGAGAACCCACCACCAGGTCGGGGCACCCGCAGCCAAGAGGGCGCCCGCGGCGAGGACGAGCAGACCAGCCAAAAGCCATAGGACGCCTGCACCCCCGGCCGATGGGCTGCTGGAGCTGATCCACCTCGGCCCACCCCAAGCCCTTGGCGGCCCCGAGGACGTGGATGAGCCCGTGTCCGGTGAGCAGTACGACCATGATCCAGCGCAGGACGTTCGTCATCAGTCAGCCCCTCCTCCTCCACCCTCCTCCGGCAGATGCGATTCACCTAGTCCAGGACCGCGCGGTCTACACCGCTCGGGTCAGATGCCCCGTGGAGCCTGTCTCCCAAGCGCATCCGAACCGGACGCGTCCACAGGTCTCGGACTGCGTGTTGGACGGGTCGCCTATCGGGAGTCGTTGGACTGACGCTCGGCGAGCATCAGTCCCGCGCCCCATCCAGGGGCTCGACCATCGCCCGGCGGTTCGATGCCCTCCACATGGTGTCCGGTGCGGCGCGAGCACCCACGCAACCACGGAGTTCGAGTTCCACATTTCGCCGGCTCCCAGCTCGTCACGACCCCACGTCAGCGGCGGTGCCGACTCGACAGCATGCTCAGCGCCCGATCGACCGTCTGTCCGGGTCATCGGTGATCCGCACCGGGCTTCTCGACCGCCTCGTCGATGTCCGGAAAGGCACCTCCGGCCCAGCACCGCACCTCGTAGCGGAAGAGGCGGAAACGGCCGAGCCACCTTGCTCCAACCGGCCCTTCACAAACGACACCGCGGTCGCTCTCCGCGACGTTCCAGACCGGCCCCATCTCGATCGCGTAGGTGACGCCACCCGAGGCTCACCATCAGAGCCGGCGTGGTAAAGATCCGACGGCAGGCCGATGGTGACGCCGGGCCGACAGCCACTCGTACGCCCGACCGTTCCAGCGCACCACGCGGCCCCCCGCGCCCAGCGGGAGCCAGTACAGGTCAACCCACGCTCCTGGACCTACCACCAGCGATCACCCAAAACAGTCAAGCACTCTCGCCCACGAGCGCAAACGAGGTAGGCCTTCGCTGCCAGCTGCGCGCACCTCCGGCAGCGTGGTCACAACCAGGTCCGCCCGAGCTGAGACACCCTGCTGTTCAATGCGACTGCCCACCGTGAGTCTTGGCCGAACCGGCCAGCGTCTCTTCGCCGCGAACCAGCGCCCGCGCCCCGGCGGGACAAGCGGCCTCCCTGCTGCTGCGAAAACAGTTCGCCTCTCGGTGGAGGCTGCCTCTGTGCACCGCCCGCCAGCGCACTCTGCCACGCTGGCAGCGTGGACGACCGACTGGAAGCAATGGAGGGCTCTGCCTCGCCGCCTGTACCTCGACACTGGAACCCGCAGACGTTGTTCGACTATGGCGACCGCATCTTTGAAAGTGAGCCATTCGTTGCGACAACTCGTGACCGGGGTGTGCCGGACCTTGCGGAGGAGGTGGAGGCCCTACGTCTGATCATGGCGGTCAACGAGCGAGCCGGCTTCAAGTTTGTCGTTTCGGGCGCCAGCATTCGCGAGGTTGATGCCCGCGGCGAGGACAACTATGCGAGTTGGGTCCGCGACGTTCTCGACACGTGGCTGGTGCAGTCCGAGGGTGAGGAGACAGTCGAGGTGGACGTCCAGCGTCCTGGAAGCGTGAGCGACAAAGACTGGCGCCTCCTCGTGGACGCTCTTGTGCACCGTTCCGACGTGTCTTCATGATGGAACGCCGACTCTTCACTCAAGCGCCTGTGGTGCAGCGCAGTTCTGGGTTGCGCGTTCTGCGGCCAACGACGTCCCCGACCCTCTCCGGCTCCGTGGTCGGCGCTATATACCTAGCGTTCCAGGGCTTCCCCAGTCAGTGTGGAGGCCGAGCAGTCGGCTAGCGGGAGGGTGCGTCTCAGCGCCGC
>CAVXML010000009.1:0-500321 GCA_963763015.1 uncultured Actinomycetota bacterium | reverse complement strand
GCTGCAGCTCGGGCTCGATGTCGGCGAAGGTGAACCCGGCGTCCAGGTCGACGTGGTGGTAGACCACCTCGCGCAGGCGCATGACGGGGATGCGGCCGCCCTTGACGAGGAAGACCCCGGGAGTGCGTTCCAGGGGCAGGTCGGCATGGTCGGCGGTGAGGCGGGGGGCTGCTGGGCCAGGGCGGCAGCGCTCACCTCGAGGTCGCGCAGGAGCTCGGCGGGTGGTCGGCCTGCGCCGGCGTCGATGTCGGCGTCACGTGCCTCCGGGCTCGCGTACATCGACTCGCCGGTGCCGTCGACCGCCGAGCGGACCAGGGCGACGAAGCCGTCGGCGTTGCGGGCGACGTGCGTGAGCACGTGCCCCCGAGACCATCCTTCGCACAGCGACGGCGACCCGGGTCCTCGATCGAGCGCGCCGTGCCGATCAGCAGCTCCGTGTGGCGGTCGACGGCCTCCAGCACGTCGGGCGATGTCGGGTCCATGGCCCGACGCTACTCCCGCGCCCACCTGTCGGGCCCGGCGCCGGCCGCGGGTGGACCTGCCCGGGGCGCGATGACGGCGTTGTCGGTGGCTCGACCTAGCATGGCGTGCGTGAGTCATGACCACCTCGTCGTCCGCGGTGCCCGCGAGCACAACCTCAAGGACATCAGCATCGAGATGCCCCGGGACGCCCTCATCGTCTTCACGGGGCTGTCGGGCTCGGGCAAGTCCAGCCTGGCCTTCGACACCATCTTCGCCGAAGGGCAGCGGCGCTACGTCGAGTCGCTGTCCGCCTACGCACGGCAGTTCCTCGGGCAGATGGACAAGCCGGACGTCGACTTCATCGAGGGGCTCTCACCCGCCGTCTCCATCGACCAGAAGTCGACGAACCGCAACCCGAGGTCGACGGTGGGCACCATCACCGAGGTCTACGACTACCTCCGCCTCCTCTTCGCACGGGCCGGCCGACCCCACTGCCCGGTGTGCGGTGAGCCGATCACCCGGCAGAGCCCCCAGCAGATCGTCGACCGGCTGCTCGAGCTGCCCGACCGCACGCGGTTCCAGGTCCTCGCCCCGGTGGTCCGAGCACGTAAGGGGGAGTACGTCGACCTGTTCGCCGAGCTCCAGTCCAAGGGCTTCGCCCGCGCGCGGGTCGACGGAGAGGTCGTGGCACTCACCGACCCGCCCAAGCTCGAGAAGCAGGTGAAGCACACGATCGACGTCGTCGTCGACCGGCTCGTCGCGAAGGGTCCCGACGACCCCTCCTCCAAACGGCGGCTCACCGACTCCGTCGAGACGGCCCTCGGCCTCGCGGGCGGCGTGCTGGTCGTCGAGTTCGTCGACCTCGCCGACGGCGACCCCGCGCGCGAGCGGCGCTTCTCGGAGCGGATGGCCTGCCCCAACGACCACCCCCTGCAGATGGACGAGGTCGAGCCCCGCTCGTTCTCGTTCAACAGCCCCTTCGGTGCGTGCCCCGAGTGCACGGGCATCGGAACGGAGCTGGAGGTCGATGCCGACCTCATCGTCCCCGACGTGGACCTCAGCCTGGCCGAGGGAGCCGTGGCCCCGTGGGCCAGCGGCTCCGGTGCCGCCGACTACTTCCAGCGCGTTCTGGCCGCACTCGCGGAGGACCTCGCGTTCTCCATGGACGTCCCGTGGAGGCAGCTGCCGCAGCGCGCCCAACAGGCCGTCCTCCACGGCAAGAACCACAAGGTCCACGTCCGGTACCGCAACCGCTTCGGGCGCGAGAGGTCGTACTCCACCGGCTTCGAGGGCGCCGTACCCTTCGTCAAGCGTCGCCACGCAGAGACCGACTCCGACTGGAGCCGCGAGCGCTACGAGGGGTACATGCGCGAGGTCCCGTGCCCGGTCTGCAAGGGAGCCCGCCTCAAGCCCGAGTCGCTCGCCGTGCTGGTCGGCGGACGCAACATCGCCGAGGTCGCCGGGCTGGCCATCGCGGATGCCGCCCGCTTCTTCGAGGACGTCGACTTCACCGTCCGAGAGCGGCAGATCGCCGAGCGGGTCATCAAGGAGATCAACGCCCGACTGGGGTTCCTCCTCGACGTCGGCCTGGACTACCTCAGCCTCGACCGCCCGGCGGGAACCCTCTCCGGCGGCGAGGCCCAGCGGATCCGGCTCGCGACCCAGATCGGCTCCGGGCTGGTCGGCGTGCTCTACGTGCTCGACGAGCCCAGCATCGGCCTGCACCAGCGCGACAACCACCGGCTCATCGAGACCCTGACCCGACTGCGCGACCTCGGCAACACCCTCATCGTCGTCGAGCACGACGAGGACACCATCGCCACCGCCGACTGGGTCGTCGACATCGGCCCCGGTGCGGGCGAGCACGGCGGGCAGGTCGTGCACTCGGGGACGGTGCAGGACCTCCTCACCCACGCCGACTCGTTGACGGGGATGTACCTCTCCGGTCGTCGGGAGATCCCCACACCAGTGGTGCGCCGGCCGCAGGAGAAGGGCCGGGCGGTATCGGTCATCGGAGCCAGCGAGCACAACCTCGACAAGGTCTCGGTGTCCTTCCCCCTCGGCAACCTCGTCGCCATCACCGGCGTCTCGGGCTCGGGGAAGTCGACGCTGGTCAACGACATCCTCTACAACGTGCTCGCCAACAAGCTCAACGGCGCCCGGCACGTGCCCGGCCGGCACAAGACCGTCACCGGCCTGGAGCACCTCGACAAGGTCGTCCACGTCGACCAGAGCCCGATCGGGCGCACGCCCCGCTCGAACCCGGCCACGTACACCGGGGTGTTCGACCACATCCGCAAGCTCTTCGCGACGACGACGGAGGCCAAGATCCGGGGCTACCAGCCCGGGCGCTTCTCCTTCAACGTCAAGGGCGGCCGCTGTGACGCGTGCTCGGGTGACGGCACGATCAAGATCGAGATGAACTTCCTCCCCGACGTCTACGTCCCGTGCGAGGTCTGCCACGGCGCTCGGTACAACCGCGAGACGCTCGAGGTGCACTTCAAGGGCAGGACCATCGCCGACGTCCTCGACATGCCCATCGAGGAGGCGGCGGAGTTCTTCTCCGCCGTTCCGGCCATCTCACGGCACATGAAGACGCTCAACGAGGTCGGCCTCGGGTACGTCCGGCTCGGGCAGCCGGCCCCGACCCTCTCCGGCGGAGAGGCGCAGCGCGTGAAGCTGGCCTCCGAGCTCCAGAAGCGGTCGACCGGCAGGACCGTCTACGTGCTCGACGAGCCGACGACGGGCCTGCACTTCGAGGACATCCGCAAGCTCCTCGGCGTTCTCCAGGGCCTGGTCGACAAGGGCAACACCGTTCTCGTCATCGAGCACAACCTCGACGTCATCAAGAGTGCCGACTGGATCGTCGACCTGGGTCCCGAGGGCGGCAACGGTGGCGGCCGGGTGGTGGCCGAGGGGACCCCCGAGCAGGTTGCCGCGCTCGAGGAGTCCCACACCGGCCGCTTCCTCGCGCCGGTGCTCGCGCGCACCGCCCGCACGACCACCCGCCGCTCGCGGGCGACCGGTGCGGCGCGCACCCCCGCCCGAGCGTCCGGCAGCCGCAGCCGCAAGGACGCAGCCGCCAGCTGAGCCCAGCGACCACCTTCCCCCGCGTGCGGGGAACCTCCACCGTCGCGCCGCGGGCAACGGTTCCCGTGCGAACCCGAACCTTTCGGGATGGGGCGAGGGACGCACGGACGCGGGGGAGCGGTCAGTCCTCGCCCAGGTACGCCTTGCGCACGTCGTCGGTGCTGAGGAGCTCCTGGCCGGAGCCGGAGAGCACGATCTTGCCGACCTCGAGGACGTAGCCCTTCGTCGCGCGCTTCAGGGCCGCCTGGGCGTTCTGCTCCACGAGCAGGATCGTCGTGCCCTGCTCCTGGAGGGTCGTGACTGTCGTCATGATGCGCTTCATCATCAGCGGCGAGAGCCCCATCGACGGCTCGTCGAGCATGAGCAGCTTGGGCTTGCTCATCATCGCCCGCCCCATCGCGAGCATCTGCTGCTCACCACCGGAGAACGTGCCGGCGGGCTGCGCACGCCGTTCCTCGAGGATGGGGAACAGCTCGAACGCAGACTGGAGGTCGTTGTTGATCTCCCTGTCCTTGCGGGCGAACGCGCCGAGCCTGAGGTTCTCCTCGACGGTGAGGCTGGGGAAGATCCGACGGCCCTCGGGGGAGTGCGCGATCCCCAGCTGGACGATGTCGTGAGCGGCCACCGTGGTGAGATCCTGGCCGTTGAAGGTGATCGACCCCCTGACCGGACGCAGCAGGCCGGAGATGGTGCGCAGCGTGGTCGTCTTGCCGGCCCCGTTCGTGCCGATGAGCGAGACGACCTCGCCCTCGCGGACGTCGAAGCTGATCCCCTTGACGGCCTTGATCTTCCCGTAGGCGACCTCGAGGTCACGGACCTCCAGCATGGCGCTCACGGGCCCTCCTCCTCCTCGTCGCCACTGCCGATGTAGGCCTCGATCACCCGGTGGTCCGACTGCACCTCCGCCGGCGTGCCTTCGACGAGGAGCGATCCCCGGACCAGACAGAGAACCCGGTCGCACAGGTTGAAGATGAACCGCATGTCGTGCTCGATGACGACGACTGCGAGACCGCCGTCCCTGATCTTGTGAATCAGCTGCATCGTGTCCTCGGTCTCCCTCGGGTTCATGCCGGCGGTCGGCTCGTCGAGAAGGATGACCTTGGGATCCGTCGCCAGGGCACGGGCGATCTCGAGCCGCCGCTGGTCCCCGTAGGGCATGTTCCGGGCGAGGAGCTCGGTGGAGCGACCGAGCCCGACGAAGTCGAGGAGCTCCTGGGCCCGCAGACGCGTGGCCTCCTCCTCCCGGCGGAACTTCGGGCCGCGGAGGATCGAGGTGATCGCCATCGAGTTCGTGCGGCAGTAACGGCCGACCATGACGTTCTCGAGCGCGGTCATGTTGGCGAAGAGGCGGATGTTCTGGAAGGTCCGGGCCATACCCGCCCTGACGACGGCCCGCGGCTGAGGCGGTAGGACCTCTCCCTCGAGCGTGACGCGACCTTCGGTCGGTTTGTACATCCCCGTCAGGCAGTTGAAGAACGTCGTCTTGCCAGCCCCGTTGGGCCCGATGAGCCCGACGATCTCGCCCTCGCGAACGGTCATGCTGACATCGTCAACCGCCGTGAGACCACCGAATCGCATGATCACACCGTCGGCCTGGAGGATGGTCCTGGGCTCGCCGGGCACGGGAGGGCTGGCGGTGTTCGGGTCGACCGTTGCCGTGCTCATGCTCGGGCCTCTTCCTGCTCGATGTGCTGTTCGCCGACGAGCTCTGCCAGCTCCTCGTCATCCGAGTGGAACTCGAGCTGCCGCCGGCGCGAGGGCACGATCCCCTCGGGCCGCAGGCGCATCATGAGGACGAGGAGTGCGCCGAACATGAGGAGCCGGTAGTCCGAGAGGAATCGGAGCTTCTCGGGAAGCAGCTTGAGGATCGTCGCGCCGACGAAGACACCAGCGACGGTGCCCATGCCGCCGAGGACGATGGCGGCGAGGAGGAAGGCCGACTCGAGGAAGACGAACTGGTCGGGCGACACGGAGACGTCGTGGTGGGCCTTGACGGTGCCGACGAGGCCGGCGAGGAAGGCTCCGCTTGCGAAGGCGAACAGCTTGAGGCCGAAGACGTTGACGCCCATGGCCTCCGCGGCGCGCTCGTCCTCGCGGATGGCGACCCAGCCACGGCCGATCCGGCTGTTGTTGAGCCGGATGAAGACGGTGATGACGAGGGCGGCCAGGAACAGGAGCAGGAAGTAGTAGTTGGCGAACCGGGTGAGGGTGACGCCGAAGACCTCGTGGCTGTCGCCGAAGTTGAAGCTGCCGAACTCCAGCTCGGGAATGGCCGGGACCCCGTTGGGACCATTGGTGAGGGCCGGGCCGTTCTCACCGTCGAGGTTGTTCATCGTGAGGCGGAAGATCTCGCCGAACGCCAGTGTCACGATGGCGAGGTAGTCGCCCGAGACCCGCAGGGTCGGCGAGCCGATGATGAGTCCGAGCGTCGCGGAGACGATGCCTCCGATGAAGAACACGACGAGGAACGGGGGCTTCCAGTCGATCGTCGCGAAGGCCGAGTACGACATCGTCGCGCCGACGTAGGCTCCGGCGCCCAGGAACGCGATGTAGCCGAGGTCGAGCAGCCCCGCGAGGCCGACGACGATGTTGAGACCGAGGGCCGTCGTGGCGAAGATGAGGACCTGGGTCGCGATGGACATGTTGGCATCCGACCCGCCCTGGGTGAACGGGAAGAGGAACGCAACCGCCACGATCGCGAGGGTGAGCACGTTGCGGTGTCGCGCGGAGGCGACGGAGAGGTACTGGAAGAAGCCGCCACGCCCCAGGGCAAGGCCAAGCGCTGCCAGCCCGGTCAGGAGGGCGACGAACGAGCCGCCGTCCTCGACATCCAGGGCGTACGCCACCACGGCAAGCCCAGCGGCCAGGAGGACGACGAAGACGAGGATCTCCGTGGTGCTGCCGTACTGCGCCCGGAGTGGGTCCGCCGTCTCCGTCGGCGGCATCGCCGCGCCCCCGAGTGCCATCAGGGCACCGGCGACCAGCAGCAGCCACCCTCCGGGGTCGACGTTGACGAGGCCCGTCGACTCGATGGTGATGGCGAGGATGATGACGACACCGAAGGCCAGTGCTCCGAAGCCGAGGCCACGGGCCGCCGCGGACCGGTCGACCCACGGGAGGAATCGGCGGAGCGGGCCACGCATGAGGGCGAGCAGGATTCCGACGAGCCCGAGGACGAGGCCGAGGATCTGGAGGGCACCCGGGTTGCCATAGATGCTGACGTCGCCGAGGACGCTGGAGTCGTAGGACCAGGAGAGGAAGCAGGAGACGACGAGGAGCACGGAGCCGATGAGGAAGAGGCGGGGTGCCACTCCGGCCAGGCGGGCCAGGCGGGATGGTCCGTGCGGGGAGTGCTCGACGTCGGTCCGGCTCACGTCCTGACGGAGGTCGAGGTCGCTTCCCGTGGGTGTGGGCTCGGTGCTCATGCGCGGTCCACCACCCGTGCGCCGAGGATGCCTTGAGGTCGGAAGACCAGCACGATGATCAGGAGACCGAACGCCCAGATGTCCTTCCACGAGGAGCCGCCGAACTGACCTGGGATGAACTGCGTGGCGAGGGCCTCGACCACGCCGAGGACGAGCCCTCCGACGACGGCGCCCGCGATGTTCCCGATGCCGCCGAGGACGGCCGCGGTGAAGGCCTTGAGGCCCGCCAGGAACCCGATCCGGAAGTCGATGTTGCTGTTCTGGAGACCCTGCGCGACGCCGGCGAACGCCGCGAGAACCGCCCCGATCGCGAAGGCGATGACGATGATGCGGTTCACGTTGATGCCCATCAGCCGGGCGGTGTCAGGATCCTGGGAGACGGCCCTCATCGCTCGGCCCAGCTTGGTGCGGTTCACGAAGTACCAGAGGAGCACTCCGCACAGGGCGAGTGACAGGACGGTGAAGATGGCGGCCCTCTGGATCGTTATCTCGCCGATCTGCACGGCTGAACCGGTGACGACCTCGATCTGGGGGAAGGGCAGCTTGCTCTTGGCGCCGGGGTAGAACAGCCGCACGGCCTCCTGCAGGAAGACCGAGACGCCGATCGCCGTGATCAGCGGGGCAAGTCGTGGGGCGTGCCGCAGGGGTCGGTAGGCGAAGCGCTCCATGACGACGGCGACCGTGACCGACGCGGCGACAGCCCCGAGGATCATGACCGGGAGCACCCACAGCGACGTCGTGCCGTTGAAGAGGACGGTCCACGTGGCGAGCGCGCCGAAGGCGCCGATCATGAACACCTCGCCGTGGGCGAAGTTGATGAGCTGGACGATCCCGTAGACCACGGTGTAACCCACGGCGATGAGTGCGTAGAGGGACCCGAGTGTCAGGCCGTTCACGAGCTGTTGGAGCAGGTCCGTCATGGCGCCACCAGATTTCCAATCTTCCGCCGGACAGGTCCGATCCAAAGAACCGGCAGGGGCAGGTTAGTGCCTGCCCCCGCCGGTTGGTCACCTTTGGGGTGTTTGCGTGGTGCGTGTCCCGACGGTCAGGTGACCGTCTCGGTCTTGACGGTTGCCCACTTGCCACCCTCGACCTTGTAGCCGGTGATGACCTTGACCTTGGTGTCGCCGAACTCGTCGAACTCCACCTGGCCGGTCACGCCTTCGAACGAGACCTTGCCCACCTCGGCGATCGTCGCGTCGCGGGCGGACTTGGCGTCCGCGGCATCCTTCAGCGACACCTTGAGCGCGTTGATGATCGCGTTGGCGGCGTCGTAGGAGTAGCCGCCGTACGCAGCGGACGGCTCAGCGAAGCCCCCGGCCTCGTAGTCAGCGAGGAACTTCTTGCCCGCCTCCGAGCTGTCGACGGGAGCGCCGACGGAGGTCGCGAGGTCGCCATCGCTCGTCGCGGTCCCCAGCTCGATGTACTTCGGGTCGAAGATCCCGTCGCCACCCATCATCGGCACGGTGAGGCCGGCTGCCTTCATCTGCTGCGAGAGGGGCCCACCCTGCGGGTACTCGCCACCGTAGTAGACGACCTCCGGGTTCGACGGCTTGACCTTGGTGATGGCGGCGTTGAAGTTGGCGTCGTCAGCGTTGATGGTCTCAGCGGCGACGATGGTCCCACCCATCTCCTCGTAGTTGGTCGTGAACGCCGCGACGAGACCCTGACCGTAGGTCTTCTTGTCGTGGATCGTCGCCACCTTGGTGATCCCCTGGTCCATGAGGAACTTGGCCGCGAACTTGCCCTGCACGAGGTCGGTCGTGCAGGTGCGGAAGAACGACGGGTACGGGCGCTCGGGCGCACCGATCGGGTCGGCGCCCATGGTGAGGGTCGGTCCCGTGTTCGCGGGGGAGATCTGGGCGATCTTGGCCGCGGCGAAGACGGGCTGGGTCTGCTGGGTGACGCTGGAGTTGAGGTTACCGACGACACCTACGACGTCGTCGTCCCCGGCGAGACTCGTGGCGCCGTTCTTGCCGATGTCGGGCTTGGCCTCGTCGTCGACCGCGACGACCTCGAGCGTCCAGCCCGGAATCGCCTCGCTCTCGTTCGCCTGCTTGACGGCGAGCTCGACGGAGTGCTGGATGCCCTTGCCGAGGGCGGACAGGTCGCCGGACAGGGGCGCGATGACGCCGATCTTGGCGACCTTGTTCTCGGAACCGGCACCGCCGGTCTCGCCGCCGTCATCGCCGCGAGTGCCACAACCGGCAAGCGCGAGCGAGGCCACGAGCAGCGAGGCGCCAACGGCAACCACGGAACGCTGAGGCACGTTTCCTCCTGGGTAGTTCGTGTGGATGAGCAGGACTGCTCGTGCCCGCGGGTAGCGGGCATGCGCACTGTATCCACAGGCCGGCCGCCGGGCACCCCCTTGCCGTGAGAGTGGTGCCGAGTTGTTACCTCACGAGGCGCGCGCTGCCTCAAGATGTGTCGAGAGTCGTGCCACGACCGCCACCCCCTCGCGGCGGACGGGTTCTTCCGGTGATACTGCGGGGTAACGGGCGCGCGACGCTCTCCCGCCGACAGTGAGGACAACGATGAGCAGCCAGCACACCTCGAGCGCCACCGCATCCGCAGGGCCGGAGCAGACGACGCCCTGCGCCTGTGTCTCCCGTCGGGAGAGCCTCCTGGTCGCGGGTGTCGCGGTCGCCGGCACGGCAGGGCTGGCCGCCTGCGGGGCCGAGGAGGCCGTCGGCTCAGCGGCCTCGTCCGCCGCCTCCGCCGCCGCGTCCGCGGCCGCCTCGGCGGCGTCGGGAGCGATCGCCGCGGCGGAGATCCCGGTGGGCGGGGGCAAGGTGTTCGAGGCGCTCAAGGTCGTGGTGACCCAGCCGACCGAGGGGGACTTCAAGGCGTTCTCCGCCGTCTGCACGCACCAGGCCTGCACCGTCGGCACGGTCGAGAACGGGGTCATCCGCTGCCCCTGCCACGGCAGCGAGTTCGACATCGCGACCGGCGAGGTGCGCAAGGGGCCGGCCGAGAAGGCCCTCCCGACCAAGAGCGTGTCCGTCGGCGCGGACGGCGTGTCGGTGAGCTGACCTCCGACATACGGCCGGGCATCGGCGGCGGGAGCCTGTCGGCCGGCGGTCGTAGGGTTGCTGCGTGGCCGATCCGTCGACGTACCGTCCTCGGCCGGGCGAGATCCCGACCGATCCCGGTGTCTACCGGTTCCGCGACAGGGACGGGCGGGTCATCTACGTCGGCAAGGCCAAGAACCTGCGCGCCCGCCTGTCGTCCTACTTCCAGGACGTCTCCGCGCTGCACCATCGGACAGCCACGATGGTGCGTACCGGGGCCAGCGTCGAGTGGACCGTGGTCACGACCGAGGTCGAGGCCCTCCAGCTGGAGTACGCCTGGATCAAGGAGTTCGACCCGCGCTTCAACATCCGCTACCGCGACGACAAGTCCTACCCCTACCTCGCGGTCACCCTCGGAGAGGAGTTCCCGCGGGCCCAGGTGATGCGCGGCGCGAAGCGCAAGGGCACTCGCTACTTCGGGCCCTACGCCCACGCCTGGGCCATCCGCGAGACGCTCGACCTGGCCCTTCGGGTCTTCCCGGTCCGCACGTGCTCGGCCGGGGTGTTCAAGCGCGCCGGGCAGGTGGGACGCCCCTGCCTCCTCGGCTACATCGACAAGTGCAGCGCCCCCTGCGTCGGACGGGTCGACGCGGCACGGCACCGCGAGATCGCCGAGGACTTCTGTGACTTCATGGCCGGCGAGACCGGCCGCTTCCTCACCCGGCTCACCGCGCAGATGCGAGAGGCGGCGGCCGAGCTCGACTTCGAACGCGCGGCGCAGCTGCGCGACGACATCGGCGCCCTCGAGCGGGTCCTCGAGAAGTCCGCCGTCGTGCTTCCCGACGCCACCGACGCCGACGTGTTCGCACTCGCCGAGGACGAGCTCGAGGTCGCGGTCCAGCTCTTCCACGTCCGGGGCGGGAGGGTCCGGGGACAGCGCGGCTGGGTGGCCGAGCGGGACGCCGAGACGACGCCCGAGATCGTGGAGCACCTCCTCCAGCGCGTGTACGGGTCCGAGGAGGGCGAGACGGTGCCGCGCGAGGTCCTCGTCCCGGTGCTGCCTGATGACGCCCCGGCGCTCTCGGAGTGGCTGTCCGGGCTGCGCGGCAGCCGCGTCGACCTCCGGGTGCCGCGGCGGGGAGACAAACGCACGCTCATGGAGACGGTTGCCCGCAACGCCGGCCAGAGCCTGGCCCGGCACAAGGTGGCCCGAGCCGGCGACCTCACCACCCGTAGCCAGGCGCTCCAGCAGATCCAGGAGGCCCTCGGGCTCGAGGAGGCCCCGCTGCGCATCGAGTGCTTCGACGTCAGCCACGTCATGGGCACGTCGGTGGTGGGGTCGATGGTGGTCTTCGAGGACGGGCTCCCACGCAAGTCCGAGTACCGGCGGTTCCTCGTGCGCGGTGACGAGTCCGGCGCCACCGACGACACCGCCGCGATGCACGAGGTGCTCACCCGGCGCTTCCGGCGCGGCCGTCTCGAGGAGGCGGAGGAACGCGAGCGGGATGCCGTCGCCTCGCCGTCGGACGACGGCTCTCCTCCCTCGACCGTCCCGGCGGTCGGGGAGGCCGGGCCCCAGGTCGGGTCGCGACCGGCTCGGTTCGCCTACCGCCCCAACCTCGTCGTCGTCGACGGGGGGCTGCCGCAGGTCAACGCCGCGGCGCGGGCGCTGCTCGACGCCGGTGTGGTCGACGTGACGGTGGTCGGTCTCGCCAAGCGCCTCGAGGAGGTCTGGCTCCCCGGCGAGGAGTTCCCCGTCGTACTGCCCCGAACGAGCGAGGGGCTCTACCTCCTCCAGCGCCTGCGTGACGAGGCGCACCGGTTCGCGGTCACCTTCCATCGCCAGCGACGCAGCAAGGCGATGACCGCCAGTCGGCTGGACGGCATCCCGGGTCTCGGGGAGAAGCGGCGCAAGGCGCTCCTCAAGCGGTTCGGGTCCGTCAAGCGCATGTCGGCCGCCACGGTCGACGAGCTTGCCGACGTCCCGGGGATCGGGCCTGCGCTGGCAGCCGTCATTGCGGCACAGTTGGGGGACACCGCGGAGTCGACCCCCGCGGTCAACCTCGCGACCGGCGAGGTCGTCGACGACGAGGGAGCAGACCGTGACCGAGCCTGAGGCGGCGCCGGGGCAGGGCGGCGGCGACCCGGTCGAGGCCGACGCGATGGTGGTGCCGACGGCGACGGACTTCCTCATCGTGACCGGCATGAGCGGAGCCGGCCGGTCCACCGCGGCGAACGTCATCGAGGACCACGGGTGGTACATCGTGGACAACCTCCCCCCGCAGCTGCTGTCCGCGATGGCCGAGCTCGCCGGGAAGGTGCGGGGCAGCGGCGTGACCGACCTGCGGATCGCCGCCGTCGTCGACGTGCGCGCTCGGGCCTTCCACTCGCAGGTGCAGGCCGGGCTCGCGGCCCTGCGCGAGGCCGGCTGGCAGCCGCACCTCATCTTCCTCGACGCCACCGACGAGGCCCTGGTGCGCCGGTTCGAGAGCGTCCGGCGCCCGCACCCCCTCCAGGGGGAGGGGCGGCTGCTCGACGGCATCCAGGCCGAACGACGGATGCTGGCGGACCTGCGGGCCGAGGCGCAGGTGGTCATCGACACCTCCGGCCTCAACGTCCACCAGCTCGGCCGCAAGCTGACCCCCCTCCTCGGGGCCTCGGGTGGCCCCAGCGTGCGGCTGGCGCTGATGTCGTTCGGCTTCAAGTACGGGGTGCCGCTCGACGCCGACTTCGTCTTCGACCTGCGCTTCCTGCCGAACCCCTTCTGGGTGCCGGAGCTCAAGGCGCTCACCGGTGCCGACTCCGCCGTGGCCGAGTGGGTCATGGGCCAGGACGGCGCAGCCGAGTTCGTCGACAGGGTCGTCGACCTCATGGGCCCGGTGACCACGGGGTACCTGCGGGAGGGACGGCGCTACGCCACCGTCGCCATCGGGTGCACCGGCGGCAAGCACCGGTCGGTGGCCGTCACGTCGGCCCTGTCGACCCGTCTGGCCACCGACCGGGTCGCCACCTTCGTGGTGCACCGCGACCTGGGGCGGGAGTGACCGGCCCGGTCGTCGCCGCCCTCGGTGGCGGCCACGGTCTCGCGGCGACGCTCACGGCCTTGCGCTACGTCACCGAGGAGATCACGGCCATCGTCACCGTGGCCGACGACGGCGGCTCGAGCGGGCGGCTCCGCGACGAGTTCGGGGTGCTCCCACCCGGCGACCTGCGGATGGCTCTTGCCGCTCTGTGCAGCGAGAGCGAGTGGGGGCACACCTGGCGCGACGTTCTCCAGCACCGCTTCGCCGGCGACGGCCCGCTGGGCGGCCACGCGCTCGGCAACCTCCTCATCGTCGCCCTCTGGGAGCTCCACGACGACCCGGTGGCCGGTCTCGACCTCGTCGCCCGGCTGCTGCAGGCGCAGGGTCGGGTGCTCCCGATGGCGGCGGTACCCCTGACCATCGAGGCCGACGTCACCCACCTCGACCCCGACGACCCGCGGGCCGCGCGGGTGGTGAGGGGCCAGTCGGAGGTCGCCGTGACCCCGGGCACCGTCGAGACCGTTCGCCTCGTGCCCCAGAGCCCTCCCGCCTACCCCGAGTCCGTGGCCGCGATCCGCAGTGCCGACTGGGTCGTGCTCGGACCCGGCTCGTGGTTCACCTCCGTGATGACGCACCTGCTCGTGCCGGAGCTGTGCGAGGCGTTGGAGGTCACCCGCGCCCGACGGCTCCTGGTGCTCAACCTCGACCCGGGTACGGGTGAGACGGCGGGGTTCAGCGCCGAGCGTCACCTCGAGACCTTCGCCGCCCTGGCCCCACGGCTCCGGCTCGACGGCGTCCTCGTCGACCCCGCCGTCGTGGACGACGAGCGGCGCCTGGCGGAGCACGCTGCAGGGCTCGGAGCCACCCTCCATGTGGCGCACGTGGCCCGTCGCGACAGGCCCGGAGAGCACGACGGACTGCGCTTCGCGGCGGCCCTGCGGGACATCATGAGCATCGCCGGTGGGGCCCGATGACGCGTGGCAGGATGACCGCCATGGCGATGACGGCGAAGGTCAAGGACGAGCTGAGCCGGCACGTGGTGACCAAGCCCTGCTGCCGCAAGGCCGAGGTCGCCGCCACCTTGAGGTTCGCGGGTGGGCTGCACATCATCGGGGGACGGATCGTCGTGGAGGCCGAGCTCGACACCGCGAATGTCGCGCGGCGGCTGCGTCGCGAGCTCACGGAGGTCTACGGACACACGCCGGAGGTCATGGTCCTGGCCGCCGGGGGGCTGCGCAAGGGCAGCCGGTACGTCGTGCGGGTCGTCCAGGACGGCGAGGCGCTGGCCCGGCAGACCGGCTTGATCGACAGCCGCGGACGTCCGGTGCGGGGGCTGCCCCCGAAGGTCGTGAGCGGGTCGGTGTGCGACGCCGAGGCGGCCTGGCGCGGGGCGTTCCTCGCCCACGGGTCGCTGACCGAGCCGGGGCGCTCGTCGGCCCTCGAGGTGACCTGCCCGGGGCCGGAGGCGGCACTCGCCCTCGTCGGGGCGGCGCGCAGGCTCAACATCTCCGCGAAGGCCCGTGAGGTCCGTGGTGTGGACCGTGTCGTCATCCGCGACGGGGACGCCATCGGTGCCATGCTCACCCGGCTCGGCGCCCACGACGCGGTCCTTGCCTGGGAGGAGCGGCGGATCCGGCGGGAGGTGCGCGCCACCGCCAACCGGCTCGCCAACTTCGACGACGCCAACCTCCGCCGGTCCGCCCGGGCCGCGGTCGCCGCCGGTGCCCGTGTCGAGCGGGCCCTGGAGATCCTCGGCGACGACATCCCCGACCACCTGCGTGAGGCGGGGCAGCTCCGGCTCGAGCACAAGCAGGCATCCCTGGAGGAGCTGGGCCAGCTCGCGGCCCCGCCGATGACCAAGGATGCCGTCGCGGGGCGGATCCGTCGGCTCCTCGCGATGGCGGACAAGCGAGCCGCGGACGACGGCATCCCGAACACCGAGGCGGTCCTGACCGCCGACATGCTCGACGGCTGAGAGGGCGGTCTCGCCGGTTACCCGCCCGTACCCCGGACCCTTCGCGGGGGTCGCGGACAGGGGTCTAGGGTTGGGAACGAACCGAGGTGTCGCGGTCCCGCGGCACCCGCCCGCTGAGTGGAAGGCAGCACCCACCGTGACCGTTCGCGTAGGCATCAACGGCTTCGGCCGCATCGGCCGCAGCTTCTTCCGGGCCGTGCAGGCATCCGGTGCCGACATCGAGATCGTCGCCGCCAACGACCTGATGGACAACAAGACCATCGCCCACCTCCTGAAGTACGACTCGGTCCTCGGGGTGCTCAAGGACGAGGTGTCCGCGACCGAGGACTCCATCACGGTCGGCGGCACGACGTTCAAGGTCTTCGCCGAGCGCGACCCCTCCGCGATCGGCTGGGGAGCGGCCGGCGCCGACGTCATCATCGAGTCCACCGGCATCTTCACCGACGCCACCAAGGCCAGGGCCCACATCGACGGCGGCGCGAAGAAGGTCATCATCTCGGCCCCAGCCAAGAACGAGGACGCCACGTTCGTCATGGGCGTCAACCACGAGGACTACGACCCGGCGAACCACCACGTCATCTCCAACGCCTCCTGCACGACGAACTGCCTGGCGCCGATGGCCAAGCCGCTCTCCGACGAGCTCGGCATCGTGCGGGGTCTGATGACCACGATCCACGCCTACACCTCGGACCAGAACCTGCTTGACGGGCCGCATCGAGACCTGCGCCGGGCCCGCGCAGCCGCGCTGTCGATCATCCCGACGAGCACGGGGGCCGCCAAGGCCATCGGCCTGGTCATGCCCGAGCTCAAGGGCAAGCTCGACGGCTACGCGCTGCGGGTGCCGGTCCCGACCGGCTCGGCGACCGACCTCACCTTCGAGGCGGGCCGCGAGACGTCAGTCGAGGAGGTCAACGGCATCCTCAAGGCGGCCTCCGAGGGCTCGCTCAAGGGCTTCCTCACGTACACCGAGGACCCCATCGTGTCCGCCGACATCGTCACCGACCCGAGCTCGTGCATCTTCGACTCCGGGCTGACCAAGGTCATCGGCAACCAGGTCAAGGTGGTCGGGTGGTACGACAACGAGTGGGGCTACTCGAACCGGTGCATCGACCTCGTGCTCCACGTCGGCCAGAGCCTCTGAGAGCGGGGCCGGGCCGATCATGAGCGACCTCGCCTCGCTGGGCGACCTGCGCGGCAAGCGCGTCCTCGTCCGCTCCGACCTCAACGTGCCCCTCGACGGCACGACGATCACGGACGACGGTCGCATCCGGGCGTCGGTCCCGACGATCTCCGAGCTCGCCGACGCGGGCGCGCGAGTCATCGTGTGCGCCCACCTCGGCCGTCCGAAGGGCGCTCCGGAGGACCGCTACTCGCTGCGACCGGTGGCCGACCGGCTCGGTGAGCTGCTCGGCCGGCCCGTGACCTTCGCCACCGACACGGTCGGCGAGAGCGCCCGGTCCGCCGTCGGCGCGATGTCCGACGGCGACGTCGTGCTCCTCGAGAACCTGCGCTTCAACCCAGGGGAGACCGCCAAGGCCGACGCGGACCGGGCCGAGTTCGCCGACGCCCTCGCCGGCCTGGCCGACGCGTACGTCTCGGACGGGTTCGGCGTCGTGCACCGGAAGCAGGCGTCGGTCTACGACGTCGCGACCCGGCTGCCGTCGGCCATGGGTGGGCTGGTCCGTTCCGAGGTCGACGTGCTCAGGCGCCTCACCGAGAGCCCCGAACGGCCGTATGCCGTCGTGCTCGGCGGTGCGAAGGTCGCGGACAAGCTCGCCGTCATCGACAACCTCATGGGGACGGCTGACCGCCTCCTCATCGGCGGTGGGATGGTGTTCACGTTCCTGGCGGCCAAGGGTCACGAGATCGGCCGGAGCCTGTTCGACGCCGAGAGCCTCGAGGCCTGCCGGGGCTACCTGGAGCGGGCGGATGAGAGCGGGGTGGAGATCGTCCTGCCCGTGGACATCGTCTGCGGCCGCGACTTCTCCGCCGACACCGAGGTCGTCACCGTTGACGCGGACGCGATCCCGGCCGACATGGTCGGCCTCGACATCGGACCGCGGTCGGCCGAGCTCTTCGCGAGCCGGCTCGCCGACGCCCGAACCGTCTTCTGGAACGGCCCGATGGGCGCCTTCGAGATGGAGCCGTTCGCCGCCGGGACGCGACGGCTCGCCGAGGTCCTCGCCGAGGTGACGGCGAAGGGCGCCCTGACCGTCGTCGGTGGGGGCGACTCGGCCGCGGCCGTCCGGCAGCTCGGCTTCGCCGACGACCAGTTCGGTCACATCTCCACCGGTGGTGGCGCGTCGCTGGAGTACCTCGAGGGCAAGGAGCTGCCCGGCATCGCGATCCTCACGAAGGAGAACTGACCCATGGCCTCCGGCCGCACCCCGCTCATGGCGGGCAACTGGAAGATGAACCTGGACCACCTCCAGGCAACCCACCTCGTGCAGAAGCTCGACTGGACGCTCAAGGACGGCCGGCACGACTTCGGCGCGGTCGAGGTCGCGGTTCTCCCACCCTTCACCGACATCCGGAGCGTGCAGACCCTCGTCGACGGCGACCGGCTCGACCTCAGGCACGGAGCCCAGGACCTCTCGATGCACGACTCCGGCGCCTACACCGGCGACATCAGTGGCGCCTTCCTCGCGAAGCTGGGGTGCACGTATGTCGTCGTGGGCCACAGCGAGCGTCGCGAGTACCACGCCGAGACCGACGAGGTCGTGAACGCCAAGGTCAAGGCGGCGTACCGGCACGGCATCACCCCCATCTTCTGCTGCGGGGAGGGCCTGGACATCCGTCAGGCCGGCACCCACGTCGAGCACGTGCTCGCGCAGGTGGTCGCCGGCCTCGACGGGGTCTCGGTGGACCAGGCGCGCACCCTCGTCGTGGCCTACGAGCCGATCTGGGCCATCGGGACCGGTGAGGTCGCGACGCCCGACGACGCGCAGGAGGTCTGCGCGGCGATCCGCGCGAAGCTCGCCGAGCTGTACGGCGCCGACGTGGCCGACGGCATCCGCGTGCTCTACGGCGGGTCCGTGAAGTCCGGCAACGTCGCGGCGATCATGGCCCAGGAGGACGTCGACGGCGCGCTCGTGGGCGGGGCGTCGATCGACCCGGTCGAGTTCGCCGCCATCTGCCGGTTCCGCGACCACGTCGGCACGGCCTGACCGCCACCTGGCGCCCACCTCACCCGGACCTGACCGGCGCCGTTCCGTGGAGCGGTTATCCTGTACCGGTTGCCCCCCCGACCCCGCACGAAGGATTGCCCGTGGACGCGGTTCGCATCGGCCTCCAGGTCCTCCTGGTCCTCGGTGGCCTGTTCCTGACCCTGCTCATCCTGCTCCACAAGGGCAAGGGCGGCGGGCTGTCGGACATGTTCGGCGGAGGCATGTCGAGCTCGCTCGGCGGCTCCTCGGTGGCCGAGCGCAACCTCGACCGGATCACCGTCGCCGTGGCGCTGGTCTGGTTCACCTGCGTCGTCGGTCTCGGCGTCCTCGAGCGATTCTCGGCATAGGAGACTGACATGGCTGGAGGAAACGCCATCCGTGGCTCGCGCGTCGGGGCCGGTCCGATGGGAGAGGCGGAGCGCGGTGACGTCGCCCCGCGCGTGCACGTCTCGTTCTGGTGCTCCAACGGCCACGAGACGCGGCCCAGCTTCTCCCAGGAGGCCGGGCTGGCCATCCCCGAGCAGTGGGACTGCCCGCGCTGCGGTCTCCCGGCCGGGCGCGACCAGGACAGCCCTCCGGCCGCCCCGAAGGTCGAGCCGTACAAGACGCACCTCGCCTACGTGAAGGAGCGCCGCTCCGACGAGGACGGCGAGGCGATCCTCGACGAGGCACTGCAGACCCTTCGGGACCGCGGCCTCATCCAGTAGCGGTCTCAGCTGCGGCCGATCCGGGCCAGGTGCTCGGTCACGCCCTTCACCCAGTCCCGGTCCCGCGCCATCCAGCGCACCGCGACGAGCATCCGGGTCACCACCGGGACGCCGCGGCGAGGCGGTTCCACGGCGAGGTCCGTGCCGAACGGGTCGGTGCTGACCACCCACCGGTACCCACCGACCTCGACGAGGTGGTCACCGATCGCCGTTCCCAGCACGTCGATGACCGCCGAGGCGTCCTGGCTCTCGTGCCGGTCCAGGGCGCGGTCGTACGCCGTGGCGAGCGTCGCCAGGTCGCCGGGGTCGATGCCGTAGGTGGCGTACTGGCCGCGGGCCGCGTCCAGGCGCGCCTCCTCCTCGGCCGTCAGGGCGCGCACGCCGATCTCCTCGACGGGCTCGACGCCCTCCTCGCCCACGCCCGACGCGATGTCGCTGGCGTGGGTGGTGGCGCCGTCGGGGGAGGGCGAGGAGTCGGGCGTGCCCGCGCCGGGGCTCCGCCCTCGCATCCGGTCGAGGAAACCCATGGGTCGCTCACCTCTCCAGCTGGGCCGCGGCGTCGGTGTCCACGAGCCAGAGGGTCCGGTCCTGGCCGTGGACGTGTGCCGCGGGCGTGGTCTCGAAGGGGGCGCCCGTGACGCCGCGCTGGACCGCGGCGGCCTTGTCGCGGCCGCTGACGAGGAACCACACCTCGCGGGAGTGCTCGAGGCACTCGCGGGTCAACGAGACCCGGTCCGGGGGTGGCTTGGGGGAGTCATGGACAGCGACGGTCAGCGCGCCGCTCGTGGCGGCGGCCACGTGGTGGGGGAACAGGGAGGCGACGTGACCGTCCGGACCCACGCCCAGCACCATGACGTCGAAGAGGCTGCCCCGCCCGTGCTCCCTCAGCGTGGCGGCGTACGCCTCGGCACTGGCCTCGGCGGAGGGGACGTCGTCCGGTCCGGGCACGCGGTGCACGTGGGCCGGGTCCAGCCCGAGGGTGTCGAGGCCGGCCCGGCCGTTCTGCGTGTCGTTGCGCTCCGGGTCGCCGGCCGGCAGGTACCGCTCGTCGCCCCACCACACGTGGACGCGCGCCCAGTCGACCGCACCCCGCGCAGGGACCCAGGTGAGGGACGTGACGATCTCGGACCCCATCGAGCCTCCCGTGAGGGAGACGTGCGCCACGCCGCGCGCGGACTGTGCGTCGAGCAGGGCGACAACGAGGCGGGCGGCTGCTGCGTCGGCCAGGGACTGGGCGTCCCGGTGCACGACGACGGCGGTTGACGTGGTCATCCCTGACGCTCCTTCGCCTCGCTGAGCTTTCTGGCCGCCGCCTCCTTGACCTGGGTGGCGTCGTCGGCCTTCGGCGGCATCGGACGCGCCTCCACCATGGCACTGCTCCCGCTCGCGCGGGCCGCCCGGCGCAGCCGTCGTGCGGTCCGCTCGGACTCGGCAACCGACGGCGCGCGACCGGCCCGGATCGCGTCGCTGGCCGACAGGCGCGAGAGGGTCACCTTGCCCAGCCCGACGGTGAGCGCCTCCTCGTAGACCTCGTCGGGGTCGAGCCGGCGGAGCTCGTCCGAGAGGCACTCGGCGTCGCTGCGGTGTGCCAGCGCGATGGTCCGCACCGGTTGCCCCGGCTGGGTCAGGGTGGCGGTGTTGCCGTCGTGCGGTCGCACGAGGTCGATCGTTCCGCTCGCCCGCTCGAGCCGGACCGAGATGATGCCGCTGCGGTTCCGCGACCGGGCCAGGGAGACCGGGCAGCGCAGCTTGGCTGCCAACCATCCGGCGAGGAGCTCGCCGGAGGGGGAGTCCTGGGCCGCCACGACGGTCGCGCTCGTGACCTGCTCGTACGGCGGCTGCTCGAGGGCCGCGGCGAGCAGCCCACGCCACAGCGTCACCCGCGACCAGGCCAGGTCGGTGTCGCCGTCGACGTAGCCCTCCGCGAGCCGGCGGAGCACCGTGCGGTGCGACGAGGTCGAGCGCGCCGCGTCGGTGACCCGCCGTTGCGCCATGACGCCGATCGGGTCGTCGGAGGGCTTGGGCGGCCCGCCACTGGGCCACCACGCCACGATCGGTGAGTCGGCGAGCAGGAGGGGCGTGACGACGGCACGGCCGTGCGAGGCGAGCGGGCCGAAGAGCCGCAGGATGACGACCTCCGAGGCTCCCGCGTCACCGCCGACCCGGATCTGGCCGTCCAGGCGGGCCGATCCTCGCTTGGTGCCCGTGACGACGACGAGGATGCGGCTCGGATGCTGCCGGGTCGCGGCGTTGGCCACCTCCAGGGCTGCCTCCGCCTCCTCGTCGTCCACGACGACGATCAGGGTGAGGACCCGGGAGAGCGCCATCGACCCGGTCTCCGCCCGCAGCCGCACGAGCCGGGCCGCGACGGCACCGGTGGTCGTGCTGGGCAGGTCGACGATCACCGGGGTCCCCAATCAGCATCGGAGCCGGGTCCCACGCGCCCACGCAGAGCGTGGGACCCGCGCGTGGGCGGAACGAGCGCGGGACCCACGCTCTGCGTGGGCGAACTGGTTGGGGTGGTCACGGCAGCCTCCACTCGCGCCCGTCACGGCGCATCAGCTCGTCGGCCCCCGGGGGGCCCCACCCTCCCGAGGCGTACTGCTCCGGGCGGGCGCCCTTGCGTTCCCAGAACCGCTCGATCGGGTCGAGGATCTCCCACGAGAGCTCCACCTCCTCGTGGCGCGGGAACAGCGGCGGCTCGCCGAGCAGCACGTCGAGGATCAGCCGCTCGTAGGCCTCGGGGGAGGACTCGGTGAAGGCGCGACCGTAGCCGAAGTCCATCGTCACGTCCCTCACCTCCATCTGCGCCCCCGGCACCTTGGCGCCGAAGCGCAGCGTCACCCCCTCGTCCGGCTGAACCCGGATGACCACCGCGTTCTGCCCGAGCTCCTCGGTGGCGGTGTGGGCGAAGGGGAGGTGGGGTGCCCGCTTGAAGACGACGGCGATCTCGGTGACACGCTTGCCCAGCCGCTTCCCGGTGCGCAGGTAGAACGGCACGCCGGCCCACCGGCGGGTGTCGAGGTCGAGTCGCACTGCGGCATACGTCTCCGTGCGTGAGTGCCGCGCGACCCCCTCCTCCTGGAGGTAGCCCGAGACCTCCTCCCCGCCCTGCCAGCCTGCGGCGTACTGCCCGCGGGCCGTGCCGCGGGCGAGGTCCGCGGGCAGCCGGACCGCCGACAGCACCTTCTCCTTCTCGAGGCGCAGGCCCTCGGCACCGAAGGAGACCGGCTCCTCCATCGCGGTGAGGGCCAGCAGCTGCAGGAGGTGGTTCTGGATGACGTCCCGGGCAGCCCCGATGCCGTCGTAGTACCCCGCCCGGCCCCCGATGCCGATGTCCTCGGCCATGGTGATCTGGACGTGGTCGACGTAGTTGGCGTTCCAGACCGGCTCGAACATCTGGTTGGCGAAGCGCAGGGCCAGCAGGTTCTGGACCGTCTCCTTGCCGAGGTAGTGGTCGATCCGGAAGACCGCGTCGGCCGGGAAGACCTTCTCGACGATCTCGTTGAGCTCACGGGCCGAGGAGAGGTCGTGACCGAACGGCTTCTCGATCACGACCCGGCGCCACGAGCCGTCGGCCGGCGTCGAGAGCCCGGACCGCTCCAGCTGCTGGCAGACCGTCGCGAAGAAGGCCGGCGGGATGGAGAGGTAGAAGGCGTGGTTGCCGCCGGTGCCGCGCTGCTGGTCCAGCTCGCTCACCGTCGCGGCGAGGAGGTCGAAGGCCGCATCGTCGTCGAAGCTCCCCGGGACGAACCGGATGCCCTCGGCGAGCGAGCGCCACACCTCCTCGCGGAAGGGGGTGCGCGCACGCTCCCTGACCGACTGGTAGACGATCTTGCCGAAGTCCTGGTCGGCCCAGTCGCGCCGGGCGAAGCCGACGAGCGAGAAGCCGGGCGGCAGCAGACCTCGGTTGGCGAGGTCGTAGATCGCCGGCATGAGCTTCTTGCGGGCGAGGTCGCCGGTGACCCCGAACAGCACCATCGAGCACGGCCCCGCGATCCGCGGGAGCCGCTTGTCCCGGTGGTCCCGCAAAGGGTTCGACGAGGGTGTGACGCGGGCGGGGCTCACGGGCGGCCCCGGCCGAGGGCCGCCCGGACCTGCTCGAGCCCTTCGTCGTGGCTGGTGAGGTGCAGCCGCAGGACCGGCCGGCCGTGGTCGGCGAGCACGGTGGCGTCCCCACCGGCCTGCGCCGCGATGAACTGGCCGCAGGTGAAGTCCCGGCCCGGGATCTCGAGGTCGTTCCTCGGCGTGGCCGTCACCTGGACGTAGACGCCCGTGGGCGGGCCGCCCTTGTGGTACTGCCCGGTCGAGTGGAGGAACCGCGGACCCCAGCCGAAGGTCGCCGGACGCCCGGTGCGGTCGAACAGGTCACGGGCGACCTTCTCGAGATCGGCGTCCCGCTCACGGTCGAGGTAGGCCATGACCGCGACGTAGCCGCGGGTCCTGTCGAGCTGAGCCAGGAGGGCGTCGACCGCGGCGTCGACGGAGCGGGCGTCCCCGAGCCAGTCACCCCCCAGCGCCCTCACCTCGACCGCGCCATCGGTGAACGCGGGCTCCTCGCCGGCGCTGATGCCGGCCTCGAGCAGCCCGCGGGCCGCAGCCTTCGCGCTCTCCACGTCGGGCTGGTCGAACGGGTTGATGCCGAGGAGCCTCCCGGCGACCGCCGTGGCCACCTCCCACAGCAGCAGCTGGGCGCCGAGCGGGCCGGCGACGGTGACGAGCGACGCCGCCGTCTCCGAGGAGACGGCGGCGACGGCGTCGTCGTCGCGGTCGGAGGCGACCAGCCGGACGACCGTGCCGTCGTCGTAGAGGTGCGCCGGCTCGTTCCCGATGGCGACCACCGGCAGGATGCCGGTGCCGTCCTTGCCCGTGGACTCGGCGATGAGCTGTTCCGCCCAGGCGCCGAAGCCGACGTTCTCGGTACCGGCATCGACGAGCACGAGCTTGTCCCGCAGGGGCTCGGTGCCGGCCATCGCCGCAGCGAGCCGGAGCGCGGGGTTGGCCTCCTCGTCGGCCGCGAGGAGGTCGGCGACCGCCTCGGCGTCGTCAAGCAGGGCCTCGATGTCGGCACCGGCGAGGCCGCTCGGCACCAGCCCGAAGGCGGTGAGCGCGGAGTAGCGACCCCCCACGTCGGGGTCGGCGTTGACGACGTGGAAGCCCGCGGCTCGGGCCTCGTCGTCGAGGGGGCTGCCGGGATCGGTGACGACGACGACCCTCGTCGTCGGGTCGATGCCGGCGTCACGGAAGGCCTGCTCGAACGCACGACGCTGGCTGTCGGTCTCCACCGTCGACCCGGACTTGCTGGAGACGACGACGACCGTGCGGTCGAGATCGGTCAAGGCTGCCCGGACGACGTCCGGGTCGGAGGAGTCCAGGATGACGATCGGCACCCCGGCGGTGGCACAGATGACCTCGGGGGCGAGCGAGGATCCGCCCATCCCGCACAGCACGACGCGGTCGTACCCGGTCTCGCGCAGTCGCTCCCGCAGTGCGGCCACCTCGCCCACGAGCGGGCGGGAGCCGCGTGGCAGCCCGGTCCAGGCCAGCCGCTTGGCGGCCTCCTCCTCGGCGGCTTCTCCCCAGAGCGTGTGGTCGAGCTCGAAGAGTCGGCTGGCGACGCGGTCGGCGACGAGCGTCGGCACGTGCACCGCCACGGCATCAGCCGCGGCCCCGACCGCGGAGACCTCCAGCGCGGTCACGCGGTCGCCTTCTCGAGCTCGCGGGCGACCCCGTCCAGCAGCTCGCCCCAGGACTTCTCGAACTTGTCGACCCCCTCACGCTCCAGCTGGGCGGTGACCTCGGAGTACGAGATCCCGAGGCGCTCGAGGCTGTCGAGAACCTCGGCCGCCTCGGCGTAGTACGGCGTCACGGTGTCGCCGACGATCTCGCCGTGGTCGGCGGTGGCGTCGAGGGTCTTCTCGGGCATCGTGTTGACGGTTCCCGGCGCCACGAGCTCTGTCACGTACATCGTGTCCGGGTACGCGGGGTCCTTGACCCCGGTGGAGGCCCACAGGGGACGCTGCGGGGTGGCCCCGGCATCCGCGAGCGACTGCCAGCGCGGGGTGGCGAAGACCTCCTCGTACGCCTGGTACGCAAGCCGCGCGTTCGCGATGCCGGCCTTGCCGCGCAGTGCGGCGGCCTCCTCCGTGCCGAGCGCGTCGAGCCTCTTGTCGACCTCGGTGTCGACCCGGGACACGAAGAACGACGCGACGGAGTGGATGCCGCCCAGGTCGGCGCTGCCCTCGCGCGCCTGCTCCAGGCCGGCGAGGAATGCGTTCATCACGGCGCGGTACCGGTCGAGGGCGAAGATGAGGGTCACGTTGACGGAGATGCCGGCGCCCATGACCTGGGTGATGGCGGGCAGGCCCTCGACCGTGGCCGGGATCTTGATGAGGACGTTCGGTCGGTCCACGGCCGCCGCCAGTGACCGTGCCTCGGCGACGGTTCCGGCGGTGTCGTGCGCGAGCCTTGGGTCGACCTCGATCGACACCCGGCCGTCGAGTCCGCCGGTCGCCTCGTACACCGGGAGGAACACGTCGCACGCGTCGCGGACGTCGGAGGTCGTGAGGGCGAACACGGCCTCGTCGACGCTCCTGCCCGCCTCCGCGAGCTCACGCACCTGGTCGTCGTAGGCGTGCCCCTCGGCCAGGGCGGCCTGGAAGATCGACGGGTTCGTGGTGACGCCGACGACCCCCTTGTCGTCGATGAGCTGCTGGAGGTTGCCCGAGGTGAGGCGCTCCCGCGACAGGTCGTCGAGCCAGATCGAGACGCCCGAGGCGGCAAGGTCCTTCAGTGCGGTGGTGGTCATGGGTGCTCACTTCCCCGCCGAGGCAGCGCTCTTGCGGCTCGGCGACTTCTTGACGCCGACATCGGTACCGGTGTCCTTGCGGGACCGCGGCGCGATGTCGGTCACGGACGGGACCTGTCCACCCCTGCGGGCGGCGGCGAGGGAGTCCTTCGCGGCGCGCACGACGGCGTCGGGGGTGAAGCCGAACTCACGGAACAGGGTCTTTGCGTCGGCCGACGCGCCGTAGTGCTCGATGCTGATGCACCGTCCGGCGTCCCCGACGAGGTCGTGCCAGCCCAGCGCAACAGCCGCCTCGACGCTGACGCGAGCCCGGATCCTCGGCGGGAGCACCTTGTCCTGGTAGGAGCGGGGCTGCTCCTCGAACCACTCGCGGCACGGCATGGACACCACCCGGGTGGCCACGCCGGAGCCCTCCAGCGCCTCTCGGGCATCGAGGGCCAGGGACACCTCCGAGCCGGTGGCGATGAGGATCACGTCGGGCTCGCCCGAGCCGGCGTCGAGCAGGACGTACGCGCCCTTGGCGACCCCCGACGCCTTGGCGTGCACGGTCCGGTCGAGGATCGGCAGGTTCTGGCGCGACAGGGCGATCCCGGCGGTGCGGCCGCGCCGGAGCACCTCGCCCCAGGCCGCTGCCGTCTCGTTGGCGTCCGCCGGCCGGACGACGTCGAGCCCGGGCATGGCCCGGAGGGCGGCGAGGTGCTCGATCGGCTGGTGCGTGGGACCGTCCTCGCCGAGACCGATCGAGTCGTGGGTCCACACGAAGGTCACCGGGAGCTGCTGGATGGCCGCGAGCCGCACCGCCGGCCGCATGTAGTCGGAGAAGACGAGGAAGGTCCCGCCATAGGGGCGGGTGAGCCCTTCCAGGGCGATGCCGTTGAGGATCATCGCCATCGCGTTCTCGCGGATGCCGAAGTGCAGGGTTCGCCCGTAGGGGCCGCCCTTCCACTCCTTGGTCTGCTTGCCCGTGGGGATGAAGGACGGCTCGTCGGCCATGCTCGTGTTGTTCGACTCGGCGAGGTCGGCCGACCCACCCCACAGCTCCGGCAGGATCGGCGCGAGGGCCCCCAGCACCTTTCCGGATGCCGCCCGCGTCGCCAGCCCCTTCTCGGTGTCGGGCTCGAACGTGGGCAGGGCCTGCTCGAAGCCCTCGGGCAGCCGGGAGTCGACGAGGCGGTCGAGCAGCTCGGACCGCTCCGGCTGGGCCTTGCGCCACGCGGCGTACCGCTTGTCCCAGGCCCGGTGCGCGGCTCTGCCACGCTTGCGCACCTCGCGGGCACGGGCGAGGACGTCCCGCTCCACGGCGAAGGTCTTGCTGGGGTCGAACCCGAGGAGCTCCTTCGTGGCGGCCACCTCGTCGGCGCCGAGCGCCGAGCCGTGCGCCTTTCCCGTGCCCCGGGCCTTCGGTGCGGGCCACGCGATGACGGTGTGGAGCCGGACCAGGGTGGGCCGGTTCCGCGACCGCTTGCTCTTCTCGAGCGCGGCGAGGAGGGCGTCGACGTCCTCGACGTAGTCGGGGGTACCGGCCGGGTGGTCGGAACGGCGCCAGTCGACGTCGAACACCTCCCAGCCGTAGGCGGTGAACCGCGCGGCGACATCCTCGCTGAACGAGATGTCGGTGTCGTCCTCGATCGAGATCTGGTTGGCGTCGTAGACGAGGGTGAGGTTGCCGAGCTCCTGGTGACCGGCGAGCGAGCACGCCTCGGAGGCGACTCCTTCCATGAGGTCACCGTCGGAGGCGATGACCCATACGTGGTGGTCGAAGACGCTCTCGCCGGGCTTGGCGTCGGGGTCGAGGAGACCGCGCTGGCGACGCTGGGCCATGGCCATGCCCACGGCGGACGCCAGCCCGGAGCCCAGGGGGCCGGTGGTGATCTCGACGCCGGTGGTGTGGTGGACCTCGGGGTGCCCCGGGGTGAGGGAGCCCCAGGTGCGCAGCGCCTGGAGGTCCTTCAGCTCGAGGCCGTAGCCGCTGAGGTAGAGCTGGATGTACTGGGTGAGCGAGGAGTGGCCGCAGGACAGGACGAAGCGGTCCCGTCCCAGCCACGTGGGGTCTGCCGGGTCATGGGTCATGACGTTCTGGAACAGCAGGTAGGCCAGCGGCGCCAGGCTCATCGCGGTGCCCGGGTGCCCGTTGCCGACCTTCTGCACGGCGTCCGCGGCGAGCAGGCGCACCGTGTCGACGGCCCGCACGTCGAGGTCGGTCCACCCCGCCTTGCGGGCCTTTGGACGGGGGACCTGACGGCTCCGTCCGGGCGTCGTCTTCGCGGTGCGGCGGGTCGGGGTCGTCGTGGTCACGAGGGCCTCTCTCAGGGGGTGGGGCGCGCTGGGACGGTCCGGCGACCACCCTAGTGTCGACGTACCCACCCATTGGGGTCGTGCAACCCACGACCGTTAGAATCGCCGGACACCCTCCAGGCCGACCCGAAGGACGACGTGGCCACCAGCCCCCTGACGACCGATGCCGTGTCGGTCCCGCGGCGCGAGCGCCGGAGGACGTTGGGACGCTACGTCGCGCTGACCAAGCCCCGCATCATCGAGCTGCTGCTCGTCACCACGGTCCCCGTCATGTTCCTCGCCGAGCGCGGAGTCCCTTCTCTCCGGCTCGTGCTCGCGACCCTCGTGGGCGGGGCGCTCAGCGCCGGAGCGGCCAACACGTTCAACTCGGTCTACGACCGGGACATCGACCGCCTCATGCACCGCACGAGCAACCGGCCGATGGTGACCGGTGAGGTGACCCCCCGCAACGGGCTCCTGTTCGGGGCCGCGCTGGCCGTCGTCTCGACCGTCTGGTTCGTCCTCGCCGTCAACGTGCTCTCGGCGGTCCTGTCCGTCGTGGCCATCGCGCTGTACGCCGTGGGCTACACGGTCCTGCTGAAGCGACGGACCTCCCAGAACATCGTGTGGGGTGGGGTCGCGGGGTGCATGCCCACGCTCATCGGCTGGTCCGCAGTCACGGGCACCGTGGGGTGGCCGGCCGTCGTGCTCTTCCTCGTCATCTTCTTCTGGACCCCGCCGCACTACTGGCCGCTGTCCATGGCCTTCCGTGACGACTACTCCGCGGCGGGGGTCCCGATGCTGCCCGTGGAGCGGGGGCCCGTCGCGGTGGGCCGCCAGATCGTCGTCTACTCCTGGCTCATGGTGGCGACCTCGGTGCTCCTCGTTCCAGTGGCCCAGATGGGCTGGGTCTACGCGACGACCGCCCTGCTGTCCGGTGGGCTCTTCCTCGCCGAGGCGCACCGCCTCCTGCGGGCCGCCGGTTCGGGGCTGACGGGACTCGCACTGCGGCCGATGCGGCTCTTCCACTACTCGATCACCTACGTCACGGTGCTCTTCCTCGCGGTTGCGGTCGACCCGCTCCTGCACGTCGCCATCGGCTGACGGCAGCCGGCCCCGGCCGGCCGGAATGAGGTACCTCAGACGGGCGACCCGCTCCAGGGATACGGCTGTCGCCCGATGTGGAGGGCCACCTCAGCGGACGACCGTAGGGGGTGTCGGAAGGCACCCGCTGACCGGCACCGGACGAAGAGGAGAAGCACCATGAACACCTACGCAGACCCGCTGGTCGTCAACGCCGAGATCGACCGCCGGTTCGAGCTCGCCGGGCTGGACCCCCGCGACCGCCACCACCACGCCGTGCGCGACCTGCCGAGCCCTCCGCTGGCGGCCCACCCCCTGGCCGCGTTCGTCGCTCGGCTCGTTGGTGGCCGAGGACCGACGACGCAGGTTCGCTCGGACGCCACGCCCTACCACGAATGACGGCACCGGCGTCCGTGCCGGGTGCGATGATCGGGGCCGTGGCGCCCCGCACCGTGACCCAGCTCGTCGGCCGCCGGGAGGAGGTCCGCCGGGTCCTCGACGCACTCGGTTGGGACGAGGGCGGCGGTGGAGCCGTCCTCCTGGGCGGCGACGCCGGCATCGGCAAGACGGCGGTCGTCGGGGACGTCCTCCGACGTGGCGTCGACCGGCGGACCCTCGTCGGTCATTGCGTCGGCGAGCTGGGGACCAGCCTGCCGTACCTGCCGTTCGTCGAGATGTTCGCGGCGCTCGACGCTCGTGAGCGCGAGCTCGTGGACGACCTCGTGACAGCCCATCCCGGCCTCCTTCCCCTCGTGCCCCGGGTCGCCTCCGGAGCGCGGGGGGATGCCGTGCGTGCCGACCTCGTCGAGGCCGTGCACGGCGCTCTGTCGGACCTGGGTCGCCGTGGTCCCGTGGTCGTCGTGGTGGAGGACGTGCACTGGGCCGACGAGTCCAGCCGCGAGCTGCTGACCCTCCTCTTCACCCGCGGTGGCCCGGACGGCGTGGGCCTGCTCGCCACGTACCGCAGCGACGACATCCACCGTCGCCACCCCCTGGCCCCCACCCTCGCCATCTGGTCCCGCCTGCCCACCCTCACCCGGGTCGAGCTCGGACCGCTGCCCGACACGGACCTCCGGCGCATCGTCCGCCGGGCGGGCACCCACCTCAGCGAGGATGCCGTCGACGACGTCGCCCGCAGGGCCGAGGGCAACGCGTTCTTCGCCGAGGAGCTGGCGGTGGCGGCCGGCGACGGCGGCGACGGGGACCCCGCGGACCTGGCCCGCCTGCTGCTGGCCCGCGTCGACCGGCTCGAGGAGTCGGCGCAGGGCGTCGTGCGGGTCGCCGCCGTGCTCGGTCGACGTGTTCCGCACGCCCTGCTCGAACGGGTCGCCGGCGTCGACCCAGCCACCCTTCGGGCCGCGCTGCGTGCTGCGGTCGAGCACCACGTCCTCGAGCCGTGGGGCCAGCTCGGGTACGAGTTCCGCCACGCCCTCCTCGCCGAGGCCGTCATCGACGACCTCCTCCCGGCGGAGCGGCTGCAGCTGCACCGCGCCTGCGCCGACGCGCTTCGCGACGACCCGTCACTCGGCTCGGCGGCCGACCTCGCACGGCACGCCCTGGCCAGCGGGGACCGGGCCGGGGCGCTCGAGGCGTCCGTTCGCGCCGGCGACGCCGCCCAGCGCATGGGTGGCCCGGCGGAGGCGCTGGCGCACTTCGAGACGGCCCTCTCCCTCGCCCTGGCGGGGGAGGACGCCTCGGCCGGTCACGACCTCACCCTGCGGGCGGCATCCGCCGCCAACGGCAGCGGACGGACGAGCCGGGCCATCGCGCTGCTGCGGGCTCGTCTCGACACGGACCTGCCGACCCGCCGCGAGCGCGCGGAGCTGCTCTGCGCACTGGCCGTCGCCGCGCGGATGACCGAGGAACGGGTCGACCGCCTCGCCCTGACGTCCGAGGCACTGGGGCTGCTCGACGACGACGCGCCGGCGAGCCTGCGGGTGGGCGTGCTGGCGCGCCGCGCCGAGGCCCTGATGGACTCGGGGGCCCACGCGGAGGCTCTCGTGGTCGCCGACGACGCCATGGCCCTTGCGGTGGAGCACGACCTCACCGTCGACCGGACCGATCTCACGTCGATCCTGGCGCGCCTCAGCGAGTCCGCCGGCGACGCCGACGAGTCCATCCGTCGGCTCGAGGGGGCCCTCGCGGCGTGGACGCGCGAGCCCGACCTGGCCCTGCTGCGCGCCATGCACATCCTCGCGTCCGTCCACCACCGCCGGGCCGACCACGCTGCTTCGCTCGCCGCCTTCGAGCGCACCGTCGCCGAGGCCCGCCGAGCGGGCCTTGAGTGGTCGGCGTACGGGGTGGACGCCCGGGCGATGGCCGTGACGACGGCGTACGAGATGGGCGAGTGGGACCACGCCCTACGGCTCGCCGACCACACGGGGGACACCGGAATGCCGGCCTGGGCGGCGGCCAGCATCGACGCCGCGGCGGGACACGTCCTCGCGGCGCGAGGGGCGGTGACGGCGGACGAGCTGCTGGCCGGCATCCGGCCGTGGTGGGCCGAGGACGGCCGGATCGCCGTGCAGAGCGGCGCGGCGGCCGTCGACCTGCTGGGCCGCGACGGCCGGCTCGACCGAATGCTCGAGCTGCACCGCGAGCTGGTGGCCTTCCTTCGTGACCTCTGGGGCGCGGGCACCGTGGCTGCCGAGGTCCGCCTTGCTGCGCTGGCGATCGGGCACGTCGGGACGGCGCTCCGGACCGCCTCGCCCGCCCGCCGGCTCGAGCTCCTCGAGGTGGTGGAGCAGCTGCACCGCGCGGCCGCTGCCGTCTGGGGGGAGGGCAGCACACTGGCGCCACCGACCCTCGAGGGCCGCGCCTGGGAGGCTCGGGCCTCGGCCGAACGGGAACGCTCCCGGTGGGCCGCCGGTGAGGACGTGCCGCTCGACGCCCTGGTGTCCTCGTGGAGTGAGGTGGCCGACCGGTTCGAACGCCGGAGCGAGCCCTACGAGGTGGCACGCGCGCGGGCTCGGCTGGCAGAGGTGCTCATCGCGGCCGGCGACGCCGCCGCGGCGGAGGTGCTGCAGTCGGCGCGCGAGACCGCACGGGCCCTGGGCGCCGCGCCCCTCGTGGAGCACCTCGAGCACCTGGCGCCCCGACCCGTGGTCACCACGCTGACCCCGCGCGAGGCGGAGGTGCTCCACCTCGTCGCCGAGGGGCGGTCGAACGGCGAGATCGGACGGGCCCTGTTCATCAGCACCAAGACGGCCAGCGTGCACGTGTCCAACATCCTGGCGAAGCTCGGCGCGGCGTCGCGCGGGGAGGCGGTGGCCCTCGCCAGGTCCGCGGGAGTGCTCCCCGACTAGCGGAGCGCGTGCTGCAGGGGCGACTCGGAGCGACGCCGCAGGGCGAGGATGCCGTGGGTCAGCGCCACGACGAGCAGGCTGGCGCCGAGCATGTGAGCGACGACGAGGGCCTCCGGCAGGTCGGTGAAGTACTGCACGTAGCCGATGAGCCCCTGGGCCAGGCTCACGAGCAGGACGACCAGCCAGGCACGCCCGGGGCCACGCACGCCGTCGAGAGCGGTGAGCCGTGCCGCCAGCCAGGTTGCCACGACGAGCCCGAGGAAGAGCATCACGACGTCGGCGTGCAGCCAGGACACCGTGCGGGCGTCGAACCCGAAGCGGGCCGGCTCGTCGGCATCACCGGAGTGCGGACCCGTGCCCGTCACGACAGTGCCGAGGACGAGGACGGCGGCCGCCACCCCGCAGGTCACCCACGCGAGGCGGGTGACCATCGTCGGCACGAGCGGCACGGCCACGGAAGTACTCTCGCCTCGGGCGAACCAGAGGTAGGCGGCGGCGGCGATCAGGGCCGCGGAGACGAGGAAGTGGGCGGCCACGGTCGCCGGGTGCAGGCCGAGGAGGACGGTGACCCCGCCGAGCACGGCCTGCACGACGACGCCCACGAGCACGGCCACGGCGGCGACCTTCATCGCGGGGCGAGGTGCCCAGCGCCACACCGCGAGGACAGCCGCCAGGGCGAGCAGCGCGAGCACACCGGTCAGCGTGCGGTTGCCGAACTCGATGTACTTGTGGAACCCCTCGGCCTGCTCGACCGTGGGGGTGATCGACCCGTCGACGCACTCGGGCCATGTGGGGCACCCCAGGCCGCTCCCAGTCACACGCACCAGGCCACCGGTGACCACGATCGCGACCTGCGCGACGAGGTCGGCCAGGAGGATCGGTGCGAGCCAGCGCGATCCCGCCCGGGTCGGGACGGCGGCGGCAGCGGTGGGGGTGCGGGTGTCCGTCACGGGTCCAAGGCTACGGCGCGGCACCGGCCGGCCTGTCGAGGGTCAGTCCCCCCAGCGGAAGAACCTGGCCGCGAGCACCGCCGCGGCGGCCCCCCACCCCAGGAGGACAGCCCACTCGGCCCACGGCCACCCACCGTCGAGAACGGCGCTCCGTGCCGCGTCACCGAGCGCCCCGGACGGCAGGAGCGCCGCGACCTCACCCAACGCCCCCGGGAGGAGGCTCGTGGGGACGAGGGTCCCGAGGCCCAGGAGAAGCACCCACACCAGGTTCGCCACAGCGAGGACGGCCTCGGCGCGCAGCGTGCCGGCCAGGAGGAGCGCGAGCGCGACGAACGTCGCGCTGCCCAGCACGAGCGTCACGACGAGGGGGAGGAGTCCCGCCGGCTCGGGGCGCGCCCCCAGGGCCAGGCCGAGCCCGCCGAGGACGACGACCTGCACCCCCACCACCGACAGCACGGCCACGGCCTTGCCGGAGAGCAGTCCGCCGCGCCCCAGCGGGGTGGTTCCCAGGAGCCGGAGCACCCCCGACCTGCGGTCGAACCCGGTGGCGATCGCCTGGCCGGTGAAGGCGGTGGAGATCACGGCCAGCGCCAGCGTTCCGGCCGTGGCGGCATCCACCCGGCTGCCCGGGCCGAGGTCGGGGACCGACGCGAACGTGAGCCCGACGAGGGCCATGGCCGGGAGGACGAGGGACACGAGGAGCTGTTCACCGTTGGAGAGCAGGGCCCGGGCCTCGAACCGAGCCTCCGCCACGACGCGGCTGCCCGCCGGCGCTGCCGCGCTCACCGCGGCGATCCCGAGGTCAGCGAGAAGTAGACGTCCTCCAGCCGGCGACCGCCCCGCACCTCGTCCAGGGTGCCGTCCGCCACGACCCGGCCGGCGGCGAGGATGACGACCCGGTCGGCGATCCGCTCGGCCTCCTCGAACGAGTGGGTGGTCACGACCACGCACGCCCCCCGCCCGGCCTCGTCCCGGACCAGGTCCCAGACGTCGAGCCGGGCGTGGGGATCCAGGCCCGCCGTGGGCTCGTCGAGGAACACGACGTCCGGGCGGGGGAGGAGGGCGGCCGCGAGCGCGACCCGCTGCCGCTGGCCGCCGGACATGCGCCGGACCGTCGTCCGCGAGAAGCCGCCGATCCCGAGCCTGGCGACGAGCTCGTCGACGGGGGCCGGGACGGCGTACAGCGACGACAGGTGGTGCAGGAGGGTGAGCGGGCGGGTCGTGGTGGGCAGGCCACCGTCCTGGAGCATGACGCCGACGCGTGCCCGGTGTTCCGGGCCCGAACGCCACGGGTCGGTGCCGAGGACGCGGACCTCCCCGCCGTCGGGGCGCTGGAGTCCCTCGAGGCACTCGACGGTGGTCGTCTTGCCGGCGCCGTTCGGGCCGAGGACCGCCGTCACCGTCCCGGAGGCGGCCGACCAGGAGGCGCCGTCGACCGCGCGGGTCGGGCCGAAGGTCCTGAGCAGGTCGCGCACCACGACGGCTTCGGCCATGGTCGGACATCCTAGGCTGGCGGCCATGCCACGCATCGACCGGGAGGCCGTGCCTGCCGCGGCGGTCGCCACCGCGCCCGCCGCCCTCGCCGCGGTCCTGGGCCGCCCTCGCACGGCGGCGGCCCTCGGCCTCCTCCCGCTCGCCGTGGCGGCCTTCTTCCGCGACCCCGACCGGACCCCCGACCACCGCGTCGTGCCGGTCGACGACGTCCTGGCCCCGGCCGACGGAAAGGTCATGCACGCCGGTCCCGGCCAGGCGGGGGTCGCGCCGGACGGGGAGTGGCAGCAGGTCAGCATCTTCCTCTCGGCGTTCGACGTCCACATCAACCGCTCGCCGTACGGGGGTCGGGTGACCGAGGTCGCGGAGCGTCCCGGTGCCTGGTACGCGGCGTACCGGCACGAGAGCGCGCACCTCAACGAGCGGGCCGACATCACGGTGGAGCGGGAGGTGGCGGGTCACGTGCGCCGGGTGCACTTCCGGCAGGTCGTCGGGCTCATGGCGCGCCGCGTCGTGACCCGAGTGTCGGTCGGGGACGAGATCGAGACGGGGGCCAGGGTGGGGCTGATGAAGTTCGGTTCGCGGATGGACGTCTTCGTGCCGATGGAGTGTGACCTGCTCGTCCTGAGGGGGGAGCGAGTGGTCGCCGGCGAGACGGTCATCGCCCGCTGGCCGCACGCCGTCCCGGTGACCTCGTGAGCACGCCCGCGGCGCCCGGTCGGCGCCGCATCCTCGCGCGCTGGCGGCTGGTCTCGCCGACCGGGGCGCGGGTGGTCTCGCTCCGCCAGCTTCCCAAGCGAGAGCGGGCCCGGCTGCTGGCCCCCAGCGCCTTCACGACCCTGAACATGATGAGCGGGCTGTCCTCGGTGCTCCTGGCCTTCCGGGGCAGCTTCACCCTGGCCGCCTCGCTCATCGCCGTCTCGATCGTCCTCGACATCGCGGACGGCTTCGTCGCACGGCTCGTGGGCGCCACGTCGCCGTTCGGCCTCCAGCTGGACTCCCTCGCCGACCTGGTCTCCTTCGGGCTGGCTCCCGCCGTCCTCATCCACACCTGGGCCCTGGACGAGTGGCCCGTCCTGGCGTGGCTGGCGGCCTTCCTCTGGTTGGCCTGCTCGGCCTTCCGGCTGGCCCGGTTCAACGTGACGATCGACCCCTTGGCCGACAAGCGGTACTTCGTCGGCCTGCCCTCCCCCGGGGCGGCGGCGGTGGTCATGGCGACCATCCTCGCCCTGGACGCGCCGTCCTTCGGTCCGGCGGCGGGTCCGTGGCGCGCGTGGTTCCCGCTCCTCGTGAGCATCGTCCCGGCGCTGCTCATGGTGATGACGGTGCGGTTCCGGTCGTTCCGGGCGCTCCTCTCGCCGACGAACCGGACGGCCAGGGTCACCACGGCGACGGTCCTCCTCGCCGTGGCCGTGGGACTGGTGCTGGCACCCGGGCTCACGGCGCTGGTCGTCGCGTACGGCTACGTGCTGACCGCACCCCTCGGGGTCCTGACGGCCACCGTGCGTGAACGGGTGTTCGGCAGCGACGCGGTCGCCCCACCCCGCACCCGGATGCCGTCGGTCTTCCTCCCCCTCGACGAGGACGAGGTCGACGAGATCGACGAGGTGGTCGAGCTCGAGGGGTGACTTAGGTGACCCTTGCTTGGACTGCCCGCGCGGAATTACCTAACATGGGTGTGTGGTTAATCCGTCCGATCCCCGCATTCTGGAGTCGCGCACCCGCGACCGGGTGCTGCGCGTCGTGAGTGAGGCGGGCCCGGTGAGCATCCAGGCCCTCGCCGGACGACTGGGACTCACCGAGACCGCCGTGCGCCGTCACGTCGACGGGCTGAGCGCCGACGGGCTCGTCGAGGCCAGGGATGCCGTCGGGCCGCGCCGGCGAGGACGGCCGGCGAAGGCCTGGGTCCTCACCGAGCAGGGCCACCGCTCGCTGGCGAGCGACTACGACCACCTCGCCGGGGACGCGCTGCGGTTCCTGCGCGCCACGGTGGGGGAGTCCGCGGTCCAGCAGTTCGCCGCGCAGCGCGGAGCGGCCCTCGAGGAGCGCTACGCCGCCCACATCGAGGCGGCCGGCCCCGGCACCCCGGCACGGGCCGGGGCACTCGTCGAGGCCCTCAATGCCGACGGCTTCGCCGCCTCCGCACGGCCGGTGGACGCGGGGTCGGCCCCGCTGACCGGCATCCAGCTCTGCCAGGGGCACTGCCCCGTCCAGCACGTGGCCAGCGAGTTCCCCGAGATCTGCGAGGCCGAGACCGAGACCTTCTCCCGGCTCCTCGGGGTCCACGTCCAGCGCCTGGCCACCCTGGCCCACGGCGACCACGTCTGCACGACGTTCGTTCCCACCCCGACCACCGAGAGGCCACCGTCATGACGAGCCACATCGAAGAGCTCAACCCGGGTCTGAAGGACCTCGGCACCTACGCGTTCGGGTGGGCCGACAGCGACACCGCCGGCGAGACCGCACGCCGGGGGCTCAACGACGAGGTCGTCACCGACATCTCGGCGCGCAAGGGCGAGCCGCAGTGGATGACCGACCTGCGGCTCAAGTCGCTGCGCCTGTTCGGCAAGAAGCCGATGCCGACCTGGGGCTCGGACCTCTCGGGCATCGACTTCCAGAACATCAAGTACTTCGTGAAGTCCACCGAGAAGCAGGCGACCTCCTGGGAGGACCTGCCCGAGGACATCAAGAACACCTACGACCGGCTCGGGATCCCCGAGGCCGAGAAGCAACGCCTCGTCGCCGGCGTCGCCGCGCAGTACGAGTCGGAGGTCGTCTACCACCAGATCCGCGAGGACCTGGAGGAGAAGGGCGTCATCTTCGTCGACACCGACACCGGCCTGCGCGAGCACGAGGACCTCTTCCGCGAGTACTTCACCTCGGTGATCCCGGCCGGCGACAACAAGTTCGCCTCGCTCAACACCGCGGTGTGGTCCGGGGGCTCGTTCATCTACGTCCCGCCGGGCGTGCACGTCGACATCCCCCTGCAGGCCTACTTCCGGATCAACACCGAGAACATGGGCCAGTTCGAGCGCACCCTGATCATCGCCGACGAGGGCTCCTACGTGCACTACGTCGAGGGCTGTACGGCGCCGATCTACAAGAGCGACTCGCTGCACTCCGCGGTCGTCGAGATCATCGTCAAGAAGAACGCCCGGGTGCGCTACACGACCATCCAGAACTGGTCGAACAACGTCTACAACCTCGTCACCAAGCGCGCGACCTGCGCCGAGGGCGCGACGATGGAGTGGATCGACGGCAACATCGGCTCCAAGGTCACGATGAAGTACCCGGCGGTCTTCCTGCTCGGCGAGCACGCCCGTGGTGAGACGCTCTCGGTCGCCTTCGCCGGTGAGGGCCAGCACCAGGACGCCGGCTCCAAGATGGTCCACGCCGCGCCGAACACGAGCAGCCAGATCATCAGCAAGTCGGTTGCGCGAGGGGGTGGCCGCACGTCCTACCGCGGCCTGGTGCAGATCATGGAGGGCGCCCACGGGTCCAGGAGCTCTGTCGTCTGCGACGCCCTGCTCGTCGACACGATCAGCCGCTCCGACACCTACCCCTACGTCGACATCCGCGAGGACGACGTGCAGATGGGCCACGAGGCGACCGTCTCGAAGGTGTCCGAGGACCAGATGTTCTACCTGATGTCCCGGGGGATGTCCGAGGAGGAGGCGATGGCGATGATCGTGCGCGGCTTCGTCGAGCCGATCGCCAAGGAGCTCCCGATGGAGTACGCCCTCGAGCTCAACCGGCTCATCGAGCTCCAGATGGAAGGAGCTGTGGGCTGAATGAGCCTGCTCACCCCCCAGCGCCCCACTACGGGAGCGCACACCGACAGCGCCGCGACGATGGTCCCGAACCAGTCGCGCGCCGAGCGGACGACGTCGTACGCCGTCGCCGACTTCCCGCAGCCCACGGGCCGCGAGGAGGAGTGGCGGTTCACGCCGGTCGACCGCCTGGGAGTGCTGTTCCGTGACGAGCCCAGCGGTGCGCACCTCGAGTGGAGCGAGTCGCTCCCCGACGGCGTCACGCTCGGCACGGCATCCGTGGAGGAGTGGCGTGCCAGCGGCGCACCAGCGCCCGGTGACCGGGCCGCCGCCGTCGCCGCCGCCCACAGTGGCGGCGTCGCCGTGCTGGACGTCCCGGCCGAGGCCGAGCTCGACGAGCCGGTGCGGATCCGGCTCACCGGCGTCGAGCGCGAGGTCGTCCACGGTCACCTTCTCGTGCGCGTCGGTCGGTTCGCCCGCGCCACCATCGTGCTCGAGCACGCCGGCGCCTCCGACTACAGCGAGGTGCTCTCCGTCGTGGCCGGTGACGGCGCCCAGGTCACCCTGGTCACCGTGCAGGAGTGGGACGACGACGCCCACCACCTGGCCCAGCACGACCTCGTCATCGGGCGCGACGCCTCGGTGCGGCACATCGCCGTGACGATCGGCGGCGGCATCGTCCGGTTCAACACCAACGCCTCGTACACCGGACCCGGGGGGTCGTTCGAGGGCCTCGGCGTCTACTTCGCGGATGCCGGCCAGCACCTCGAGCACCGGCTGTTCGTCGACCACTCGGCGCCGCACTGCCGGTCCAACGTCGAGTACAAGGGCGCCCTCCAGGGCGACACGGCCCACACCGTGTGGGTCGGTGACGTCCTCATCCGGGCGAGCGCCGAGGGCACCGACACCTACGAGCTGAACCGCAACCTCATCCTCACCGACGGTGCCCGAGCGGACTCCGTGCCGAACCTCGAGATCGAGACCGGCGAGATCATCGGGGCCGGGCACGCCTCCGCGACCGGTCGGTTCGACGACCAGCAGCTCTTCTACCTCATGTCGCGCGGCGTCCCCGAGGACGAGGCCCGCCGGCTGGTCGTGCGCGGGTTCTTCGCGAGCGTCGTGGGACGCATCGGCGTCGCGGAGGTCCAGGAGCGGCTCATGGCCGCGATCGAGCTGGAGCTCGCCGGAGGCGTCGCATGAGCGAGCAGCTGACCGACACCGGCTTCGTGCGGGTCTGCCGCCTCGACGAGCTGCCCGTCGTCGGCGCCGCCCTGGCCGAGATCGAGGGCCGCCGGGTCTCGATCGTCCGTACCGCCGACGGAGACGTGCACTGTGTCGACGACACCTGCACCCACGCCAACGTGTCGCTGTCCGAGGGTGAGCTCGACGGCTGCACCCTTGAGTGCTGGCTGCACGGGTCCCGGTTCGACCTCCGTACCGGCGAGCCCACCGGGCCACCCGCCGTGGTCCCCATCGCCGTCCACACCGTCCGCATCGAGGGGAACGACGTCTACGTCGCCCTCACGGGGGGCACGGCCCCCGTGGACTCCCCGAGAACCACCGTCTACGAGAGCTGAGTGCCCCAGATGACCACCCTTGAGATCAAGGACCTCCACGTCTCCGTCGAGAGCGAGCAGGGCGCCGTCACGGAGATCCTCCGCGGGGTCACCCTGACCGTCCGCTCCGGCGAGACCCACGCCATCATGGGGCCCAACGGGTCCGGCAAGTCCACCCTGGCCTACTCGGTCGCGGGTCACCCCAAGTACAGGGTGACCTCGGGTTCGGTGACCCTCGACGGCGAGGACGTCCTCGCGATGAAGGTCGACGAGCGCGCCCGGGCCGGCCTCTTCCTCGCGATGCAGTACCCCGTCGAGGTGCCGGGCGTGTCGGTCTCCAACTTCCTCAGGACCGCCAAGACCGCCATCGACGGTGAGTCCCCGAAGCTGCGCACCTGGGTCAAGGACATGAAGGGCGCCATGGCCCACCTGCGCATGGACCCGGCGTTCGCCGAGCGCAACGTCAACGAGGGCTTCTCCGGCGGCGAGAAGAAGCGCCACGAGATCCTCCAGATGGAGCTCCTCCGGCCGAGGATCGCCATCCTCGACGAGACCGACTCCGGCCTGGACGTCGACGCCCTGCGCGTCGTGTCCGAGGGCGTCAACCGCGCCAAGGAGGCCACCGGTGCCGGCGTGCTCCTCATCACGCACTACACGCGCATCCTGCGCTACATCACGCCCGACTTCGTGCACGTCTTCGTCGACGGCCGGATCGCCGAGGAGGGCGGCCCCGAGCTCGCCGACCGCCTCGAGGCCGAGGGCTACGACCGCTTCCTGACCACCGAGACCGTCGAGGCCTGAGTGGACGGCGTCCCCTTCCCCGACGAGGAGCTGGCCCGCATCCGGGCCGACTTCCCGATCCTGGCGCGCACCGTGCGCGGGGGGCACCCGCTGGTCTACCTCGACTCGGGTGCGACCTCCCACAAGCCGCGCCAGGTGCTCGACGCCGAGCGCCGGTTCTACGAGCACACCAACGCCGCGGTCCACCGCGGTGCGCACCAGCTCTCCGAGGAGGGCACCGACGCGTACGAGTCGGCGCGCGCGACGATCGCAGAGTTCATCGGCGCCCGGGCGTCGGAGGTCGTCTTCACCCGCAACGCCACCGAGGCGATCAACCTCGTCGCCTACGCCCTCACCAACGGCACCGCAGGTGGTGGCGGAGGGCACGGCGACCGGTTCCGGCTCGGCCCCGGTGACGAGGTGCTCGTCACCGAGATGGAGCACCACGCCAACCTCATCCCCTGGCAGGAGGCCTGCCGGCGCACCGGGGCGACGCTGCGTTGGGTGCCGGTGACCGAGGGCGGCCGACTCGACCTGTCCGATCTCGACGACCTGCTCACGGAGCGCACCAAGGTCTTCGCGTTCACCCACGTCTCCAACGTCCTCGGGACGATCACCCCGGTGCGCGAGCTCACGGCCCGCGCCCACGCGGCCGGCGCGCTGGTCGTGCTCGACGCCTGCCAGTCGGTGCCCCACCTGCCGGTGGACGTCGGCGACCTCGGGGTGGACCTGTTGGCCTTCTCGGGCCACAAGATGTTCGGCCCGCTCGGGATCGGGGTGCTCTGGGGCCGCCCCGAGCTGCTCGACGAGATGCCGGTGTTCCTGACCGGTGGCTCCATGATCGAGACGGTCACGATGGAGCGCGCGACGTACGCGCCGGTGCCGCAGAAGTTCGAGGCCGGTGTCCCTGTCGCCGCCCAGGCCGTCGGCCTCGCCGCTGCCTGCGACTACGTGCGCGAGCTCGGGGTCGAGCGGGTCCATGCCCACGAGCAGGCGCTGACCGAGCGGCTCCTGGCCGGCCTGGCCACCCGCCCCTGGGTCCGGGTGCTCGGCCCGGACGACCTGCGCGAGCGTGGGGGGGCGGTGGCCTTCACCGTCGACGGAGTGCACGCGCACGACGTCGGACAGGTGCTCGACGACCGTGGCGTCGCCGTGCGCGTCGGGCACCACTGCGCCTGGCCACTGCACCGGGCCCTCAGGGTGCAGGCGAGCACCCGGGCCAGCGTCGCGGCGTACAACACGCCCGGCGAGGTCGATGCGCTCCTCGAGGCGCTGGACCGGGTGCCGGCCATGTTCGGCCTGGAGGTCCACGCCTGATGGACCTCTACCAGGAGCTCATTCTCGAGCACTCCAAGCGCCCCGTCCGCGCGGGGCTCCGGGAGCCGTTCGAGGCCGAGGCGCACCACGTCAACCCCACGTGTGGCGACGAGGTGACCCTGCGGGTGCACGTCGCGGGCCGGGGGGACGACGCCGTCGTCGAGGACGTGTCCTACGACGCGATGGGCTGTTCGATCAGCGTCGCCTCGGCCTCGATGCTCGCCGAGGAGATCACCGGCGGCTCCGTCGCGCACGCTCGGGAGACCGTCGAGGCCATCCGCTCGATGCTCACGAGCAAGGGTGAGGACCCGGGCGACGAGGAGCGGATCGGAGACGCCGTCGCGCTCGCCGGCGTCGCCAAGTACCCCGCGCGCGTCAAGTGCGCCCTGCTGTCGTGGATGGCGTTCACCGATGCCCTGCACCGTGCCGAAGGAGCTTCACGATGACCCAGACCAGCACCCCCGCCAACGTGGCCGACGTCGAGGAGGCCCTGCGCGACGTCGTCGACCCCGAGCTCGGCATCAACGTCGTCGACCTCGGCCTCGTCTACGGCATCACCGTCGACGGCCAGAACCACGCCGTCATCGACATGACCCTGACCTCGGCGGCCTGTCCGCTCACCGACGTCATCGAGGACCAGACGGCCCAGTCGCTGGAGGGGCTCGTCGCCTCCTACCGCGTGAACTGGGTGTGGATGCCGCCGTGGGGCCCCGACAAGATCACCGACGACGGCCGCGAGCAGCTTCGGGCCCTCGGCTTCAACATCTGACCGGCCCTCGTGACCAGCCGCGTCGTCGAGGTCGCCCCGGAGCGGCTCGACGGCTGGCTGGAGCGGTTCGCCGGCAACAACCCCGACGGTCCCCAGCGGGTGATCCACGTCGAGCGGTTCGAGCACGACCCGCTCGCCGTGCTGCTCGTGCGCCGCGGCGGGTATGCCGTGGGTGTGGTCCGGGGAGGTCGGCTCACCGCCCACAAGGTGGGCACCCGACACGTCCAGTCGCGGACCGCAGCAGGTGGCTGGAGCCAGCAGCGCTTCGCCCGGCGTCGGGCCAACCAGGCCGACGGGCTCGTCGGTGCGGCGGCCGAGCACGCGGTGCGGCTGCTCACCGGCATCCGGCCCGGTGGGGTGGTGCTCGGTGGCGACCGGGCGCTCGTGGCGACCCTGCTGGAGCATCCCGGGCTGGCCGGCCTCCGCGACCTGCCGCGCCGCGAGCTCTACGACCTCCCGGACCCGCGGCGCGACGTGCTCGAGCGAGCCGTCGACAGGGGCCGCGCGGTCCGCGTGACCATCGCCGAGTAGCGCCCCACCGGCACCCGAACCTCTGCTAGCAGAAGTTGCGTGCCGAACCACAGGTAGCACCATGTGGGTTGGGACCGAAGCTCTGCTAGCAGAGCCTCGGTCGGGGCTGAACGCGAGTGAGCGCGTCAGTTGACCGAGGGCACCGCGAACGTGTCGCACTGGTTGAGGTCGCCGGTCTCGTAGCCACGGAGGAACCAGCGCTGGCGCGCCTCCGCCGAGCCATGGGTCCAGCTCTCGGGGTTCACCCGTCCCTGCGTCTTCTCCTGGATGCGGTCGTCACCCACCGCCGCCGCCGCCGACAGGGCGTCCTGGATGTCCTGGTCGCTGAGCGGCTTGAGGAACGGGGTGCCGGTGTCCTCGTCCTCGACCGTGGTCGCGTGGTTGACCCACACGCCGGCGAGGCAGTCAGCCATCAGCTCGATCCGCACGCCACCCGACTCCGGACCCTGCGGGTCCTGCTGGGCCCGGTCGAGGAGGCCCAGCTGGTCCTGGAGGGCGTGGCCGTACTCGTGCGCGACCACGTACTCCTGCGCCAGCGGACCGGCGCTGCTGCCGAACTGCTCCTCGAGGATCTGGAAGAAGTCCGCGTCGATGTACACCCGCTTGTCGAGGGGGCAGTAGAACGGCCCCACCTGGTTGCTCGCCGTTCCGCAGGCGGACTGCGCGGAGCCGCGGTAGAGGATGGTCTCGGTGGGCTGCCACTCCTTGCCGTAGCGCGGCAGCTCATCCGTCCAGAAGGCCTGGACCGAGTTCACCGTGGCGATGACCCGGCACTCGGTGTTCCGGTTGGCGTCGGCCCCGGTGCGGCACTCGGCGAAGGCGTCACCACTCTGGTCGCCCGCGGGCTGCACCTGCTCCTGGTCGAAGGACGAGCCGCTTCCGGTCACGTCGCCCGGGTTGATGCCGAAGATGAGCGCCAGCACGAGCATCACGATGCCGCCGATGCCGCCGCCGACCACCATGCCGCCGGGCCCGCCGCCGCCGCCGCGGCCCACCTGGGAGGTGTCCAGGGTGACGTTGTCGTTGAAGCTCATGCAGGGGCCTCCGAAGCCGTGGTGACCGCGCGGTGCGCGGGGGCACCTAGACTAGACGGCGACCGTCCGTCGGCGTGCCTCCCGCGCAGCGCCCTTGACGCCGCCGTCCGCCCCCATCGAAAGGCCTTTCGTGATCACCGCTGTCTCCGTGGAGCTGCGCGCGGGGTCGCGGCTGCTCCTCGACGCGGCCAGCTTCCGGGTGGCACCCGGTGACCGCGTCGGGCTCGTGGGCCGCAACGGCGCAGGCAAGACCACCCTCACCAAGGCCCTGGCCGGGGTCACCCAGCCGGCCGCGGGGACCATCACCCGCACCGGCGAGGTCGGCTACCTCCCGCAGGACCCCCGCGGGGTCGACCTCCACGTCACCGCCCGCGACCGCGTCCTCTCGGCCCGCGGCCTGGACTCGATCGTCGGCGACCTGCGGGCCGCGGAGGTCGCGATGGGCGCCGAGGTGGGGGAGCGGCAGGAGCGGGCGATGCGCCGCTACACCAGGCTCGACGCCGAGTTCACGGCGGCGGGGGGGTATGCAGCGGAGTCCGAGGCCGCAGCCATCGCGGGTGCACTGGGTCTGGACGAGCGGGTGCTCGGCCAGACGCTGGGGACGCTCTCGGGTGGCCAGCGACGCCGCATCGAGCTCGCGCGCATCCTCTTCTCCGGCGCGGAGACCCTGCTGCTCGACGAGCCGACGAACCACCTCGACGCCGACTCCATCACCTGGCTGCGTGACCACCTCCGGGGATACAAGGGCGGGCTCGTCGTCATCTCGCACGACATCGACCTCCTCGACGCCGTGGTGAACAAGGTGTTCCACCTCGACGCCAACCGCGGTGAGCTCGACCAGTACAGCCTCGGGTGGAGGGCGTACCTGCAACAACGGGAGACCGACGAGCGACGCCGCCGGCGAGAGCGAGCCAACGCCGAGAAGAAGGCGTCGGTGCTCATGGCGCAGGCCGACAAGATGCGGGCGAAGGCAACCAAGACGGTCGCCGCCCAGAACATGGCGCGGCGCGCCGAGCGCCTGCTCTCCGGGCTCGAGGCGGAGCGGGCGCACGACAAGGTCGCCAGGCTGCGCTTCCCCAAGCCGGCGCCCTGCGGCCGCACCCCGCTGCGGGCGACCGGCCTGTCGCGCTCGTACGGCTCCCAGGAGGTCTTCACCGACGTCGACCTCGCGATCGACCGCGGCTCTCGCGTCGTGGTCCTCGGTCTCAACGGTGCCGGGAAGACGACCCTGCTGCGCATGCTGGCGGGCGTCGACGACCCCGACACGGGCGAGGTGGAACCCGGCCACGGCCTCAAGCTCGGCTACTACGCGCAGGAGCACGAGAACCTCGACGTCGAGCGAACGGTCCTCGAGAACATGAAGTCGGCCGCGCCGGACCTCGGGGAGACCGACGTCCGCAAGGTGCTGGGCTCCTTCCTCTTCAGCGGTGACGACGTGCAGAAGCCGGCCGGCGTGCTCTCCGGCGGCGAGAAGACGCGTCTGTCACTCGCGCTGCTCGTCGTGTCGTCGGCGAACGTCCTGCTGCTGGACGAGCCGACGAACAACCTCGACCCGGCGTCGCGTGAGGAGATCCTCGGCGCCCTGCGCACCTACGAGGGCGCGGTCGTGCTCGTCACCCACGACGAGGGTGCCGTCGACGCCCTCGAGCCCGAGCGCATCCTCCTCCTGCCTGACGGCGTCGAGGACCTCTTCAGCGCCGACTACCGCGACCTCGTCACCCTGGCCTGACGGCGGGCGCGACGACAGCGTCCACGACAGCCTCCAGGGGCGGCGTCAGCCGGCCGGCTCGAGGTGCTTACGGAGCCCTTCGAGCGTTCCCGTGACCAGGCCCCTGATGACCCGCGAGCGGACGAACCCGGGTAGTGGCAGCGGGTGGTCGATGGTGAGCTCGTAGCCGGCGAGCGTGGCGGCTTCACCCTCCTCGGCCGGTACCGCCGTCAGGACGCCGACCTGCGCCGTCTGGAGTCGACCGCTCTCCAGGACCCAGCGGATGCCGTCGTCCCGGTGCTCGTAGGCGAGCGTGTAGCGGTCCGTGCCGACGGCCGTCGCCGCCGCGACAGCGGCACGCAGTGGCAGCCCCTCCTCGGAGACCTCCAGCACCTCGACCTCGCGGATCTCGGGGATCCACTCCGGCTGGGAGGCCACGTCGTGGATCGTCGCCAGCACCTCGGCGGTGGGGACCTCGATCCGCAGCTCCGCCCGGGCGGTGTCAGTCGGCACGCTTCCTGCCCTTCCGCCGCCCTCGCGGCGTGCTGAGCGAGACGAGGAGGTCCAGCTCCTCCTCGAAGGCGGCCACGAGCCTCCCGGGGTCCGGCACCTGGGTCGCATCGGTGACGACACCGACCCGCACGGTCCCGGCGTACGTGAAGATGCAGACCCCCACGGTGTGCGAGCCGGAGCCGGGCACCCAGCCCAGGACTCCCTCCAGCGGCACGCCGGCCAGGAGCCGGGGCTCGCGAGGGCCGATGACGTTCGTCGTGACGCCGATCGCCTTGTCGGCGAAGAAGTCGATGACCGGCCGTCCGAGGCCGGCGCGTCCGATGACGTCCATGAGCAGGTGGGTGAGCGCGATCTCCGGGGACCCCTTGAGCCAGTCCATCCTGCGCTTGGTCTCGGACAGGCGGGCGAGGGGTGCGGGGGTGGCGCTCGGGTACCGGAAGTAGATGAGGGTGAACTCGTTGCCGAGCTCCGGAGGCAACGGGGAGTCGAGGTCCCGGAGGTTCACCGGGACCATCGTGATGAGGTCGACCGGCTCGACGTCGTCGTCCTCCTGGTACCGGCGCAGCGCGGCGGCCATCGCGCTCAGCAGCACGTCGTTGATCGTGGCCCCGGCGAGGCGGCCGATCGCCTTCGGCCCCTCGAGCGGCAGCGGGCCTGTCCAGGCGATCCGCTTCTCCGGTGCCGGCTCACCGGACAGCGGGTTCTCCGGGTTGTGGCCGAGGATCAGGTCCTCGAGCACCTGAGTGGTGCGCATCGCCAGGCGGGCGGCGTCGCGCAGTCCGTCGAGGGTGCCCAGGCGCACGACCCGTGTCGTGGCGCCGCGCACGAGGTCCAGCGCGCTGGATGCCGTGCCACGCCGGTCGGCGGCCCCGTCGGCGGTGGCTCCGGCGCCGGCACCACCGGAGGCCGCCGAGGACACCCGAGCGCCGGAGCCGGCGTCCCCGTCGTCGGTCAGGGAGAGGAGCACCCGGCCGAGGGCCAGCCCGTCGGCGAGGGCGTGGTGGGTGCGGCAGACGATGGCGGATCCCTGGCCGTGCCCGTCGACGAAGTGCATCTCCCACAGCGGGTGGGAGCGGTCGAGGGGGGTGGAGATGTGCTGTTCCATGTAGCGCTGCAGCGCCGCGTCGTCACCCGGAGCGGGCAGGGTCACCCGGTGCAGGTGCCGGTCGATGTCGAAGTCGTCGTCGTCGACCCAGTGCGGCCGCGCGCCGAAGCCGACCCCCTCGACCCTCTGCCGGAAGACGGGGTAGGGGCCGACGACCCGGTCCTCGAGGAGGCGGGTGACCTCGTCCCAGTCCGGGACCTCGCGCAGGAACATCACGGAGACGATGACCATGAGGTTGTGGGGCCGGTCCATGACGAGCCAGATGGCGTCCAGCGGAGCGATGGGTCTGCGCTGCGCCGCGGGCATGGGGCTCCTTCGTGGGTCTCGTCCCACCCTAGGGGCCGTCGCAGACGTCGGTCGGCGATTGGGCTGACCGTCACCTTCGCCGCCCAGGCCCGGGTCTGCCCTCGACAGAATGGTAACCATGCAGTTACCTTTGGGTCATGGACGTCTTCAGGGCCATCGGCGATCCGGTGCGAAGGGACCTCTTGAGGGCCCTCGCCACCGGCACCACTCGCGTCGTCGACCTGGCCTCCGGGCGCCCGATCAGCCGGCCGGCCGTGAGCAAGCACCTGCGGGTGCTCTCGGATGCCGGGCTCGTCGCGGCCGACGACCTCGGCCGCGAGCGTCACTACTGGATCGTCCCTGGGTCACTCGACGCCGTCGCGGCGTTCCTGACCGAGCTGGCGACGGCGGGCCCGGCGGTGCCGCGACCGCTCGTCAGCGCCGCCCACTTCGCCGCCCTCGACCTGGAGGTGCGGCGCACGGGCCGTGACCACCGCGCCGCCGAGGGTTCCGGATCCGTACCCAACCCACACCGAGCGACCGGGGAGACCGCATGAGCACCGAGGAGGACGGGATGAGCAGAGGCGACACCACCCCCAGCACCGCAGGGTCCCGGCCGCGAGCGGTCGGCCGTCGGGAGGAACGAGATGCCGGCGCCACCCTCGTCATCGAGCGCACCTTCCGCGCCCCGGTCGAGGACGTGTGGGCCGCAGTCACGGAGTCCCAGCGCCTGGGTCGGTGGATCGGGACGTGGACCGGGGACCCGGCATCCGGCCAGGTGCTGTTCCGGATGACCGCGGAGGGTGAGGACGTCGAGGACGAGCACGTCACCGTGCACGAGTGCGACCCGCCACGGCGCCTCGTGGTGAGCTGGGACTCGGGCCCCTCGGCCGGTGGACGATGGCACGTCGAGCTCGACCTCGAGGAGGTCGCGGACGTGACGACGCTGACGTTCGCGCAGCGGGTGCCCGACACCGCGACGGGCCGCGACGTCGGGCCCGGGTGGGAGTACTACCTCGACCGGCTCGTGGCCGATCAGGGTGATGGGGACGTCTCCGCGGTCGCGTGGTCCGACTACGAGGGCATGGCCGGGCACTACGAGGCGCTGTTCGCCGATCTGGGCTGACGAGCCCCGGTGCGCCGGGGGGCCGATGGGTCTAGGAACAGGTGTCGGCGGGCCGTGGTTGACTCACTGCGACGACGACGAGGAGCACCGCGAGTGAGCATGCACGGGTGGCAGGCGCTGCACAGCCTGACGAGGGACGCGAGCGTCAAGGAGCGTCGCCTGGCTCCGGGCACCACGCGGAGGGTCCTGGGCTACGCCCGTCCCTACACCCGGCAGATCGCCTGGTTCCTCGCGCTCGTCGTCGTCGAGTCCGTGCTCGTCGTCGCGACCCCGTTGCTCCTCAAGATGCTCATCGACGAGGGCATCGCGCCGCAGAACTCCGCCCTGGTCGTGCGGCTCTCCCTGCTCGTCGCCGTCATCGCGGTGCTGAGCGGCGCCCTCACGCTCGTCGAACGGTGGTTCTCCGCACGCATCGGTGAGGGGCTGATCTACGACCTGCGCACGCAGGTCTTCTCCCACGTGCTGCGCCAGCCCGTCGCCTTCTTCACGCGCGCCCAGACGGGCTCCCTCGTCACCCGGCTCGGCAACGACGTGATCGGTGCCCAGCAGGCCTTCACGTCCGTGCTGTCCAGCGTCGTGAGCAACGCGATCACGCTGGTGCTCATCCTCGTGGCGATGGCCACGCTCTCGTGGCAGCTGACCCTCGGGGCCGTGGTGCTCGTCCCCTTCTTCCTCGTGCCCGCGCGGCTCATGGGGCGTCGCCTCGCGAGCCTCGCCCACGAGCAGATGGTCCAGAACGCTGACCTGGGCACCCGCATGACCGAACGGTTCAACGTCGCCGGTGCCCTGCTCGTCAAGCTCTTCGGGCGACCCGCGATCGAGGACGAGGAGTATGCCGCCCGCGCTGCCCGCGTCCGTGACATCGGCGTGCGCATCGCGGTCAACCGGTCGGTCTTCTTCGTGGCGCTCACGCTGGTCGCCTCCCTGGCCACCGCCATGGTCTACGGCTTCGGCGGCCTCATGGCAGTGGGCGGCACGCTCACCGTCGGGACGCTCATCGCGCTCACGGCGCTGCTGGCCCGCCTGTACGGCCCGCTGACGGCGATCTCGAACGTGCGCGTCGACATCATGACCGCCCTGGTGTCCTTCGAGCGGGTGTTCGAGGTCCTGGACCTCCAGCCGCTCGTGGCCGAGTCGCCCGACGCCCGGCCGGTGCCACCCGGGCCCGTGCGCGTCGACGTCGACAACGTGGCGTTCTCGTACCCCTCGGCCGACGAGGTGTCGCTCGCCTCGCTGGAGAGCACGGCGACCGGTGACCGGCGGGGGAGCGGTCCGGTCCTGCGCAGCGTCTCCTTCACGGTCGAGCCGGGTGCTCTCGTGGCCCTCGTCGGGCCGAGCGGTGCCGGCAAGACGACCATCACGGCACTCGTCGCGCGGTTGTACGACCCGACGTCCGGGGCGATCCGGATCAACGGTGTCGACCTCCGGGCGGTCAGCACCGAGTCGCTGCACGACGCCGTCGGGGTCGTGACCCAGGACGCCCACCTCTTCCACGACACGATCCGGGCGAACCTCGCGTACGCGGCACCGGCTGCGACGGAGGACGACATGGTGGCGGCGCTGCGGTCGGCGCAGGTGTGGTCGCTCGTCGAGTCGCTCCCGGCCGGCCTCGACACGGTCGTCGGTGACCGGGGCCACCGCCTCTCCGGCGGCGAGAAGCAGCGGCTCGCCATCGCCCGGCTGCTGCTCAAGGGCCCCGGGCTCATCGTCCTCGACGAGGCGACGGCTCACCTCGACAGCGAGTCCGAGCAGGCCCTCCAGCGCGCCCTCGACGAGGCGCTGCGCGACCGCACTGCTCTGGTCATCGCGCACCGACTGTCGACCGTGCGGCACGCCGACCTGATCCTCGTCGTCGACGAGGGGCGGATCGTCGAGCGCGGAACCCATGCCGAGCTCGTCGCCGCGGGCGGGCTGTACGCCGAGCTCTATCGGACCCAGTTCTCCGAAGAGCTGGGCGAGGTCGTCGACGTCCGCGCCTGACCCGCTGAGCCGCGCACGCCTCCACCGGGCTCACGTCCCCGCCGTCGCCTGCCGGTTGAGTGCGCCGCTTCCCTCGCCGGGGCCGACCGGTCTCGCAGGACGGGCCCGCCCGCCTGGAGCGAGGTCGCCACGTGCGATGATCCGGCGCGTGACCGATGCCCCGGCTGAGTGGACCGACGGTCGCGTCCGGATCGCCGGGCGCGACGTCTTCTACCGGCGCAGCACCGGGCCGACGGATGCCGTGCCGGTCGTCCACGTGCACGGCTTCGGGATCTCGGGGGCCTACCTCATGCCGACGGCACGGCTGCTCGTCGGTCACGCGGTGAACGTCGTGCCGGACCTCCCGGGCTACGGTCGCAGCCCCCGGCGCGACCACACCCTCGACATCCCCGAGCTCGCCGTGGCCGTGCTCGACCTGCTGGACGCCCTCGAGCTCGAGAAGGCCGTGCTCCTGGGCAACTCGATGGGGTGCCCCATCGCCCTCGAGGTCGCCCATGCGGCACCCGCGCGGGTCCATGCGATGGTGCTCGTGTCGCCCGCCGGTGGCGTGCAGAACCAGCCGCTCCCCCGCGCCCTGGTGCAGCTCGCGCGCGACGGGGTCCGCGAGACACCGCGGATGGCCCGGGTCGCGGTTCCCGACTACGTGCGGTTCGGCCCGGTCAACGCCCTGCGGCTGTTCCACCAGCTCACGGTGTTCCCCTCGCTCGAGCGGCTGCTCACCACGCCTGTCCCCACGCTGGCCGTGCTCGGCAGCCGCGACCCGTTGATGCCGGGCCCGGCGCGGGTCGTGCAGGTGGCGCGGATGGCACCCCAGCACGTCACGGTCGTCGTCATCCACGGGGCGGCGCACGCGATCAACTTCAGCCACCCCGGCGAGCTGGCGAGCGTCGTGTCCGCCTGGCTCGACGGCCGCGACATCGTCGACGACCCGGACCAGCCCGGGGATGCGCGGGTGTTCCCCGTGCCCCGCGGGTGAATGTCCGGCGCAGCTACTCGTCCTCCTCGTCCCAGATACGCGTCTTCCGGGGCTTGCGCGGGTACCGCTGCGGGTCCTCCGCGTGGAGCTCGCGCCGGATGCCGAACCACACGAGGACGAAGCCCAGCACGGTGGTGAGCCACCACTGGTAGGCGTACGCGAGGTGGGGACCCAGGCTCCGGTCGGGCGCGCTCAGCGGTGACGGGCGCGGCGGCACGGAGCCGTCGGCGGCGCGCTCGCCCTCGAGCAGCACGTACCCCGGCAGCACCTCGCGCGAGCCGAGGGCCGCCGCGGCATCCGCAAGGTTGAGGCTGGCCACCTGCCCGGGTGGCAGCTCGCGGTTCCGCGAGGCCTCGCCCCGCCGCACCCACCCCGTCACCTCGACCCCTCCCGCCGGGGCCGGGGCGACCGACGGCAGCGTGCTGGCCCCCTGGTCGGACGCGGCGACCCACCCGCGGTCCACGACCAGGTCCGGGCCGCCGGCATCCGGACGAAGCGCCCACAGCACCTCGAGACCCGCGCGGCCGTCGAGGCTGCGGTTGCGGACGAACACCGGCCCGCGTGCGTACCGGCCCTGAACGGTGACGCGGGTCCACTCGTCCTGCGGGTCGAGCCCGGAGGCTCCCAGCACCGAGCCGAGAGGCACGGGATCGGCCCGGTAGTGCTCGTCGAGCCGCTCGTTGCGCTGCACCTTCGCCAGGTGGCGGTCGTACTGCCACCAGCCCAGCTGGTAGCACAGCACGGCGAACAGCGCGGCCAGGACGAGGGCGCCCAGCCAGCGAGGTGTCACGAGCCGCCTGAGCACCCGGCCACGCTACGCGACGTACATTGGTGGCCTATGGCCGACCTTCCCGCCCCACGCCTGCTCGACCGCCACGGTCGGGTGGGCCGTGACCTGCGGGTGTCCGTCACCGACCGCTGCAACCTTCGCTGCTCCTACTGCATGCCGGCGGAGGGCCTGGACTGGATGGCGAAGCCCGAGATGCTCTCCGACGACGAGCTGGTGCGGCTGGTGGCCGTCCTCGTCGGGCTGGGCGTGACGTCGGTCCGGATGACCGGCGGCGAGCCGCTGCTGCGCCGCAGCCTCGTCGACGTGGTCCGTGCGGTGGCTGCGCTCGAGCCCCGCCCCCGGATCGCGATGACGACGAACGGCATCGGCCTGGACCGGCTGGCCGCACCCCTGGCGGCCGCCGGACTGGACCGGGTCAACGTGAGCCTCGACACGGTGGTTCCGGAGCACTTCGCACGCCTCACGCGACGTGACCGCTTCCAGGACGTCGTCGCCGGCCTCAAGGCGGCGGCGGATGCCGGCCTCACGCCGGTCAAGGTCAACGCCGTCGCCATGCGGGGGGTCAACGACACCGATGTCGTCGAGCTGCTGCAGTGGTGCCTGGACCGCGGCTACGAGCTGCGGTTCATCGAGCAGATGCCGCTCGACCCGCAGCACGCGTGGGACCGCAAGCAGATGGTGCCGCAGGCCGAGATCCTCGAGCGGCTCGGGCAGCGGTTCCGGCTCACGACCGTTCCCGCCCGGGGCAGCGCTCCTGCCGAGCTGTTCCTCGTCGACGGCGGACCGCAGACGGTCGGTGTCATCGCCAGCGTCTCGGCGCCGTTCTGCGCCAGCTGCGACCGGGTGCGCCTGACCGCCGACGGTCAGCTGCGCAACTGCCTGTTCGCCCGGCGCGAGGTCGACCTGCGCGGCCCCCTTCGCGGCGGCGCGACCGACGCCGAGCTCGCCGACCTCGTCGTCGCGGAGATGTGGGCCAAGGCCGCCGGCCACGGCATCGACCGCCCCGGGTTCCGGCAGCCGGATCGGCCGATGTCAGCGATCGGAGGCTGAGGGCCCCGGCGAGCCGCCGTCGACCGGCTCCTGCCAGGCCTGGCGCTCGAGGAGCCGCGTGCCGTCCGTCGTGGGCAGGACCGGCTTCACCCGCCCGAGGACCCGGGGCTTGACGGCGTTCGCCGCCACGACGGCGAAGAACGGGAGGAACACCGCGCCGGCCGCGAAGATCCACCGGTACCAGTCGTCGATCACGACGAGGAGCACGAAGCACGCGGTGCGGATGCCCATCGTCACGAGGTACCGCTTGAGCCGGCGCGCCTGGTCCTCGGTCCTGGCCTCGGGCGCGCTGGTCACCGACTGGGCGTCGGGGGCCTTGCGGCTGCTGGTGGTGGGCACTGTTCCACTGTATGTCGCCGTGCTCGGGATACCCCGTGGTAGTCGACTAGGTTCGACAGCATGAGCGAGTCACGCACCGTCCTCGTCACCGGCGGCAACCGCGGCATCGGTCTGGCCATCGCGAGGTCCTTCGCCGCGGCCGGCGACACCGTCGCCGTGACCCACCGGTCGGGCGACCCACCGGAGGGGCTCGTGGGGGTGCGCTGCGACGTCACCGACACCGACTCAGTCGACGCGGCCTTCACCGAGGCGCAGGAGAAGCTCGGCGGCCCGATCGAGGTCCTCGTCGCGAATGCGGGCGTCACCAAGGACGGACTCCTCATGCGGATGAGCGACGACGACTGGCACACCGTCGTCGAGACCAACCTGGCCGGGGCGTTCCGCTGCGCCCGCCGGGCCAGCACGGGGATGATCCGGCTGCGCCGCGGACGCATCATCTTCATCTCCAGCGTCGTCGGACTCTACGGCGGCCCGGGTCAGGCCAACTACGCGGCGAGCAAGGCCGGCCTCGTGGGCCTCGCCCGCTCCATCACGCGCGAGCTCGGCGGGCGCGGCATCACGGCGAACGTGGTCGCTCCCGGGTTCATCGAGACCGACATGACCGCCGAGCTGGCCGACGACACCCGGAAGACCTACCAGGCAGCCATCCCGGCAGGGCGCTTCGCGACGCCCGACGAGGTCGCGGCCGCGGTCCGCTTCCTCGCGAGCCCGGAGGCCGCCTACATCTCCGGCGCGGTGATCCCCGTCGACGGCGGCCTGGGGATGGGTCACTGACCACCGCCCCGGCACCCGGCACGGCACGCCGCTGGCCAGGCACCACGTCCACACCCCACCGACGGAAGGTCCGCTCATGTTGCTCGAGGGCAAGAAGCTGCTCGTCACCGGCGTCCTCATGGACTCCTCGATCGCGTTCCACGTGGCCCGCCTGGCCCAGGAGCAGGGGGCGGAGGTCGTCCTGACGTCCTTCGGGCGCACGATGAGGATCACGACGGCCATCGCCCGCCGACTGCCCACCACCCCGCCGGTCGTCGAGCTCGACGTGACGAGTGACGACGACCTCGGGGCACTGGCCGACCGGGTCCGCGAGCACGTGCCCCACCTCGACGGCGTCGTCCACTCGATCGGCTTCGCACCGCAGGGGGCCTTCGACTTCATGGAGGCTGGCTGGGACGACGTCTCCACGGCCCTCCACGTGTCGGCCTACTCCCTGGCCTCCCTCACCAAGGCGGCCCTGCCGGTCATGGGACCCGGGTCGAGCGTCGTCGGCCTCACGTTCGACGCGCGCTACGCCTGGCCGGTCTACGACTGGATGGGCGTGGCGAAGGCCGCCTTCGAGTCGACGAGCCGCTACCTCGCACGCGACCTGGGTCCGAAGGGGATGCGCTGCAACATCGTGGCCGCGGGCCCGATCCGCACGACGGCGGCCAAGTCGATCCCGGGGTTCGAGCGCTTCGAGGAGGCGTGGGGCAGCCGGGCACCCCTCGGGTGGGACGTCAACGACGCCGAGCCCGCCGCGCGCGCCTGCGTTGCCCTGCTCTCGGACTGGTTCCCCGCGACCACGGGAGAGATGGTCCACGTCGACGGAGGGTTCCACGCGGTCGGCGTCTGACCGACCACCACTAGGCTCGCCGGCGTGAGCAGCGAGGCCTCCCCGGACGACCCCGTGACCACCCGCGAGGTGCGGGTCCTCGAGGGCCCGAACCTGTACTTCCCGCGGCCGGCCGTGAAGGTGACGCTCGCGCTCCCCGGGTACCTCGAGGCCGGTCCCGAGCGGATCGGCGCACTCTGCGCGTCGCTCGACCTGCCGTCGCGTGCCGTCGGCGCGGCCGGATCGGCCCAGCGGCAGCGGGTGCTCCTGCGGGTCGTCGAGAAGGTGGCGAGGGCGCTGGCGCGGGAGGCCGGCACGGGCCGCCTCGGCATCCGCACCCGTCCGGCGGGGGAGACCCCCGTCGTGGTCTGCGCCTTCGTGTGGCGGCACCGCGGGCGGGCCGAGGCCATGGGTTCGGCCCTCGGCCCGCTCCTGGCCGACCTCCTTGCCGGCCGCCCGGTCGGGGATGCCGTGCGCAGCCGGGCCGCCGACGTCGCCGCCGCGCCGCCCGGCGAGCCGCCGCGGATGGTGGTGCCCCGCATCCCGGTCGCCTCGGTGACGGGAACCAACGGCAAGACGACGACCACCCGGCTCATCGCGCACATCTGCATGACGGCGGGCCTGCGCGCCGGGTGGAGCTCGACCGACGGTGTGCTCGTGCAGGGGACGGTGGTCGAGGAGGGGGACTACTCCGGTCCGGCGGGTGCCAGGGCGGTCCTCGCCGCCCCGGGCGTGCAGGTCGGCATCCTCGAGACCGCGCGCGGCGGCCTGCTGCTGCGCGGCATGGGCGTGGCCCACAACGACGTCTCCGTCGTCACCAACGTCTCCGCCGACCACCTGGGCCTGCAGGGCATCGACACGGTCGACCAGCTTGCCGAGGTGAAGGCCATCATCACCCGCGTGACCCGACCGCGGGGTTGGGCGGTGCTCAACGGTGAGGACCCCCGCGTCTGGGCGATGCGCGCGGGCCTGCGGGCGCGCCCGTGGGTCTTCACGGCCGACCCGAACGCGCCGGCCGTGCGCGAGGCCCTGGGGGCCGGAGGCCGCGCCACCACGGTCCTCGACGACCACCTGACGGTGCTCGGGAACGACCGCGGCCCCGACCGGCTGCTGCCGGTCGTCGACCTGCCGATGGCGCTGTCGGGCCTCTCGCACCACAACGTGCTCAACGCCCTGGCCGGAGCCTCCGCCGCACTCGGGCTGGGGATCGAGCGACCGGCGGTGATCGAGGGCCTGCGGACCTTCCGGCCCGACGACGTCACGAACCCCGGCCGGATGAACACCTACACGGTGCCCGTGGACCGCGGTGCGGTGACCGTCATCCTCGACCTCGCCCACAACGAGGCCGGGCTGGAGGCGCTCCTCGACGTGGCCCGCGGCCTTGCCGCCCCCGGCGCGCGGGTGCACCTGGCGCTGGGCACCGCGGGCGACCGTACCGACGACATCCTGCAGGCCATGGGCGAGATCGCTGGCCTGCGCGCCGACCACGTGGTTGCCGCCCACAAGGCCCACTACCTGCGCGGCCGCACCGCGGAGGACCTCGAGCACCAGCTGGGGCTCGGGCTGGCGCGAGCCGGGGTGGCGCACCTCGCCTCCCACCCGACCGAGCTCGCCGGGCTCCTCGGGTGCCTCCAGGGTGCCGACGACGGCGACGTCGTGGCGGTCATGTGCCACGCCGAGCGGGCCGAGATCGTCGAGTGGCTGCGCGGGCACGGGGCGACAGCGGACGACCCACCCGCCATCAGGCGCAAGGTCGTCCGCGCGCGAGGCGAGCACGAGCTCGAGGCACAGATCTCCGCCCTCTGGGATGTGACGGATGCCGCCGCGCGCCTCGAGCAGGCCGCTCGGCTCCATGCCGAGCACCCGGGTGACGCGCGCATCGCCTACGAGTACGCGGGCACGCTGGACAGCGGCGGCCACGAATCCGACGCCGTGCCGCTCTACGAGCAGGCCCTGGCAGCCGGTCTCCCGGAACCGCACCGGCACCGGGCACAGGTCCAGCTGGCCTCGAGCCTGCGCACCCTCGGGCGCCTCGGCGAAGCCGCCGCCGTGATCGAGGACGCGGCGGTACGGCATCCGGAGAGCCTCGGCGTCGCGGCCTTCCGCGCCCTGGTCGAGCACGACGTGGGGCGCCCCGGCGCGGCGCTGCGCGACCTCCTCACCGCCCTGGCCGAGACGAGCAGCGACCCCGACGTGGTGCTGTACCGGCGTGCCCTGCGGGAGTACGCGGCCGAGCTGCCGGACTGACGACCCGACCAGGGCCCGGGTCGGGTCAGGTGAGCGGGCGGCGCCACCGGGTCGAGGTCGCGCGCCGCGCTGTCCCCGGCCTCGGTCGCCTCGGCGTGCAGGGCGCCCGAGTCCAGGTCGGGGTCCCCGAGGCCGCCGCGGGTGTGGGTCCCGGGCTGCGCCTGCGAGGTCATGTCCTCGAGCTCGGCCATGACGGCGGCGTGCTGGTCGACGGTGAGCACGACGATGTCACCCGGGTTGGCCCTGGCCATGGCGTGGCGCACGGCGGCCGTCTCGTCGAGGACCACCTCGACCTGGCGGCACCGGACCCCCGGCTGGCCGACCCGGCTGCGCGCCCCCTCGGCGACGCGCTCGGCGGTGAACCCGCGCTCCCGGCCCCGCAGGCGCTGGTCCTCGCGCACGATCAGGACGTCGAAGTGCTCCGCGGCGACCGAGCCGAGCTCTCGCATGTCGTCCTCGCGACGGTCGCCGGCCGTCGCGATCAGGCCGATCCGCGAGATCTTGCCGAGGTCTGCCTGGCCGTCCTTGAGGGTCGCGTACCGCTCCAGGAACTCACCGAGCACCCGCATGCCGGGGGCGTTGTGGCAGTAGTCGACGATCACGTCGATGTTGTGCACGTTGACCTGGTTCATGCGACCGGGGGAGAGGTAGTACGACGTCGTGAAGGTGCGCAGGCCCTGGCGGATCTCGTGCAGCCCGGCGCCGCTGGCGAACGCCGCCCCCGCGGCGGCCATGGCGTTCGCGACGTTGAACAGGGCCGTGCCACCGAATGACGAGGGGAGCAGGTGCGTCCAGGCGAGCTGCATCGAGCGACGACCATGCCGGATCACGATCATGTCGCCGCGCTCGGTGCGGTCGAGCACGACGGCGCGCCCTCCGCGCCGGCAGTGGTCGTCGATGAGCTCACGCACGGCGCTGCCCGGTTGGTCGAGGCTGAACCACACCACCGACCCCGAGCACCGGCGGCGCATCCGTCGCACCAGGGGGTCGTCGGCGTTCAGGACCGCGAACCCGTCCCGAGGGACGGCCTCCACGACGACCGCCTTCACCTCGGCGAGCTGCTCGAGGGTGTCGATGCCACGCATGCCGAGGTGGTCGGGCTGCACGTTCGTGACGACGGCGACGTCGTTGCGGTCGTAGCCGAGCCCTTCACGCAGGATGCCGCCCCTTGCGACCTCCATCACGGCGAAGTCGACCCGCGGGTTCTGGAGCACCATGCCGGCCGAGCGTGGCCCGCTGGCGTCCGACTTCACGACGAGCCGCTCGTCGATGACGATGCCGTCGGTCGAGGTCATCCCCACCTGCCGGCCGACGCCCTTCATGATGTGGGCGATCATCCGCGACGTCGTGGTCTTCCCGTTGGTCCCCGTCACGGAGACGATGGGAACCCGCGACGGGGCGCCGGGCGGGAACAGCAGGTCGACGACCGGCTTGGCGATGTACTGCGGTTCGCCGATCGTCGGGTGCGTGTGCATGCGGAACCCTGGTGCGGCGTTGACCTCGCAGATCGCCCCTCCGGTCTCGCGCACGGGGGAGGCGATGTCCGGGCAGATGAAGTCGATGCCGGCGACGTCGAGACCGATGAGCCGGGCGGCCTCCTCGGCGATCTCGATGTTGTCCGGGTGGGCGTCGAAGGTGCGGTCGACCGAGATGCCGCCCGTCGACATGTTGCCGGTGAGGGCGAGCTTGACCTGGGCCTCGGGTGGCGGCACGTCGTCCAGCCCTGACCCCTGGTCGCGGACGAGCGCCTCGGCCGCCTCGTCGAGCGTGATCCGGGTCAGGACCTTCTCGTGCCCGACCCCGCGGCGCGGGTCCGCGTTGGTCAGCTCCACGAGCTCACGGACCGTGTGGATGCCGTCGCCCGTCACGTGCGCGGGGACCCGCTCCGCGATCGCCTGCATCCGGCCCCCGACGATGAGGCAGCGGTAGTCCCGCCCGGTGACGAACGACTCGACGATGACGGACCCTCGGCGGGACTGCGCCTCGGCGACGACGAAGGCCTCGCGCACCTCGTCGTCGCTCGTGAGGTCGAGGCACACGCCGCGACCATGGTTGCCGTCGAGCGGTTTCACGACGACCGGGAACCCGATCCGGCGGGCGCCCGCGACGGCTCCCTCCGCCGACCGGACCGTCTCCTGCCGGGGCACGGGAAGTCCGGCTGACGCCAGCAGACGAGTCGTCATGTTCTTGTCACCCGCGATGTCGACGGCGAGCGCGCTCGTCCTCGACGTCATCGTCGCCCGGATGCGCTGCTGGTGCACGCCCTGGCCGAGCTGCACGAGGCTGGCCTCGTTGAGGCGGATGTACGGGATGTCACGGCTGACCGCCTCCTCGAGGATGGCCGCGGTGGAGGGCCCGAAGGCCTGGCGCTCGGCACGGGTCAGGAAGCGCTCCAGCTCCTCGGCGAAGTCGAAGCCCTCCTCGGCCTGCACCAGGTGGTTGACCAGGCGCACCGCGAGGCGTCCGGCGGCGAGGCCCACGGCCTCGTCGTTGTAGCCGTAGACGACGTTGTAGACCCCGGGGCGGTCCTTGACCATCCGGGTCTTGCCCCGACGCAGGTCGTGCCCCGCCTCCTGCTGGAGCTGGAGAGCGACGTGCTCGGAGACGTGGCCCAGCCAGGTCCCCTCGCGCAACCGCTGCACGAACCCGCCCTTGACGCCCTTGGAGCAGGTGTGGTTCTCCAGCCGGGGGAGGAGCTCGACCAGGCGGTCGGTGAAGCCGGGAAGGGTGTCGGTGGGGTAGCCCTCCAGCACGCCGAGGTCGAGGACGAGGTGCACCGCCGGCTCGTAGGACCAGATGTTCCCGCCCCGGTACACCCGGGACTCGAGGATCCGCAGGTCGGGCGCGGGGGGGCCGGTCGGGGTCGGGCGGTCCATCGGCTGTTCTCCTCGGGGGCGGGTGGGCGGGGCCGGCCCTCAGGCCTTGGCGGCGGCCAACGCTATGAGCGGGTCGCGGTGCTGCTCGACGAAGCCGGTGAGCCGGCGCTCGACGAGGTCGAACGTGGCGCCGGCCGGCAGGGTGTGGATGGTGGCCCCCGAGACGAGCACGGGGGCGCCGGCCCTGGCCTCGGCGGCATCCGTACGTGCCTTCGCGCAGTCGAGGACGAAGACGGCACCGCTGCCGAGGACGGTGGACTCCCGCCGGTCCCGCACCACGACGGCGGTGTCCTCGTCGATGCCCAGCCCGAGCAGGTGCGGGGAGGAGGCCACCACGGACAGGAGGCGGCCGTAGCGTGAACGCTGGTCGAAGTGCTGGTCGATCACGACGCCGGGCAGGAGCCCCAGTCCGGCGGTGAGCTGGCTGGCCCGTTGCCTGGGGGTGACGCCCTCGTCACCCATGGAGATCATGAAGTCGGACATGATCGAGGCCCCGGCCGAGGTTCCGCCGACGACGCAGCCGCGGTCGTGGGCTCGGTGCACGGCCGCGCCGAGCGGCGTCCCGGGGATGAGCTGGGAGAGCCGCAGCTGGCTGCCGCCGGTGAAGAACACCCCGGTGGCCTCGTCGACCGTGCGCACCGCCTCGGGGTCGTGCGCCTCGTCCCGGGTGTCCGGGTTGACCACCCGCACGTCGGACGCCCCGAGGCGTTCGAAGACCTCGGTGTACGAGGCGACCACTCCGTCCTGGAACGACGATGCGGTGGGGACCACGACGAGCCGTGCCGTGCGCCCGCCGGCCAGCTTGACGAACCGCCGCAGCAGGGAGACCCTGCCGACCCGGTCCTCGGCCCCTCCGACGACGAAGAGCGTGGGTGGCGCGGAGGGGTGGCGGGGCACGCGGTCAGCCTAGTGCGGGCCGTCGTCCGCGTCCGCGTCCTCGATCTCCTCGCGGGAGATGCCGAGGAGGAAGAGGACCGCATCGAGGTACGGCACGTTGACGGCGGTGTCTGCCTGCCGACGCACGACCGGCTTGGCGTTGAACGCCACCCCCAGGCCGGCCACGGCCAGCATGTCGAGGTCGTTGGCGCCGTCACCGATGGCGACCGTCCGGCTCAGCGGGAGACCCTCCAGCGTTGCGAACTCGCGGAGCGCGGCCGCCTTCGCCTCGCGGTCGACGACCCCTCCGAGGACCCGACCGGTGAGGTGGCCGTCGACGACCTCGAGCCGGTTGGCGCGCACGTGGTGCACCCCGAGCTCCACCGCCAGGGGCTGGATGACCTCGACGAACCCCCCGGAGACCAGGCCCACCGTGAAGCCGAGCCGCTTCAGGGTACGGATCAGGGTCCGTGCGCCCGGGGTGAGCCGCACGGCATCCCGCACGTCGTCCAGGACGGACTCGGGAAGGCCGGCCAGGGTCGCCACCCGGGCGTGCAGGCTCTGCGTGAAGTCGAGCTCGCCGCGCATCGCGGACTCGGTCACCGCCGCCACCTCGGTGGCCCGGCCGGCGTGCGCCGCCAGCAGCTCGATGACCTCCTCCTGGATGAGCGTGGAGTCGACGTCCATGACGACCAGTCGGCCACCGCGACGGGCCAGCCCCGCCTGGGCCACCGCGATGTCGGCTCCCACCGTGTGCGAGACCATGGCGAGGTCGTGGCGCAGGTCGGCGAGCTCGGCGCCCGACACGTCGAGCTCCACGGTGGTCACCGGGTACCTCGAGAGGCGGCGGATGCGGTCGATGTTGGCCCCGTGCTCGGCGATCGCCGCGGCCACCGCCGCGACGTGGTAGGTCTCGAGCGGCGCGCCCATGACCACGACGGCGGCGCGCCCGGTGCGCCGCGGCGCGTTGTCACCGCGACCCACCTCGACGTCGACCCGCAGCCCGAGGCCCTCACCCGCCCGGGTGAGCCGGTCGACGAGCACGTTCTCGTCACGCCCCGGCGAGAGCAGGATCGACAGCGCCAGGTGCCCGCGCACGACGACCTGCTCGAGGTCGAGGACCTCGGCGCCCACCGTGGATGCCGCCTCGAAGAGGACCTTGGTCACCCCGGGTCGGTCGGGTCCGTCGAGGGTGACGAGCAGGGTCCGCGCGTCGGGGTCGGGCAGCGGCGCCGGCGGCGGGGCGGTGGGGGCTGCGGACACGCCTGAAGGCTAACCGGCGTGGGCGTCCCGCCACGCCACGAGGTCGCGGACCGGACCCCTGTCGTACCCCGGGCCGGAGAGACCGAGCGTGAACAGCCGGGTGCCCACGGCGTACAGGTTCTCGGCGGCGGCGGCATAGTCGGGGACGTCCTCGGGGTACCGCCCCGGCCGCGCCGACACGCCCGCCGAGCGCTCGATCTCTGCCGGGTCGCGGCCGACCCGGGCGCACCACTCGTCGAGGACGGCGTGCTTGTGCGCGATCGTGTCGGGTCCTCCGAAACCGTGCCAGATGTCGGCGTGCTGCGCGACGATCCGCAGGGTCTTGCGCTCACCCCCGCCACCGATGAGCACCGGGATGTCCCGGGTCGGGGCCGGGTTCAGCTTGGCCCACCGTTCCTTGACGAGCGGCAGGTCGCGGGCGAGGGCGTCCAGCCGCCCGCCCGCCGTGCCGAAGTCGAAGCCGTACTCGAGGTAGTCGCGCTCGAACCACCCCGACCCGATGCCCAGGATCAGCCGCCCGTCGCTGATGTGGTCGACCGTGCGGGCCATGTCGGCGAGGAGCTGGGGGTTGCGGTAGCTGTTGCATGTCACCAGCGCACCGATCTCGACCCGCTCGGTCGCCTCGGCCCAGGCCGCCAGCATGGTCCAGCACTCGAAGTGGGCGCCGTCGCGGGGGCCGTTGAGCGGGTAGAAGTGGTCCCAGTTGAACAGGACGTCGACCCCGAGCTCCTCCATGTCGGCGCACGCCCGGCGGATGTCGGCGTAGGAGGCGTGCTGGGGCTGGAGCTGCGCCCCGATCCGGATCGGGCGGCCAGGGCCGCTCACCGGGTCACCACCACGCCCTTGCCGATGACGGTGATGCCGGAGTCGGTGACGGAGAACCCGCGCTCACGGTCGCGCTCGGGGTCGACGCCGATCGACGTGCCGTCCGGGATGACGGCGTTCTTGTCGATGACCGCCCGTTGGATCGTGCAGTTCCGGCCGATCTGGACCCCGTCGAGGATGACGCTGGAGTCGATCTCGGTGTAGCTGTGCACGTGGACGTCGGGGGAGATGACCGAGCCGTTCACCCGCGCACCGGAGATGACGACCCCCGGCGAGACGGCGGAGTTCAGCGCCTCGCCGAACCTGCCGTGGTGGCCGTGGACGAACTTGGCCGGGGGGTAGGGCCCGTACGAGGTGTAGATGGGCCAGTCGTAGTTGTAGAGGTTGAAGACGGGGTGGATGGAGACGAGGTCCATGTGCGCGTCGAAGTAGGAGTCCATCGTCCCGACGTCACGCCAGTAGCCCATGTCGCGTTCCGTGCCGCCCGGGATGACGTTGTTCTTGAAGTCGTAGGTGTGGGCCGAGCCCTCCGCGACGAGCGCCGGCACGAGGTCGCCGCCCATGTCGTGCATCGAGCCCTCGCGGGCGGCGTCCTCGGTCACCGCGTCGGTCAGCACGTCGGCGTCGAAGACGTAGTTGCCCATGCTGGCGAGGATCTCGTCGGGGGAGTCGGGGAGCCCCTCCGGGTCGGTGGGCTTCTCGAGGAAGGCACGGATCCGCATGGGGTCGTCCGGCACCACGTCGATGACCCCGAACTGGTCCGACGTCGACCGGGGCTGCCGGATCGCGGCGACGGTCACGCCGGCTCCCGACTCGAGGTGCTGCTCCACCATCTGGGAGAAGTCCATCCGGTAGACGTGGTCGGCCCCGACGACGACGACGATGTCGGGCTTCTCGTCGTTGATCGTGTTGAGGCTCTGGTAGATCGCGTCGGCGCTGCCCTGGTACCAGGACTTGTCGATGCGCTGCTGCGCCGGGATCGGCGCGACGTAGTTGCCCAGCATCGTCGACATCCGCCAGGTCCGCGTCACGTGCCGGTCGAGGCTGTGCGACTTGTACTGCGTGAGGACGACCACCTTGAGGTAGCCGGAGTTGACGACGTTCGAGAGGGCGAAGTCGATGAGGCGGTAGATGCCACCGAACGGCACGGCGGGCTTGGCCCGGTCGGCCGTGAGCGGCATCAACCGCTTGCCCTCTCCTCCCGCGAGGACGATGACCAGGACCTTGGGACCTCCGCTGCGGTACGCCATGGCCACACGCTATTGGGTCGGCACCCCTGCCGGGAGGCGACGTCCTCAGTAGGGTGGCTTTCCGTGCGCATCGACATCCTCACCAAGGAGTACCCGCCGGCCATCTACGGCGGGGCCGGCGTCCACGTGACCGAGCTCGTTCGGGCCCTGCGCCAGCGGGGAGACCTCGACGTGCGGGTGCACGCCTTCGGGGAGCCGCGCGACGAGGACGGCACCACGGGCCACCCCGACCTCGCCGAGCTCTCCGGCGCCAACGCCGCCCTGACCACGCTGGGGGTCGACCTGTCCCTCGCCGCCGCCTGCGAGGGAGCCGACCTCGTGCACTCCCACACGTGGTACGCCAACATGGGGGGCCACCTCGCGAGCCTCATGGGCGACATCCCGCACGTGCTCACCGCGCACAGCCTCGAGCCCATGCGGCCCTGGAAGGCCGAGCAGCTCGGCGGGGGGTACCGCGTGTCGTCCTGGGTTGAACGCACCGCCTACGAGGCCGCCGACGCCGTGGTCGCCGTGAGCGCGGGCATGCGCGAGGACATCCTGCGCTCCTACCCCTCGGTGGACCCCGACAAGGTGAAGGTGGTCCACAACGGCATCGACTCCCAGCTCTGGCAGCGCGAGCCGGACGAGGACATCGTCCGCCGGCACGGTGTCGACCCGGACCGGCCCAGTGTCATCTTCGTCGGCCGCATGACCCGCCAGAAGGGCCTCCCGTACCTCCTGCGGGCCGCGGCCGAGCTCCCCCCGGAGGTCCAGCTGGTCCTCCTCGCCGGGGCGCCGGACACGCCGGAGATCCAGGCCGAGGTGGAGCACCTCATCGAGGGCCTGCGCGAGTCCCGCGACGGCGTGGTGTGGGTGCCGACGATGCTGCCCCGGAACGAGGTCGTGGCCATGCTGAGCGGCGCCACGGTGTTCGTCTGTCCGTCGGTGTACGAGCCCCTCGGCATCGTCAACCTCGAGGCGATGGCCTGCGAGCTGCCGGTCGTCGCCACGGCCACCGGCGGCATCCCCGAGGTCGTCGTGCACGGGGAGACCGGCTGGCTCGTGCCCATCGAGCAGGTCCAGGACGGCACGGGCACTCCCGTCGATCCCGACCGCTTCGTCGCCGACCTCGCCGCGGCCCTCACGGATGCCGTGAGCGACACCGCGCGGGCCGACCGGATGGGGCTCGCGGGCCGGCGGAGGGCGGTGGAGTCGTTCTCCTGGGGGTCGATCGGTGACCAGACGAACGACGTCTACCTCGACGTCCTGCGGCGCCGGAGGCGCTGATCCGGACTCCGTTAGGGTTCCGGGCATGAGCGATGTGCTGGCGCTGGCCGGCGTGAGCGTGGTCCGGGGGGACACGGTCATCCTGGACGACGTGAGCTGGGAGGTCGAGGAGGGTCAGCGCTGGGTCGTCCTCGGGCCCAACGGTGCCGGCAAGACCACGCTCCTTCAGCTCGCAGCCGCCCGGATCCACCCGACGACCGGTGTCGCCGGCATCCTCGGCGAGGTCCTCGGCACGGTCGACGTCTTCGAGCTGCGTCCTCGGATCGGCCTCGCCTCGGCGGCCCTGGCCGACCGCATCCCGCCGCAGGAACGGGTGCGCGACGTGGTCGTCACGGCCTCCTACGGCGTCGTGGGTCGGTGGCGTGAGGCCTACGACCGGCTCGACGAGGGCAGGGCCGACGAGCTCCTCGGCGCCCTCGGGGCGCAGCACCTCGCCGACCGACGCTTCGGCACCCTCTCGGAGGGCGAGCGCAAGCGCGTGCAGATCGCCCGCGCGCTCATGACCGACCCCGAGCTGATGCTCCTCGACGAGCCGGCGGCCGGCCTGGACCTCGGCGGGCGGGAGGACCTCGTCCGGCGCCTCGGCGAGCTCGCCGGCGACCTCGCGGCCCCCGCGCTGGTGCTCGTGACCCACCACGTCGAGGAGGTCCCGCCGAACTTCACCGACGTGCTCCTGATGCGCGACGGCGGGGTCGTCGCCCAGGGGCCGCTGGAGATCACGCTGACCGCCGAGAACCTCGAGGCGACCTTCGGCCTGCCGCTCGAGCTCGAGGTGCGAGGGGAACGGTATGCCGCCCGGGCTCGCTGAGCACGGTGGGAACGGCCCCGTCTGGGCCCACGTCCGAGTGGTGGCGTCACACCACGGAAAGGAGGCCGGTCGATGGACTGGCTGACCGACAACTTCTGGCTCGCCTGGCTGGGTATCGCCATCGTCCTCGCCGCGATCGAGGCGGTGACGGTCGACTTCGTGTTCATCATGTTCGCCGGTGGCGCCCTCGCCGGCGGGGTCGCCGCGGCGCTGGGTGCCTCGTTCGCGGTGCAGGTCGTCGTCGCCGTCGTGGCGGCGTTGCTCCTGCTCTTCGTGATCCGCCCGATCCTCAAGAGGCAGCTCATCGACGGCGAGATGGACCACCAGATCGGCGCCTCGGGCCTCGTGGGTCGGGAGGCGCGCGTCCTGCAGGCCGTGACCGACACCGACGGGCGGATCAAGCTCGCCGGTGAGACCTGGTCGGCGCGGCTGGCCTCCGGCGAGGCGACGGTCGGCCCCGGCGAGGACGTCCGCGTCATCGCGATCCAGGGCGCGACGGCCATCGTCGCGCCCGTCCCCCCGCCTCCGCCCGCTCCCTGACCCGAGTCCCGGCTCCTCCCGAAAGGCCAACCCCATGCCAGACGGCATCATCCCGCTCATCGTCCTGCTGCTGCTCGCCACCTTCGTCGTCATCGTGCTGGTGCGCACGGTGCGCATCGTCCCTCAGCAGACGGCACTCATCATCGAGAGGCTCGGCCGCTACTCGCGCACGCTGGAGGGTGGCCTGCACCTCCTCGTCCCCTTCGTCGACATCGTGCGGGCCAACATCGACCTGCGCGAGCAGGTCGTCTCGTTCCCACCGCAGCCGGTCATCACGAGCGACAACCTCGTGGTGAGCATCGACACGGTCATCTACTACCAGGTCATCGACCCCAAGTCCGCGGTCTACGAGATCGCCAACTTCATCCAGGGCATCGAGCAGCTCACGGTGACGACGCTGCGAAACGTCATCGGCTCGCTCGACCTCGAGCAGACCCTGACCAGCCGAGACCAGATCAACGGCCAGCTGCGCGGCGTCCTCGACGAGGCCACCGGCAAGTGGGGCATCCGGGTCAACCGGGTCGAGCTCAAGGCCATCGACCCGCCGCAGTCGATCCAGGAGTCGATGGAGAAGCAGATGAAGGCCGAGCGCGACCGCCGCGCCATCATCCTCAACGCGGAGGGCACCAAGGCGAGCCAGATCCTCACGGCGGAGGGCGAGAAGCAGAGCCAGATCCTGCGCGCCGAGGGCTCGGCGCAGGCCCGGATCCTCGAGGCACAGGGCCAGGCCCGCGCCATCCAGCAGGTCTTCGACGCCATCCACCGGGGCAAGCCGACGCAGAAGCTGCTCGCCTACCAGTACCTCCAGGTCCTCCCGCAGATCGCGCGCGGCGACTCCAACAAGATGTGGATCGTCCCGAGCGAGCTGACCGATGCTCTCAAGGGCATCGGCGGGATGCTGGGCCGGGGCCAGGGCGGCTTCGACGGTGGCGACGACGAGAAGTGGGTCGACCCCGGCGACGACCAGTTCGCGGACGCCTTCGAGGACGCCACGCTGGAGGACCCGGCCGAGGCACTGGCCCGGGCCCGCGGCCAGGCCGGCCTGGCCAGCCGGGAGGCCGAGGAGCACGCCACACCGGCATCGCGCGTGCAGCCGCCGATCGCCCCCGGTGCGGATGCCGTGCCGCCGCGTCCCAGCACGGCTCCGCCGCCTCCGCCGCCTGCGACCCACCCGGCCGACGTCGAGGAGCCACCGCCCCCGCCGCCGGGCCGCTGAGCCGCGCCGGGGCGCCCGGTCTCCCGTCGCTAGGGTGACCGGGTGCCCCCGCTCGAAGCCCTGCTCGTCGTGGCGGCGGGCGTGGGGGCCGGAACAATCAACACCATCGTCGGCTCGGGAACGCTCATCACGTTCCCGACCCTGCTCCTGCTCGGCGTCCCGCCCGTCACCGCCAACATCTCCAACACCATCGGCCTGGTGCCCGGGAGCCTCACCGGAAGCATCGGCTACCGCCGCGAGCTGGAGGGGGCCCGCGCCGACCTGGTGCGGCTGGTGCCGATGTCGCTGCTCGGCTCCGTCGTCGGCGCGGTGCTGCTGCTCGTCCTCGACCCCGACCTGTTCCGCGCCATCGTTCCGGTTCTCATCCTCGTGGGGCTGGTGCTCGTCGTCCTCGGTCCCCGCCTCAACAGCTGGGCCGAACGCCGCCGGGCCGAGGGCACGGCGACCGAGCACGGTCACCGGCGAGCCATGCAGGCCGGTGTCCTCGGGGCCGGCGTCTACGGCGGGTACTTCGGGGCGGCCCAGGGGATCATCCTCATGGGCATCCTGGGCAGCCTGTCGACCGAGCCGATCCAGCGGCTCAACGGCTACAAGAACGTGCTGGCCACCGTCGTCAACGGCGTGGCCGCGGCCGTCTTCGTGGTCGCCGCACCCGACCAGATCGACTGGCTCGTGGTCGTGCTCATCGCCGTCGGCTCGATCATCGGAGGGGTGCTGGGCGCCACCGTCGGCCGTCGGCTCGCACCGCCGGTGCTGCGCGCCGTGATCGTGGTCGTCGGCCTGGCGGCGATCACCAAGCTCGTCGCCTTCCCCTGACCGGGGTCTGTCGTCGTGGCACCGGGTCGCCCGTCGTCATGGTCCGCGCGGCCCTCGCCTAGCCTTGGCGGGTGCCGACCCGGATCGAGGACCCCGCGGACGTGCGGCTGCTGGACTACGTCGGGCTGACCGACGTCGCTCTCCGTCGGCGTACCGAGCCGGAGCGCGGCCTCTACATCGCCGAGTCGGAGAAGGTGATCCGCCGCGCGCTGGCGGCCGGCCACCGCCCCCGGTCGTTCCTCATGGCGGAGCGCTGGCTCACCGACCTGGCTGACGTGGTGGAGCGGGCGGAGGCGGACGGCATCCCCGTGTTCGTCGGGGAGCACGAGGTGGTCGAGCGCCTCACCGGCTTCCACCTGCACCGCGGCGCCCTGGCCGCGATGCACCGCCCGGTGGACCGACCCCTGTCCGAGGTGCTCACTGGAGCCCGGCGGGTGCTCGTCCTCGAGGACGTCGTCGACCACACGAACGTCGGAGCCCTCTTCAGGTCCGCGGCCGCGCTGTCCGTGGATGCCGTGCTGGTCACCCCGCGGTGCGCCGACCCGCTCTACCGCCGCTCGGTGCGCGTCTCCATGGGCACCGTCTTCCAGGTGCCCTGGACCCGGATCGACCCGTGGCCTGCGGGAGTGGACCGCCTCCGCGAGATGGGTTTCACGACCGCCGCCCTGGCCCTGGAGAGCGACTCCCTGACGCTCGACGTGCTGGCCGCTACCCCGCCGGAGCGCCTCGCGCTGGTGCTCGGGACCGAGGGCGACGGCCTGTCCCGCCGGACGATCGCGGCGGTCGACCTCACCGTGCGGATACCGATGGGTGGGGGAGTCGACTCCCTGAACGTGGCCGCCGCCGGCGCTGTCGCCGCCTGGGCCCTGCGAGTGCCCGAGGCGCCGGGCTAGCGCACCAGCCGGTCGAGGAGGCGGTCGACCTCGGCGGCGGGGTCCGGAACCGAGCCTCCATGCACGGGACCCGGCTGGAGGACGGTCGACCGGGGGGCGGTGATCCAGCCGAAGCGCTTCCCCTGCGTGGACAACGTGGCGTCGGCGTCGGGCGGCGGGTGCTCGCACATGGTGCCGACCGCCTGGAGGGCGGCGCGGAGCCCGTCCATGTCGGCATCGGGCGCCACCGCGCGGATCCGCGCCTCGTCGAGGTGGAACGCACACCGCAGCACGCCAGCGGACTGCGAGTGGACGACCACACCGACGTTGAGGCACTCGCCACGGTCCACGCGGGGGACGTAGCGCAGGACGACGTACTGGTACGGGTGGCTCATGCCGCACCTCCGAGCCAGGCATCGGGCTTCGCCAGGCGCAGGGTGAGGTGCTCGACGTAGGCAGCGCGGGCGGCATCCGGGTCGGGAAGGCTGGCGGTCGCCTCCAGCCAGCCGTCGGGGACGAGGCGCACCACCTCCTCGACGAGCAGCTCGGTGACGAGGGGGGCCAGCCGGTCGTGCGTCTCCCGGAGCGGCGCGGCGACGGCCGCGAGGACGTGCCCGCCGGGGTCGAAGGGCTGTCCGACGAAGCGGTGGACGTCCGGCGGCCGGCTGGGCCAGGAGTGGTGGAACCACAGCGCCGCGCCGTGGTCGATGGCCCAGGTGCGCCCGTGCCAGAGGAGCAGGTTCGGGTTGGCCCAGGTGCGGTCGACGTTGGCGGTGTACGCGTCCAGCCACAGGATCGCACCCGCGTCCTCGGCGGACGGCGGGCGTGAGCCGTCGTACCCGAAGGAGCCGGGCAGGAAGTCGACGCCGAGGTTGTGGCCGGGGCTCGCGTTGAGCAGGTCCTGCACCTCCTCGTCGGCCTCGTAGCGCGCGATGGCGTTCGGCATGTCGACGACCGCCAGACGGGGCGTGGGGATGCCCAGCCGCCGGGCGAGCTCGCCGACGAGGACCTCCGCGACGAGCACCTTGCGGCCCTGGCCCGCGCCCGAGAACTTCACGACGTAGGTGCCGAGGTCGTCGGCCTCCACGAGGCCCGGGAGCGACCCGCCCTCGCGCAGCGGGAGGACGAAGCGCGTGGCGGTGACGGTCTCGAGCACGTCGGACAGGCTATCGGGACTGCCAGTAGGGTTTCGCGGGTGAGCAGCGCGCAGCGACGACTGGCCGGCCGCTACGTCCTGGAGGAGCCGATCGGACGTGGCGGGATGGGCGAGGTGTGGCGGGGCACGGACACGGTGCTGGGCCGCGAGGTCGCCGTCAAGACGGTCGACCTGCGCAGGGTCCCCGACGACACCGGCACCGCACGGTTCGAGCGCGAAGCCCGGGCGACCGCGGGGCTCAGCCACCCCGGCGTCGTCACGGTGCACGACAGCGGGGTCGAGGGCGACACGGCCTACATCGTGATGGAGCTGTTGCCGGGCCCCAGCCTGGCGGACCGGATCGCGAACGGCCCCGTGCCCGTCGACGAGGTCGTCGAGGTGGGGCAGCAGGTGGCGTCCGCGCTGGATGCCGCCCACGCCAGGGGCCTCGTGCACCGGGACATCAAGCCGGCGAACATCGCGTATGCCGCGGACGGCCGGGTGCGTGTCCTGGACTTCGGCATCACCCAGCTCGGGGAGGCGCCGGGCTCGCAGGCGCTGACGGCGACGCACACGGTGATGGGCACGGCCGAGTACCTGGCCCCCGAGCAGGCCCTCGGTGGGCGGGTGGACGGGCGAGCCGACCTCTATGCCCTCGGCTGCGTCCTGTACGCGCTGCTCGCCGGGCGGCCGCCGTTCCGCGGTCCCACCCCGGTGGCCACCATGATGATGCACGGGCAGGACCCCGTCCCCGACGTGCGCGGCCTGCGACCCGACACCCCCGACTGGCTCGCCGACCTGGTGCACGGGCTGCTCGCGAAGGACCCGGCGGACCGACCCGTGGGAGCCGCGGCAGTGGCGGAGGCGCTGGCCGCGCGCGAGTCCCTCGGCGGAGGGGCGACGACCGTGCTGCCGGTGGCCGCAGCCGCCGCGACACAGCGGCTGGACCCCGTGACCGCGACGGCACCGGTCGCCGTTCCGGTCGAGGCCGACCCGCGGGACGAGCGACGCGACCGCTCTCCCCTGACGTGGGTGCTCGCACTGGTGGCCGTGGCAGCGTTGGGTCTGCTGGCGTGGCAGCTGCTGGGAGGCGGTGACGACCCCGGCCCGGCGGCATCCCCGTCGGCCTCCCCGTCGGCGAGCCCGACGGCATCCTCGCCGGTGGAGACCTCGCAACCGGCACCCACGACGGAATCTCCGACGCCCACACCGGAGCCGACGACGACCCAGCCGTCGCCCACCCCCGACCCGACGGAGGCGGTGGCTGACGCGACGGCCGCGCTGTCCGCCGCGATCGGGGACCTCCAGCGGGCCGGGACCCTCGACCAGGACGCGGCGAAGAACCTCGACGACAAGGTGAGGGACGTCGACAAGGAGCTGCGTGAGGGCAACGCGGAGGCCGTGCAGGAGAAGGCCAATGCCGTGAGCGAGGAGCTCGACAACGGGGTCGAGGAGGGCGACATCTCCTCCGACGCCGAGCAGACCCTGAGGCCGATCGTCGACGACCTGCTGGCCGCCGCCGCGGAGTACGCCGGCTGACCGGCGCCAGTCGCGGGAGCCCCCCTCCGCGTCCACACCTCAGAACGGGGGCGGGTCGTGGACCGGTTGGCGGGGTTGGTGGCGCCAGCCGGCAGCGCGGAGGTCCGCGGAGCTGGTGCAGCGCCGATGTGGTCTGTGGTGCTCGAGGCGGAGCTCGAGGTGCGTCTCGAGCGCGCTCCACGGAGCGAGTGGCTCACATGGACGGACCTCATCGTGCGGACCGTGTAGTGCTCGGGGCTGCTGGCTCACGTTGCCCGAGACAGCCGGCTCACTCGGCACGGCGGCAGCCGGGCCGGTCACCGCAGCCGGCGGCACGGCGCGACACCCAAGGCCGTTCCCCGGCTCATGCCGCAGCACAAGTGCAGCGAGTGCGTCCAGCGGCGTGGTGACTCGGAGCCGACCGGTCGGATCCTTCCACGTCGCCGTACCGTCGAGGTCGAGACGCAGGAGCCACCCGGGGGTCTGCTTGATCCTGTGGTGGCGCCGGCAGAGGCAGATGAGGTTGCGGGCGGCGGTGGGGCCGGTCGGCCAGGGCCGCACGTGGTCGAGATCGCAGAACGTGGCGGCGACGGCGCACCCGGGGAACCGGCACCGGCCGTCGCGCGCTCGGACCAGCGCCGCCAGCGCGTGCCCCGGGCGGTACGCGGGCGTCGCGAGGGCCTCGTGCAGCGTCGATCCGCGCACCGGTGAGCGCGTGGCACGGAGCGACGAGCGGCCCGGTCGACTTCTCCCGCCCGCCTCGGGAAGCACCCGCGGGCGCTACCGCCAAATGGTCGGTGAGCCACGAGCGGCGGACGAACAACGGCTCCGACGGCCGGGCGCCATGCACTTCGACCAGGTCCTCGCCACGCTCGGCGTCCTGAGCACGCTCCATGCTGTCGGCGCGCTCACCGCCCTGACCCAGCTCAGCGCAGTCGTCTCGCTCCGTGCCGTCGTCACGGTGGCTGCGCTCCGCGTGCACTGCATCCTTCGCATGCTCCGCTTGCGCTGCCTGAGACTTGGCAGCGTCGTGGCAAGTCGTCACTGAGTCCGCCTCGGGAGTGGACCGCTCGCTGTGTGCGCGCCCCCTGGTCGCGTCGGTCGGGCATGCGTCTGCCGGCACGGTGAGGACCACCCGCACGTCGACGGTGGCGTTGCCGGTGACGAGGTCGGTCAGGGCGCGCCCGCGGGCCTGCTCCACCGACGAACACGTCCCTTTGGCCACGTAGTCGTGCGCGAGCCGGTCGATCGCGGCCCACGCAGAGGCGGCATCCTCGCTTGGGAACGTGCCGAACCACGCGTCGACGCCGGGCTCGGCCACCCACCGGCGCAGGCCCGTCGACGCGCGGGCGCGCTCGGCGCGCTGGCGCAGAAGGTCAGGGGAGATGCGCGCGAGCATCCGGCGCACCCGCCGCCGCATGCTTGGGGCGTCGTCTCCGAGATGGCCGTCGAGGGCGGCGACGACAGCATCGGCCACGTCGGCCGGTGCCTCCTGCAGCTCGTACGCGACGACACCCGCCCGGTACCCGTCGAGCAGCCCGGCGACCATGGCGGAGTGCAGTCCACCGAGACCGCTCTGCTGCGCCACCTCGCGCGAGTCGGCCTCCACGGGCTCCCGGCCGGCCGCCAGCCGCACTGCATCCAGCACACGCCGTTCAGCCTGTCCGTGCGAGGCCCCGAGTTCGGGGGCGACGAGATCGGCGGCGTCGAGGGTGACCGCTCCCGGAGGGTGCACGTCTTCGCCCACGCTGCCGTCGTCACGCCAGCAGCCCTCGCGACGGGCCACCTCAGCCAGCGCGACGTCCTGCGCCGCGGTCGTCGTGTTCACCAACGACTGACACGCGGCGACCACCGCAACCCACTCCTCGCGGGGACGGTCCGACGCATCGGTGGTCAAGGTGGCGACCACCGCGTCCGCTGCCGCGCGCACGGCATCCGCCAGTGCCTGACCCCGGCTCCGCTCCGCGGTGCCGGTGCTGCCCCTGGATGTGCCCACTGAACCCCTCCCCTTGAGCAGCAGTCTACCGGTCCCTAGGCCATCGAACAAGTGTTCTACCCTTCCGAATTCCGCTGTGTGCGACCTCAATTCGGCGCACTTGCGAAGCTGGTCCTGTCGCCCCCCATCCCACGAGCCGCGCGAGCGGCCGAACATCCGAGGCGTCCCCTGAATGGTTCTAGAGCGGGGTGCCACCCGAGGTGCCCACCAGCTGGTCACGGAACTCTGCGTCGGCCACCCGCCGTGCCGTGGTCCGAGCGGCCTCCACCCGCTCAGGCATGCCCAGCCGGGCGGAGGGCTCCTCGTTGCCCGGCGTCGAGACGAACTTCTCGATGGCGGCGAGTCCGGCGTCGGCCCGGGCGCGGGCGGCGGCGTGCTTGGTGTCCAGCCGCTCGGCGTACCAGTCGGAGGCCAGGACCGACTCCCGGGTGAACAGCGCCCGGAACTCCGGCGCGTCGAGGGTCAGCCCCCGTGAGGTGGAGCCGTCGGCCATGATCTCGAGCAGCGCCCGCAGCGGTGGGATCGCCAGGCTGACCGTGCCGTCCTTGAAGTAGGCACGGGCGACCCGCTCGTGGGTCGCGGCGATGGTCGCGATCGACTCGACGAAGACGCCGAGGTCCTGCAGCTCGGGGCGCAGCATCTCGGGGGTGAAGACGACCTCCGGGTGCAGGAAGATCCGGCCGAAGTACTTCGTGGCCATCTTCTCCGTCATCCGGTAGCCCAGCCTGCTGGCCGCTGCGCGCCGCCCCTCGTGCTCGACGTCGTCGAGCTTCTCCAGCGCACCTTCGGCGATGAGGCTCCGGGCATCTCGCTCCTGAGGCGTCATCCGCGAGAACAGCTCCGGCACGAGGAGGGAGAAGTCGTGGTCGACGCGCACGTTCGGCCCGACGTACCCGGCGGCGGACAGCCAGCCGTCATGGCCGGTCAGGACGTAGGAGAGCAGCGAGGCGTTGAGGTCGACGATCGCCGGCATGGCGTTGAAGGGACCCTTGGTCAGCGCGCCCTCCGACCCGGCGCCGGTGGTGGACGGCGACTTGCCGGTCATCGAGGAGATGAACTCCATGAACAGCTCGGGCACCTCCATGTAGTGCAGCGGCCCGTAGGAGCACAGCGCGGGCACCGGCCCGTCCGGTGGGTTGTTCCGGCGGCCGGCGGCCACGACGTCGACGGGTCGGATGAGCGGCGCAGTCGTCGGCAGGCGGCGGGCCAGCCGGGCCGAGAGCTCTGCCACCGCAGTGTCCTCGGCGTTGGTGCGGTCGGGTCGCTGCTGGAGGTACCGAGGGTTCTTGGTCGGCGCGCCGTCGACCAGGCGGGGGTTGGCCGAGCTGACGACGTAGGTCGGGCCCTGGCCCTCCGGGGTGTCGGCGAAGCGGCTGATCAGCTCGGCCATCGGAGCGCTGAAGGCGGTGAAGGTGACAGCGTCGTCGCGCATGGCGACGGCATCCGCCCGGGTGAGCGGTTCGAAGTTCGACAGGAAGGTGCCCGGGGTGGCGATGTCGCGCTCGGCCTGGGTGTCGTAGCCGCGGTGGATCGCGTCGTCGGGGCGCTGGAAGAGGAGGTTCTCGCAGTTCTCGACGAGCTTGTACGACCGGTCGGGGTCCAGCCCGACCTGGCTGCCGGGGACGACGGTCGAGGCGGTGATGTCGTCCTGCGTCTGCACCTTCACCGCGGGTGAGAAGTCGTGGCGCAGGCTGAACAGGCGCCACGACCCGTCGGTGTTGAAGCCGACGCGCAGCATCTTCAGCGTGACCTTCTCGCCGTCGAGCCGCAGCGAGTTGCCCTGCCGGCCGTCGATCTCCACCACGCTGAGGTGGCTGCGCCAGTCCTCGCCCCACTCGGGACGGTAGGACCGCTTGACGACGTAGACGAGCTCCTTGACGTACGGGGGGATGCTCGACAGCCAGGCGTTGTAGTCGTCGTCGTACTCGGAGGTCGACGGCGTGAGGAGCTTGATGACCGAGCCGATCGAGCGCTCCGGTGAGAGGACCGGCCGCCGGTCGGTGCCGTGGCGGGAGGGGTCGCGGAACCGCCGGGAGAAGTCCCGGTCGAGGATGGCGGCGACGGCATCCATGTCGGTCTCGAAGTCGGCGACGAACGCCGAGCCGAAGATGAAGGCGTCGGTGATGGCCTTGGAGATCTCCGACTTCCCGCCACCGGAGACGGTCGCCGGCTTGTGGCACGACGTGGCGTCGCCGACGGTGCCGAGCAGGCGCCAGGCGGTGGGGTCGTGCGGCTCCTGGGCGACGCGCACCCGGTAGCCGTTCGGGCCGAGGTAGACCGTGTCGGCGCGAAGCGGGATCTCGTGCGTGGCCTCGCCCTCGCCCGGCCAGGAGACGGTCATCGTGCGCAGGGAGTAGCAGGCGTCGGCCGGGACGAGCAGGATGTGCGGCTGCTGGCGGTCACGGGCGTGTCCCTCGGGCTGGGGGGCGAACCGCTCGGGATCACGCTGGATGACGTCCGTGACCGTGTCGTCGCCGCCGGAGAACCTGCCCCGGTACTCCTGGCCCAGGTCGTAGCTGGCGAAGACCAGCGCGCCGCCGGAGTGCTCCTCCTCGGCGTTGCCGAAGAGGTTGGCGGAGTAGGAGATCTGGGTCTTGACCTCCTTCTTGCAGTAGCCGAAGTAGGTGTCGGCGATGACGGTCACGATGACACCGCGGGAGTCCCTGGCGCAGACCTTGAAGGCGCGGCCGCCGTTGTAGAGCTCGTCGTCGGTCTCCCAGCACATGCCGTCGCGCCGCTGACGGTCGGTGGCGTCGCCGACGTGGGGGAGCCCGAGCTCCTTCTTGGTCACCTTGGTGAGGTGCGGGGCGAGGACCACGCAGCCGGTGTGGCCGGTCCAGGTCTCGGGGGCGAGCGAGGAGTCGTTCTCGGGGAGGTAGGGGTCGCCGCCGTTGCCGAAGATGCCCTCGACGAAGTCGAGGTTGGCCACGGTGCCACCGGGGACGATGAAACGGGTCTCCAGCCGCTTCTCGCGCACCCAGCCGGGCACCTCCGGGGAGACGAGGGGGCGCAGGAGGAGGGAGACGAAGCACGCGGCCGGCCGCGGCTGGTTGGCCGTGTAGGGCAGCACCATGTCGACCTCCGGTGGGTCGAAGGCCCGGGTGAGCAGGCGGGCGAACACCTCCTTCGGCACGGCGAGCTTGTCGTCGGGTATCGGGAGGCCGCCCTCGGCCACGTGGAAGACGCCCGCCGTGGTGCGCCGGTCGTTCGCGGGGTTGTGCAGGATGCCGTTCGCGAGCCGGTAGCTGCTGAGCAGGGGGCTCGTGAAGCTGTCGCCGTCGAACGGGAGGGACAGCTCGCGCGCCAGGCCGGGCTCGTCGAGGACAAGAGTGCGGCGGGGGAGTACCGGGTGCTCGCCGGTGTCGGCGAGGTAGTCGTCGAGGAACGCCTGGATCCGCTGGTCGGCTGCGCAGTGGCGGTCGGAGAGGCGGCGGCTCAGCTCGCGCTGCCTGGCCAGGATGGGGGCGGCGAGGCGAGCCGCTTCGGTGTCCTCGAAGCCTTGGGGGAGGGGCAGGCCCAGCTGGGCGAGGCGGAGGTTGATGGCAGCGTTCTGGGTGTGGGGCACACCTGATTGTCTGCCCCCTGAGGTCCAGTGCCGCCACCACCCGCGGACCTCGCGACGCTTGGACTCCTCGCCTGCGGCTATTCGGCGCCGAGGACCCCACATACGGCGTCGCCGTCGGCGACGCCCTCGGAGCCCAGCGCTCCGCCGACGAGCGAGGCGCCGCCGACGACTGAGTCGGCAGAGGTGAGGCGGCCGCCGTTCACCACCGAACCGTCGCTTCAACGACGCGCAGCCCGGCGGTCGCCACCCCTGCAGATTTGTCGGCGTTCCGGGACGATGTGGGCTCCTGCGGCAATCAGGGGGCTCGACATCGTGGTCTTTCAATTGTCACCGTTCGGCGCCGAGACATCGTACGAACGGCTCATGTGTCATGTGACCCCGCCAACTAGCGTCAGGTCAGCCGAGACCCGTTGATCAGCACTGTCGAACCCGACGTCCATCGCGAGTTGCGGCTTGCGGGTGCCCGGATGGGATCCGTATCCCACAAAGCAGGGGGAGTTCGAGTGAGAGACAGAAATGGCGTGCCAACGCGCCGGTCCCGGTTTTGGACGGTCATGGCAGGTATAACCGCCTTGGCTGTTGGAACCATGGGAACGGCCTCGGCGGACCAGCTCCAAGTGGACGGCGACGTCCTCATCACGAGTTCCAATGTGGCAGCCACGTGCATCGCGGAGACCAATGACGCGCAGGCCAAGTTGACCTACCAGGGCTCATCCCACTTCAAGAGCAATCAGCTATTGACTGTCACGATCACGCCGGACGCTCCCATCACGGCGTCGGACTCCTCGGGTGGAGCGGCGCCCACGACCTTGTCACTCGGATCTTGGACCTCTTCGAGCCTCGACGTGACGCTCAACTTCAGAACTAGCGTCCCGGCTAACACCGCCGGTGGCACGTACAAGGTCCTAGTCGCCCTCACCGGCCAAGACACGAACAACGTCACTTCCACGGTCGATGACTTCTTCAACGTCAATGTCACCTGTACGCCGCCAACCAACACCGGTCCCGTGGTCGTCGCCCTAAACGGCTCAGTCGCGGTCGCCGAAGGCGCCACCGCGACGAACTCCGGCACGTGGTCCGACGCAAACGCCGGCGACTCGGTCTCGCTCAGCGCCTCGGTCGGCACCGTTGTCAAGAGCGGTACCAACAGCGGCGGAACATTGGTCCTGGTCCTACGGCACTACGGATGGCCCCGCGCAGTCACAGTCAGTTGTCATCACCGCCAACGATGGGACGACCACGACGACGACCTCCTTCCCGCTCACAGTTACCAACGTGGCGCCGACTGCGACGCTCGACGTCGCATCGCCCTCAGTCTGAGGCCTCAAGTTTCACTGTCGGCTTGAGCGGCGCGACTGACGTCTCCTCCGTGGACGTGTCGGCGGGCCTCAAGTTCGCCTTCAGCTGCGCTGGAGCCGATCTCTCATCCATCACGTACGCCACGGCGTCGACGAGCAACAGCACCACCTGCTCGGTGGATGACGGGCCCGCTACGCAGTCGATCTCGGCCGCGGTGGTCGACAAGGACAACGGTGTTCGCACCTACGCGTCCAGCGCGTCGATCACCAACGTCGCCCCGACTGCAACTCTCGGCAACAATGGCCCAGTGGACGAAGGCAGCCCCGCGACGATTGAGCTCACCGGAGCGTCTGACCCGTCCACATCCGACACAACGGCTGGGTTCAAGTACGCCTTCTCGTGTACAAACGGTGATTTGAGTGGTGCTGACTACGCCTCGGCTAGTACGACCGCATCGACATCCTGCACGTTCAACGACAATGGGGTGTACCCCGTCAAAGGCCGCATCCTGGACAAGGACGGCGGCTACACCGAGGCGAGCACCAGCGTGTCGGTGACGAACGTTGCTCCCACGGCGACAATGGGCAACGACGGGCCGGTGTACGAGGGCAGCCCTGCAACGATCAGTTTCTCAGCCCAGAGCGACCCGTCCACTGCTGACACTGCAGCCGGCTTCCACTACGCCTTTTCATGTGACAACAGCAGCCTCGCAACTGCCACGTATGCGGGATCTGGCACCGATGCGTCCACACAGTGCACCTATTCCGACAACCAGGTGGCGACGGTAAGGGCACGAATCATCGACAAGGACGGAGGCGTCACCGAGTACACCACCGAGGTGACGGTGAACAATGCTGCCCCCACGGCGACCCTGACCAACAACGGACCGAGGGACGAGGGGAGCAGTGTTTCCGTCACCTTCAGCGGTGCCACCGACCCTTCATCTGTTGACGTAGCCGCTGGCTTGGCTTACGTCTTCTCGTGCAGCAACGGTGACCTTAGTGGCTTCGACTACGAGACCGCCTTTGCGGCAGATTCAACGACGTGCACGTTCTTTGACAACGGCACCTACACGGTCAAGGGGCGGATCTACGATAAGGACGACGGGTTCACCCAGTACACGACCAGCGTCACGGTCAACAACGTCGCTCCAACTCCGACGATCACGAATCTGTCCGGTAATGGTGGTGTGGCTTGCTTGGCCGGGAACACCGTCTCGCTGTCCTTCGCGTGGACGGACCCCGCCGGCACCTACGACACCTACGACTATTCGGTGGCGTGGGGCGACAGCACCACCTCCACGGGAAGCAACGCGAGCAGCCCGGTCACCGGACTGACGCACACCTACTCGGCTCCTGGTCCACGCACAATCACAGTGACTGTCAGTGACGAAGACGGCGGCTCCGCCCCCACATCCTCTGTTGCTTTCAGCTTCACGTACAATGTGACCGGTGTTCTGCAGCCCGTCAATGACACGCAGGCGAAGAACCTGCCGAGCGTCTTCAAGTACGGCTCGACCGTTCCCGTGAAGATCAAGGTCACCGACTGTGCTGCCACTCCCGTCAGCGGACTTGCCCCGACCATCGCCGTCAAGAAGCTGATGGGGACCACGCCTACCACCGGCGAGGATGAGCCCCTGTTCTCGACGAGCGGGGCTGACACTGGCACGGTGATGCGCTACGACACCCTCGGAGGCCAGTACATCTACAACCTGGCCACCAAGTCGCTGAGCGACTCGACGGCGACCTACGAGATCAAGATCACTGACTCGTCGTTCGCCAACCCGGTCACCACTCAGTTCGGCACCCGCTCGAAGTAAGCGCACCGGCGGCGTGGCGCCTCGTGAACCTCAGAGGCGCCACCTGCCGCGCCGGGTGACCGTCGAACAACACTGAAGCAGACGAAGGCCCGCCCCGTAAGGTCGGACCTTCGCTGACGACAGGTGTCGCTGGTGTCCGAGGGGGGACTCGAACTCCCGAGCTCAAAGCAGCATCCAGATCCATCCGGGTACCGATTCGTGGTCAACAGGCGACGTGCTGCGGTTCCCGGAGTCGCCCGGACAGCATTCAGATGCGGGGCCGATACCCAGGGGGTGGTATCACGGGGCGAGCCTCGCATGTGAAGCTGCCACCAGGCCGCGGCAGAATCGACGAGGCGCACCATCCCGCTGGGCCGGCGAGACGTACAAGGAACTTGGACGAGTCATCGGCCTGACCAAGATCCCGGCTTCGCACCAGCTCAATTGGGTCCCGGATCTCGTATCGAAGGCATGCATCGCGGGGGAGAGCCCTCGCTGGCCGTGCTTGTGGTCGCGATGAACTCGGGTGAGCCCGGCAGTGGTTTCGTTCCTGGAGCGATGCCGTGGTTCGCCGAGGCACAGCAGTGCTTCCGATTCTGGAGGAACTAGTTGTCGAGGCGATGCGCTACGACGCCGCCCTCGACCGCATCTACCCACCCGTCTGCCCCTCGTCGTCGACTCCCGACCGCCTCTGCCCGACCCTGCCCAGTGGCTCCACGTCGACGCCATCAAGACCCGCCTCGCCGGTGGCTAATGCACCCAGGCCGTCGCCGGCCATTCGTGTAGCACCTCCGCCCCCTGGGGCGACCTGACGCCTGATCGGCACATCTCGCGTGCTAGCGTCCGGCGGGTGGCTCGCCCTTCAGGCACCAGTGGCCGAGCAGCCGCCGGTTACGGTGTCATCCGATCGTGGGTGCGCCGAGTCCTCCCAGCGTGGGCCCGTCGAGCCCTCTGGGAGCCGGTTACTCGCGCCAGGCGTCCCTTGGACAGGAAGCGCGCGTACGAAGACCTGTATGGGCGGGCCTCGGACGTGCCGGAGTCCTTCTCCGAGAAGGTCATCCACCGGATGGCGTTTGACCGCCGCCCCCTTCTGACGACGTTCGCCGATAAGGTCGCTGTGCGCGCCTTCGTCACGGAGCGATTGGGCCGGGAGTACCTCCCCGAGACCTACGGCATCTACATCCGTGGGCGCGACATCGACTGGGACCGGCTGCCCCGCGAGTTCGTCCTCAAGGCGAGTCATGGCTCGGGTGCCGTGGCCATCGTCTGTGACAGGGCGCCGCGCGGGGTCCTGCCGACGAAGGCCCAGGGGGCTTCGTGGGGCCGGATATGGTGTATCCACCCGGATGACGTGGACCGGACCGAACTCGCGAGACTTGCCGATGGGTGGGTCCGGCTCTCCTATGAATACCCGTCTCGGCGGAGCCTTCCGGAGTGGGCCTATGCCGGTGTCCCCCCTAGGGTCATCACGCAGGAACTCCTCCTCGGCCCGGACGGCCAACTCCCTCACGACTACAAGTTCTTCATGATGAACGGCGAGTGCTCGGCCGTCCAGCTGAATGCCGGGCCATTCGGCGAGAAGCGGCTTGCGTATTTCTCGCGGGAGTGGGAACACCTGCCCGTCACCCGGCCTGGGTCTGGGTTCTTACCGCCGCACGATGAGGACTTGGCCCAGCCCGCACACTTGGACCTGATGCTGCTGGCGGCACGCAAACTGAGCAAGGGCATCGACTTCGTCCGCGTCGACCTGTACGACCTCGCTGACCGGGTGGCATTCGGTGAGCTGACGAACTACCCGTCAGCCGGCAAGCTGCGTTTCGAACCTGCGGAGTTCGACCGCACACTTGGCGCTCGCTGGCAGGTACCCCGCCGCGGGGACAAGACCGTCGTGCCGCGAGCGGAGGCCTGACCGGGCCGGTCGTGCTCCGCTCCACGTCAGGGCGTCTGTCCATCGGCTGATTGGCTGCACGGAGCCGCGGCCGAGGCACGCCGCCCGAGGGAGGCGAGGGGCGGGCCGCTAGGGTGGCCGCCGTGAACTCCCGCGGGCCGAGGCGAGTGTGTGTGGGCTGACGGCCTGCCTCGGCGCCGACCGAGAGCATGCGGCCGACGAGGCCTGGGTCGCCTCGGCGACCGCGACTCTGGGCCACCGAGGGCCTGACGACGCTGGTTTCCACGCGGGCGCCGGTGTCGCGTTGGGCTTCAGGCGGCTCGCGATCATGGATCCGAGTCCGCGCGGTCACCAGCCCATGTGCTCGGCCGACGGCCGGTACTGGCTCGTGTTCAACGGTGAGGTCTACAACTTCCGGGAGCTGGGAGCGACCCTGGCGGCGCAGGGGGTCGTCCTGCGCTCCACCTGCGACACCGAGGTCGTCCTCGAGCTGCTGGCGCGTCGTGGGGTCGATGCCCTCGATGACCTTCGGGGCATGTACGCGCTGGTCCTCTACGACTCGGTCGAGGGCGAGCTCCTGGCCGCACGCGACCCGTTCGGCATCAAGCCGCTGTACTACGCGTGGCAGGACGGCGTGCTGAGGCTCGCCTCGGAGAAGAAGGTCCTGGCTCCCGCCGTGGCCGGGGACCCCGTCGACCCGGACGCCGTGCGGCTGCTTCTCTCCTTCTCCTTCGTCCCGCCGCCGCAGACCATGTCGGCGGACATCCGATCGGTCCCGCCGGGCTACACCCTCCGCGCACGGCACGGCGAGCCACCGACGCTGAGCAGGTCGTACCGAACCGCCTTTCGACCCGCCCGCCCCGGGCGGGCCACCGGGCCCTCCACGCCCTCCGCCATCCTCGACGCCCTTCGTGACTCGGTCGGCGTTCACCTGCGTAGCGACGTCCCCGTGGGCGCCCTCCTGTCCGGGGGCGTCGACTCCGCCGCCATCTGCGCGCTGGCCGCCGAGCAGCGTCCGGGACTGGATGTCTTCACGGTCGGCTTCGACCGCGAGGGGTTCAGCGAGGTGGCGCTCGCGCAGGACACCGCCGCCGCGCTGGGCCTGACCCACCACGGCCTGCATGTCGACGTCGACGAGTTCGTGGAATGCCTGCCCCGGATCGTGTGGCACCTCGACGACCCGCTCGGCGACGCCTCGGCAGTCCCCCTCTGGTTCGTCGCACGAGAGGCGCGTCGACACGTCGGGGTGGTGTTGTCCGGGGAGGGTGCGGACGAGCTGTTCGGTGGTTACCACAACTATCGAGCCGCGGTGCTCTCCCGGGCCCGCCGCGTTCCCGCCGACTACATCGGCGGGGAGCACGTCTTCGTCCGCGGCGAGATCGATGACGTGGCCCGGGCTGGCTCGACGTCGGTCGACGACGTCGTCGGCCCGGTGAAGGACCACGCCCGCGCCGCCGGCCTCGACGTGGTGGCAGCGATGCAGCTCGTCGACCTGCGTGCCTGGCTGCCGGGCGACATCCTCACCAAAGCCGACCGTCTGACGATGGCCCACGGCCTCGAGCTGAGGGTCCCGTTCCTCGACCGTCGCGTGGCCGAGGTGGCCGCGGCCCTGTCCCTCGACGACAAGATCGCAGGGTCCACGACGAAGTACGCACTACGCCGCGCCGTCACCGGGCTGGTTCCGCCTGCCGTGGCGCAGCGGCCCAAGCTGGGCTTCCCGGTGCCGATCGGCCACTGGTTGAGGGGCGAGCTGTTCGGATTCGCAGACAGCCTGTTTCGCGAAGCCGAGGTGGATCGATACATCCACCGCCACGCTGCCCTGGACCTGCTGCGCCGCTACCGCGCCGGGGAGGACTTCGACTGGCGCAAGCTCTGGGTGCTCGTCAGCTTCTGCTTGTGGCATCAGATACACGTTGAAGGGCGGTACGACCCCGTGGCCCTCGGCTGGCAGACGGAGCTACCCCTCGCGAGCACTGGCCGGGAAGGGTCCTAGCCAGCCCTTCGGCGGACTCCTATGATCCGAGCACTGTCATCCGACGAACGGAGCCCGCGTGACCGACTCGCGGGAGCGAGCGACTGGACCCTCGCTGTCCCGACCGCGCGTGGTCAGCCGTCGAGGCTGGGGCGCCGACGAGTCGCTCCGCTTCACGGCCTCGGGCGCAGAGATGTGGCCGCGTGACACCGACCCGGTCAGCGGGCTGGTCCTGCACCACACGAAAACGCCCAATGTCGAGGAGGATCCAGCCGCTCGCCTGCTTGGGGTCTACGCCTTCCACGCAGTCGATCGTGGCTGGGGCGACATCGGCTATCACCTCCTCGTCGACGAACGCGGTGTCGTGTACGAGGGCAGGGCTGACGGCGCCCTTGTTCTCGACGGCGGGCCGGTCGTGATCGCCGGGCATGCGTACGGGCACAACCACGGCAATATCGGGGTCGCGATGCTCGGGACGCTGTTCGAGGAGCCACCGAGTCCCCGAGCGTGGGGCGCGCTCGTGGGCCTGATGGCATGGCTGGTCAGCGTGTACCACCTTGACGCGATCGCGACCCAGGGGGTCGATGGCGCCACGTCGACCACCATCCGGGCCCATCGTGACCTCCGGGACACGACGTGCCCGGGCGACGCCTTCTACGCCCTGCTTCCTGCGCTGCGTACGGAGGTCGCGCGACGTACGGGATCCCCATGGCCCAGCGCCGGTACCGATCCGCCCGACCGTCCAACCACACCTCCGGGACAGACCGCAGGAGCCGTTCATCGTGACATCCCCGCGCATCTCCGTCGTCATCCCGACCTACGGGAGACCGACCTACCTCGGGCTCACGTTGGAGTCCTTGGCTAGCCAAACGTACCCGCCGGCAGAGGTGATCATCGTCGACGACTGTTCCCCGGAGCCCGTTGTCGTCCCCGCGGACCTTCCCTTCACCCCAAGAGTTCTGCGGCACCTGCGCAACCAAGGCCCGGGGGCAACGCGGAACACCGGCATGTCGCACGCGACGGGAGACTGGGTCCTCTTCCTCGACGACGACGACCTCCTGGTTCCTCAGCGCCTGGAATGGGCCGTCGAAGAGATGGGCGAGGCCCGCGCCCACGTCACCGACATCGAGTGGTTCTACCCAGACGGCGGCACGAAGCGACCTCACCGCCGGGTCTACTCCGGCGACATGCGGGAGCGCCTCACCATCGTTGGAGCCCCGCAACTCGGCCAAGTCGTGTTCCGTCGTGAGGAGATCCTGCAGTTCGACCCGACCCTGCGCGTTGCCCAGGACACGGAATGGTGGCTGCGAATGGCCGACCGGGCCGTGTTCGCCTGGAACCCGAAGGTGGGCCTGAGGTATCGGTGCCATCCCGAGGCCCGCGCCGGTGTTCGGGCGGACACCCGCTTCCGCGCCCGCCGGCAGGTGGCCCTTCGCCACGCCAAAGGCTCCGACCGACGCATCCGCGCCCGGCTCTACGGAAACGTCGGCGCCGAGGCCCTGGTCGCCGGCCGGCGACTGGATGCCGCTCTCTGGTCTCTCCGCTCACTGGCGGCGAGGCCGAGCCTGCTGAACGTCAAGCGACTCGTTCGCAGCGTCCGGGGACTGTTGGACTAACGGTGCAACTGGCCCAAGTCGCGACCTGGTTCAGCGCAAAGGGTCGGATCATGACCGACACACTGGTGGGCGTGAGCCCACTGCGGAAGGCAGGCAAGAAGACCTTCACGCCCGAAGAGGCGGAGCGCGCGGCGGTGCGCGAGCTGGGCAGGGCCGCTCACGCCGGGGGTGCGGACCTGAGCGGCCCGGACGAGCCTCTGAGGCGATCACCAAAACGGTCATCGAGGCCGCCTTGGAGGAGGAGATGACCGAGCACGTCGGCTACGACAAGCACGCGGCCGAGGGACGCAACGGCGGCATCTCCCGGAACGGGGCCCGTGCCAAGGCGGTGTTGACCGACAACGCGGGCCCGGTCCAGGTCGACGTGCCACGGGACCTGGAGGGCAGCTTCGAGCCGGTCATCAAGAAGCGGCAACGACACGGCGGAGCGACGTGGACGCGCTCGTGTCTCCTCGATGACCTGCGCGATGGAGCTGGGCTGCTCCGGTGGGGAGTCGAGAGTGGGCAGGGCGCACGTCCTTCCGGAGCAACTGCTGCCCCTCGTCGACGCCTACCGAAAGGGGTCGACGCGACGATCAACGACGCGAAGTATCACGGCCACCGATCGGGCGGAAACGAGAACCGCCCCAGGTCACTGACCTGCAGTGACGCCGGAGCGGCGTTGTGTCCGAGGGGGGACTTGAACCCCCATGCCCAATAAGGGCACTAGCACCTCAAGCTAGCGCGTCTGCCAATTCCGCCACCCGGACGAGTGGTGCGAGGTCGGCCCGGGGAGGCCGTCCTGCGACCCGGAACGATACACGGTCAGCGGCAGGGATCCGAAATCCCATGGAGCTCCCGGAGCACCCATGGACGAGGTGACGGCGACCCCTCGGCCTACAGTGACTGACCATGAGCGACACCATGACCAGGGCCGAAGACGAGGTCGTACGGCTCTGCCAGGAGCTGATCCGCATCGACACCAGCAACTACGGCGATGGCAGCGGACCGGGGGAGGCCAAGGCGGCGGCATACGTAGTCCAGAAGCTGCGCGAGGTTGGCCTCGAGCCGCAGACCTTCGAGAGCGACCCGGGAAGGGTCACGGTGGCCGTGCGGATCAAGGGGTCCGACCGCGACCGCGGGGCGCTGTGCATCCACGGCCACCTCGACGTCGTGCCGGCCAGCGCCGCCGACTGGTCGGTCGACCCGTTCGCGGGGGAGGAGCGCGACGGCTGCATCTGGGGCCGCGGCGCCGTCGACATGAAGGGCATGGACGCGATGATCCTCGCCTGCGTCCGCCACCTCGCGCGCATCGGCATCGTGCCGCCCCGGGACCTCGTCGTCGTGTTCTTCGCCGACGAGGAGGCCGGCGGCACGAAGGGGTCGCACTTCCTCGTCGACAACCACCCTGAGGTCTTCGACAACGTCACCGAGGCGATCAGCGAGGTCGGCGGCTACAGCGTCACGCTCACCGACCGGTCCGGGGCCGAGCGACGCACCTACCTGCTCCAGACCGCCGAGAAGGGCATCGCCTGGCTGCGGCTGACCGCCCACGGCCGGGCCGGCCACGGCTCGGTGCCGAACGACGAGAACGCCATCGTCCGCCTCGCCGAGGCCATCGCCCGCATCGCCGCGCACAAGTGGCCGCGCGAGTACATCCCCTCGGTGCGCACCCTGCTCGACGGGTGCGCCGACCTCACGGGGACGGCCTGGTCCGACGAGGACCATGACGAGCTGCTCCAGCACCTCGGCGGAGCCCAAGGGTTCGTTCGCGGCACGCTCCAGGACACCAGCAACGTCACGATGCTGGATGCCGGGTACAAGCACAACGTCATCCCGCAGCACGCCTCCGCGAACGTCGACTGCCGCTTCCTGCCCGGCCACGAGGAAGGGCTGCTCGCGACGATCCGCGACCTGGCCGGCGAGCACGTCGACGTCGAGGTGCTCCACCGTGACATCGCCCTCGACGCGCCGTTCGAGGGTGACCTCGTCGACGCCATGGTGGCTGCGCTGCGGACCGAGGACCCGGAGGCCGAGGTTCTGCCCTACTGCCTGTCCGGGGGTACCGACAACAAGGCGCTGTCGCTGCTCGGCATCACCGGCTACGGCTTCGCCCCGCTGCGGCTCCCCGCGGACCTCGACTTCGCCCCGATGTTCCACGGCATCGACGAGCGGGTGCCCGTCGAGTCGCTGAGGTTCGGGGCGCGGGTCCTGCTGCGCCTCATCGAGACGTGCTGAACGCCCCGGCTCTCCGGGTCGACAGAGCGGTTGCCGCGGCACGCGGAACCTCGCATGGAAAGCGGCGATCGCCGCGCGGCATCCGAGCGTCTGAGCCGGCGGGCTACGACGGACGTCAGCGCGAGGCGCTCATCGTGCGGCGCGGTCGGATGATCCTCCGCCGGAGCCACGTGCGGGTGCGGCCGCCCACGTAGGTGCGGGTCCGCTCGAGCTCCCACCGTCCGTACTCGGCGTGCTCGGTGAGCTGCCGGCGGATGTCTCCTCGCCCCACCTCCCGCCCGAAGGACAGGACGAGGTACTCGTACTCGACCATCGCCATATTGTGCTCCAGGACCGGTACCGTCGACACCATGAGCGCCGATCCGCGAGCAGCCCTGAACCAGCTCGTCGCAGCACTCGAGCGCCACCTCGAGGCCAGCAGCACCAAGCACGGGGAGGACGACCCTTCGGTGGTCGCCGCCTACGAGGACCTTGCCGACGCGTTCGAGGCCTACGACGGCGCGCTGTACGACGCCTACGGCGAGATGACGCCCCTCGACATCTACACCGACGACGACGAGGGGCCCGACGAAGGGCGCGACGAGGGCGCCGATGACGACGAGGTCGCCGAGGAGCTCGACGCCCACGACGACGAGGACGGGGACGACGCCCACCTCTACTCCGGGCTCGACGACGACATCGACTTCGACGACGACTCCGCGGACGAGGACGCCACCGACCGGGACTCCGGCGACACCGACGACACGGAGCCCCTCCGCCTGCGCTGAGGCGCGACGTCCGGCCTCGACGCGTCCAGGCGTGCTCGACGGGTCAGCCGTGCTCGGCCGACACCTCGTCGAGCGCGTGCACGATCTCGTCGGGCAGCGTGACCTCCTCCGACTCCAGCAGCGCGGTGAGCTGGCCGGTGGTCCTCGGCCCGATGACCGGCGCGGCGACCCCGGGGCGGTCCCTGACCCAGGTCAGGGCCACGACGGCGGGCGCCACCCCGAGCCCGCCGGCCGCCGTGCGCACGGCATCCACGATTCCGCGCGTGTGGTCCCCGACGTGCTTGCCCGCGAAGCCGGCGAACTCCTCCGACGCCAGCCGCGAGTCCGCCGCCACGGTCCGGTAGCGCCCGGCGAGCACCCCACGCCCGAGCGGCGACCAGGGCAGGAGGCCGAACCCGAGGGCGGCCGACGCGTCGGCGAGCTCTCGCTCAGCCGTGCGTGAGACGAGGCTGTACTCCACCGAGTTCGCCGCCAGCGGCACCCCGGCATCCGCGAGCAGCGACATCGTCCGGGCCGCCTGCCACCCGACGTGGTTGGAGACGCCCACGTAGCGCGCACGACCCGTCTCGACGGCCCACCGGAGGGCACCCACGGTCTCCTCGATGGGGGTGTGGTCGTCCCAGCTGTGGGCGAGCCACACGTCGACGTGGTCGGTCCTCATCCTGCGCAGTGACGTCTCGAGCTGGTGCATCATGGCCCGACGCGAGCAGTCCACCAGCCGGTCGCCACCCGCCCGGCTGACGCCGGCCTTGGTGAGCAGGACGACCTCGTCGCGGTCAGGGCCGTCGAGCAGCTCGCCGATGATCTGCTCGGCCGCGCCACCGGCGTACCCGTGCGCCGTGTCGACGAGAGTGCCGCCTGCCGCCCGGAAGGCGGTGAGCAGGTCCCGGGCGTCCTCCGGAGACGTGCGGGTGCCCCACGCCATCGTGCCCAGACCGAGCCGCGACACGGCCAGGCCGGTGGCCCCCAGGCGGCGCGTCAGCATGGCGGCGACCATACCGCCCGGGGTCGATCGCTACGGTGGGCGCCATGCGGCTGGCGATCACGTGCGGGTACGCGGGGATGGGCCTCGGCACGGACACCTTGGCCCTCGTCCAGGAGGCCGAGCGGCTCGGGTACTCGCAGGCGTGGGTGGCCGAGGCCTACGGCTCGGACGCCCCGACGGTTCTCGCCTGGCTCGCCGCCCAGACGAGCACCATCGGCCTGGGCGCCGGCATCATGCAGATCCCGGCGCGCACCCCGGCGATGACCGCCATGACGGCCGCCACCCTCGACACCCTCTCCGATGGGCGCTTCCACCTCGGCCTCGGCGTCTCGGGCCCGCAGGTGAGCGAGGGCTGGCACGGGGTGCGCTTCGCCGAGCCGCTGGCGCGCACCAGGGAGTACGTCGACATCGTGCGGATGGCCCTGCGTCGCGAGCAGGTTCGGTATGCCGGGCGCCACCACACCCTGCCCCTGCCCGACGGTCCCGGCAAGGCGCTCCGCCTCACGATCCGCCCGCCACGGGCGGACCTGCCGATCTACCTCGCCGCCGTGGGGCCGCGCAACCTGCGCCTGGCGGGAGAGGTGGCCGACGGCTGGCTCGCGATCTTCTTCTCCCCGGAGCACTCGCGCGACCAGCTCACCGCCGTGCGCGAAGGACGCGCGGCGGTCGGCGCCGGCCGCCCCGATGACCCGCTGGCGGGCTTCGACGTCGTCGCCACCGTTCCCGTGGTGGTGACCGACGACCTCGAGGCGGGCCGGCGGGCGGTGGCCGACTACACCGCGCTGTACATCGGCGGCATGGGAAGCCGTGAGCAGAACTTCTACAACCAGCTCGCCCGGCGGATGGGGTTCGAGGAGGCGGCGGACGGCATCCAGGACCTGTACCTCGCCGGAAGGCCCCGCGACGCGGCGGCGGCCGTGCCGTTCGAGCTCGCGGACGCCACCGCTCTCATCGGGCCGGTCGAGCGGATCGCCGAACGGATCGGGCGGTATGCCGACGCGGGGGTGACGACGCTGAGCGTGGCCCCCTTCGCCCGGACCTCGGAGGAGCGGTCCGCGGTCCTGCACGCCGTGGCGCAGGCGCTCGCCGGGCCAGGGGAGGCCAGCACCTAGGCTGTCGGCTCGTGTCCGTCGAACTGACCTACTTCCAGGCCATCGTCCTCGGCGTCGTCGAGGGGCTCACCGAGTTCCTCCCCATCTCCTCCACCGGACACCTCACCATCGCCGAGCAGCTCCTCGGCCTGCCCGTGGACGACCCGGCGGTGACCGCGTACACGGCCATCATCCAGATCGGCGCCATCGCCGCGACGTTCCTCTACTTCGCGCACAAGATCGCCCGGCTCTTCCGCGCCTGGTGGCGCGGGCTGCGCTCGGCCGAGGCCCGGCAGGACCGTGACTACACGCTCGCCTGGGCGGTCATCATCGGGTCGCTTCCACTCGGGGTCGTGGGCTTCCTGGGGCGCGACATCATCTCCGGGCCGCTGCGGAGCCTGTGGGTGGTGTCAGCTGCGCTGGTGCTGTGGAGCGCGGTCATCTGGGTGGCGGAGCAGCGGCACGACGTCCTGGAGAAGGCCGGTCAGCAGCGCGACGAGCACGGCATCACGCTCAGGGACGGCCTCATCATCGGGTTGGTCCAGTGCTTCTCGCTCATCCCGGGCGTGTCCCGCTCCGGCGCGACGATCTCCGCGGGACTGATGCTCGGCATCAACCGTGTCACGGCCACCGAGCTCTCCTTCTTCATGGCGATCCCCGCCCTGACCGCCGCCGGCATCTTCGAGCTCGCTCGCGGCACGGAGGCGGTCCTCGAGCTCGGCGTCGGGCAGATGCTCGTCGGCGTCGTGGTGGCGTTCGCCACCGCCTACGCGTCGATCGCCTGGCTCCTGCGGTTCGTGGCGACCAACTCGCTCCGGCCGTTCATCTGGTACCGGGTGGCACTCGGCCTGGCGCTGGCCGTCGCACTCTCCGCGGGGTGGATCTCCGCCACCTGATCGCGGATGCCGTCGCGCCGGCTGCACTTCCGGCCGACGGAGGAGCCCCCGCTAGAGCCAGCCGCTGCGCTTGAAGGCGCGGTAGATGCTGAGGCACACCACCGCCATGAGCCCGAGCACGGCGAAGTAGCCGTACTGCCAGCGCAGCTCGGGCATGGTGTCGAAGTTCATGCCGTAGACACCCGCGACCATCGTGGGGACCGCGGCAATGGCCACCCAGGCCGAGATGCGGCGCATGTCGGAGTTCTGCTGCACGGAGATCTGCGCCAGGTGCGCGCTGAGGACGTCGGTGAGCAGGCGGTCGTACGACTCGACGTGGTCGATGACGGCCTGGAGGTGGTCGCTGACGTCACGCAGGAGCAGCCGGACCTCCTGCTCGTCGATGGGGCTGTGGTCGGCGTGGTGCAGCATCTGCAGCGGGGCCGACAGCGGCACGGCGGCCCGCCGGAACTCGAGCACCTCGCGCTTGAGCCGGTAGATCGCGGCGGAGTCCATCGCCGACCCGGAGAACACCTGGGTCTCGATGGTCTCGAGGTCGTCGGCGATCTCCTCGTCGATGGCGGTATAGGTGTCGACGACGCTGTCGACGATGCTGTGGAGCACCCCCATGGGGCCGAGCCGCAGTCGGTCGGGGTCGGCCTCGAGCTCGTGGCGCAGTCCGGCGAGCGGGCTCGCGTCACCGCGCCGGACCGTGACGATGAAGTGGTCGCCGATGAAGATCATCAGCTCGCCCGTCTCGATGTCGGACGAGCTCTCGATGTAGCGCAGCGGCTTCAGCACGACGAACACGCTCGTGTCGTACATCTCGACCTTGGACCGCTGACGACCCTTGACCGCGTCCTCGACCGCGAGGGCGTGCAGCTGGAGCTCGTCGTTGACCTCGTCGAACTCGGCGTGCGTGGGGTCCTTGAGCCCGATCCACAGGAAGCCGTCCGGAGAGCCCACGGCGCGCAGGGCGGCGAGCTCGTCGCTGAGGTCACCACAGCCCCGGCGCTGCCCGTCGACGTACACGGCCCGGTCCACGATCACGCCGCCCATCGTGGCAGAGCGCCGCCGTCGTCGGGCTCACCGCACGCCGACGATGGACGAGGACGGCCGGTGCCGCGGCATACAGTGTTCTGTCGTGGCCATCGTCCTGCTGCTCCGCCACGGTCACTCGACCGCGAACGCCGACGGCGTGCTCGCCGGCTGGACCGAGGGCGTCGGGCTCACGGACACCGGTCGGGAGCAGGCGGCCCGCGTCGCCCGGCGCCTCGCGCCGCTCCCCATCGCCCGGGCCGTCTCGAGCCCGCTCCAGCGGTGCCTGGAGACCGCCGCCGTCGCGCTCGCGGGGCACACCGTGCTGGAGGACCACCGCCTCGGCGAGTGCCACTACGGCGGGTGGACCGGCCGCTCGCTGCGGGAGGCCGCCGCCGAGGACCTCTGGCGTCTCGTCCAGGACGACCCCGGCGCCGCCACCTTCCCCGTCCACGACCACTACGCCTCGGAGTCACTCACCCAGATGGCCGAGCGGGTCATCGGTGCTGTCCGTGCGCTCGACGCCGAGGTGGAGGCCGAGCACGGTGCGGATGCCGTCTGGGTCGCGGTGAGCCATGGTGACCCGATCAAGGCCGTGGTGGCGGAGGCCGTCGGCGCGGGCCTCGCGGGCCTGCAGCGCGTGCGGGTGGACCCCGGCTCGCTCACCGCGGTTCAGCTCACCGAGAGCCGGATGGTGCTGCTCGCCAGCAACACGGTCGAGGGCGACCTGGCGCCGCTCATCGCCCGCCCGAAGCACGCTCCCGCTGGTGACTCGGAGGTGGGTGGCGGGGCCGGCTGATTGTCCGGGGCGACCTTGTTGCCAATAATGTGCAACAAGGTCCCTCTCGACAGGAGCAGCGCGTGCACGTGCCCGACGGCTTCCTGGACGCCCCGACGTCCATCGCCGCCGCCGCCCTGGCGGCCGGTGCCGTCGCCGTCTGCCTGCGGGGTGCCCGTCGAGAGCTCGACGACCGGGTTGCACCACTCGCGGGACTGGTGGCCGTCTTCGTCTTCGCGGCCCAGATGGTGACGTTCCCCGTCGGCGCCGGGACCTCGGGACACCTCCTCGGGGGAGCCCTGGCCGCCGTGCTCGTGGGACCCCGGACCGCGACCGTGTGCCTCACCGTGGTGGTCACCGTGCAGGCGCTCCTCTTCGCGGACGGCGGGGTGAGCGCGCTCGGGACCAACGTGCTGCTCCTGGCCGTGGTCGGCCCATGGGTGGGGTACGCCGTCTTCGCGTCGGTGCGCGCGGTACTGCCGGCCCGACCGGCATCGGTCCCGGTGGCCGCGGCGGTCGGAGCGTGCGCCTCGGTCGTGGCGGCGGCGCTGGCCTTCGTGGCGCTCTACGCGGTCGGGGGAGCAGCGCCCATCCCGCTGGACGCCCTCGTGGCAGCCATGGGCACGTGGCACCTCCTCATCGGCGTCGGTGAGGCTGCCATCACCTTCCTCGTCGTCTCGAGCCTCATCGCGACCCGGCCCGACCTGGTGCACGGCGCCCGCCCCGTGCTGCCCGAGCTGCGGCTCGATGTCCGCCCCGGTGCGCGGACGTGACCAGGCGACCCTCGACACGCACGGTGCTCCTGGTGGGCGCCGTGATCTCGGTCGTCGTGGCCGCTGTGCTCTCGGGCTGGGCATCGACCTCGCCGGACGGCCTGGAGCACGTCGCGCAGAGCCTGGGGTTCGCCGACACCGCTCGCCAGTCCGCCACCTCGGGCTCGCCACTGGCGGACTACTCGGCGCCGCTCGGCACGGGCCGGCTCTCCGGGGGACTCGCCGGACTGCTGGGGGTCGCCGTCGTGGCTCTCGTGATGGCGGGCCTGCTGGCCTGGTTGCGCCGACCGGCCCGCGACGAGGAGGGGTGACGTGGGCTCCGGACACTCCGCCCACCTCCACGTCGACGGTGACTCCGTGGCGCACCGCCTCCCCGCGCACGTGAAGCTCGTCGCCCTGCTCGCGTTCGTGCTCGCGGTCGTCTCGGTGCCCGAGTCGGCGCCGGCGGTGCTCGGTCTTCTGCTTGCGCTGTCGGGCGCCGTGATGCTGTCGACGGGCGTGGCTCCCCGCCATCTGGCGCCGAGGGTGCTGGTGGCGATCCCCGTGGTCGTGTTCGCCCTCGTCCTGCCGTTCGTCGCCACCGGGGAGGAGCGGGCGCTGGGACCGCTCACGGTCAGCGCCGCCGGACTCACCGCCGCCTGGGCAGTCCTGGCGAAGGGGCTCAGTGGGGTCTTCGGCGCCGTCGCCTTCGCCGTGACGACGCATCCTCCCGACCTCGTGTCCGGGCTGCAGCGCCTGCGCACACCCGCCCTGGTCGTCCTCGTCCTGTCGTTCATGGTCCGCTACCTCGGCGTCGTCACCGACGAGCTCTCCCGGATGCGGGTCGCACGCGAGTCCCGTGCCTTCCGCGGGCGTGGCCCGCGCGCCTGGCCGGTTCTCGCGGCCAGCTCGGGCGCCCTCTTCGTCCGCAGCTACGAACGGGGCGAGCGGGTGCACCTGGCGATGCTGAGCCGGGGGTTCTCGGGGCGGCTGCCGACGACATCGGTGGTCTCGGCCGCGCCGGTGGAGTGGGCGACGGCCCTGGTCCCCGCCGTCGTGGCCGTCACGGCATCGGTCTGGGTGCGGCTCGGGTGAGCCTCCCGGTCCTGGACCTGCGCGGCGTCGCCTACGCCTACCCCGGGGGCCACCAGGCGCTCTTCGGGGTGGACCTCCACGTCCATGCCGGGGAGCGGGTGGCCCTGCTCGGACCCAACGGGGCCGGCAAGACGACCCTCGTGCTCCACCTCAACGGCATCCTGACCCCGGGCCGGGGAACCGTGACGGTCTCGGGGCTGCCGGTCACCGGCGACACCCTGCTCGAGGTCCGTCGCCGCGTGGGGATCGTCTTCCAGGACCCGGACGACCAGCTCTTCATGCCGACGGTGCGCGACGACGTGGCCTTCGGCCCGGCGAACCTCGGGGTGCGCGGAGCCGAGCTCGAGGCCAGGGTCGTCGCGGCGCTCACCGCGGTGGGTGTCGAGGACCTGGCCGCGCGCGCCCCGCACCACCTCTCGTTCGGGCAGCGTCGGCGGGTGGCCATCGCGACGGTGCTGGCGATGCACCCCGAGGTCCTCGTGCTCGACGAGCCGTCGTCGAACCTCGACCCGGCCTCCCGCCGAGAGCTCGCCGACATCCTCCGCTCGCTCGACGTCACGGTGCTCATGGTCACCCACGACCTCCCGTATGCACTGGAGCTGTGCGAACGCTCGGTCGTGCTGTCCGAGGGGACGGTGGTGGCCGACGGACCGACCCGCGAGGTGCTGGGCGACGGCGAGCTCATGGCTCGCCACCGGCTGGAGCTGCCCGTCGGGTTCTCGATCTAGGGTGGGGGACATGGCACCAACCGTGTTCGACCCGCCCGAGCGCTTCGTCGCCGGGACGGTCGGGCCACCCGGCGGCCGCACGTTCTTCCTGCAGGCGAGCGGCGACGGGCGGCTCGTGTCCGTCTCGCTCGAGAAGGTCCAGGTGAGCGTGCTCGCCGACCGTGTCAACGACCTCCTCGACAGCCACGCCGAGGGCACCGCCGTGGAGCCCCTCGGTGAGGGCGACACCGCGCCGCTCACCCCGCCGATCGAGGACGAGTTCCGCGTCGACACCCTGGCCCTCGCCTGGGACCCGAACCGCCGGGTCGTGGTCATCGAGTGCCACGACCAGGATCCGGACGAGGCGGAGGAGTCCACGGTGCAGACCCTGCGGATCGTCCTCAGCCCGCCGTCCGCCCGCGCCTTCGCTCGCCGGTGCGCCGCCGTGGTCGCGGCGGGCCGGCCCTCCTGCCCGTTCTGCGGCCAGCCGCTGGACCCGACCGGCCACATCTGCCCCCGTGCCAACGGATACCGACGCTGAGGTCGTCGCACTGCTGACGAGCGGGGAGCTGACCCCGGTCGGCCGGATCGTCGACTCCTCGAACGGTGCCCTGCTGTGCTCGGTGGGCGGTGGCGACGACCCGCTTCTCGTGATCCACAAGCCGGAGGCCAGCGAGCGCCCGTTGTGGGACTACCCGGACGGCACCCTCGTGGCCCGCGAGCGCGCGGCCTACCTCGTGAGCGCCGCGGGTGGCTTCGACGTCGTGCCGCCCACGGTGCTGCGCGACGGTCCCCTCGGCCGCGGCTCGGTCCAGCTCTGGGTCGGCCCGGTCTCCGGCACACGTGAGCCACTCGTCGACGTCACGCCGGCGGATGCCGTGCCCCACGGCTGGGTCGTCGTCGTCGAGGGCGAGACCCCCGGCGGGAGGCCGGTCGTCGTGTCGCACAGCCCGGAGGCGGCGCTGCGGACCGTGGCCGTCCTCGATGCGGTCCTCAACAACTCCGACCGCAAGGGCGGCCACCTGCTGCGCGACGGCGACATCGTCCGGGGCTGCGACCACGGTGTCAGCCTCGGGGTCGAGCCGAAGCTCCGGACCGTGCTGTGGGGATGGGCCGGTGAGGAGGTCCCGGAGCCCGACCTCCAGCGGCTGGAGACCCTCCTCGCGGCGCTGCAGAACGGCCTGGCCGACGAGCTCGAGACGCTCATCACGCGGAGCGAGGTCCGGGCCCTGTCGGAGCGCACGGCATCCCTGCTGCGCAGCCGGCGGCATCCGCTGCCCGGTCCGGGGTGGCCGGCCATTCCCTGGCCCGCGCTGTAGCAGGTGAAGGGTCGGAGCGGCCGCACCGTACGCTTGCCCGGTGAAGTCGTGGCCCGCACCGTTCGTCCCCGCCGTGCCCGGCCACGGTGAGCCGCTGCGCCTGTTCGACAGCGGCAGCCGGTCCGTGCGTCCGCTCGACGCGGGGCCGGTGGCCAGGCTCTACGTCTGCGGAATCACCCCGTACGACGCGACGCACCTGGGCCACGCGGCGACCTACGTGACGTTCGACGTCATCGATCGCGTCCTGCGGGATGCCGGGCACCAGGTCGACTACGTCCAGAACGTCACGGATGTCGACGACCCGCTCCTGCAGCGGGCGGCACGTGACGGTCTGGACTGGCGGGACCTCGCGACCTCGCAGATCGACCTGTTCCGCGAGGACATGACGGCGCTCGCCGTGATCCCCCCCGATGCCCTCATCGGCGTCGTCGAGTCGATGCCGGAGATCATCGAGGCGGTGCGGGCGCTCGTCACCGACGGAACGGCGTACCGGGTCGCCGTGCCGTCGGCGGAGGGCACCGGCCACGACATCTACCTCGACCTCGCCCGCACGCCGTCGTTCGGGGAGGTGTCGAACTGGACCCGCGAGCAGATGCTGGCGGTCTTCGCCGACCGCGGCGGCGACCCGGAGCGAGCCGGCAAGCGAGACCCCCTCGACCCGCTGCTGTGGCGAGCCGCCCGCGACGGCGAGCCGGCGTGGGACGACGATGTTCTCGGCGCGGGGCGCCCCGGGTGGCACATCGAGTGCACCGCGATCTCCCTGCACCACCTCGGGCACCCCTTCGACATCAAGGGTGGGGGTAGCGACCTGGTCTTCCCCCACCACGAGATGAGCGCGGTCCAGGCGGTCGCCCTCACGGGGGGCGATGTGTTCGCGCGGCACTACGTGCACCAGGCCATGGTGGGGTACCAGGGCGAGAAGATGAGCAAGTCCAAGGGGAACCTGGTCCTCGTCTCCGCGCTGCGGGCCGAGGGGGTGGACCCCATGGCGATCCGGCTGCTCCTGCTCGCCCACCACTACCGCCGGGACTGGGAGTACACGCCGTCGCTGCTCACCGCCGCCCAGACGCGCTTGGAGTGCTGGCGGGAGGCGCTCTCGGTGAACCACGGGGAGCCGGTGGAGGCGACGCAGGCCGCGGTTCGTGGGGCACTCGCGAACGACCTGGACACCCCCGCGGCCCTGGCCGCCGTCGACGGATGGGCCGACCGCACGCTGGCCGGGACGTGGGACGACGCCGCCGCGCCCGGCATCCTCTCCCGCACGCTGGACGCGCTGCTCGGGGTGCGGCTCTGAGCACGGGCTCTGGGCGGCTGGACCGTCGAGCGCGCTGGGCGGGACGGCGACGGCACGCACCTGACAGGATGTCCGCGTGACAGGCGGCGTGCAGGGACCGGGTGGGCACGAGCGCGCGCCGAAGGGGATCGAGGGCCTGACCCACCTGGCTCGGGTCACCAGCGAGCTCGCGATGGCCGACACGGTCGACACCGTGACCAAGATCGTGACGTACCACATCGCGGATGCCGTGGGCGCGAGCATCGCCGCCCTGGCGCTGCGTGAGGGCACGGAGGTCCGCGTCGTCGGGCTGCGCGGACTGGGGAACGCTGAGGCGATGCGGTGGGAGAGGTTCGCCCTGGACAGCCACCTGCCGGTGAGCGAGGTGATCCGGACCGGGCGGCGCCTGGTGCTCGTGGGCGCCTCGGCCATCGAGCAGCGGTACCCCGAGCTCGGCCAGGCCGGCCGGGGGGAGCGTGCCCTCGTCGTCGTGCCGTTGCGGGTCACCGGGCGGGCCATCGGCGCGATCGCGTTGTCCCTGCCGGGCACCGAGGGGCCCCCGGAGGCCGAGCTGGAGTTCCTCGAGATCATGGCCGACACGTGTGCCCAGGCGTTCCGGCGCATCGAGGCGTCGGCGGTCGCGGCCGAGCAGACCGCCCGGCTCACGTTCCTCGCCGAGGCGTCCATCGAGCTGGCCAGCAGCCTCGACCTCGACGTGACGATCCAGAAGGTGGCCCGGCTGGCCGTCCCCGACTTCGCCGACTGGTGCGCCATCGACGTGGTGCGCGACGGCCGGATGCACCGCCTGGCGGTCGCCCACGTCGACCCCGAGAAGGTGAGGCTTGCCGAACGCCTCCAGGAGCGCTGGCCGCCCGACCCGTCCATCGAATCCGGTGCCTGGCGCGTGGTCCGCACCGGGAAGCCGGACCTCATCCCCGTGATCACCGACGAGATGCTCGTGGCCGGGGCCCGGGACGAGGAGCACCTGCGCGTCGCGCGCGAGCTCGAGCTCCGCAGCGCGCTGGCTGTGCCGCTCCTCGTCCGCGGTCGGGTGATCGGCGCGATCACCTGGGTGTCCACCGACGAGCACCGCCTCTACGACGAGGACGACGTGCGCTTCGCCGAGCACCTCGCCCGCCGCGCCGCGACGGCGATCGACAACTCGGAGCTGTACAGCCAGACCCTTGCCGCTGCCGAACAGCTCCAGCGGGCCGTCCTGCCCGAGCGCCTCGTGGGGACGGAGGACTGGGAGGTCGCGTGGGCCTACCACCCGTCCGGCCGGGCGGAGGTGGGCGGTGACTTCTACGACGCCTTCGCGCTCGACGACGGCCGCTACGTCTTCTTCATCGGAGACGTCATGGGGCGCGGGGTCGCCGCGGCGGCGGCCATGGCGCAGATGCGAGCAGCGCTGCGGGCCTTCGCCTCGGTCGACCCGAAGCCGGCGCTCGTCGTCGGCAAGGCGGACCGGATGCTCGTGCGCTACGGCGTGGACCAGCTCGTGACGCTCGTCTACGCGGTCGGCGACCCGGTCAACGGCACGCTCACCCTCACGAACGCCGGTCACCCACCACTCATGGTCCTGCGTGAGGACGGGCTGGTCGAACCACTCCCGTACGCAGACGGTCCCCCTCTCGGTGTCGCGCCGGGCGGCAGGGAGGAGCTCCTCGTGCCGTTCGGTCCCGGCGACACGCTCCTCGCCTACACCGACGGTCTCGTCGAGCGCCGCGACGAGGACATCCACGACGGCCTGGCCCGCCTCGAGGCCGCCCTGCCGGCACTCGTCGGCGACCCGCTCCGGGCGGGGCTGGAGCGGGTCGTGCGGGCGGTTCGGGACGACACCTACGACGACGACACCGCCGTCCTGGCCCTGCGCCGCATCCGGGCCGGCACGAAGGTGTAGCAGCGGGGTGCTGCGGACGCTCGAGCCGGGGGCCCGGGGGGCCGTTGGCCCGGGGCCCGGGGGCCCGGAGGGACCGGCTACGGCTCGTCGGTGCCCCGTCGACGCAGGTAGCGCTCGAACTCCTTGGCGATCGCGTCCCCGCTCGCCTCGGGCAGCTCCGCGGTGTCCTGCGCCTCCTCGAGCGACTCGACGTACTCGGCGACCTCGGTGTCGGAGGCGGCGAGCTCGTCGATACCGCGTTCCCACGCCCGCCCGTCCTCGTCGAGCTCTCCGTGCTCGATCGGGGCGTCCAGCAGGTCCTCGAGTCGCCGGACCAGCGCCAACGTCGCCTTGGGAGAGGGGCTGTGGCCGGCATAGTGCGGCACCGCCGCCCAGCACGAGACCGACGGCACGCCGACCTGCGTGGCGGCATCCGCCAGGACGCCGACGATGCCGGTGGGGCCCTCGTACGAGCTCATCTCCAGGTCGTGCCGGTGGCGGGTGTCCTCGCTGTCGGAGGTCGCCGACACGGGGATGGGGCGCGAGTGCGCAACGTCGGCCATCAGCGCCCCCAGCGTGATCACCATCGAGACGTCGGCGGCCTGGGCCAGCTCCATGAGCTCGATGGCGAAGGCGCGCCACCGGAACGACGGCTCCACCCCCTGGACGAGCACGACGTCGCGCCCGAGGGAGGTCTCGGTGGCGACGAGGATCCGGGTCGTGCGCCAGCTGATCCGCCGCCGTCCGTTCTCCAGGAGCACCCGGGGCCGGTTGACCTGGAAGTCGTAGTAGTCCTCGGGGTCGAGCGCGGCGACGACCTCGGCGTCCCACACGTTCGCGAGGTGCTCGATGACGGCGCTCGCGGCCTCCCCGGCGTCGTTCCAGCCCTCGAAGGCCGCGATCATGACCGCGTCCTTCAGCTCGGGCAGGTCCTCAAGCTCGATCACCGCGTCCTCCTGTCGTCAGAGCACCACCCTACGGCTCCGTAGACTTCCGACCCATGAGCCTGCCTGCCGCCGTCCTGTGGGACATGGACGGCACCCTCGTCGACACCGAGCCGTACTGGATCGCCGCGGAGCACGACATCGTCGAGGAGCACGGCGGGACCTGGAGCGACGAGTTCGCCCACCAGCTCGTCGGCAACGACCTGCTCGTCTCGGCCGAGTTCATCCGCGCCCACTCGCCCATCACCTGGGAGCCGGTTCGCATCGTCGACGAGCTGCTCGTGCGGGTCGTCACGCGCGTGCGGGAGCACGTGCCGTGGCGGCCGGGCGCGCGCGAGCTGCTCGACGCCCTGCGCGCCGACGGGGTGCCGAGCGCCCTGGTGACGATGTCGTGGCGGTCGCTGGCCGACGCGGTCGTCGATGCCCTACCAGCCGGTGCCTTCGCTGCCGTCGTCACCGGTGACGAGGTGGACCACGGCAAGCCGCACCCCGAGCCGTACCGGACCGGCGCACGGCTGCTCGGTGCGGCGCCCGAGGACTGCGTCGCCATCGAGGACAGCCCGACAGGGGTCCGCTCGGCCGTCTCGGCCGGCGTCCCGACCATCGCGGTGCCCCACGTCGTCACCGTGCCGGCGATGCCCGGCGCGGTGCACCTCGACTCGCTGGTCGGCCTCACGCCGCGCCGGTTGGGTGAGCTGGCACGGGAGGCACGCGCCGCCCGGCCGTCCTCAGTCGTCGGCGGGAACCGCGGCACCTGAGTGGGCGGGGTCGAGGGCGATCGCGTCGGCCCCCTCGGGCAGCGGGGGAGGGGTACCACCCCATGCGGGACACAGGTCGCGGAAGTCACACCAGTCGCACAGCCTCGAGGTGCGGGGCCGCCAGTCCCCGGTGCGGGCGGCGCGGACCACGGCATCCCAGATCGCGCGCACGTTGCGCTCGACCGCAAGGAGGTCGCCCTCGTCGGGGGCGTAGCGGACGACCTCGCCGTTGCCGAGGTACACGAGCTGCAGCTGGCGAGGGACCACACCGTGGATGCGCCACAGGACCAGGGCGTAGAACTTCATCTGGAACAGCGCCTTGGCCTCGAACGCCTCGCCGGGTGAGCGGCCGGTCTTGTAGTCGACGACCCGCATCGCGCCGTCGGGGGCCACGTCGAGCCGGTCGACGTACCCGCGCAGGGTCAGTCCCTCGACCTCGGTCTCGACGTACAGCTCTCGGGCGGCGGGTTCGAGACGCGTCGGGTCCTCGAGGTCGAACCACTGCTCGACCAGGGTCCTGGCGCCGGCGAACCAGCTCTCCTCGGTGAGCTCGTCCGAGTCCTCGATCATCGCCGAGAGCTCCGGCCGCTCCTCGACGAGGGCGCGCCAGCGTGGCTCGAGCAGGGCGGTGGCGGCGCCCGGCGTGCGCTCGGTGGCGGGCAGGTCGAAGAGGTGCTCGAGGACCGCGTGCACGAGGGTGCCGCGGGCCGCGGCGGGGGAGGGCGGGCCCTCGAGCCGGTCGATCGTCCGGAACCGGAACAGCAGCGGACACTGCTTGAAGTCCGCGGCTCGGCTCGGCGAGAGGGCTGGCGTCATGGCCACACGGTATGCCGGTCCGCCGACACCGCGGCACACGCCACCCCGCCTCCCCGACCTCGTCTGTCACCGTGTCACCGACACGCCGACGAAACGCCGCCGGAGCGGCGTGTCGACGACCGCCTGACAGACGAAGTCGGGGAGCTCGAGGGGGAAGAAGGCGGGCGGTGACGCTCGTCTCCGGCCGGCGCCACGGCATCCGACGCGGTGCGACGATGGAGGGCGTGAGGTGGCTCCGCGAGCGCACCGCCCCAGCGCTGTTCCTCGCCTCGCTCGGTCTGCTGGCTACGGGTGGACTGGCGTGGCTGGCCGGCGCCCCCGAGCCGGCAGCGGCGGTCTGGGTGGTGGGGACGCTCCTCGGCCTCGTCGCGTCCCTCGTGTCCACGGTCGCCGCCCTCCGGCGACGGCAGCCCACGGTGGACGTCATCGCCGTCCTCGCCCTGGCCGGCGCCCTCGCCGTGGGCGAGCCGTTCGCGGGCGCCATGATCACCGTCATGCTGGCCTCCGGCCAGGTCCTGGAGGCACGGGCGGCGGCCCGGGCGAGGCGCGAGCTCAGCCTCCTGGTCGCCCGCGCGCCACGCACGGCGCGGCGACGGGTGGATGTCGGTGGCCACCACGGTGTGGAGGAGGTCCCGGTCGACGCGGTCGTGCGGGGCGACCTGCTCGTCGTGGGAACCGGTGAGGTCGTCCCCGTCGACGGGCGGCTGGTGACGCCGGGGGTCTTCGACGAGTCGGCGCTGACCGGGGAACCGCTGCCCGTCGAGCGTGCCGCCGGTGACGAGGTGCGCAGCGGTGTCGTGGTCGCCGGGGCGCCGCTCGAGCTCCTCGCCACCTCGGCGGCCGAGGAGTCGACGTATGCCGGGGTGGTCCGGCTCGTGGAGCAGGCCCAGGCGTCCTCGGCCCCGTTCGTCCGGACCGCCGACCGCTTCGCCCTGCTCTTCGTGCCGCTCACGCTGATCGTGGCCGGGGTGGCGTGGGCGCTGGCCGGTGACCCGGTCCGCGCGGTGGCGGTGCTCGTCGTCGCGACGCCCTGCCCCCTGCTGCTCGCGGCGCCGATCGCCATCATGTCCGGGCTCTCCCGGGCGGCCCGGCGCGGCGTCGTCGTCAAGGGCGGGTCGGCACTCGAGCGACTGGCCGCGGGCCGTGTCGTCCTGTTCGACAAGACCGGCACCCTCACGCAGGGCCGCCCCACGGTGACCAGCGTGGTCACCGCCGGGAACGATGTCGATCCCGACGACGTCCTCGCGCTCGCCGCCTCCCTGGACCAGCTGTCGGCGCACGTGCTGGCCGATGCGATCGTCACGGCAGCCCGTCGGCGCGAGCTCCCGCTCAGCGTCCCTTCCGACGTGCTGGAGGAGCACGGCTACGGGGTCTCGGGCACAGTCGGGGAGCGCCGTGTGCGGCTCGGCAAGGCCTCGTGGGTGCTCGATGGTGGGATGCCGTCCTGGGCCCGCCAGGTGCGGCGCCGGGCCGACCTCGACGGCTCCATGACCGTCTTCGCGTCGGTCGACGGCCGGCCGGCCGGCGCCATGCTCCTGGAGGACCCGATCCGCCCCGATGCCCCCCGCATGGTTCGCGCCCTGCGCGAGGCGGGCGTTCGCCGAGTGGTGTTGGCGACAGGCGACCGCGCCGACGTCGCGGCCACCGTCGGACGGATCGTCGGTGTCGACGCGGTGCTCGCCGACTGCGACCCCGCCGACAAGGTGGCCGCGATCCGTGAGGAGTCCGCGGAGGCGCCGACGATCATGGTGGGAGACGGGGTGAACGACGCCCCTGCCCTGGCCGCAGCCGGCGTCGGGGTCGCCCTCGCGGCTCGTGGGGCCACCGCCTCCTCCGAGGCGGCCGACGTGGTGCTGACCGTCGACCGCGTCGACGCCCTGGCCGACGCCATCCTCATCGCCCGCAGGTCCAAGCGGATCGCCCTGCAGGCAGTGCTCGTGGGGATGGGACTGTCTGTCGTGGCCATGGTGGCCGCGGCGGCCGGCCTTCTCCCGCCGGCTGTCGGTGCGGTGCTTCAGGAGGGCATCGACGTGCTCGCCATCGGCATCGCGCTGCGGGCCGTGGTCCCCGGGAAGGTCCACACGGTGTCCATGCACCCGGAGGACGTCGCCGTCGCCCGACGGCTCAGGGCTGCTCACGACGCTGCCCTTCCGGCGGTCGAGCGGATCCGCGCAGTGGCGGACGCCCTGTCGACCGAGTTCCCCGACCTGGCCGACGCCGGACAGCTGCTGCGCGAGCTGCAGACGACGGTCGTGCCGCACGAGCGCGAGGAGGAGCGGCTGCTCGTGCCCCTCGTCTCGCGGGCGCTCGGTGGGCACGATGCGACCGCGTCCCTCAGCCGCACGCACGCAGAGATCGAGCACCAGGTCGCACGCCTGGCGCGCCTGCTCTCCGACCTCGACGCCGACACGACGGAGGCCGAGGACGTCGTCGAGCTCCGCCGGCTCCTCTACGGCCTGTATGCCGTGCTCCGCCTGCACAACGCCCAGGAGGAGGAGGGAGCGTTCGCGCTCGTGCCTGCCCACGAGGACCCCCCGACTTCGTCTGTCACACGGTCGCCGACGGGCCGCTCCGGCGGCGTGTCGGCGGCACGGTGACAGACGAAGTCGGGGAGCCTCAGTCGTCGGGCTGGTACGCCAGGCTGGGGCCCAGCCAGCGCTCGGCGGTGCGCAGGTCCCAGCCCTTGCGGGCGGCATACGACTCCACCTGGTCGCGCCCGAGGCGGCCCACCACGAAGTACTGGCTCTGCGGGTGGGCGAAGTACCAGCCGGAGACGGAGGCGCCGGGCCACATCGCCATCGACTCGGTGAGCCGGATGCCGGTGCGCTCCTCACCGCCGAGCAGCGCCATGAGCGTCTCCTTCTCGGTGTGCTCGGGGCAGGCCGGATAGCCGGGTGCCGGGCGGATGCCGGCGTACCTCTCGTGGATCAGCGAGTCCATGTCGAGCCGCTCGTCCGGGGCGTAGCCCCAGAGGTCCCGACGGACCTTCTCGTGGAGCCGCTCGGCGAACGCCTCGGCCAGGCGGTCGGCGAGGGACTCGAGGAGGATCGCCGAGTAGTCGTCGTGGTCCGCCTTGAACGCCCGGAGCCGCTCCTCGATGCCGAGCCCAGCGGTGACGGCGAAGGCGCCGAGGTGGTCGGGAACCCCGGTCTCCTTGGGTGCGACGAAGTCCGAGAGGCACTTGTTCGCCACCCCGTCACGGTGCTGACCCTGTTGGCGCAGCCCGTGCACCGTCGTCAGCACCGTCGTGCGGCCCTCGTCCGCATAGACCTCGATGTCGTCGCCGATGCCGTTGGCGGGGAAGATGCCCACCACACCCCGGGCGGTGAGCCAGCGCTCCTCCTCGATCCGGTCGAGCATGGCGTTGGCGTCGGCCAGCAGGGTGCGAGCCTGCTCCGCCGTCGCCGGGTTGTTCAGGACGTCTGGGTAGCGGCCCTTGATCTCCCAGGCGAGGAAGAACGGGGTCCAGTCGATGTAGCGGCGCAGCTCGCCGAGGGGGAAGTCCTCCCAGACGCGGGTGAACTGGCTGGCGGCGCGGTGCCAGTGCTGGTCCGGTGGGCCGGACCAGCGGTCCCGGCTCTGCTGCGCCAGCAGGTGGGGGCGCATCGGCCGGTAGGCCGTCCAGTCCAGCCGGAGCCGGTTGGCGCACGCCTGCTCGTAGCTGGCCAGCGGCCGCTCGCCGGTCTTGGCCGCGTGCCGAGCCCGGATGGCGTCGTAGTCCTTGCCGACCCCCTCGAGGAACGGCCCCCGCTGACCGTCGGACAGCAGCTGGCTGACGACCGGAACCGAGCGTGACGCGTCCTTGACCCAGACCACGGGGCCGCTGTACTGCCGGTCCACCTTGACCGCGGTGTGCGCCCGCGAGGTGGTGGCCCCGCCGAGCAGCAGCGGGATGGTGAACTCCTGGCGCTCCATCTCGGCTGCCACCCGCACCATCTCGTCGAGGCTTGGCGTGATGAGCCCGGAGAGGCCGATGATGTCGGCGCCGACCTCCTTGGCGGTGTCGAGGATCTTCTGGGTCGGCACCATGACGCCGAGGTCGACGACGTCGTAGTTGTTGCACTGCAGCACCACGCCCACGATGTTCTTGCCGATGTCGTGCACGTCGCCCTTCACCGTCGCCGTGACGACCAGCCCCTTGCTCCGCATCCTCGCGGCCTCGTCCTTCTCGGCCTCGATGTACGGGATGAGGTGGGCAACGGCCTTCTTCATGACCCGCGCCGACTTCACGACCTGGGGCAGGAACATCTTCCCGTCGCCGAAGAGGTCGCCCACGACGTTCATGCCGTCCATGAGGGGTCCCTCGATGACCTCGAGCGGCCGCCCGCCGGCCTCGGCGATCTCGACCCGCAGCTCCTCCGTGTCCTGGACCACGTGCTCGTCGATGCCCTTGACGAGCGAGTGGGTGATCCGCTCGCGGACGGGCAGGGAACGCCACTCCGCTGCCGCGGGGTCGACCTCCTGACCGGAGGTCCGGTACTCCTCGGCGATCGTGAGCAGCCGCTCGGTGGCGTCGGGCCGCCGGTTGAGCACGACGTCCTCGATGGCGTCGCGCAGTCTCACGTCGACGGTGTCGTAGGGCTGCAGGGCACCGGCGTTGACGATGCCCATGTCCATCCCCGCCTTGATGGCGTGGAAGAGGAAGACGGCGTGGATGGCCTCGCGGACCGCGTTGTTGCCGCGGAAGCTGAACGACACGTTGGAGACGCCCCCGGACACCAGCGCGCCCGGCAGGTTGGCCTTGATCCACCGGGTCGCCTCGATGAAGTCCGTGCCGTAGGCGGCGTGCTCCTCGATGCCGGTCGCGACGGCGAAGATGTTCGGGTCGATGATGACGTCCTCGGCGGGGAAGCCCACCTGTTCGACGAGGAGCCGGTAGGCCCGCCCGCAGATCTCCCGACGCCGCTCCAGGCTGTCGGCCTGCCCCTGCTCGTCGAACGCCATGACGACGACGGCCGCGCCGTACTTGCGCGCCAGCCGTGCGTGGTCGAGGAACGGGCCCTCACCCTCCTTCATCGAGATCGAGTTGATGATCGGCTTGCCCTGGGTGACCTTGAGACCGGCCTCGATGACCTCCCACTTGCTCGAGTCGATCATGAGCGGCACCCGGCAGATGTCCGGCTCGGAGGCGACGAGCTTGAGGAAGCGGTCCATCGCGGCCACCCCGTCGATCATGCCCTCGTCCATGTTGACGTCGATGACCTGCGCCCCCGCCTCAACCTGCTGGCGCGCCACCCCCAGCGCGGTCGGGTAGTCCTCCTCGGTGATGAGCCGGCGGAAGCGCGCCGATCCGGTGATGTTGGTGCGCTCACCGACGTTGACGAAGAGGCTGTCGGCGTCGACGACGAGCGGCTCGAGTCCGGACAGGCGCAGGGCCGGGGCGATCACCGGAGGCCGGCGAGCCGCTCCGTGCCCCGCGGCATCGGCGATGGCCGCGATGTGCGCCGGTGTCGTTCCGCAGCAGCCACCGACGATGTTGACGAGGCCCGCTGTCGCGAACTCGCCGACGACCCGCGCCATCGCCTCCGGGGTCTCGTCGTACTCGCCGAAGGCGTTCGGCAGACCGGCGTTCGGGTGCGCTGACACGAAGCAGTCGGAGATCCGGGACAGCTCGGCGACGTAGGGCCGCAGCTCGCCGGCTCCCAGGGCGCAGTTCAGGCCGATGGCCAGGGGGCGTGCGTGCCGCACCGAGTGCCAGAACGCCTCCGTCACCTGACCCGAGAGGGTGCGCCCGGACGCGTCGGTGATCGTGCCCGACACCATCACGGGCCACCGGCGGCCCTGCTGCTCGAACAGGGTCTCGAGGGCGAAGATGGCCGCCTTGGCGTTGAGCGTGTCGAAGACCGTCTCGACGAGCAGCACGTCGACCCCGCCGTCGACCAGACCCTGCGCCTGCTCCAGGTAGGCCTCGACGAGCTCGTCGAAGGTGACGTTGCGGGCCCCGGGGTCGTTGACGTCGGGCGAGATGGATGCCGTGCGGTTCGTGGGCCCGAGGGCGCCCAGCACCCAGCGCGGGCGGCCGGGGGTGCGCTCGGCCATCGCGTCGCACTCGGCCCGGGCGAGGGAGGCCGCGGCGACGTTCATCTCGTAGGCCAGGTCCTCCATGCCGTAGTCGGCGAGCGAGATGCGCTGGGCGTTGAAGGTGTTGGTCTCGACGAGGTCCGCGCCGGCCTCGAGGTACGCGCGGTGGATCTCCCGGACGACCTCCGGCCGGGTCAGCGAGAGGAGGTCGTTGTTGCCCTGCAGGTCGCTCGCGTGGTCGGCGAACCGCTCGCCGCGGTAGTCGGCCTCGGCCAGCCCGTACGCCTGGATCATCGTCCCCATCGCCCCGTCGAGGACGAGGACGCGCTCGGCCATGGCCGCCGCCAGCTGGGCGGTCGCGTCGGGGCGGTGCTGCGTGGTCACGGGGAGTCACTTCGGGTGGGCAGCATGGTCGGAGGGACAGTATGCCGCCTTCCTCACGTAGGGTCCGTGGCATGTCCGCGCAGCCTCGCCCACCCTCCGGCGCCGTGCGCCTGGGCCGGGTCGCCGGTGTGCCGGTCTACCTCGACCGCACCTGGCTGCTGCTCGCCGCGTTCATCGCCTGGACCGGCTGGCGGGCGGGCCGGGACCTGGGCACCGGCACCGCCCTGGCGTACGCCGTCTGGCTGGTGCTGGGCATCCTCGTCGCCGTCCTCGGCCACGAGGTCGCGCACGCGGTGAGCGCCAGGCTGCTCGGGTTCCGCGTGCACCGGATCGTGGCGACCCTCTGGGGCGGCCACACGGCCTACGACGGCACGGGCACCACACCGGGTCGAGCGGCGGTCGTGGCGATCAGTGGGCCGCTTGCCAACCTCGGCCTCGCGGGAGTCGGAGCGCTGGCCGCGGCGCTCCTGCCGTGGCCGGCATCCGAGTTCGGTCGATCGATCGTCGTCCTGAACGTGCTGCTCGCGGTGTTCAACCTGCTTCCCGGCCTGCCGCTCGACGGCGGTCAGATCGTGGAGTCGCTCGTCTGGCGGGTCACCGGGCGTCGCGACCTCGGCCTCGTCGTCGCCGGGTGGTGCGGTCGACTCCTCGCCGTGGGGCTCGTCCTGTGGTTCGTCGCGGTGCCGCTCGCCCGGGGGACGCCCGACGTCCTCGACGCGGTCCTCGCGAGCGTCATGGCCTGGATCCTGTGGTCCGGGGCGACGGCCGCCATCCGACGCGGGCCCTACGAGCGGCTCCTGGCACGGATCCGGCCGGAGGACGTCCTCGACCCGGTCGCGGTCGTGCCCCTGACGACCCCGGTGGGTGGGCTGGTCGGTCTCGGGCGGCAGGTGGTGGCCCTCGACGAGCGGGGGCTGCCCACGCTCGTCCTCCCGCAGCCGTCGGGCGACACACCGGACCTCGCCTCCCTCGACCCCTCCACCCCGTTGGGGTCCCTGGTCGTGCGCATCCCCGACGAGTGCCTGGTGGAGCTACCTCCCGGCTCCACCACGGAGCCCCTGCTGCGCGCCCTGGCCACCACGGGTCAGCCCCTCGTCGTGGTCACGGGAGCGGGAGACGTGCGGGGCGTGGTGACCTCCGAGCGGCTCAACGCCGCCGCGGGGGCCGTGCTCGGGCGCAACTAGACTTCGCCGCCATGACGACAGGCACGGGGCCGACCCCGACCGGCGCCGCCCTGCGGCGCGGCCCCTTCGCCCCGGGAGAGCGGGTGCAGCTCACCGACCCGAAGGGGCGCCTGCACACCATCACGCTCACCCCCGCCAAGCAGTTCCACACCCACCGCGGCCACCTCTCCCACGACGACCTCATCGGGATGCCGGACGGGTCCACCGTCACGAACACCGCCGGTGTCGAGTACCTCGCCCTGCGCCCGCTGCTGTCCGACTACGTCATGTCCATGCCGCGTGGTGCGGCGGTCGTCTACCCCAAGGACGCGGGTCAGATCGTCACGATGGCCGACGTCTTCCCGGGCGCCGTGGTCGTCGAGGCGGGCGTCGGCTCCGGCGCCCTGTCGATGTCGCTGCTCCGGGCGGTCGGCGAGTCCGGCCGCGTCCTCTCGTTCGAGCGGCGTGAGGACTTCGCCGACATCGCCAGGGCGAACGCCCGCGACTTCTTCGGCATCGACCACCCGGCGTGGACGGTCACGGTGGGCGACCTCGTCGAGGCGCTGCCCGCGGCTGTGGCCCCCGGCTCGGTCGACCGGGTCGTCCTCGACATGCTGGCCCCGTGGGAGTGCCTGGAGGTCGTCGCCGAGGCTCTGGCACCCGGTGGGGTGCTGATCTGCTACGTCGCCACGGCGACACAGCTCTCGAAGGTCGCCGAGGCGATGCGCGACGCGGGGACGTTCACCGAGCCGCAGGCCTGGGAGTCGCTCGTGCGAGGGTGGCACCTCGAGGGCCTCGCCGTCCGCCCCCAGCACCGGATGCACGGCCACACCGGCTTCCTCATCACGACCCGGCGGCTGGCCCCCGGGGTCCCCCCGCCGCTGCGCAAGCGTCGTCCGGGTCGGGGGTACGTGTCCGGCGAGGAGGCGCTCGAGGAGGACTGGACCCCCGAGGCCGTCGGCGAGCGGGTCCCGTCGGAGAAGCGCGTGCGCAAGCTTCGCCGTTCGGTGACGGACACCTCCGCGCCAAGCTGACCGCCACGGGTTATCGTCGAGCATGAGCACCGACGAGTCCAGGTCAGAGCAGCCTGGCACTCGCGAGCGCCTCGAGGCCGAGCGGGAGTCGCTGGAGGCGGAGATCGCGAGCCTTCGCGCCCGCGGACAGGTGCCCCCGGAGAAGCTGCGCACGCTCGAGCGCGACCTCGCCTCGCACCGGGCCCAGCTCTCGACCCTGTCCGCCCAGAACGAGCGGCTGGTCCGGACCTTGCGCGACGCGCGCGAGCAGATCGTCACCCTCAAGTCCGAGGTCGACCGGCTGGCTCAGCCGCCGGCCGCGTACGGCATCGTCCTCGAGGTCTTCGACGGGGGCACCGCGGACATCCTCACGAGCGGCCGGAAGATGCACGTGGCGGTGAGCCCGTCGGTGGAGGACGGTGCCCTCGTGCCGGGCCGCGAGGTGATGCTGAACGAGGCGATGAACGTCGTTGCGGCGCACGGGTACGAGACGACCGGCGAGGTCGTCCTGTGCAAGGAGATCCTCGACGACGGCCGGGTGCTGGTGGTGGCGCAGGCCGACGAGGAGCGGGTGTGCCGGGTGGCCGCCTCGCTCGACGGCACCACGATCCGGGCCGGTGACGCGCTCCTGCTCGAGTCGCGCTCCGGCTTCGTGTTCGAGCGGATCCCCAAGGCCGAGGTCGCCGACCTGGTGCTCGAGGAGGTCCCCGACATCGACTACACCGACATCGGCGGGCTCACGGGGCAGATCGAGGCCATCCGGGATGCCGTCGAGCTTCCGTACCTCCACCCCGACCTCTACACAGAGCACGAGCTCAAGCCGCCCAAGGGCGTCCTCCTGTACGGCCCCCCGGGCTGTGGCAAGACGATGATCGCCAAGGCGGTCGCGGCATCCCTCGCACGCAAGGTCGCCGAGAAGGAGGGCCGCGAGCCGGGGAAGTCCTACTTCCTCAACATCAAGGGCCCCGAGCTGCTCAACAAGTACGTCGGCGAGACCGAGCGGCACATCCGGCTGATCTTCCAGAGGGCCCGCGAGAAGTCGAACGAGGGCTACCCGGTCGTCGTGTTCTTCGACGAGATGGAGTCGCTGTTCCGCACCAGGGGCTCGGGCGTCTCCTCCGACGTGGAGACGACGATCGTGCCGCAGCTCCTCTCCGAGATCGACGGCGTCGAGGGGCTCGAGAACGTCATCGTCATCGGCGCCTCGAACCGCGAGGACATGATCGACCCCGCGATCCTGCGGCCCGGCCGGCTCGACGTGAAGATCAAGATCGAGCGCCCCGACGCCGAGGCCGCGCGCGACATCTTCGCGAAGTACCTGACGGCGACCCTTCCGCTGCACCCCGACGACGTGGAGCAGAACGGCGGGTCGCCGGAGGCCACGGTGCTGGCGATGATCGACGCCGTCGTGCTGCGGATGTACACCGAGGAGGAGGAGAACCGCTTCCTCGAGGTCACCTACGCCGGAGGCGACAAGGAGATCCTCTACTTCAAGGACTTCAACTCCGGCGCCATGATCCAGAACATCGTCGACCGCGCCAAGAAGATGGCGATCAAGGACTTCCTCGACACCGGCCAGCGAGGTCTGCGGGTGGAGCACCTCCTCCAGTCGTGCACCGACGAGTTCCGCGAGAACGAGGACCTTCCCAACACGACGAACCCCGACGACTGGGCCCGCATCTCCGGGAAGAAGGGTGAGCGGATCGTCTACATCCGCACGCTCATCAAGACCAAGGAAGGCACCGAGCCGGGCAAGTCGATCAACACGGTCGCCAACACCGGCCAGTACCTCTGAGCGGGGCGCGCCACACCGTCAGGACCCGACGCGGTCGAACAGCGAGCGCTGCCGCGGCGGCGCGTGGGTGGGGTCGACACCGTCGAAGAGGCTGGAGACCGACTCGCCCTCGTGGATCCGCGTGATCGCCTCGGCGATCAGCCCGGCCACGGACCGCACGCGCAGCTCGGGCCATCCTTGGGGTGCTGGGACCGTGTCGGTCGTGATGACCTCGGTGACCATCGGGTGGCCCCGGAGGCGCTCGACGGCCTTGCCGGCGAAGAGCCCGTGCGTGCAGGCCACCGCTGCCTGCGTGACCCCCTGGTCGGCCAGCCGGTCGAGCAGCTCGACGATGGAGCCGCCGGTGGCGATCTCGTCGTCGAGGATGATGGCTCGCCGGCCCCCCACGTCTCCCACGATGGAGTCGATGATCACGCGGTCGTCGGAGAGGCGGCGCTTGGACCCCGCCGCCACGGGAAGTCCCAGCAGACGGGAGAACTGGGTCGCGTCCTTGGCGTTGCCGAGGTCCGGCGACACGACGACCGACCCGTCGACGTCCTGGTCGCGGAAGTGGTCCGCGAGCACCCCGAGGGCGGTGAGGTGGTCCACCGGTACCGAGAAGAACCCGTGCACCTGCGGCGCGTGCAGGTTCATCGTGAGCACCCGGTCGGCGCCGGCGGTGGCGATGAGGTCGGCGACGAGACGACCGCCGTAGGAGATGCGCGAGGCATCCTTCTTGTCACTGCGCGCGTAGGCGAAGTGCGGGATGACGGCGGTGATCATGCCGGACGAGGCGCCGCGGGCGGCGTCGATCATGAGCAGGAGCTCCATGAGCGAGTCCTGCGTCGGGGGGACGAGGGGCTGGACGATGTAGACGTCGCGCTGCCGGCAGTTCGCGAGAAGCTGCACCTGGAGGCAGTCGTTGCTGAACCGGCTGATGTGGACCTGGGAGAGGGTCACCCCGAGCTCGCGGCAGATCCGCTCGGCGAGGGAGCGATGGGCGGACCCGGAGAACACCACGACCTCCCGCATGCCGTCAGCCTATCGGGGGGTCCGGGCGGCGCAGCGCGGTCGCGAGCTCGGTGACCAGCTCGAGGCGGTGCTGGCGGCCGATCGGTGTGGCGAAGGGGAAGGACGCGAAGCCGTGCGGTACCCGGAGGTAGGTGGTCAGCCGAACCGGCACCCCGGCATCCCGGAGGGCCTCGGCGTAGCGGACCCCGTCGTCCCGGATGGGGTCGAGCTCGGCGGTCTGGATCAGCGCCGGGGGCAACCCGGCGAGGTCGCCGAACAGCGGCGAGACGAGCGGGTCGCGCAGGTCGTGCCCCGGACGCACGTAGTGGTCGCGGAAGGCGTTCACGGAGCGCGCGGTGAGGACCGGGGCGTTGGCGTGCTCGGTGATCGACGGCGAGGCCATCGTGAGGTCGGTCGCGGGGTAGATCAGCGCCTGGTGCCGCAGGCGGGTGTCGCCGTGGTCGCGAAGCACCTGGGCCACGACGGCGGCCAGGTTGCCGCCGGCGGAGTCGCCGGCCACCGCCATCCGGCTGGTGTCGGCACGGAGCACGTCGCCGTTGACCGCGACCCAGGTCGTGGCGTCCACGCAGTCGTGGGCGGCCGTGGGAGCGCGGTGCTCGGGGGCCATCCGGTAGTCGACGGACACGACGACGCACCCGACCTCGGCCGCCACGACGCTGCACAGCGGGTCGTAGTCGACGAGGTTGCCGAGGACCCAGCCGCCACCGTGGAACCACAGCACGACCGGGACGTCGGTCCGGCTGTCGGCGAGTGCCCGGGGACGGTAGATCCGCAGCGGGATCTCGTGGTCGTCGCGGGCCGGCGCGGTGCCGTAGGTGATGCCCACCTGCGGGTGTGCGGTGCCGGTGACCGCGGCGTAGAGGCGGTTCGTCGGCCGCACCGAGGCCCGCGAGGACTGGATGCCGTCGTGGTCCAGGGACTCCACCGGCCGCCGGGTGGCGTCCTTGTACGCCGCGACGATGGTGGTGAGGGGGGACATCCCGCGGTAGTCGCGCACGCGGTCAGTATGGTCGAGTCATGAGCGTGCGCCGGGTCATGGGGGTCGAGACGGAGTACGGCATCGTCGTGCCCGGCGACCCCGCCGCGAACCCGATGGTCGCCTCGGGCGACGTCGTGACGGCGTATGCCGCCTCGCGCGGCATCCGGCCCGCCCGGGCCAGCTGGGACTACGCCGACGAGGCACCCCTGCGGGACGCGCGCGGGTTCGACATGGGGCGGGGGCTGGCGCACCCGAGCCAGCTCACCGACGTCGAGGACCCGACCCTGGCCAACGTGGTGCTCACCAACGGAGCCCGGCTCTACGTCGACCACGCCCATCCGGAGTACTCGTCACCGGAGGTCACCTCCCCCCGAGCGGCGGTGACCTGGGACCGGGCCGGCGAGCTGGTCATGCGCGAGGCGGTGGCCCGCCTGGCCACCGTGCCACCCGGGGTGAACCTCTACAAGAACAACACCGACGGCAAGGGCGCGTCGTACGGCACGCACGAGAACTACCTCATGGCCCGCTCGACCCCCTTCGCGAACATCGTGCGCCACCTCACGCCGTTCTTCGTCGTCCGCCAGGTCATGTGCGGCTCCGGGCGGGTCGGCATCGGGGTCGACTCGCGCACCGCCGGGTACCAGATCGCCCAGCGCAGCGACTTCTTCGAGGTGGAGGTGGGGCTCGAGACGACGCTCAAGCGCCCGATCATCAACACCCGCGACGAGCCGCACGCCGTCGCGGACCGCTACCGGCGCCTCCACGTCATCCTGGGTGACGCGAACCACTGCGACGTCGCGAACCTCCTCAAGATGGGCACGACCTCGCTCGTCCTCGCGATGATCGAGGCGGACGCCCTGCGCGACGACCTCTCGGTGCGGCGGCCGGTCGCGACCCTGCAGGAGGTCTCCCACGACCCCACCCTCTCGGCGAAGGTCGAGCTGGCCGACGGACGTCGGATGACCGCGCTGGAGCTGCTCTGGGAGTACCACGACCGGGCGGCGGCGTTCGTCGACGACCGCTCCGGCGGCGCGCCGGACGCCGACACCCAGGAGGTCATGCACTGGTGGGGCACGGTGCTGGACCGCCTCGGCCGTGACCCCATGGAGGCCCGCCGGGAGGTCGACTGGGTGGCGAAGCTCGCGGTCCTCGAGGGCTACAGGGAGCGGGACGGCCTCGGCTGGGGAGACCCGCGGCTCAAGGCGGTGGACCTGCAGTGGTCCGACGTGCGCGCCGACCGTGGGCTGGCCCACCGGCTGGTCGCCACCGGGCGTCTCGAGGTGCTCGTCGACGAGGCCGACGTGCGGCGCGCGGTCGAGGAGCCGCCCACCGACACCCGGGCCTGGTTCCGGGGCACCTGCCTGCGGCGCTTCCCGGATGACGTCGTGGCGGCCTCGTGGGACTCGGTGATCTTCGACGTCGCGGGCCAGCGGACGCTCCAGCGGGTTCCGATGCTCGAGCCCCTCAAGGGCACCGAGGAGGGCATCGGCGACCTCGTTCGGTCGGCGCCGGATGCCGCGTCCCTCCTCGAGGCACTGGCCCGCAACGGCGACCCCGGCGCCTAGGGTCGCAGCCGGGACCGCAGGCACCGGGACGCCGCGCCGTCCGGTGTGCCACCGTGGTGGCATGTTCCGCCTGCTCGGGCTCCTGGGCGGGCTGTCGCTGGCCACCGACGTCGGTACCGGCGCCCCACTCGAGGAGTCGCTCAAGCGCAGCGTGGTGGCGACGCGCCTCGCCCGCGCGGTCGGGTGCCCCGACGACCAGGTCAGGGACGTCCTGTACACCTCGCTGCTCCAGCACCTCGGGTGCACCGCCTATACCCACGAGGGCGCGCAGATCTGGGGTGACGACATCGCCTTCGTGCGTCTGGCGTTCCTCACGGACTTCGCCGACCGGGGGGACGTCTGGCGCACCTGGGTCCCCGGGCTCGCCCAGGCGACGGGCAGGTCCAGGGCACGAGTCGTCGCGACCGCCCTGACGACGGGCAGACGGGCGGATGCCGCAGGCCCAGCGGCCACGTGCGAGGTGGCGCGGGACGCCTCCGCCTGGCTCGGGCTCCCGCAGTCGGTGCAGTCGAACCTCTTCCACGCGCTGGCGATGTGGGACGGCACGGGCTACCCGCCGGTGGCGGGGGAGGCCCTCCCCCTGGTCACGCGGCTCGTGCACGTGGCGTCGACGGCGGTGCTGTTCGCGCTGCCCGCAGGGACGGCAGCGGCGGTGTCCCAGGTGGGGCGCCGCGCCGGCACGTACCTGGACCCCACGATCGTCGACGTCTTCCTCCACCGGGCCGACGAGCTCGTCGGGGATGTCGCCGACATGGATGCGTTCGAGGAGGCGCTCGCGTCGGAGCCCCACCCGGTCCGCCTCGTCGACGACACCCAGGTTGAGGCGGTCGCCCGGACGTTCGGAAGCCTGGCCGACCTCAAGAGCCCGTGGCTGCAGGGGCACTCCGCGGGCGTCGCCGAGCTGGCGTCGGCGGCCGCGGGCGGTCTCGGCCTGCATCGGCAGGCCCAGTCGGTTCGGGTCGCCGGGTACCTCCACGACATCGGCCGGGTCGCGGTCTCCAGCCGGATCTGGGACAAGCCGGGTGCCCTGACGGCCACCGAGCGGGACCAGGCCCGCCTGCACCCGTACCACGGCGAGCGCATCCTCTCGCGGACGCCGGCCCTCGCCGACATCGCACGACTCGTCGGCCAGCACCACGAGCGCTGCGACGGCAGCGGGTACCACCGCGGGCTCACCGGCGCCCAGCTGGCGATGCCCTCACGCGTCCTGGCGGCGGCCGATGAGTATCGGAGCCTCGTCGAGGAGCGGCCACACCGCCGGGCGCTGGCTGCCTCCGAGGCCGCCGGGCGACTGCGGGGCGAGGCACGGGCTGGCCGGCTCGACGGTGACGCCGTTGCGGCGGTCCTCGACGTCGCCGGCCAGCGCGCCGGGGCACGTCGCCCGCGGCCGGCCGGCCTCACCGAACGCCAGGTCGAGGTACTCCGGCTCATCGCCGGTGGTCTCTCGAACCGGCAGATCGCGCAGCACCTCGTCATCTCCGGGCGCACCGCCGAGCACCACGTGCAGGACATCTACCTCAAGATCGGCGCCTCCACGCGCGCCGGTGCTGCGCTCTTCGCCATGCAGCACGGACTCCTCGACGAACCTGGGTAGGTCTACCCATGTCGTGGATCGCGTCGAGCTCCACGCTGGCCGCATGAGCACAGCCACCGAACCCCCGCTCCGCTCCCTGGTCGACGCGCGCGAGACCCTCTTCACCGCCGCATTCGTCAGGCTTTCCGCCGCGGACCTCGCGTACTTCACGGCGGCCGGCGTCGCGATCTACACGCTGCCCGCCTACGTGGTGGGCCCGGTGGGCTCGGATGCCGCGGGCGCCGGGCTGGCCGTCGGCGCCTTCGCCGTCACCGCCCTCGTCCTGCGACCCTTCGCCGGACGGCTCACCGACGCGCTCGGCCGCCGACCGCTCCTCGTGGGCGGCGCGCTGATGGCGGCGGTCCTCATGCTCCTGACCGGCCTCGCCGACACGCTGCCGCTCGTGGTGGCACTCCGCCTGGGCATCGGTGTCGCCGAGGCGGCGTTCTTCGTGGCGTCCTTCGCCGCGCTCGCGGATCTCGCCCCGCCGGCTCGCATGGGGGAGGCGCTCAGCTACAACTCGCTCGGTCTGTACCTCGGACTCACGCTCGGGCCACCCCTGGGTGAGGCCCTCGTGCGCTCGCTCGGCTTCACGGCGGCCTGGTACGGGGCGGCGGCCCTGCTGCTCCTTGCCGCACTCGTCGCCAGTGGCATCGGCGAGACGAGGACCCCCCAGGCGTACGGGGGAGCCCGGCCACCGCTCATCCTCCGGAAGGCGCTTCCGCCGGCCCTTGGGTTCCTGGCGTCGGTCGTCGCCATCGGGGGCTTCCTGACATTCGCCTCCCTTCACGCGTCGGCGGTGGGAGCGGTCCCCACCAGCATCCCGCTGGCGGTCTACGGGTCGGTCGTCGTCGCCTGTCGCATCGCGTTCGCGCGGGTTCCCGACCGGTTGCCTCCCCTGCTGCTCGGCGCCGCGTCACTGGCCGTGATCTCTTCGGGCATGACGGTGGCAGCGGTGTGGACGACTCCGGCGGGGTTCGTCCTGGGAGCCGCCCTCCTGGGCCTGGGTGTCTCGTTCAGCACCCCCGCCTTCTTCGCTGCGATCTTCGCGACGGTCCAGCCTTCCGAGCGGGGCGCGGCATCCGGCACGGCGAGCGCGTGCCTCGACCTCGGGCTGGGTGGCGGGTCGATCGCCCTCGGTCACCTCGCCGAGGGCCTGGGCATCCCCTGGGCCTTCGGGGCGGCGGCCGCGGTCTCGCTCGCGGGGAGCGTCTGGACGATCCGGCTGTCGCGCCGCCCGGCCGTCCGACCCGGCGCACCGCGGACGAGCGGAGGTCATGGGGGGTGATCCGGCCAGGTGCCTCCGTCGTCGCTACAGGTTCGCGGACTAGGCTCGGCGGCAGTCCACCTTCAGGAGGGGTCACCATGGCCGGTCAGGAGCAGGTCAAGCCGCAGCGTCGGGACGACGGCGGTCCCGACGACGCCCCCGAGTCGGCGGCTGCAGCGGGCACGGTCCAGACGAGCGAGATCGACGACATCCTCGACGAGATCGACGGGGTGCTCGAGTCCAACGCCGAGGAGTTCGTCCGCGGGTTCGTCCAGAAGGGTGGCCAGTGACCGCCGGACCACACAGCGGAGGGCTGCCCGGGCCGTACCTCGTCCCGGGCTCCTCCTCGTTCACCGAGTTCCTGTCCGCGCAGGCACCCGCCCTCCTGCCGTCCAGGCGTGCCCTCCCGGCGGGGGGTGCGATCGACGCCCCTCACGGCACGACGATCGTCACCCTGTCGTACGAGCGCGGTGTCGTCATGGCGGGGGACCGCAGGGCCACCATGGGGAACCTGATCGCCAACCGGGACATGGAGAAGGTCTTCGCCACCGACGAGTACAGCCTCGTGGGCATCGCCGGCACGGCCGGGCTCGCGGTCGAGCTCGTGCGGCTGTTCCAGGTCGAGCTCGAGCACTACGAGAAGATCGAGGGCACCCTGATGTCGCTCGAGGGCAAGGCCAACCGGCTCGCCTCCATGATCCGGGGGAACCTCGGCATGGCCATGCAAGGGCTCTCGGTGGTGCCGCTCTTCGCCGGCTACGACGTCGACACCGCGCAGGGCCGCATCTTCTCCTACGACGTCACGGGCGGGTGCTACGAGGAGCACGACCACCACAGCGTCGGCTCGGGGTCGCTGTTCGCCCGGGGGGCCCTGAAGAAGCTGTACCGCCGATCCGGCTCCGCCGAGGACGCGCTGCGCACCGCCGTCGAGGCGCTGTACGACGCGGCCGACGACGACTCGGCCACCGGTGGACCGGACGTCGGGCGGCGGATCTGGCCCACAGTGGGGCTGGTCGACGAGGGCGGGGCCCGGTTCGTGCCCGACGAGGAGATCGCGCCCGTCGTCGACGCGATCATCGCCTCCCGAGTCGACAACCCGGGGGGTGCCCGATGACCGCCGGGATGCCGTTCTACGTCTCGCCCGAGCAGCTCATGAAGGACCGGGCGGACTTCGCACGCAAGGGGATCGCCCGAGGACGCTCGGTCGTGGTGCTGGCCTACGACAACGGCATCGCCTTCGTCGCGGAGAACCCGAGCCGGGCGCTGCACAAGGTGTCCGAGATCTACGACCGGATCGCCTTCGCCGCGGTCGGCAAGTACAACGAGTTCGAGAACCTCCGCGTCGCCGGGGTGCGCTACGCCGACCTGCGCGGCTACTCCTACGACCGGTCCGACGTCACGGCGCGAGGCCTCGCGAACGCGTACGCGCAGACCCTCGGAACCGTGTTCACCCAGGAGTCCAAGCCGTACGAGGTGGAGATCGTGGTCGCGGAGGTCGGGCCGACACCCGCCGCGGACCAGGTGTACCGCCTCACCTACGACGGCTCGGTCGCCGACGAGCACGGGTTCGTCGCGATGGGCGGGGGAGCGGAGCAGATCGAGGCCGGACTGAAGGAGCGCTGGCGCGAGGGCATGCACCTGTCCGAGGCGCTGTCGCTCGCCGTCGACCTCCTGGGCGCCGACCCTGCCGGCGGCCCGCGGCGCGACCTCCCACCGGAGGCGCTCGAGGTGGCGGTGCTCGACCGGCACCGGCCGCGCCGGACCTTCCGGCGGATCACCGGGCACCTGCTGGAGCGGCTCCTCAGCGCCGACGACCCCACGAGCGACGCCCCGGACCTCGACGAGGGCGACGGCTCGGTTCGTGACGCGGCGACCAACCCGCAGACCCAGCGCCCGACACAGGAGGGACCACCGGCGTGAACACGCCCGGAGGGCGTCGGATCTTCGGCATCGAGAACGAGTACGGCATCACGTGCTCGACCGGGGGCCAGCGCACCCTGACGCCGGACGAGGTCGCCCGGTACCTCTTCCGCAAGGTCGTCGCATGGGGCCGGTCCAGCAACGTCTTCCTGACCAACGGCTCCCGGCTCTACCTCGACGTCGGGTCGCACCCGGAGTACGCCACCGCGGAGTGCGACTCGCTGCGGCAGGTGGTCGCCCACGACCGGGCGGGGGAGCGGATCATCGAGGGCCTCGTCGTCGACGCCCAGCAGCGGCTGCGTGAGGACGGCGTCGCGGGCGACATCTACGTCTTCAAGAACAACACCGACTCCGCGGGCAACTCCTACGGCTGCCACGAGAACTACCTCGTCACCCGCGGGGGCGAGTTCCAGACCCTGTCCGACACACTGCTCCCCTTCCTCATCAGCCGGCAGATCACCTGCGGGGCGGGAAAGCTGGTGGCGACGTCCAAGGGCGCCACGTACGCCGTGAGCCAGCGCGCCGACCACATCTGGGAGGGCGTCTCCTCGGCCACCACCCGCAGCCGACCGATCATCAACACGCGCGACGAGCCGCACGCGGATGCCGAGCACTACCGCCGCCTCCACGTCATCGTCGGGGACTCGAACATGAGCGAGCCCACGACGATGCTGAAGGTGGGGTCCTGCGACCTCGTGCTCCGCATGATCGAGGCGGGCGTCGTGATGCGCGACCTCACCCTGGAGAACCCCATCCGGGCCATCCGGGAGATCTCGCACGACCCGACCGGCCGGCGCACCGTGCGGCTCGCGAACGGTCGGCAGCTCAGCGCCCTGGACCTCCAACGCGAGTACCACGCCAAGGCCGCGGAGTTCGTGACCCGCGAGGGCACCGCCGACCCGCTGCACGCCCGGGTCCTCGACCTCTGGGATCGCACGTTGACCGCGGTGGAGACCGCCGACCTCGCCCTCGTGGCATCCGAGATCGACTGGGTCATCAAGTACCGCCTGCTCGACGAGTACGCCGCACGCCACGGCCTCGACCTGGACCACCCCAGGCTGGCGCAGATCGACCTCGCCTACCACGACATCGACCGGGAACGCGGGCTCTTCTACCTGCTGCAGCGGCGAGGCCGGGTCGCTCGGGTCGTGTCCGACCCGGAGGTGTTCGAGGCCAAGGTGCGCCCTCCGGAGACGACGCGTGCCAAGCTGCGCGGCGACTTCATCCGCGCCGCGCAGGAGCACCGCCGCGACTTCACCGTCGACTGGGTGCACCTGAAGCTCAACGACCAGGCGCAGCGCACCGTGTTGTGCAAGGACCCGTTCCTCGCCACCGACCCGCGGGTGGACCGGCTCATCGAGGGCATGTCCGCCTGACGCCCCACGGGATGGCGTGCAGCGTTCTCACAGCCCGCGATGCGGGACTTCCCACGCCCCCCGGTTATCGTGGATGGCTGATCTGGTCCGCGCTGCCGCGCAGCACCCCCGACCGAAGGTTCCCTCCTCGTGTTCCGTCGCCTGCCCGCCGTCCTGTCCGCGTCCGTGCTCGTGTCCGCCCTCCTGCTGAGCGGGTGCGGTGAGGAGGAGGCGTCCTCCCGGTCGGCCGCCCTGAGCGCCGTCACGGTGGAGGGATCGGACCCCAAGAAGGGGCCGACGGTCACCGTGGACGCCCCGCTGGAGGTGAGCGCCACCGAGTCCGAGGTCGTGACGGAGGGCACCGGTGCCCCGGTCGCCAAGGACGACCTCGTGTCGATCCAGGCCGTCATCGTCAACGGCTCGGACGGCAAGGTGGCCCACAGCACGTGGGAGTCCGGGGCCGTCAGCCTCGACCTCGCCGCGCCCGAGCTCTTCGCCTCGTTCCGCAGCCAGCTGCCCGGCAAGAAGGTCGGCTCGCGTGTGCTCATCACGGCGCCGCCGAAGGACGCCTTCGGCGAGCAGGGCAACGCCCAGATCGGTGTCGCCGCCGACGACCCCGTGGTCTTCGTGGTCGACCTGGTGTCCGCCTCCAAGATCCTCGACGCGGCCGAGGGGAAGGCCGTCGCACCGCAGAAGGGCCTGCCCACGGTGACGATGAACGAGGGCAAGCCGGCCACCATCACGGTGCCCAAGGGCGCCAAGCCCCCGGCGAAGACGGTCGTCCAGCCCCTCATCCAAGGGGCCGGGGCCAAGGTCGCCAAGGGCCAGACGGTCCGGGTCGCCTACACCGGGGCGCTGTACAAGGACGGAAGCGTGTTCGACTCCAGCGCCACCCGGCCCGAGAAGCCGTACTTCGAGTTCCCCCTGGGGCAGGGCCAGGTCATCAAGGGCTGGGACGCCGGGCTCGAGGGCCAGACGGTCGGCAGCCGCGTCCTCCTCGTGGTTCCCCCGGCCGACGGCTACGGAGCCGCCGGCAGCCCGCCGAAGATCTCCGGGACGGACACCCTGGTCTTCGTCGTCGACATCCTCGCCGCGTACTGAGAGAGGCCCCGTCATGAGCCCCGAGCCCACCCGCCCCGAGATCGACTTCCCGGGCGACCAGCCGCCCACGGACCTCCTGGTCGAGGACATCACCGTCGGTGACGGCGCCGAGGCGACCGCCGGCAGCACGGTCTCCGCGCACTACGTCGGCGTGGCGCACTCCACCGGTGAGGAGTTCGACGCGTCGTGGAACCGCGGGGCGCCGCTCGACTTCCGCCTCGGTGTCGGCATGGTCATCGCCGGCTGGGATGCCGGTATCGCCGGCATGCGCGTCGGCGGGCGCCGTCGCCTCACGATCCCGCCGCACCTCGCCTACGGCGACCGCGGTGCCGGCGGAGCGATCGCTCCAGGAGAGACGCTCGTCTTCGTCGTCGACCTCATGGACGTCCACTGAGCAACGCGGCGTGACGTCCGGCGGCCGCCGCCGCGAGGAACGGTGACGGGTCCTCCTCCAGTCCCCGGCCCATGGTCGAGAGCGTCACCGGCGAGTCGCCGAGCGCGTCGAGCAGGCCCTCCGGGGAGATCTCGACCGGCCTGAGGTCGGCGCGGGCTCGGGCCACGAGGTCGGTCAGCTGGGCTCGGACGACGGAGTCCAGGACGGCGTCGCCGAAACCCGTCACGGGCACGTCGGCCGGGGTCAGCAGGGCCTGCCCGTACGCCGTGCGGCTGTGGTGGCTGATGCCGTGGTGCCGCTCTCGGCGGTCGGCTCCCGAGACACGCAACGACGCGACCCCACGGCCCCCGAGGACGTCGGCGGCGTGCAGCGCCTCGGCACAGGCGACTCCGGAGTACCCCCACGTGGTGCCCGTGCCGACGTTGCCCGGGCCCTGCACCACCACCGCGACGTCGGCGCCGACGACGTGCCGGGCGGCCAGCAGCCCGGTGTGCGTCGTCACCGCCTCGTGGTCCCCGCCGAAGGACTGCCCTACCGTGATGGTCGCCGACAGCCAGCCCGCGGAGGACAGCCCGGCGACGGCGCGGGAGAAGGCTGACGGCAGCGCACCGCCGTCGGTCATCACGTAGGCGACCCGTGCCTCGGGACGGACCAGCCGGACGCCGGCGACGACCGCCGGGAGCGCGGAGTGCAGGTCGGCGACGACGACCGGCATCCCACCGAGGTCCACGGCGTTGCTGAGCAGGCCGTGGTGCGGGCTGTCCTGCTCGTCGACCGCGAGGAGCATCTGCTGCATCGGCGTGTAGCGCGCCTTGACGATGTGTCCGGGCCCACCCGGAGGGTCTGCCGGAAGTGCGTCCGGGCGGGCCACCACGAAGGCCAGGCCGCCGGTCCCGAGGCCTCTCAGGAGCGCCGAGGCGTTGAGGAGGACCCGCTCCCCGACCCGCGGCTCACCCACCATCGCGGTGTAGGCGAGCGCGTGGACGGGAGCCCCCACCACGCCCTCGAGCGCCACGAGGTACTCCACGGCACCGGGCCAGCGGCGGAGCTCCTCGACGACGGGTCCGGCTCGCCACTGCATCACGGTCCGCAGCGTATCCGTCGGGTAGCGTCTGGCGGGTGAGCAGCGAGGGGAGGGCCGCCCCGACGGCGGCGCAGGTCAAGACCGAGCGGCTGCTCAACCTGGTGCTCGTCCTCCTCTACACCCGCAGGCCCCTGGCCAAGGCGCAGATCCGCCAGCTCGTCCCGCAGTACGGCCAGTCAGCGTCGACCGAGGCCTTCGAGAGGATGTTCGAGCGCGACAAGGACGAGCTGCGTGAGCTCGGCATCCCGCTGGTCACCGAGGACATCGACCCGCTCCACGAGGACGAGCCGGGCTACCGCATCCACCAGCGCGAGTACGCCCTGCCCGACATCGCCTTCGAGCCCGACGAGCTCGCCGTGCTCGGCCTCGCCAGCCGGACCTGGGCGCAGGCCAGCCTCGCCGGACCCGCCGCCCAGGCGCTGCGCAAGCTGCGGGCGGCGGGGGTGGAGCGGGACGTCGACGCACTCATCGGCATCGAGCCGCGGCTGCGCACGACCGAGCCGGCGTTCGACGCCGTCAAGGATGCCGTGGTACGGCGCGTGCCACTGCGCTTCGACTACCGGCGTCCAGAGGCGAGCGAGACGGCCGAGCGGCACGTGCAGCCGTGGTCGCTGATCTCGTGGCACGGCCACTGGTACCTCACCGCGTTCGACGTGGACCGCGGCGCGCCCCGGGTGTTCCGCCTCTCGCGCATCGTCGGTGACGTGAGGGTGGCGGGTCGCCCCGGTTCCTTCGACGTCCCACCGGACCACGAGCCGCGGCTCATGGTGGAGGGCGGCGGTGGCCCCTCGACGCAGCCGAGTCCGGCGGTGCTGAGAGTACGTCGCGGCGCTGGCCACAGCCTGCGCCGGCGCGCCCGGAGCGTCGGCGAGGTGGACGCCACGTGGGACCTGCTCGACCTCGACTACGCGGACCCGGACGGGTTCGCGGAGGAGCTGGCCGGCTACGGCCCTGACGTCGTCGTGGAGCAACCGCCCGAGCTGTCCATCGGGGTCGTGGAGCGCCTGCGCGGCGTCCTGGCCGCCCACGGGGGAGCGCGCTGATGGCCGGCTTCGCGACGGAGACCGCGACCGACCGGTTGGCGCGGCTGCTCACGATGGTCCCCTGGCTGGTCAACCGTCAGGGGATCGACCTGCAGCAGGCGGCGGACGACCTCGGCGTGAGCGTCGAGCAGCTCGAGGCCGACCTCAACCTGCTGTTCCTCTGTGGCTACGGCCAGATGCCCGACGAGCTCATCGAGGCCGACTGGGAGGAGGGTCGGGTGTTCGTCGGCAACGCCGAGACGATCGCCCGACCGCTCCGGCTGGGCGTCGACGAGGCCGTGACCCTCATGGTGGGGCTGCGAGCCCTGCGCGAGGTGGCGGGCCTGGGGGAGCGCGACGCGGTCGACCGGGCCCTGGCGAAGCTCGAGGACGCCGCGGGGGCGGCGGCGGCCCCGGCCAGCCGGGTACGCGCGCAGATGGCCGACGAGTCCTCCGCCGAGCTGCTCGCCAGGGCGCGGCGTGCCGTCACCGACCATCGTCGGGTGCACCTGCGCTACCTCGTACCCGCTCGCGACGAGGCGACCGAGCGCGACGTCGACCCGATGCGGGTGGTGGGGCTCGACGGCCGCTGGTACCTCGAGGGCTGGTGCCACCGCGCCGAGGACACCCGGATGTTCCGGATGGACCGCGTGGAGGAGCTCACGGTCCTGGACGTCGACGGAACCCCACCGGCCGACGCCCGCGAGCGTGACCTGTCCGAGGGCACCTTCCGGCCCGGGCCGGACGACCTCGTGGTGACGCTCCGGCTGCTGCCGGGGGCCACGTGGGTCGCGGACTACTACCCGGTCGAGTCTGTCGAGGAGGTTCCGGCCGCCGACGGCGGTGGGCTCGTCGTCCGGGTCCGCACCGCCGACACCGCCTGGCTGTGTCGCCTGGTGTGGCGCCTCGGGGGGCGCGGCTCGGTGCTCGAGCCACCGCACGTGGTCGCGGAGGTCGCTGCCGGAGCCAGCGCGGCCCTCGCGGCCTACCCCGCCGCCGGCATGCAGGAGTGACCCGGTGCTGCCGTGGTGGGGTTGGGTGGTCGTCTGGGTCGTGCTCCTGGCCGGCAGTGCGGCGTGGCTGGGGATACTGGCGCGCCGGGTCTGGGCGAGTACCGCCGCCCTTGCCGCGGAGGTGGAGCGGGCAGGGGTCTTGGTGGCCGAGCTCGAGGAACGCGTCGACCGCGCAGAACGTGCAGATCGGGTGGATGAGCTCGCCGACGGGCCCCCGGCTGCCGTCCGGGACCCCCGCGAGGTCCGCGCGGAGCGTCGGGCCCTGCGCGCGGTGCACGCCGCGGAGCGTCGCGCGAGACGCAGCGAGCGGCTCCCACCGTGGGCCCGCGTACACTGACGGCGACACGTCACCACGAAGGGGCTGACACACCATGGGCAGAATCGGCGCAACCGAGATCATCATCATCGCGGTGCTCCTCATCGTCATCTTCGGCTGGAAGCGGCTTCCCGACGCCGCCCGCAGCCTCGGCCGCTCCGCACGCGTGTTCAAGTCCGAGGTGGACGAGATGAAGAAGGACGACGAGGCCCGCAAGTCGACGGCCTCCCGTGAGACCGTCGCCGGCGAGGCCATCGAGCCGCCGTCGGCCGTCGACCGGTCGGTTCCCACCACCGAGGGCAACGCCGTGCGCGAGAACGCCCCGCGCACGGACAACCAGTCCGGCCCCATCGCCTGACGTCTCGCTGAGCCCCCCGACCCCAGACCCCATGGCCCGACTGCGCCGGCGCCCTCGCGACCCCGAGGGCCGGATGACGCTGGCGGAGCACTTCCGGGAGTTCCGGCGCCGGCTCTTCACGGCGGCCGCAGCCGTGCTCGTCGCCTCGATCGTCGCCGGCGTCTTCTACGACGAGGTGTTCGCCTTCCTGTCCGAGCCGTTCAACCAGTACCGGCGCGAGAACCCCCAGAGCACCATCAGCCTCAACTTCGGCGAGGCCACGTCGGCTCTCTCCAACCTCATCAGCCTCTCGATCTTCGTGGGCGTGGTGGCGTCCAGCCCCGTGTGGCTCTACCAGGCGTGGGCCTTCGTCGTCCCCGGCCTGACCCGCAAGGAGAAGCGGATCTCGCTGGCCTTCGTGGGGTCGATCGTCCCCCTGTTCCTCCTCGGCTGCTGGCTCGGGTACGCGATCCTTCCCAAGTCGCTCGCGATCCTCTACGGGTTCAGCCCGGAGGGGACCTCGAACATCCAGCAGGTGTCGATGTACTTCTCCTTCGTCACCCGCTTCATCCTCGTCTTCGGCCTCGGGTTCCTCTTCCCGGTGGTGCTCGTGGCCCTCAACGTCATCGGCGCCATGCCCGCCAGCCGGCTGATCCGCGGGTGGCGGGTGGCGATCGTGCTCATCTTCGTCTTCGCCGCTGTGGCGACACCCACGGCCGACCCCTTCACGATGTTCGTGTTCGCCGGGCCGCTCGTCGCCCTGTACTTCGCCGCCTACTTCGTGTGTCGGCTGCTCGACAAGCGCAAGGCCGCGGCCCGCCCCGACTGGCTCGACGTCGACGACACCGAGGCGTCCGCCCTCTGACCCGTCAGGGGAGCCCTGCCAGCACCTGGGCCACCACGATCTTGACGATCATCGCGACCGGGTAGACCAGGGCGTACGCGACGCCGACCCTGGTGTCGTACCCGGTGCGCTCGTTCACGTACGCCAGGATCGCCGGCTGGGTCTGGGCGCCGGCGAGCCCGCCCGCCGTCTCCAGCCACGACAGTCGACGCAGCACGTGCAGGCCGGCCACCAGCACCAGGGCGCCGAGCGCGGTGATGACGAGGCCGAGCACGAGCACGCGCCACCCGGCATCCGAGGCGAGGGCGTCCGTGATGGTCCTGCCGGCCCGCACCCCGGCGTAGGCCAGGAAGGTGACCATCCCCAGCGCCGACAGCGACTGCGCGGCGCCGTGGGACATCGAGGTGATGACCGGGCCGACCCGGCCGAGCCGGCCGAAGACGAGGCCGACGAGCAGGGTTCCGGCGGCCGCCCCCACGGTGAAGCCGCCGCCCGGGGTGGGCACGTGGACGAGACCCAGTGCCAGCCCCGTCGCCAGCCCGAGCGCCAGACCACCGACGTTGATGTCGGACATCCCGCGGTCGCTGTCACCGAGGTGTGCGCTGACCTCGGCCATCCGCCCGGTGGGCGCGGTGACACGCAGGCGATCGCCCATCGCGAGAACGAAGGTCTCGTGGGCGACGAGGTCCACGTCACCCCGCCGCACCCGGCTGACGGTGGCACCGAACCTCCGCTCCAGGTCGAGCTCCCCGATCGTGTGGCCGACGAGGGGCTTGGAGCTGAGCGTGATCCGCCGGTAGTCCAGGTCTCGGCGGTCGGCCACGATGTCGTGCGAGGAGACGTGGCCGAGCTGCCCGGCCACGTCGTCCAGCAGCTCGCGCGGCCCGACCACGGTGACGAGGTCGTTGTGGCCGATGACCTCCTCGCCGTCGGGGACGATGGTGGGGTTGGCCGCGTGAGCGTGCTTGAGCCGAGAGACGCTGATCCGCCGCCCGTTGGCCGTCGTGAGGTCGGTGACCGTCATCGGCTCGCGGGCCTCCACCCGGATCGTCACGTGACCGATCTCCTCACGCCGCGCCTCGCCCCCCGGCCTGCGCAGTGCCCAGCCGGCGACGGCGAGCATGACCACGACACCCCCGAGGTACGTGATCGAGTACCCGATCGTCGGCGCGTCCGGGCTGGCGGCTCGGTCGGATGCCGCCGCGAGCGCGGGAGTGTTCGTCAGGGCTCCCGCGAAGGCCCCGGCGATGACTCCCGAGTCGATGCCGAGCGCACGCCCGAGTCCGAGAGCCACCGCGCCGACGACGCCGAGGGCGGCGGCGACGACGAGCATCGTCGGCCACCCGCGCCGCAACGAGGCGAAGAAGTGCGTCCCCGACACCACGCCCACCGTGTAGGTGAAGAGGACCAGCCCGAACGTCCCGAGCACCTCCGGGATCTCGAGGTCCGTCCCCACCGAGGCCGCCCACGCCGAGACGCCCAGCGCCGCGAAGAGCACCGCGGCCGGGCCCAGGTTCACCCCGGCGATGCGCACGTGCCCCACGGCGGCCCCGAGGGCGAGCAGGAGGGCCAGGAGCAGGAGAGAGTGCTCGCCGAGGAGGGCGAAGAAGTCGGTCACGTGCTGATCGTCCCACCTGGGCACCCGAGGGCTGAGACCCGCCGTAGAGACCTGCCCCGGCTCCCTCGTCACCGGCTGACGCCACCGATGGCACGGAGCGGCTGCCGTCGTGCCGGTGACGTCGGACGGGGGAGGAGCCCGGGCGGATGCCTTCGCATCCACCCGGGCTCCTCGGTCCCGTCAACTACCGCATCTCACGGCAGCGCCAGGGTGTTGGACCAGCTCGACTGGGTGGTGGCACTGAAGGCGTGCACCCGGTAGAGGTAGGCCACTCCGGACGTGACGGACTGCGTGAACGTGGTGGTGTTCGGACCCACCGTGGCGTTCACGACGTTGGTGCCGTCGCTGTTGGTGCGCTGGATGAGGAACCCGGTCTCGTTGTCGGAGTTGTCCGTCCAGCTGAGGTTCACCGTGGAGGTCTTCTTGCTCTTCAGGGTGAGCGTGCCGGTGAGGGCGGTCGGAGCCGCAACCGGGTCGCCCGCTTGCTGCGCGGTCTCGCGGCTGTCGACGGTGACCGTCGGGAAGCCCGCTCCCGGGGCGAGGTTGTTGAACGCCGGGTTGGAGTAGTCCCATGTGTCGCCGACCGTGTTGATCGCGTACACCTGGTACTCGTACACCGTGTTCGTGTTGCCGATCGGGTCGATGTACGAGGCCGAGCCGGTGGCCGCCCCCGTGGTCGTCGAGCCGGTGGGAGGGGCGGTCCGGTTGACGCGGTCCTCGGTCTGCACCATGGCGATCTGAGCAAACGGACCAGTCGTGCCCGCTACCCGCCGTTCGATGACGAAGGCGGTCTCGTTCCTGGAGGTGTCGCTCCAGCTGACCGTGTCTGATCCGGTTCTTCCCGGATCCTGACGGCACGAACGAGATGCCGGTGGGTGCCGACGGGTTCACCGCCACAGCCTGGGTGCGCATCATGTCCATCTCCTCGTGGCTGAGGATGTGGCAGTGGAGTACGTACTCCCAGCCGAAGTTGACGTAGTGGTTCATCACGTCGATCGGCTCGCCGTCAGGGTTGAAGGCGAAGAGCGGCAGACCCTGCCGCCTCCTGCTGCGTCGTGTTGGCGAGCATAGGCGCCGGCCGGCATCGACGGGTCGAGCAGCCGGACGCTGTTCGGCAGCCCGCCCCACTGCCTCGGGGATCGGTGGGATGATCGGCCGCACGGCGACGATCGTGTCCTCCAGCGGGCTGATGCGCACCGTGTCCTTCCAGCCCGAGCTCGGTGGCATCGGGCTTGCGGACGATGCCGTCCCAGCCGACCCGGTTGAGCAGCTGGACGTCGTAGAGGTGGAAGTGGATGGGGTGCGTGTCCACCCCGTTGTGCGTGAACTTCCAGATCTGCGTGCCGTCTGCCGGCGTGGCGATCGGCGTGGCCTCCATTCCCGGCGGCAGCTCGATGCCGTCGAGGACCTCGGTGGGCGGATAGGTGTACGGGTACAGGATCATGTTCTGCAGGCCCGCCTGGGCGTTGGGTGTCTCCACCCCCAGGAAGCCGCTCATCCGCCCGTACTCGTGCTCGAACGCCTCACCCATCTCGTCCTGGATCATCTTGGGCTTGAGGTTCATGGTCAGCCGTTCGCCTCCGTCGAGGTGGTGAACGGTGCACCCGGTGCCGTGGCCGCGTCAGCGTCGACGAGCCGGTTGAAGGTCAGCGACGTGTCGTAGATCTGCACCGTGCCGTTCAAGGGACCGTTCTTCGGGAAGCTGGTGCCGTAGGCGCTGTTGTACTCGCCCTGGCCCACGACGATCGGGCTTCTGTCCCTTCTCGAACACGCCCGTGCCGTCAGCCTGTGTGGGCGAAGGCGGTCTTGCAGCGCGGCGAGGTCGAACGCGGGAGCCGGGGCCGCGTCCGCGCACCTTGATCTGCATGACGGTGCGGGTGTTCGGCCCGTAGCCGGGCAGGGTCGACGACGCGCCGCCGGAGTCGCGGTAGTCGCCGTTCCCGGTGTAGTAGTCGTAGCGCGGGTCGCGGGCCGGGAAGGCCGCCGGGGCGTCGTTGTAGACGATCAGCGTCTGGCCGGCGTACTGCGACAGGTCCACGACCACGTCGAAGCGCTCGGCGGGGGCGACGAGCAGCGAGTGCTGGTCGACGTTCCCGGCGTTGAACACGGTCGGGTCGTTCACCCAGGTCGTCGGGTGCGCGGGCACCTCGACCGGGGCCGGCAGGAAGCCGCCCTCGGTGCCCATGACGATCCAGTCAGGGCCCTCGGTGCCGGCGACCGGCGTCGGGAAGACCGTGGGGTCCTCGAGCGCGGCCGCCACCTCGTCGGGGTTCAGCGCGACCTCGGTGCAGGCCACGCCCGTGCTCTCCGCCGCCGGGTCGGTATTGCGCGGCGTCACAGAGCGCCGTTGGCGTCGACCGCCTTGTACAGCGACAGGTTGAGGAACCGGTCGTTGGCCGCGTTGAGGATCCGGAACCGGTAGGGCTTGGGATCCACGGTCGTCGTCGGGTAGGCCGCGCCGTTGACCACGGGCGTGTCCATGAACGCCTCCATGCCCATCGAGTTGAACGGCACGCCGGCATCAGCGGCGGCTCGCACCATCCGCGTTCGGGGTCGCAGGTCGGGTCGTAGTACGGGTTGGCGATCGGCCCGTTCTCGACGTTGTTCGGTCGGCGGCCAGAACCACGGCCCGTAGGCCCAGCGGCCGTAGGCGTTGACACCGGAGGCGTCGCCCGGGTTCTGCGCCGGGGAGTAGACGTGCGGCAGCCAGAGGTCGCCCTCGCCGCCCCAGCGCGCCTTGTCCCAGGTCTCGTCCTGCTCCGCCAGCTGCGCGTCGTTCGGGCACGAAGGTCTTGTCCTGGATGACGAGCGGGATCGTCGCGTCCGCCGCCGGGATGGTCCCGGCGTCGACCAGCGCCTGCTCGGTCGCGTCCTGGATGATGTACGGCGCGGCCTCGCCGGCATACACGTTGAGGCGGGTGATGCCCCAGGCGTGGTCGTGGTAGAACATCAGCCGCGCGCTCTGCGCGTTGGTGTAGAAGAAGGTCATGCTCGCCATCGGGTCGCAGCGGCCGGCATGTCCGGCACGTTCTTGCACGCTCACGCCCTTCGGGTACCGCCGTTCGGTCCTGTGTTCTCACCGGCCGGTGTGATCCACTGGTGCGGCGTGCCGTCGGAGATCCACGGGGTGATGCCGCCGTGCAGGTGCAGGGTCGCCCGGTTCTCCGCAGTAGCAGTGGCCCGTCGGCCACCATGGCAGCTTCTGGCTCGTCCAGCGGGGTCGTTGCACATGGGATTCTGCGGGTCGACCATGCCGGGGTATGCCCTCCATGAACGGTGGCCGTCGGGCGTCATGCCCGAGCCCATGACCGTGGTGTCGACCGGGAGGAAGAGGTTGCCACCCGCCCCGGTGGGCAGCTGGTTGCGGAACAGGATCCGGACCGGCTTGTCCTTCTGTCGCCACGATGGCCGGGCCGAGGTAGCTGGGCGTTCCGTCGCCGCCGTTGAGCTGCTCGTAGCCGCGCAATGTCGTCGGCGGGCAGGTCCGCGTGCATCTGCTGGGTGTACTCGACCAGCCCGATCCGTAGTAGTCCGAGCCGGGGTAGGTCGTCGGTGTCCGGCACGGCGACCGCGAGGATGAGGCAGCTCGTCGACGAACTTCTTGATCCCGCCGTGACCGTGACCTGGTCGGGGCCCACCATGCTCGCGGCGAACGAGTACGTGCGGGGGTTCACGTAGGCAGGGAACTCCGCCGACGGCAGGGTGACCGAAGTCCCCTGCAGCGGTGCTCTGGGGCGACGGGTAGAAGACCGCGTCCGTTCCGGTGGCGTCGTCGAGCGGGATGCCCTGCCCGTAGAACGCGAGCCGGTCGCCCGGCCTGGACAGCGAGGTTGGCGACCGGGAAGGTGCCGACCTCACTGACTGGCAGGGTCGGCCAGCGCCGGCATGGTCAGCAGGCCGCTGTCGAACACCGACCGATGTACTGGTTGGCTGCGCCGCTCGGTCGCAGGACGTAGGCGTGGAAGGTCTTGCCCGCCGAGGCGGCGCCGACATCCGCGTTCGCCTGGTTCCACACCCGGAAGCTCGTGAGCAGCCCGGCCGGAAGGGCGGCTGCCGAGCATGACGAAGACGGTGTCCGCGGCATCGGTGGCGTACTGCCGGTCAGTCAGCGGGTTACCCACGATGGACTCAGCGCCCGGGGCGATTCCCACGACCGGCAGCGGGCTGTTCGCGTAGTTCGGGTGGCTGAAGTAGCGGGGGGCACTCGCCGGTGCAGCGGGCGCGGCTGCCGCAGCCATCCATCAGCGGGTTGAGTGCGCCGCCCTGGCAGTGCGCGGGCCGCCGCTGCGTCGCGGTCGGCCTGGTCGATCTTCTTCTCCTGCTTCTCCTTGACGTCCGCGGCCTTCTCCGTGTACCGGTCCTTCTCATCGGCCTGCGCCGCGACGAGCGCCGTGAGGCCGACGCCGGTCGAGGTGGCGGCGGACGTCGTGGCCAGCCCCATGGGCAACAGAGCCACGGCCGCGAAGGCAGCTATTCCCGTGAGCTTCTTCACCGTCGTGCTCCTCTCAGGATGGAGCACGGTTCCTCTGCGTCGGACGTCGTCCATGCGGTCCGGGGAATCGCTGTGGTGGTGGTCGTGATGGTTCTTGCTGCCTGCGCGGTGTGTGACATGGCTGGACCTCGCCCTGTTCCGCGTCCTGATGTCGCGGTTGAGGGCACGGTAGGCCCGGTCTCAAAAGCCCCACAAGAGAAGCCTCATGCGCGAAATATGTTTCGCGAAACCGCAGGCCATCGCACAAGTTCGCCAACCTCAGCAGACCTGACCGCGAAGGTGGCTGTCCACTGCGCGGACGTTGGACTTGCGCACCGCTGAGTCGTGCGTCATACTCCCGGACGCACGAAAGCCATTGCCCCTATCGTCGTTCGTATGAGCAGGGATGGCTGGACGTTCCTCACCAACCATGGACACGTGCTCGTCTGTCTGGCCGTCCAGCCGGATGTGCTTCTCAGAGACGTGGCGTTGAGCATCGGGATCACCGAGCGCGCCGTGCAGCAGATCGTCGCGGACCTCGAGCACGCCGGGGTGATCGTGCGGCTGCGGGTGGGCCGTCGGAACCGATACATCCTGCGTCCCCAGGAGCATCTTCGGCACCCCGTCGAGGCAGGTGTGACGGTCGGAGACTTCGTCGACCTCATCGAACGCGGCGCTTCTCCTCGCCGGCGGGTGTCACCCGGTCGCACCTTCTCCTCAAGCCTGTCTGCCCTGGACCCGACGCACCTGGTCGACTGGGCGAGCGAAGCGGCGCAGCGCCTCCCGGCGCGGTAGCCACCACGGGGTCGTCGCCGGTCGGGCTAGCCTTCGGCCATGTCACGCCTGGGACTCATCGTCAACCCGACCTCGGGCAAGAACACGGGCGCCCGGATCGGCGCCGAGGCGCTCACCCTGTTCCGGGCGGCGGACGTCGACATCGTCGATCTCAGCGCCGCGGACGCGCAGAACGCCTTGGCGAAGGGCCGGGAGGCCATCGCAGGCCGGCACGGTGGACGCCCTCGTCGTCGCCGGCGGGGACGGCATGGTGCACCTGGGGGTGAACCTGTGCGCCGGGACGGGAGTCCCGCTCGGCGTGATCGCGGCCGGTACCGGCAACGACATCGCGCGCGAGCTGGGCCTTCCCGTGCGCGACGCCGCGAAGTCGATCGAACGTATCCTCGCCGGCGGAACCCGCGTCGTCGACGCCGCGCGACACACCACCCCGACCGGTGAGACGCGATGGTTCGTCGGCGTCCTCGCCGCCGGGTTCGACGCCGTCGTCAACGAGCGCGCCAACACGTGGCGCTGGCCGAAGGGCCCCATGCGGTACAACCTCGCGATCCTGCGCGAGCTCCCGGTCTTCCGGGCCATCCCGTACGTGCTCGAGCTGGACGGCATCCGCCTGGAGGTGGAGGCGATGCTCGTCGCGGTCGGCAACGGGCCGGCATATGGCGGGGGGATGCGGGTGACGCCTGACGCGGCCTTCGACGACGGGCTCCTGGACGTGCTGCTCCTGCGACGGATCTCCACACCGGAGTTCCTGCGGGTGTTCCCCCGCGTCTTCAAGGGCACCCACACGAGCCACCCTGCGGTGGAGGTGCTCCAGGCACGCTCGGTGCGGCTCGAGGCCACCGGCATCGTGTCGTACGCCGACGGCGAGCGGTTCGCGCCCCTGCCCATGACCGTCGAGGTCGTCCCGGGTGCGCTCACGGTGCTGGCCTGAGCACTGACGTAGCCTGAGGCATGCCCAGTCCCGCCGAGCGGTACGCCGCTGCCGCGGCCCGCTCCCGTCGGGAGCGCTCGGAGGTGGGCCGGTTCACCGCCGGCCTGGACTTCCCGCTCGACGACTTCCAGCTGCGCGCCTGTGCGGCGGTGGAGGAGGGCAAGGGCGTGCTCGTGGCCGCGCCGACGGGCGCCGGCAAGACGATCGTGGGCGAGTTCGCGGTCCACCTGGCGCTCTCGACCGGCCGCAAGGCCTTCTACACCACGCCGATCAAGGCCCTGTCGAACCAGAAGTACCACGACCTCGTGCGCAGGCACGGCGTCGACCGGGTGGGACTGCTGACCGGGGACGCGTCGGTCAACGGAGAGGCGCCGGTGGTGGTCATGACCACCGAGGTGCTCCGCAACATGATGTATGCCGGCTCCCGCACGCTCGACGGCCTGGGCTACGTCGTCATGGACGAGGTGCACTACCTGGCCGACAGGTTCCGCGGGGCGGTGTGGGAGGAGGTCATCATCCACCTGCCCGAGCACGTGCAGGTGGTGTCGCTCTCGGCCACGGTGAGCAACGCCGAGGAGTTCGGGGACTGGCTGGCCGAGGTGCGCGGGAACCACGAGGTGGTCGTCTCGGAGCACCGACCGGTGCCGCTCTTCCAGCACATGCTCGTCGGCACGACCATGTTCGACCTGTTCGCAGGAAACCGCGTCAACCCCGACCTGCTGCACGCCATCAGGTCGGCGGAGCAACGCGGCCGGTGGGACGAGGAGGCACGCCGTGGGGGCGGCCGCGGCGGCAACGGTCGACCCGGTAACGGACGGAGTGGCAACGGCCGAGGCGGCGGCCGCGGTCCCGGTGGTGGCCCCGGCGGTCGGGGTTTCGCCCGGGGTGGGCGGCCGGGAGGGGGCGCGACCCGTGCGGAGGTGATCGAGGAGCTCGACCGCGACGGGCTGCTCCCCGCGATCACCTTCATCTTCAGCAGGGTTGGCTGTGAGGCGGCAGTGGGTCAGCTGCTCGCCGCCGGCACCCGCCTGATCCCCGAGCGCGAGGGTCAGCGCATCCGCCGGCACGTGGAGGAGCGGGTCGAGGCGCTCGCCGACGAGGACCTGTCGGTGCTCGGCTACTTCGACTTCGTCGAGGGGCTGTCCCGGGGCTTCGCCGCCCACCACGCCGGGATGCTGCCGCTCTTCCGGGAGATCGTCGAGGAGCTCTTCACGGCCGCGCGGATCCGGGCCGTCTTCGCGACCGAGACCCTGGCGCTGGGCATCAACATGCCGGCTCGCACCGTCGTCCTCGAGAAGCTCGTGAAGTTCAACGGTGAGGCCCACGTCGACGTCACCCCGGCCGAGTACACCCAGCTCACCGGCCGCGCGGGCCGGCGGGGTATCGACGTCGAGGGCCACGCCGTCGTCCAGTGGGCGCGCGGGGTCGACCCCCTGGCCGTGGGGGGACTCGCCTCGACGCGCACGTACCCCCTGAGGTCGAGCTTCCGCCCGACCTACAACATGGCGGTCAACCTGGTCGCCCAGGTGGGCCGGGAGGTGGCGCGCGAGATCCTCGAGACCTCGTTCGCCCAGTTCCAGGCCGACCGTGCCGTCGTCGGCATCGCCTCCGCCGTGCGGCGCAACGAGGAGGGCATGGCCGGCTACGCCGAGGCGATGCACTGCCACCTCGGGGACTTCCGCGAGTACGCCGACCTGCGGCGCCGGCTCGCCGACGCCGAGAAGGCGGGGGTGCGCGAGCGCTCGGCCTCCCGACGGGCCGAGGCAGCGGTGTCCATGGAGGCTCTGCGCATCGGCGACGTCATCCGGATCCCGGCCGGGCGACGGGCCGGGTGGGCGGTCGTGGTCCAGCCGGCACGCTCGGCCCGGGGGACACCGACCGGACCCGGCGTCGTGACCGAGGACAGACAGTTCCGGCGGCTCACGCTCGTCGACGTCCCGGAGCCGGTCCAAGCCCTGGCGCACGTCAAGGTGCCGCCGCACTTCAACGCGAAGTCGCCCCGGTCGCGGCGTGACCTCGCGACCGCACTGCGGGTCGCGGCGCCCCCCGGCACGGAGGACTCGCCGAAGCGACGCTCGCGCGACGCCGTCCCCGGCGAGTCCGAGCGCGTGCAGCAGCTGCGTCACGAACTGGCATCGCACCCGTGCCACTCGTGCCCCGACCGCGAGAGCCACGCCCGGTGGGCGGAACGGTGGTGGCGACTGAAGCGAGAGACCGTCGGGCTGCAACGCAAGGTCGAGGGGCGGACCAACACCGTGGCCCGCACGTTCGACCGCATCTGCGAGGCCCTGGAGGCCCGTGGCTACCTCGCCGAGGGCGGCACGGTCGTCACCGAGCGAGGGGAGCGACTGCGCCGGCTCTACACCGAGAGGGACCTCCTGGCCGCCGAGTGCCTCCGGCTCGAGGTCTGGAAGCGTCTCGATGCGCCCGGCCTGGCCGCCGCCGTCTCGGCCCTCGTGCACGAGCCCCGGCGCGAGGAGGCCGAGGTGTCACCGCGGATGCCCACCGACGAGGTGGCGGACGCCGTCCACGCCATGGAACGCCTCTGGTCCGAGATCGAGGACCTCGAGATCGAGCACGACCTGCCGACGACCTCGGTGCCCGACGGCGGCATGGCGTGGATGGTGCACCGGTGGGCCTCCGGTGACCGCCTGGATGCCGTGCTCCGGGGGCAGGACATGGCGGCCGGCGACTTCGTCCGCCGCTGCAAGCAGCTCGTCGACCTCCTCGACCAGGTCGCCAAGGCGTCGACCGACGGTGAGCTGCGGCGCACCGCGCGGCGTGCCGTGGATGCCGTGCTGCGGGGCGTCGTCGCGGCCGACCGCCTCGACTGAGGTCCCCGGCAGCCGCCGCCCGCCGGGGCACATGCCGGTGGTTCCGTCAGAACCCGCGGAAGACCCCGTCGCCGGCATCCGCGGTGTCGGCGAACTCGGCGAACTCGAGGTTCGCCAGGCGCAGGTTGTTCTCGACCGACCAGGCCTCTTCCGGCACCACCCGGAAGGTTCGGCCGAAGGACTCGTCGAAGGCGTCGGCGCACACGACGCACAGTGTCCGCTCGTCGTCGGCCACCGTCTCGTCGTCGGCGAGCATGAGCGCCACGGCGTCACCGTGGGAGGCAAGCTCCGCGGCGTCAGCGGGCGTGAGCCCGTCGTACCGCGGGTCGTCGACGGCGGTGAGCACGGCAGCCATGCCGTCCTCCGTCGGTGCGGTGGCGCGTGCGAGGGCGTCGAGCCAGCCCGGGTCATCGGTGAAGTCGGTGCGGACCAGGAGCGTGTGGTCCTCGTCGAGGCCGGCCAGCGGTGGGTGTCCCCTCTCGTCCATCCACCAAATGTGCCACGCGGGCCGCGGGTGCGGACGGCTGCGGTCAGGCCAGCGCGAGAGCGGTCAGGAGCCGGGTGACCGGGTTCGACACGGCGTACTCCGTCGCCAGCCGCTCGAGGCGTTCGGGGTCCGCCACCGCGCGGGGCATGGCCAGGTCGACGTCTGCCACGGGCGCGTCACGAGCCACCCTGACCACGGTGGGGGCGACGTCGAGATACGCGGCGGCAGCCTCCAGGTTGGCCCGCCGGACGCCCTTGAGCGCGGGGTCCCCGCTCGCCACGGCCGCCCGCAGCCCCTGCAGCGAGCCGTACGTCGCGATGAGCTGGGCAGCCGTCTTGTCGCCGATGCCCTTGACCCCGGGCAGCCCGTCGCTGGTGTCGCCGCGCAGGATCGACATGTCGACGTACGCGTCGCCGGTCGGCACGGCATATCGCTCGAGCAGGTACGACTGGGTGGCGATGTCGGGTTCCCGGACTCCGCCCTTGCCGGTGTAGAGCACCCGGATGCCGTGCGCGTCGTCGACGAGCTGGAGCAGGTCACGGTCCCCGGTGACGATGTCGACCGGCATGACGCCGCGGTGACGCTCGGTGAGCGTGCCGATGACGTCGTCCGCCTCGAAGCCGGGGGCGCCCAGCCGCGTGATGCCCACGGCCTCCAGCGCCTCGCGGATGATCGGCACCTGGGGCGTGAGGTCGTCGGGGCTCTCCTCGACGACGTCGGAGCCCTCGACGAGGCGGTGCGTCTTGTACGTCGGGATGAGGTCGACGCGGAACTGGGGCCGCCAGTCGTCGTCCCAACAGGCGACGAGGTGGGTCGGCCGGTGGGCCGTCACGAGGGTCGCGATCATGTCGACGAACCCCCGGAGCGCGTTCGTCGGCACCTGCTCCGGCGAGGTGCGCTGGTCGGGCACCCCGAAGAACGCCCGGAAGTACAGCGACGCGGAGTCCAGGAGCATGAGGCGGTCCGACATGGCCCGAGAGTAGCCGCCCCGACGGCCGCGCCGAGGTGACGAACCCTCCGGGTACCGGTGCCCGGTGCGCACTACCCTGATCACGTGGAAGACCTCGACCGTCGCATCGTCGACCTCCTCGCCACGGACGGGCGCATCAGCTACACCGACCTCGGCAAGGCGCTCGGCATGTCGACGTCCGCGGTGCACCAGCGCGTGCGGCGCCTCGAGCAGCGTGGGGTGGTCAAGGGCTACACGGCCAAGCTCGACCACCGGGCCCTGGGCCAGCAGATCACCGCGTTCCTGTCCATCACCCCGATCGACCCGGCCGCTCCTGACGACATCCCCGACCGGCTGCGTGAGATCACCGCGATCGAGGAGTGCCACTCGGTGGCGGGCGACGAGAACTACATCCTCAAGGTCCGCGTCGAGACGCCGACGGCCCTGGAGGACCTGATCGCCCAGGTGCGCGCCGCGGCGCACGTCTCGACCCGCACGACGGTCGTCCTCTCGACTCCCTGGGAGTGACCGCACCTCCACGCCCCCGCGGCTCGTCGATGCAGGTGCTGCCGACAGGCAGTGGGATGCCGCGAGCCTCCTCACGGTGCTCGACTCGCGGCAGCCACGGGGTCACTGCCTGTTCGCGTGTACGCCCCCGGCGCCCCAGCACCGGTCAGAGGTCCTCGAACCGCACGAGCTCACCGACGCGTCCGGTGGTCTGCGGGAAGGCGATTCGACCGGCGCCGACCGCCCATCGGGCCACGTCGACGCGGAACCGCCCGGCGCGGACGGCCGGGTCCTCCTCTGCCAGGCGACGTGCCTCGGCGGGGCCGACGGTGTACACGGACAAGCCCCGGATCGTCTCGTCGCTCTGGTCGAGGAGCGGTCCGTTCGCCGCGATGATGCCCTGCCGATGGAGCTGCGCGAGGTGTGCCAAGTGCGCCTCATGGAGCGCGGTGGACGCCTCCTCGTCGAGCTCGGGCGGGTCGGTGCCGCGACGCAGCAGGACGACGGTGCGCACCTCGAAGGCCTCCGCCACACCCGGTGGACGCTCCATCCCGGTCTCCGCGGCCAGGGTCCGGGTCAGTGGAGGTCGGCCAGCGAGGCTGCGTGGCTGGCTCCGGCGCCGGCGAGCGCCGCCTCGTGCACGGCATCCAGGTCGGTGTTCTCGCGCCACCACTGGCGGCCCGACTCGGGAAGAGTGTGGATCGGGTCGTAGTACACGTACTCGCGGGACAGAGCCTGGTCGTCGCCCGCCTCGATCGACGTGCGATAGTGCTTGCGCCAGAACGACATCCCTCGCTCGGTGTCGTAGGTCTCGACCTGGTGCACCCAGCGCTTGCCGACGTACGGCACGTCGCACACGATCCTCGGGGTAGCGAACCCGGGCAGGTAGCCCATGATCGCCTGCTGGAGGTCCTGCGCCTCCTTGAGCGACAGGCGCCAGTGCTCCGAGAACGGGATCATGTCGCACATGTAGAAGTAGTAGGGCGTGATCGACGCCTCGTCCTGGAGCGCGAAGCAGAGGTCGAGCAGCGCCTTCGGTGAGTCGTTGACCCCGCGCATCAGCACGCCCTGGTTGCGCACGTCGCGGACGCCCGCGTCGAGCATGGCCCGGGTCGCCTGGGCCACGAGCGGGGTGACGGACTGGGCGCTGTTGACGTGGGTGTGGATCGCCAGCGACACCCCACGCGAGCGCGCCTTGGCGCAGACGCGGGCCACACCCTCCACGACGTCGCCCTGCAGCCAGTGCTGCGGCAGCCCCATCAGCGCCTTGGTGGCCAGCCGGATGTCGCGGATGTTCTCGATGTCGAGGAGCTTGTCGAGGAAACCCTCGAGGTTCTTCCACGGCATGTTGGCCACGTCGCCCCCCGACACGACGACGTCGCGCACCTCGGGCGAACGCTGCAGGTAGTCGAGCATCGCCGCGTAGCGGTCCACCGGCTTGCCCGCGAGCTTCAGCTTGGTGACCTGGGCCGTGCTGTTGCCGACGAGGTCCATGCGGGTGCAGTGGCCGCAGTACTGGGGGCAGGTGGGCAGCATCTCCGCCAGCACCTTGGTGGGGTAGCGGTGCGTGAGTCCCTCGACGGCCCACATGTCGTGCTCGTGGAGGCTGTCGCGGGTCGCGAAGGGGTGGCTCGGCCAGTGCGCGCGGCGGTCCGAGAAGACCGGAAGCATGTAGCACCGCACCGGGTCCGCGTAGAAGGCCGCGGTGAAGTCGGCTCCCGCTCCCGGCACGGGGCCCGCGGTCGAGGGGACCATCGTGTTGAGCATCTGCGGGGGAACGAGCATCGACATCGTGGCGCGCTCGGCCTGGTCCCGTTCGAGGTCTTCGTAGAACCGGTCCTCCAGCAGGTCGCCCATGACAGTTCGCAGCTGGGCGACGTTCTTGACGCAGTGGGCGCGCTGCCACTGGGCGTCGGCCCACTCCGTCGCCGTCACGCCCCGCCAGCCGGGGAGCCGGGTCCAGTCGGGCTCGACCAGCTCGCGACGCCGGTAGGCATAGGGCTGCTCGATGTTCGTCGTCATGCGTGGCAGGATACGCAATGGATCACGCCGAAGTCACGTTCCGGCCGAAGATGCTGCGGCAGCGTGTCGCCTGACAGGAGATCTTGTGCGTCCGAGCCCGTCATCGCCGGTCGGCCTCCACCGCGTCCGGGACCCGGCCGGGCAGGCGTTGCCCCAGGCGGCGCGCGTCCTCGACCCGTCGCCGGAGCTGTGGCCCGACGAGGTGCTGATCGCCGTCGAGACCCTCAACCTGGACGCGGCGTCGTTCCGCCAGCTGTCCGACAAGCACGCCGGCGACGGGGAGGCCGTGCGGGCCGAGGTGCTCGCCATCGTCGCGGAGCGGGGCAAGATGCAGAACCCGGTCACCGGGTCCGGCGGGATGCTCATCGGCACCGTCGCCGAGGTCGGGCCCGAGTCGCCGCTCGGGCTCTCCGTCGGCGAGCCCGTGGCGACCCTGGTGTCGCTGTCCCTCACCCCGCTGCGGATCACCGACGGGTTGGCCCGGTGGGACGGTCTCTCCGAGCGCGTGCCGGTCGCCGGGACGGCCATCCTCTTCGGCCGGTCGATCGCCGCCCGCCTGCCCGAGGACCTGCCGGCCCCCCTCGCCCTCATGGTCCTGGATGTCTGCGGCGCTCCCGCCCTCGTGACGCGCGTGGTGCGGGAGCACGCCCGCAGTGGCTCAGCGCCGACCGTGGCGGTCCTCGGAGCAGCTGGGAAGTCGGGCTCGATCTCGCTCTCGGCCGCCCGCCGCGCCGGCGCCTCGCGGCTCATCGGCGTCGTCCCCGTCGAGCGGGAGGCCCAGGTGCTGCGAGAGAGCGGCCTCGCCGACGAGGTGGTGGTGGCCGACGCCCGGTCGCCCCTCGGACTCTCGGATGCCGTGGCTGGCGCGGGGGGGCCGGCGGACGTCACCGTCGTGTGCGTCGACGTCCCCGGGTGCGAGCAGCCCGCGATCCTGGCCACTGCTCAGGGCGGCACGATCATCTACTTCTCCATGGCCACGAGCTTCTCGGCCGCCGCGCTGGGGGCCGAGGGGCTGGCGGCCGACGTGCAGATGCTCGTCGGCAACGGATACGTGCCGGGCCACGCCGATCTCGCGCTCGGGCTGGTACGGGACGACCCTGCCGTCCGGGCGCTGTTCGAGTCCCGGCTCGCCGAGTAGTCGTACCGCCGCCGCTTCACCCTTTGAGGGTGACGCCCCCGGCCGCCGGCGGTCATAGCGTCGAGGTCGTCGAGAGCCTCCACCCGGACACGCGAGCCCGGCAGGGCCCGAACATCCCCGAGGTGCGGCCCAGCCCGACGCCGCCCTACGACGACATCACCGAGGCCCTCGACGAGAAGTGCCACTCGAACCGACCGCTCCGACCGAACCACCCGAGGCGCGACACGCGCCGTGACCGCAGAAGGACCCACCATGACCGAGAACACGGACCAGCCGCAGCAGGACGTCACCGAAGTGGCCGCAGTGAGCGACGGCGCCACCACACTCTTCGTTGCCGACTTCAGTGACACCGAGTCGGCGTGGGAGGCCTACGAGGCGCTGCAGTCGATCGAGGACGGCCGTCATGTCGCCATCGACGGTGTCGTCGTGGTCAAGCGGGACGCCGACGGCAAGCTCGAGATCCAGAAGGCGACCGACCACTCGACGAAGCGCGGCATGAAGTGGGGGCTCGTCGGCGGCGCAACACTGGGCCTGCTGTTCCCGCCGTCGATCCTCGCCAGCGCCGCGGCGGTCGGTGCCGGTGGCGCGGCCCTGGGCAAGGCTCGTCAGCTGCACCACAGGATCGAGCTCGAGAAGGACCTCGAGTACTCCGTGGCCGCCGGCCACTCCGGGATCGTCGCGCTCGTCTCGGACCCGGGAGCGGTGGAGATCCGCCGCGCCCTGGCCAAGGCGAACGGGATCGTCGAGTCCGCGGTCAGCGACGTGGTGGCAAAGGACATCCGGGCGCTCGCGGACGACGTCGAGAAGGCCTGACCGGAACCCGCACCTGAGCCACGGGGCGACCCGTGGCTCAGGCGGAACCAGCCACCGGGGCGCGCGAGAGCGCGGGCAGCTCGACGAAGTGGTCGACCCGCAGAACTCGCAACACGGCTCTCGCCGGCGCCGGCATCCGAGCGAGCCCGACATCGGCCGGGAGGTCCGCCGGCGCGCCCGTCGTGAGGATCTCGCGGAGCGGCACCCGGTAGACCCGACCGTACCGACGGCCGACGTGCTCGAGCTCGACGACCCAGGCGTGGCCGACCAGGTGCACGGTGATCCTGTTGGTCACCTTCGCGTTCAACCGCGCGACCGCGTACGGGATGACCATGTCCGATGGTAGGCCGGGCCGGTCGAGGGGAACGGATCCCCGCGCCGCGGCCGCTGCCCCCGCTCCTAGAGTGACGCCATGGCGACGACGCTCTACCGGCGGGGCAGGGTGAGAAGTCCGGATCACCCGGACGCGACCGCCTTCGTCGTCGCGGCAGGTCGGATCGCCTGGTTGGGCGACGAGGCCGGTGCGGACACTCACGCCGACACCGTGGACGCGGTGGTCGACCTCGAGGGCGACGTGGTGCTGCCGGCCTTCGTCGACTCCCACGTTCACCTGTCGCACACGGGCCTCGGCCTCCGCGGGGTCGACCTCGCCGGAACGCCCGCGGTCGCAGCGGCCCTGACCGCCATCGGCGACGCCGTGCGGCGGGGCGGCGGTCGCCCAGTGTTCGCGCTCAACTGGCAGGAGCAGCAGTGGCCCGACGGACGGGCCCTGACGGCGCCCGAGCTCGACCGAGCGAGCTTCGGCGGCGTCGTCTACGCCTCCCGCATCGACGGCCACTCGGCGGTGGTGTCCAGCGCCCTGGCACGGGCCAGCGGGGCGGACCGGCTCGAGGGTTGGCGAGGTGACGGGTTCGTCACCGGGGACGCGAAGAACGCCGCACGCGCGGCGTTCGACGCCGCACGAACCCGGTCCGACCGGCGTGCGGACATCGAGGCTGCTCTCGCCCTGGCCGCCAGCCGGGGGATCGCCCTGGTGCACGAGTGCGGTGGGCCTCTGCTGACCTCCGCCGCCGACTTCGCCGACGTCCTGGCGCTGGGGCGGCGGCCGGACCTCCCGCGGACCGTCGGCTACTGGGCCGAGGCCGTGACCGAGCCCGAGCAGGCGCGCGCCCTCGTCGCCCTCCACGGCGCCGCCGGGCTCGGAGGTGACCTCAACATCGACGGCTCCATCGGGTCGCACACCGCGTACCTGCGGGCCGACTACGCCGACGCCCCGGGGTGTCGCGGCACGGCGTACCGCACGGCCTCCGAGGTTCGCGACCACGTGGCGGCCTGCGCGGTCGCCGGGGTCCAGAGCGGCTTCCACGTCATCGGGGACGCCGGTGTGGACCTCGTCCTCGAGGGATCCGAGGCGGCGGCAGAGCTCGTCGGACGGGAGGTCGTCCGGGCCACCCGGCCCCGGCTGGAGCACGCCGAGATGGTCGACACCGCGGGCATCCGGCGGATGGCGCACCTCGGGATGGTGGCGAGCGTCCAGCCGGCGTTCGACGACCTCTGGGGCGGGCCGGACGGGATGTACGCGGCCCGGCTGGGCCCGGCCCGTGTTCCGGGAACGAACCCCTTCGCCGCGATGCTGCGCGAGGGAGTCCGGCTGGCGCTCGGCTCGGACTCCCCGGTGACGCCCTTCGACCCGTGGGCCGGCATCCGGGCTGCGGTTCGGCACCGCGACGCGGGTCAGCGCATTGACGCCGAAGCCGCTCTGGCTGCGCACACCACGGGTGGATGGGCGGCCGTCCGGGAGGACGGGGGAGGGGTGCTGCGGACCGGTGCCAGGGCGACCTTGGCGGTCTGGGACGTACCGGACCCGTCACGTGACGGCCTGCCGGACCTCAGCACGGGCTCCCCCCTGCCCCGCTGTCGGCTGACGGTGCGGGACGGGGTGGTCCTCCATCGGGCCTGACGCGCGGTGACCACGGAGTGGCTGTCGCAGATCCTGTCGTCGGGAGCCGGTCGTGCCGCAAGACCTGTCGCGAGCGTTGGTAGATTGGCGTGGTGTCTTCACGCGTGCGTCCCGTCCTCGACCTCGACCCGGCATCGGTACGACGGGCCCGCACCCTCGCCCGGCGTGCCGGGCGGCCCGTCGTCGACCTCGCCCGGAGCCACACCACGGTGTCGGTGGAGCGGGCCACCCTCCGGCTGGCCGGGCTCGGGGGAGCCGACCACGAGAACCTTCCGTGGGTCAACCACCTGGTCGACGCGGTTCGCGAGGAGGTGGGTCTCGAGCACGGGGTGACCACGCCGGTCTGGGACGCGCTGCGCCGTGGCGAGGCCCCGGACCTGCTGACGCTCGCGCAGAAGGCGGCCAGCGGGGGAGTGGCCTTCCGGCAGCCGGAGGGCCGGGAGGCGCCGGCGGCCCGCCGGTCGGCGCGTGTCGCCGTCGCCCGCGGCATCCGGACCATCGACCGCCAGCGAGCAGCTCGTGACCGGATGATCCGGCGCCACGGTGACCCGAGGCAGAAGCCGTGGATCTACCTCATCGTCGCCACCGGCGACATCCACGAGGACATCCCCCAGGCCCAGCAGGCCGCACGAGAGGGAGCCGACGTCATCGCCGTCATCCGCTCCACCGGCCAGAGCCTGCTCGACTTCGTTCCTGAGGGTGCGACCCGCGAGGGCTACGCCGGCACCTACGCCACCCAGGAGAACTTCCGGCTGATGCGAGCCGCGCTCGACGAGTCCAGCAAGGAGCTCGGCCGCTACGTGCGGCTCACCAACTACGCGAGCGGCCTGTGCATGCCGGAGATCGCGGCCCTGGCCGGGCTGGAGCGGCTCGACATGATGCTCAACGACTCGATGTACGGCATCCTCTTCCGCGACATCAACCCGATCCGCACCTTCGTCGACCAGCGCTTCAGCCGCCAGGTCCATGCGCGCGCCGGCATCATCATCAACACCGGCGAGGACAACTACCTGACCACCGCGGATGCCGTCGAGGCGGCGCACACTGTCACCGTCAGCCAGCTGCTCAACGAGTACTTCGCCAAGGAGGCCGGGCTCGAGGACTGGCAGCTGGGTCTGGGCCACGCCTTCGAGATCAACCCCGACCTCCCGGACAGCTTCCGCCTCGAGCTCGCCCACGCGCTCCTCGCCCGCCAGCTCTTCCCGGCCGCACCCCTGAAGTGGATGCCGCCCACGAAGCACATGACCGGTGACGTCTTCCGCGGGTACCTGCTCGACGGCTTCTTCAACCTCGTCGGCTCGATGACCGGACAGGGAATCCTCCTCGTCGGGATGATGACCGAGGCCGTCGTGACTCCCTGGCTGTCCGACCGCGACCTGGCCCTGCAGAACGTGCGCTACGTGCTCAACGCTGCCGGCGGGCTCACCGAGGACTTCCACCCCCCGCGGGACGGGCTCATCCAGACCCGGGCTCGCCAGGTGCTCGCCGAGGCCGTCGACCTCCTCCAGGCGATCGTCCAGGACACCGACACCGCCGGCGACCCGCCGCTGCTCGCGGCGATCGCCGACGGCACCTTCGGCTCGATGAGGCGCCCCGCCGACATGGGCAAGGGACTGGAGGGTGTCGTGCGCAAGGCCGACGACTACGACAACCCCGCGACGACTCTCCTCGAGGAAGGAGCCACCCGATGACGCGCCTCCACGACGCCCAGGACGCCGTGCGGCGCATGGAGCACCCGGTCGAGGGCGAGGTCAGCCTGGGAGCCGCCGGGCCGTTGGTCCGGCCCTACGGTGACACCACCGGTGACGGGATGGTCCAGGTGTCCTTCACCCTGCCGCTGCCCCATGACAAGCGGGCCGAGGGGGCGGCATTGCAGCTCGCCGCGAGCATGGGCATGGAGCCCGCCCTGCTCGTGCACGCCAAGGCCATGGGTCCCGACTTCACCTTCTTCGTGGTGTACGGCTCGGTGACCCACCTCGTTGACCTGCGCGGGGTGACCGTCGTCGAGCGGGAGTTCCCGCTGCTGTCCTCCAAGGAGGTCAACGCAGAGATCAAGAAGCGCCTGCGCCGCAAGCTCGTCGTGGTCGGAGCCTGCATCGGCACCGACGCCCACACCGTCGGCATCGACGCCATCCTCAACATCAAGGGCTTCGCCGGCGAGAAGGGGCTGGAGTACTACCGCGAGATGACCGTGGTCAACCTCGGTGCCCAGGTGCTGGTCCCCGAGCTCGTCGCCGCGGCCCGCGAGGTCCGCGCCGACGCCGTCCTGGTGTCGCAGGTCGTGACCCAGCGCGACGCCCACATCCACAACACGACGGCCATGTCCGCCGCCTTCCGTGAGGCGTTCCCAGCAGGGCAGGTCCCGCTGCTCGTCGTCGGCGGTCCACGGTTCGAGGAGGGGTCCGCGGCCGTACTGGGGGTCGACCGCGTCTTCGGCCGGGGGACCACTCCGGGCGAGGTCGCGTCGTACCTCGTCCACGAGCTCGTCGCCTCACGACGCACGCCCGACCCAAGGGGAGCCCAACGATGACCACCCGAGCCGAGGTCGGCCAGGGCCTCACCCACCGGCGGTACGTTCCGTACAGCCACGCCCACTACGCCGGGAACCTCGTGGACGGGGCCTACCTCCTGGCCGCCTTCGGTGACGTCGCGACCGACCTCTGCATCCGCACCGACGGCGACGAGGGCCTGTTCGCCTCCTACTCCGACGTCCAGTTCCTCGCCCCCGTGCGTGCCGGTGACGTGCTCGAGGTCTCGGCGACGCTCGTGCGCGTGGGCACCCGGTCGCGCGAGATGGAGTTCGAGGCCCGGGTCGTCGCCCGAGGGGCTCCGGACCGGGGGCCCTCCGCTGCCGACGTCCTCGAGCCGTACGTCGTGGCGACGAGGGCTCGCGGGGTCGTGGTGGTGCCGCCTCCGGCGTGACCTACCGTTGACGGGTGCCCACCCCGCTCCGGTATGCCGTGCGCCCGGCCGCCGCGGTCGCCGCCGGCCTCTGCCTCTGGCTGTCCTTCCCGGAGGCAGGCCTCTGGTGGCTCGCGCCCGTGGGCGTGGCTCTGCTGGGCGGCGCCACCCTGACGGCGGGTGCGGCCAAGGGGTTCGGGCTGGGCCTGCTCGCCGGCTGGGCGTTCTTCATCCCGGTCCTCAGCTGGTCGGGTGTCTACGTCGGCGTCGTGCCGTGGTTCGCCCTGGCGACCCTGCAGGCCCTGTACGTCGCCGGCATGTCGGCGGTCGTCGGGTATGCCGGTCGGCGCCTCGTTGCTGCAGGGCACGTCACGGCTGCCCTCGCCCTGGTGCCTCTCGCGTGGGTCGTCCAGGAGTGGGCGCGCGCGTCCACACCCTACGGCGGGTTTCCGTGGGCCCGGCTCGCCTTCAGCCAGGCCGACAGCCCGCTGGCACACCTCGCCCGGTGGGCTGGGGCACCGGGGGTGAGCCTGGCCGTCGCGCTGGTGGGCGCGGGGCTGCTGGTCGCGGCACACGGCATCACGCGGGGCCGATGGCTGGGACCGCCCGGCGAGGCGTCGGTCCGACCCACCCCAGCCGTCGTCGGGGGGCTCGTGCTCACCATCCTCCCGTGGGCCGCCGGCCTCCTACCCCTGCCCACCGACGGCCGCGAGGTCGCCGTGGGCTTCGTCCAGGGCAACGTCCCGCAGGCCGGCCTGGAGTTCAACGCCGAACGGCGGGCCGTCCTCGACAACCACGTCCGCGGCACGGAGCAGCTCGCCCGGAGCGCGCCGGACGACCTCACCCTCGTCGTGTGGCCGGAGAACTCCTCCGACATCGACCCCTTCCGCAACGCCGACGCCGCGGCGCAGATCGAGCGTGCCCGCGACGCCGTCGGCGTCCCGCTCGTCGTGGGGGCGGTGCTGGCCGAACCGGTCGGCGCCAGCTCCAACGTGTCGCTCTTCTACGTCCCGGGCGGGGCCGACCCCCAGCGCTACACCAAGCTGCACCCCGTGCCCTTCGCGGAGTACATCCCCAACCGGGAGTTCTTCCGGGTGTTCAGCCCCGCGGCCGACCTGGCGGGGAACTTCGTCGCCGGGGAGGACATCGGCGTGTTCCGCGTCCCGTCACCGACCGGCGAGTACGTCGCGCTGCCCACGATCTGCTTCGAGGTCGTCTACGACGGGCTGATGCGCGACGCGGTCCTCGCAGCCGGTGACGAGGAGGGCCTCCTGCTCGTGCAGACGAACAACGCCACCTTCGGCTACACGGCCGAGTCCGAGCAGCAGTTCGCCATCTCGCGCATCCGCGCCATCGAGCACGGCCGCTCCGTGGTACACGTCTCGACCGTCGGCGTCTCGGGTTTCATCGCCCCGGACGGCACGGTGACCGCCAAGACCGGACTGTTCACCGCGGAACAGGGCCTCGGTCGCCCCGTGGTGCGGCACGAGCGGACCGTCGCCGACCGGATCGGGGGCGCCCCGGAGTGGCTCGCCGCGGCCGTCCTCCTGGCCCTCGTCCTCGGGAGCACCCGGACCTCGCCGCGCGTTAGGGTTCTCGAACCGCCCCTCCGAGCCCGCGAGGACCACCCCGTTGCCTGAGAGCGCCCGCCCGCCGTTGCGGCGCGTCGCCGTGCTGATCCCCACGTACAACGAGCGGGACACCCTGCCAGTGGTCGTCCGCCGGGTGCGGGAGCTGGTTCCGTCGGTCGACCTGGTGGTCCTCGACGACAACTCGCCGGACGGCACCGGTGCCGTCGCGGACGACCTCGCCCGGGACGACGACCAGGTGCACGTCATCCACCGCGCCGGCAAGGAGGGCCTCGGTGCGGCGTACCTCGCCGGGTTCCACTGGGCCCTCGACCGCGGCTACGACGCAGTTGTGGAGATGGACGCCGACGGGTCGCACCGCCCCGAGCACCTGCCCGACCTCCTGCGGGCAGCCGCCGACGCGGATGCCGTCATCGGCTCCCGCTGGGTGCGCGGTGGGTCGGTCGTCAACTGGCCACTGCACCGCAAGGCGTTGTCACTCGGGGGCAACCTCTACGTCAAGCTGCTGCTCGGGATGCCGGTCAACGACGCCACCGCGGGCTACCGCGTCTACCGTGCCGACGCGCTGCGAGCCATGGGTCTGCGCGACGTGGCCTCGCAGGGGTACTGCTTCCAGACCGACCTCACCTGGCGGGCGGTCCGGCACGGCCTGCGGGTGGTGGAGGTGCCGATCTGCTTCGTCGAGCGCGAGGTCGGCGCCTCGAAGATGAACCGGGACATCATGACCGAGTCACTGCGCCTCGTCACCACCTGGGGCGTGCGGCACCGCGCCCGCCAGGTCAAGGAGCTCGTGGGCTCGGTACGCGAGCCGAGGTGGCACTCCCTGTGACTCCGGTGGGCGCCACCCCGTACGGCTCGCGCAGGCGCCGCCCGGCGGTGCTCCGCTGGGTCTTCCTCGCCCTGCTCATCGTGCCGATCGTCGAGATCGCGGTGATCGTCGCCGTCGGGCGGGTGATCGGAGGGTGGCAGACGCTGCTCCTGCTCCTGCTGGAGTCGGCTCTCGGCGCCTGGATCGTGCGCCGGGAGGGCTCGCGGACCTGGGAGGCGCTCCGCTCGGCGCTGCGCAGCGGTCGGATGCCGAGCCGGCAGCTCGCCGATGCCGCCCTGGTCCTCATCGGGGGCACCCTCCTGCTGACGCCGGGTTTCGTGACCGACATCGTCGGCTTCTTCCTCATCCTGCCGCTCACGCGGCCGATCACGCGGGCGTGGCTCGAGGCGGTCGTCGCCCGCCGCCTGCTGGGGCCGATGGGGGAGTGGCCGGCCCCCGGTGCCGGTGCGCCCTACTCACCCGGCGGACCGGGGCCTGCGGGGCCGTCCGGACGGCCCGATGTCGTCGAGGGCGAGGTGGTCGAGGGCGAGGTGGTCGACCGCGACCAGCCCTGAAGGTCGTGGAGCACGGACGCACGAATGCCGGGTACCCGCGAGGGGCACCCGGCATCCGGTGTGTGTTCGGTCAGGCGGACTTGCGCTTGCGCGGCCGCTCGCCGCGGGACTCGCGCAGCAGCGTGAGCCGCTCCTCGAGGAGCTCCTCGAGCTCGGGGATCGAACGGCGCTCGAGCAGCATGTCCCAGTGCGTGCGGACGTGCTTGACGGGCTTGGCCTCGGGCAGAGGACCCTCGCCCTGGAGCTTGGCCTCGGCGCCGCAGCGGCACTCCCAGGTGGAGGGGACGTCTGCCTCGACGGAGAAGGGGAGCTCGATGGTGTGGCCGTTCGGGCACAGGTACGTCGTGATGCGGCGCTCCGAGGGGACGACGTTCTGGTCGGTCTCCATGCTCAGGGCGCCGAGTCGGCTGCCGCGCAGGCTGCGTTCTGCCATGGGTGTACTCCCGAGTCTGTGGGTGTCCCGGTGGTAGGTCGGCACCGACCGGGTCTGACGCGTCCAACGACGGGACCGATGGGGTTGTTCCGGTCGTCGAAGGTCGTGTCGAGGGTTCGTCGTGAGAGGGCTCACATCGCACTCATACCCACGGGAGGGAGACGGCAGCCCTCCACGCGGGTCCTCCGGCGCCGAACGGGCTGAGTAGCAGTGCTCATTGTGCGCGGTGTCGGTTCCCAACGGGGCGGTGCGTCGATAGCGTCTGCCGGGTGACGACTCCCACGATCCCGGCCACCCCCGGCGCCGCCGGCCCGACGTGCCTCGACGTGGCGGGCCCGACGTCACGGCGCAAGGTCCTGGCCTGGGGGATGTGGGACTGGGGGGCCCAGCCGTTCAACACCGTCATCACGACGTTCGTGTTCTCCGTCTACATCACGAGCGAGAGCTTCGGCGGCACGAACGCCACCTCAACCGCGCTCGCCGTCTCGACGGCCATCGCCGGCTTCTTCGTGGCCGCACTCGCGCCGGTGCTGGGCCAGAACGGCGACCGGTCCGGGCGCACCGTCCGCAACCTGCGGCTGCAGACCTGGCTGCTCGCGGGGCTCTCGGCGGCCCTGTACGTCGTGCGGCCCGACCCGGCATACCTGTGGGTGGGGCTGGTGCTGCTGGCCGTGGGCTCGGTCGTGTCGGAGATCGCCGGTGTCAACTACAACGCCACGATCGACCAGGTGGCCACCACCACGACGGTCGGCCGGGTCTCCGGCTTCGGCTGGGGGATGGGCTACCTGGGCGGCATCCTCGTCCTGCTCCTCCTGTACTTCCTCTTCATCCAGCCCGAGGTCGGGCTCTTCGGCGTCACCGACGCGGACGGCATGGACATCCGGGTCTCCATGCTGGTCTGCGGCCTCTGGACGCTGCTGTTCACGATCCCCGCCTTCCTGGTGCTGCGGGACCGCGGGGGCCCCCGAGCGCCACGGGTCGGCGTCGTCATGTCGTACCGGCTCGTCTGGCGCTCCATCCGGGGCCTGTGGGACACCTCCCGGCACACGGTGTACTTCCTGCTCGCCTCGGCGCTGTTCCGGGACGGTCTCGCGGGGGTGTTCGCCTTCGGGGCCGTGCTGGCGGCCGGCACCTTCGGCCTGTCGGCCGCTGACGTCATCGTCTTCGGCGCGGCCGCGAACATCATCGCCGGGTTCGCCACCATGGCCTTCGGCATGCTCGACGACCGGATCGGCCCCAAGCGAGTCATCCTGATCTCGCTCGGCTCCCTTGTCGTGCTCGGGGTGCTGATCTTCGTCCTCCACGACGGAGGGGCGCAGGTCTTCTGGGTCCTCGGGCTCCTCATGACCCTGTTCGTCGGGCCCGCTCAGGCGGCCTCCCGCAGCTTCCTCGCCCGGCTGATCCCCGAGGGCAGGAACGGGGAGATCTTCGGGCTCTACGCCACGACGGGCCGCGTGGTGTCCTTCATGTCCCCGGTCGCCTTCGGGGTGTTCATCGCGCTCGGCGCCGCGCTCACCGGCGAGGAGAACACCCAGTACTGGGGCATCCTCGGCATCGTGCTCGTCCTCGCCGCCGGGTTCGCCGTGATGATCCCGGTCAAGGAGCACACCGAGCACCGGATGAGCTGACCGAGGCGCCGCGGCGGGGGAAGGTCAGCCGGCGTACTCGAAGTGCCAGGGCTCGGGCAGCGAGCCGCCGGCGGCGGCCCACGACGGGTGGAACCAGCCGTAGAGCGGGCCGTTCTGCTTCATCCACCGGTGGGCAGGGGAGCTGAAGTCCTGCACCCCACCACACAGGTCGAGGGCACGCCCCAGGCCGTGCCGGCTCGTTCCCGGGGTCGCTGCGAACCTCCCGTGCGACGCCTTCACCGAGATCTGCTCGGCCAACGACCGGTAGGAGTCGGTGACGCACAGTGGCACGCCGGCCTGCGAGGCATACGCCTTGCTCAGGGCGTTGAACGCGGCCGCGGCGCCGGGTGCCAGCCGCTCTCCGGCCGCCCCCCACAGCGGGCAGAGGGCGCTCGACGGGAACAGACCGTTGGGGTACGTCGACGTGTCGTCGGTGCAGGGCTTGCCGATGTCGGTGATGTCGACCGAGGCCGCCGTCAGCGCGTCGCGCAGCCGGGCGGCGGCGGCACGCGCCTCGGGGGTCCGAGCGCCGACGAGCACGCTGGCCACCGGGCCGGCCCGCTCGACCTCGCTGATCTGGAGCTGGCGGAGCTCGCCGACCCGGGAACGCTGCTGCTCGAGCGTCTTCTGCAGCTCGCTGCTGTCCCCGGCGATGGACGTCGTCGCGGCGATTGCCTCCGCCTTGGCCGCAGCGGCGGCCGCACTGAGGCGCGACTGCTCGGCGGTGAGCACCCGCACGTCCTGGAGCGCCCGGGTCCGCTCCTCCGTCAGGTACGACAGGTCGGCGATCGGGTCACCGACGTCCTCCGCCTCGGAGGCCATCGCCTCGATCATGAAGGCAACGTCCGAGCCTCCACCACCGCCGGAGTAGACGAGGAAGACCCACTCCCGCACCACCGCCCGAGCCGCGTCGAGCCGAGCCGTGAGCCTCGCCAACGCCTCGCGGGCCTGCTCGACCTCCTCCGTGGCAGCCCTCTCGGCCTCCCGGGCGGCGTCGAGGGACTCCAGCAGCGCGTTGGACTTGGCGGCGAGGGCGTCCATCTCCCGGGTCGCCACCGCGACCTCGGAGGTGCTGGCGTTGAGGGCGGCGGTGATCCGGTTCGCCTCGGCGATCTGCACGGCGAGGAACGAGCGGGTCAGCGGCTCGAAGTGGTCCGGGGGCTCCTCGTCGGGAGCGGGCAGGGGGCGCGGGGGGGTCCAGATCGGCGCCTGTGGCGTCGGGAAGACCGTGGTGGGCGCGGTGGGGATGGTGGTGGGGGCGGTGGGATCCGTCGTGGGCGGGGGGCTCGTCGGGGTGGGCTCGGCCGTCGTCGGTGTGGGCTCGGCCGTCGTCGTCGAGGGGTCGGGCTCGGTGGGGGAGGGGTCCGGTGACGCGGACTCGGTCGGCTCGGTCGGGGTGGGGGTGGGGGTCTCCGCGAGCGCCGACGTGCCTGCGAGGGCCAGGATCACAGCGACGGTGGCAGCCGAGCCGGCCACTGACCGCATGCGGGGAGCCCAGCTCACAACGATCTCTTCCGTCGACGCATCCGGCGCCGAGAGGCACCGCGGCCCAGCCCCTGCGGCACGGACCACGTGCCACGATAGGCGTCCCGGACCCGTTCCGGAACCCGAATGGATGATGACGTGCAGCACGGCGCCGTCGTCCACAGGCGGCGGCTGCCGTGACGATGACCCACAGCCGGCGCTCGACCCGTCGCGGCCGGTCGGCCGCCGGGCAGGGTGGCACCGCGGGCCGACCGATCCCGCGGAAGGGATCAGACATGGATTATGTCAACTCCGTGCACCTCCTGGGGCGGGTCACGTCGACAGGGCAGCCTCGCCTGCTGCCGAGCGGCGACACGGTCCACACGCTGCGGGTCGTCGTCCCGCGACCCGTGCTGCGCGGTCAGGACCGAACCGGCGTCGACACGATCGACGTGGCGTGCTGGACCGCCGTCGCTCGGCGCGGCGCCGCCCGGCTGGCGGTCGACGACCATGTCGAGGTCGAAGGGGCCCTCCGACGTCGGTTCTTCCGCACCGGGGCGGGGGTGGCCAGCCGGTACGAGGTCGAAGCGCGCCGGTTGCGACGCCAGGCCGGGCCGGACGGCTGAGTGGCGGCTGGCTCGGGCGAGGCTCAGGCGCGGTCGTCGAGCATCCGCTGGAGCAGCTCGATCTCCGAGGACTGCGCCGTCGCGATGGCCGTGGCGAGGGTGCGGACCTCCTCGGTGTCGGCCTCCGCGACGGCGGCTCGAGCCATCGCCACCCCGCCCTCGTGGTGCGCGATCATCAGGCGGAGGAACAGCCGCTCCGCCTCGACGCCGTCAGCGGCCCGCAGCTCGTCGAGCTGCTCCGGGGTCGCCAGGCCGGGCATCGTGCCGTCCGGCCCGGCGTGCGCCTCGGCGTGCTCGCCTCCGACCCAGGACATCGGCGGCCGGCTCGCCGTCTGGGGCAACCCCCACTGGACGAGCCAGCCATACATCTGCCCCGCCTGCTGCTGCTGGCTGGTGGCGATGTCGTACGCCACGGTCCGCAGCTCCTCGTCGTCGGAACGGTCGCGCACGAGCAGCGCCATCTCCACCGCCTGGGCGTGGTGGGTCTGCATGTCGCGGGAGAACCCGGCATCCGCGCCCCACTCCGGCGGGGCCGACGAGCGGGCCCCGAGGACGACGGCGGTGCCGAGGACACCGAGGAGCAGGCCGGCGAGGACGAGCAGGGCACCGCGCAGCCATCGAGGACGGCCGTCCGGGGCGGTCTGCTCGGTCACCTCCGACTCCTCGGTCGCGACGTCCTCGGTCACTGGCTGGGCGCGTCCGTCGCTCCGGCCGTCATCCCGTCACTGCCGCCGGTGCAGGCGGCTCCGGGCTCGGGCGTCTGGGGGCCTTGGCGGTACGTCGTGACGAACTCGGGCAGCCTCGGGTCGTCGGCTCCGGTGAGCTGCAGCTGGGCCCCCCACGCGCTCGCCACCACCGGGGACGGCAGGCCCTCCCGAGGGGAGAGAACGATGTACGTGTCGGGAAGGGCGTCGTCGAGGGCCTGCACCTGGTCGGCAGGCAGGTCCGGTCGGTAGGTGACCCAGACGGCTCCGTGCTCCAGCGAGTGCACGGCGAGCTCGTCCTGGACCGGCTCGTCGTAGACCCCGCAGTTGAGCCAGGACGGGTTGTGGTCGCCGCCGACCGGAGGGCTCTGGGCGTAGGTCACCGCTTCGGTCGTGTGGTCGCGGGTGACCTCGAAGGTCTGGACCGCGTCGAGCGAGGGGCGGTTGGAGACGTCACGCCACACCGTGAACCCGACGATGCCGGCGATGAGGAGGATCACGGTGGCCACGGAGGTGATCAGGACGATCCGCGACCGACGTTCCTTGGCCTGCTGCGCCTGGCGCAGCTCATCCAGCTTGGCCCGGCCGGCCCGGGCACCGCCCTGGGACCTGGACGACTTGCTCACCGTGGTGCTCCTCACTGCGGACTCGTTGGCTGACGGTCGTGGCCAGGCGGGCCACCGTCACGGGGTCAGCGTGCGGGCGTGGCCCAGCGTTCCCACGACGACGGCCATTGTGAACCACGACCGCTGCGCGACGTCACGCCGGTTCGGGGAGAACGCCGATAATCAACATTATGTCAGGTTCTGGCCGGCTCCCCGGTGGACCAGGAGCGCCGCCCCTCCCCTGCGCATCCGGCGCGGTGCCCTGGAGCCCGGACCAGGTCAGGCCCGAAGCGCCCTGGCGAGCTCACGGACGTCCTCGACCAGGGTCGCCATGTCGTCGTCCGTCGTCACGAGCGACACGAGCCACTGCTCGTCCAGCCCGGGCGGGGTGAGGATGTGCCGGTTCACACCCCACAGCCAGGACAGCTCGGCCAGGGCGAAGTCGGTGGCCTTGTAGTCGCGGTAGTTGCGGACCGGGGTCGTCGACCACGTGACGCAGCCCTTGACGCCAAGGCCGACGGTGTGCGCCGGCAGCTCGTACTCGTCGATGATCGCGTCGATCGCCGTCAGCGCGCGCACGTTGACGGCCTCCGCGCCGGCCAGCGCCTCGTGGGTGCAGAGGTCGTCGACGGCCTGTGCGGCCGCCATGACGAGGGGGTTGCCGTTGTAGGTGCCGAAGTGGGCCATCCGCCCGTCGACGACGACCTCCATGATGTCCCGCCTGCCACCGAACGCCGCGAGCGGCAGGCCGCCGCCGATCGACTTGGCGAGCGTGATGAGGTCCGGGGTGACGCCGAGGCGCTGTGCCGCACCCGCGTACCCGGCGGTGAGGCCGGTCTTGACCTCGTCGAAGATGAGGACGACACCGTGTGCGTCGCACGCCGCGCGGACCGCCGCGAGGTAGCCCTCGTCGGGTACCACGATCGACAGGTTCTCGATCACCGGCTCGACGACGAGCGCGGCGATCTCGCTGCCGTGCCGGGCGAGCACGCGGTCGAGCTGCTCGAGGTCGTTGTAGGCGACGACGTGCACGGTGCCGGCCTCCACGTCGAACGGCACCTGCGGGGTGGGCGCGTCGGCCGGCCCGATCTCGTCGAGGCCGGGCTTGACCGACACCTGCAGCGCGTCGTAGCCGCCGTGGTACCCGCCCTCGATCTTGACGATCGCCTTGCGCCGGGTGTAGGCGCGGGCGCAGCGGATGGCGTACATCAGCGACTCGGTGCCGGAGTTGGTGAAGCGGATCATGTCGAGCTGGAACCGCTCGCAGAACCGCTCGCTCATCTCGGTCGCCTGCGGCGACGGCGTCACGAAGAGCGTGCCGGTGTGCGTGAGTGCCTCGGTGACCTTCTCGACCACGTGCGGGTTGAGGTGTCCGACGAGCATCGCGCCGAAGCCCATCGAGAGGTCGAGCAGCCGGTTGCCGTCGACGTCGGTCAGCCAGGCACCGCGCGCCGACGCGATCGAGATCGGGTACGGCTCCCAGTGCTGGAAGCTGCTGGTGACCCCCAGCGGCAGGGACTTGCTCGCCCGCTCGTTGTGGGCTCCGGACTCACCGGACCATGCGGTGAACCATTCCCACTCGGCGGCGAGAAGCCGCTCGACGACCTGGCCGTCGACGGGCCGGCTGGCGGCCGGCAGGCGACGGTACGTACCCGGGTCGTGCGCGGGCCAGGCTGTCGACGTCATCAACTGGTCGGTCATCGAGGCTCCTCCTCCCCCGCCGTCGGGCGGGGATACGGACTTGTGGTCTTCGGCCCGGCTCGAGCAGCCGGCCGTCATGGGACCAGTCTTGCACGGATCCGGCCATGTGAGGCCGACAGTGCTTCGGATTCCACCGCTGAGCCGTGCTCCTGCAACGGGAACCGCGACATGCGCGCGCACACCCGGGGAACCGGCGGCGCACCCTACGCTGACGGCACCATGCAGTGCGACTACTTCGACGCCCGCCGCTGCCGGTCCTGCACCCTGATGGGCACCCCCTACGCCGCCCAGCTGGCCGAGAAGCAGGACCGCGCCGCGAGCGCCCTGGCCGCTGTGGCTCCGCGGCTGAGGTGGCTCCCGGCAACCCCCAGCCCCGCGTCGCACTACCGGAACAAGGCCAAGCTCGTCGTGGGAGGCCACCGCGGCAACCCGACCCTCGGCATCCTGGACGAGCGGGGACGCGGCGTCGACCTGCGGCGCTGCGGGCTCTACGAGCCGGGGCTGGCCGCGACGTTCGACCCGCTGCACCGCTTCGTCGCCGACCTGGGCCTCGAGCCCTACGACGTGCCCGCGCGGCGTGGTGAGCTGAAGTACGTCATCGTGACGCACTCGCCCGACGGCGAGCACCTCGTGCGGTTCGTGCTGCGCTCCGACCGCCACCTCGACGACCTCAGGGCGGCACTGCCGGCCCTCCTGGTCGCACTCCCGTCGCTGCGCGTGGTCACCGTGAACCTGCACCCCGAGCACAAGGCGGTGCTCGAGGGCAGCACCGAGGTTTCCCTCACGCCGCAGACCCTGCTGCCGGTGCGGGTCGGTGACGTCACCCTGATGCTCGCGCCGAGGTCCTTCCTCCAGACGAACACCGTCGTCGCCGGTGCCCTCTACCGGCAGTCCCGCACCTGGGTCGACAGTGCCGAGCCGCACGTCGTCTGGGACCTCTACTGCGGCATCGGGGGGTTCGCCCTCCACGCCGCCGCGCCGGGCCGCACCGTCGTCGGCGTCGAGACCTCGACCGAGGCGGTCGACGCAGCCCGGGCGGCCGCGGCACGCCACTCGGATGCCGGGGGCCCGGCACCCGCCGGGACGGTCACCTTCGAGGTCGGTGACGCCACGACGGCCTCCCCGTCCCCTCCCCCGGACCTCGTCGTCGTGAACCCACCCCGGCGCGGCATCGGACCCGCCCTGGCGGGCTGGCTCGAGACCTCTTCCGCCGACCACGTGCTGTACTCCAGCTGCAACGTCGACACGCTGGCCCGCGACCTGGCGGCCATGCCGTCGCTGCGGTCCGTCGAGGGCCGCCTCTTCGACATGTTCCCGCAGACCCCGCACACCGAGGTGATGGTGCGGCTCCAGCGCCGGTGAGGTGACGGCCTGCTTCACCCACGACGTTGTCGCAGCGCCGTCTGGGCACGCCCACCTAGCCTTGGGTCATGACGTTCTCGATCGCCGCCCGGGACGGTGACGCGTGGGGCGTCGCCGTTGCCAGCAGGTTCCTCGCCGTCGGCTCCATCGTCCCGGCGGTACGCCAAGGGGTCGGCGCCGTCGCCACGCAGTCGCTGGCCCGGGTCGCCTATCGCGACGAGATCCTCGCCGCCCTCGCCGGCGGCGCCGAGGTCGGTGCGGCACTCGAGGTGGCGGTGACGGCCGACGAGGGCCGCGCCCATCGCCAGGTCGGCGCGGTCGGGGCCACCGGAGCGGCGACGTACACCGGTGCCGAGTGCCTTGCGTTCGCGGGAGGCGTCGCCGCCGGTGGCGAGCGCACGGCATACGCAATCCAGGGCAACATCCTGACCGGGCCGGAGGTGCTCGAGGCGATGGAGTCGGCCTGGCTCGCGTCCGAGGGCCAGCGTCTCGACCAGCGCCTGCTCGCCACGCTTCTTGCGGGCGACGAGGCCGGCGGTGACTCGCGAGGACGGCAGAGCGCCGCGGTCCTCGCCCGCGCGCCGGGGGCGGGCTACGACGGGTGCGGCATCCTGGCCGACCTCCGGGTCGACGACCACCCGGACGCCCCACGGGAGCTGGCGCGCCTGCACGACCAGGCGGTGCTGCTGTTCGGCGAGCCGGAGGACGTGCTGCCGCTCGAGGGCGCCCTGCTGGCGGAGGTGGCGGGGCACCTCCAGGCGATCGGCCACGGCGCACCGGACGTCGAGAGCGCGCTGGAGGCCTGGATGTCCGAGGTGAACCTCGAGAACCGCCGCTCCCCCGGTGGCATCGACCGCAGGGTCCGCGCGGAGCTGCGCGCTGCAGCGCGTCCCCCGGCGGAGGACTGACGGGCCCGAACCGTCACCCGAACCGTGCCGGGTCCCCCGACCCCACCCGGACCACCTCGGCGGAACCGCTGGAGAAGTCGATGACCGTCGTCGGCTCGGTGCCGCACTCGCCGGAGTCGACGACGAGGTCGACGACGAGGTCGAGGGTCTCCTTGACGGCCCACCCGTCGGTCAGCGGCTCCTCCTCGTCCGGCAGCATCAGGGTCGAGGACAACAGCGGTTCCCCGAGCTCCGCCAGCAGCGCCCGGACCACGGGGTGGTCGGGGATCCGGACCCCGACGGTGCGCTTCTTGGGGTGCTGCAGCCGGCGAGGGACCTCGTGCGTCGCCGGGAGGATGAACGTGTACGGCCCCGGGGTCGAGGCCTTGACGGCGCGGAAGACGGAGTTGTCGACGTGCACGAGCTGGCCCAGCTGGGCGAAGTCACGGCAGATCAGGGTGTAGTGGTGCCGGTCGTCGAGTCGCCGGATCTCACGGATGCGGTCCTTGCCCGACTGGTTGCCCACCATCGCCCCGAGGGCGTACCCGGAGTCGGTGGGATAGGCGATGAGGCCCCCCTCCCGCAACACGGCGACGGCCTGCGCGATGGCACGCGGCTGCGGGTCGACGGGGTGGACGTCGAGGTAACGAGCCATGCCCACACGATAGGCGGCGACCGGGCAGCGGCGTCAGGCGCGGCGACGGCGTCCTCCCCGTCGGTGCTGCCCTTCAGCGCCGCCGGGCGGGTCAGCCCGCGTGCATGGCGATGGGTGCACCGCGCTGCACCGTCCGGGACACCGTGCACAGCCGGTCCCGGCTCTGGGCGATCGCGCGTGGGAGGCGCTCCCGGGCCCGGTCACCGTCGGCACCCTCGGGAAAGCGCACGGTGAACGTGAGCTCGATGTCGCCGAGGTGGTTCTCGGCACCGTCGCGCATCTTCTCGCCCTCGGCGGTGACGTCGAACCGGACCGGGTCGGCGATCCGGCTCGTGATGAAGTCGACGTCCGTCGCGCTGCACGCCGCCATCGCGGTGAGGAAGAGCTCCACGGCGGTGAAGTCGGTCGTCTCGCCCCCGCCGCCGACGCGCAGGACCCCGCCCCGGACGTTCGTCACGAGGTAGGTGCCCTTCTCGGCGCGCGTCATCGACACGCTGCGGTGGCCCAGCCCGGTGCCGCCCGTGGCGGTCTGCTCGTCCTGTGTCATCAGGCACCCCATCTCTCGTCGACGGCGCGAACGACGGAGAGGTCGCGCCAGGTGGTCGTGCGTCCGGTGATCCGTTCGATGCGGGCGTTGGTCAGGGTGGTCCGGTGGAACGCGATGCCGAGCTCGGCCAGCACCTCGGAACCGAGGACGCGTGCCCGCTCCCCCGGGCGGTCCCAGGCGTCGAGCTCCGCCGCCGCACGGGCAGGGACCGGCGCGTCGGCCAGGGCGACGTAGCGTCTCGCGCCCGGTTCGAGCAGCGGTGGGATGCCGTCCGCGGCCTTCACCAGGGCCCGCAGCTGCGAGGGCGTCCGCACGATGGCCGGGACCTCGAAGCCCGCCCCCTCCCCCAGGACGCGCGACATCTCGTCCGCGACCGCACGGGTGGAGCGTCGTGCCGTTCGCACGAACACGTTGCCCGACTGGATGTGGGTGGCGACGTCGGTGAACCCCGCCTCCTCGAGGGCGATCCGGAGCTCGGCCATCTTGACGAACCTCCCGCCCACGTTGACCGCCCGCAGGAAGGCGACGTAGGACGGCATACGGCTCATCCTGTCACCGGGATGGGACAGTGACGGGTATGCCGCCAGCACCGGAACCCCAGGGCCGTCTCGTGCTCGTGCGCCACGGCGAGACGGAGTGGAGCCGTACCGGCCAGCACACGGGAACCACCGACATCCCTCTCACCACCGACGGTGAGCGCGACGCCCGCCGCCTCGGTGAGCGGCTGTCGGTGTTCGAGCTAGGACTCGTCCTCGCCTCGCCGCTCTCCCGCGCCCGGCGCACGGCGGAGCTCGCCGGCTTCACCCCCGAGCTGGACGACGACCTCGTCGAGTGGGACTACGGCGCCTACGAGGGCCGGACGACGAAGGAGATCCGCGAGAGCCTCGGCGACCCCACGTGGACGGTCTTCGACGACGGCGTCACCGTCGGCGCCACTCCCGGGGAGACCGTCGAGGAGGTGGCGGCGCGCGCCTCACGGGTGCTCACCCGGGTGGCCCCGGCCCTGCACGAGCGCGACGTCGCCCTGTTCGCACACGGGCACTACCTGCGCATCCTCGCCGCGACGTTCCTGCGCCAGGACGCCCGGTTCGGCGCCCACCTGCTCCTCGACGCAGGCGCGGTCTGCGTGCTGGAGCACGAGCGCGGCGAACCGGCGATCCGGTCGTGGAACGAGGCGGTCAGCCGTCCAGACCGGGCGACTGGATGACCGACAGCACGTTGCCCGACGGGTCGGTGAACCAGGCGATGAGCGGGCCGCCGCCACGGAAGACCCCCTTGGCGTCCGTCTCGGTCGCCGTGCCCTCGTAGCGCTCGAAGACCACCCCCCTCTCGGTGAGCCCGTCGACCGCCGCCTCGACGTCGTCCACGGGGAAGTTCAGCACCGTGTAGGTGGCCGGCTCGTGGTCCGTCTTGGGGTAGAGGAGCACCGGGCGGTCGCCACCCAGGCGCAGGACGAGCATGCCCATGTCACCGTCCTCCACCCGCACGCCGAGGACGTCGGCGTAGAAGCGACGGGCCTCCTCAATGTCCCGCACCGCGATGCCGCTGAACGCCTTGGAGCTCCCGAGCACGTGCCCACCTCCCTTCGTCGTGACCCCAGTGAAGCGGATGCCGGCGCCCGCGTCACGCCGTCGCACCTTTTCTGATCGAGCCGGAACGCCCCGGGCGCTCCCCGTCAGGGAAGCGGCCAGGTGTGAACCGGTTCGTTGGCGTCCATGTGCACGGCGTAGATCTCCACCATCCGGCGCAGCGCCTCGCGGCGGTCCAGTCCCTGCCCTTCGAGGGCACGCACCGCGCGGGTCGACCACTCGGCCCCGTTGACCCCCGTCGTGCAGCGGCCCTCGATGACACCGAGATAACGCTCGCGGACGGCATCCGAGACACCCCACTGCCGCAGACCCTCGTGCGCCAGGGGAAGCAGGTGACGCAGCACGAGCTCGTCGGCGGAGAGCTCGCCGAAGCCGGGCCAGTACAGCCGTGCGTCGATGCCGTCACGGGCGGCCCGGCGGAAGTTCTCGGCGCACGCGGCGAAGCTCATCTTGGTCCAGACCGGCCGGTCCTCGTGGGCGAGCATCCGGATGGACCCGTAGTAGAAGGCGGCGTTGGCGAGGACGTCGATGATGGTCGGGCCGGCCGGGAGCACTCGGTTCTCGACCCGAAGGTGCGGCTTGCCCCCGACGATGTCGTAGATGGGCCGGTTCCACCGGTAGATCGTGCCGTTGTGCAGCCGCAGCTCCGAGAGCTCGGGCGCCACGCCGGCCTCCAGCTTGGCCATCGGGTCCTCGTCGCTGGTCTCGGCCAGCAGTGTCGGGAAGTACCGGACGTTCTCCTCGAAGAGGTCGAAGATCGAGGTGATCCAGCGCTCCCCGAAGAACACCCGGGGTCGGACGCCCTGGTTCTTCAGCTCGACCGGACGGGTGTCGGTGGCCTGCTTGAACAGCTCGATGCGGGTCTCGGCGTGCAGTCGCTTGCCGAAGAAGAAGGGCGAGTTGGCGGCCAGCGCCACCTGCGGTGCGGACAGCGCCTGGGCGGCGTTCCAGTGGTCCGCGAACTCCGACGGGGCCACCTGGAGGTGGAGCTGGACGGAGGTGCACGCCGACTCCGGAGCGATGGAGTCGCAGTAGGTGGCCACCCGTTCCCCGGTGGGCCCCTCGATGTCGAGGTAGATGTCCTCACCCCGGGCCACGAAGATCGAGTCGTTGAGCGCGGTGTAGCGGTTGTTGCGGCTGATCCAGTCGCCCTCGTAGTGCTCCGGCATGATCGTGGGGAGGATGCCGATCGCCACGATCCGCGAGCCGACCGCCCTCGCGGCGCGGTCGGCCCGGTTCAGGCTGTCGCGCAGCTCGGTCTCCAGCTCGAGCGCCGCGTCCCCCGGCAGCGGGCGGGGGGGCACGTTGAGCTCGATGTTGTACCGCGCCAGCTCGGTCTGGTAGTCCTCGTCGGCGATCGCCGCCAGCACCTCGGCGTTGTGGAAGTGCGGCTGCTGCCGCTCGTCGACGAGGTTGAGCTCGATCTCGAGGCCGGTCATCGGGCGGTCGAACTCGAAGGAGCTCGTGTTGAGCATCTTCTCGAACACGTCGAGGTTCTGGCGCACCTTCTCGCGGTAGCGCTGGCGCTCCTCGCGGCTGTAGCTCTGTGCAGTGACCTCGGCTCCCATGTCGCGACCCAACCACATCGTGGAGTGCAGGGAAACCCGGAACGGGCGTTTCGGTCACCGACCCTGTCCCACCCCTCTCCTAGCGTGGGTCACGTGCGGCTCATCCACACCTCCGACTGGCACCTGGGGCGGGCGTTCCACCAGGTGGGGCTCCTCGGCGCCCAGGCCGCCTACCTCGACCACCTCGTCGAGGTGGTGCGCGCGGAGCGCGTCGATGCCGTGCTCGTCAGCGGTGACGTGTACGACCGGGCGATGCCCTCCCCCGACACCGTCGAGCTGCTCTCCGACGCCGTCGTGCGGCTGGTCGACGCCGGCGCGCACGTCGTCCTCTCCAGCGGCAACCACGACTCCGCGATCCGCCTCGGGTTCGCCGCGGCCCTGCTCGAACGGGCCGGCCTGCACATCCGAACGTCGGTCGCCGAGGTCGGCCGGCCCGTCGTGGTCGGTGACGTCGCGGTGCACCCCCTCCCCTACCTCGAGCCGGCGCTGACGGCCGACGCGCTGGGTGCGACCGACCGAACCCACGCCGGCGTCATGCGGGCAGCGATGGGCCGGGTCCACGCGGACGCCCGGACCCGGGGCGGTCGCACGGTCGTCATGGCCCACGCCTTCGTCCTCGGGGGGATGACGAGCGAGTCGGAGCGCGACATCTCCGTCGGCGGGGTGTCCGGCGTGGCCCCGGAGGTGTTCGCCGGTGTCGACTACACCGCCCTGGGGCACCTGCACGGGAGGCAGGAGGTCGCCGAGAGGGTGCGGTACAGCGGTTCACCGGTCGCCATGTCGTTCGGCGAGTGGCGGCACACGAAGGGCAGCCTGCTCGTCGACCTGACCGGGCCCGAGGTCGCCGTCGAGCACATCCCGGCGCCGGTGCAGCGGCCGTTGGCCGTGCTCCGGGGCACCCTCGACGAGCTCCTCGCCGACCCTGCCCACGTCGCGGCCGAGGGTGCCTGGTGCCAGGTCACGCTCACCGACCCCGTGCGCCCGCTCGGGGCGATGGACCGGGTACGACGCCGCTTCCCCCACACGCTGGAGCTGCGCCTGGACCCCCAGGGGGCCAGCGTGCCGCTGCGCCCGTACGCCGCCCGCACGTCGAGTCGCTCCGACGTGGAGGTCTGTTGCGACTTCCTTGCACACGTTCGGGGGGGACGCGCTGCCACCGACGACGAGAGGGTGCTCCTCGGGGAGGCCGTCGAGGCCGGCCGGGTCGACCGCGCGGTCGGCGACGACGAGGGGGCCGTCCGCGTGGGGGCAGGAGACGCGTCGGGCTCGGTGGGTGCAGCGTGAGGGTGCACCGGCTCGAGATCGAGGCGTTCGGGCCGTTCGCCGAGCGGGTGGTCGTCGATGTCGACGCACTGTCGAGCGAGGGGCTGTTCCTCATCCACGGCCCCACCGGCTCGGGCAAGACCAGCCTCCTCGACGCCATCTGCTTCGCGCTCTTCGCGGACGTCCCCGGTGCACGGACCCGGCGTGGCCTGCGCAGCGACCACGCCCCACCGGATGCCGTGCCGCGCGTCACGCTCGAGCTCACCGCGGGCACGAGGCGCCTGCGCATCACCCGGTCGCCGGAGTTCCACCGCCCCAAGAGGCGAGGAACGGGCCTGTCGAAGGTACAGCCGTCGGTCAGTCTGGAGGAGCGCACGAGCGGGCGGTGGGAGGTGCGCAGCACCCGCCACGAGGAGGTCGCCGACGTCGTCCTGGACGTCCTCGGGATGGGCATGGCCCAGTTCGGCAAGGTCGTGCTGCTGCCCCAGGGAGAGTTCGCCGCCTTCCTGCGCGCGACCCCGGAGGACCGCCGGGAGGTCCTCGAGCGGTTGTTCGACATCACGGCGTTCGCCGATGTCGAGGCCTGGCTGGCGGAGGAGCGGCGGAGCGCCGGTGCGGCTCTCGACCAGGCCCGCGACGACCTGGTCCACCTCCTCGCGCGGCTCGAGGACGTCCTCGCCGACGCACAGGTCGAGGACCCCCCCGAGGGGCGCACCGTGCCCGAGGTGCAGGCGACCGGCGAGGCGACTCCGGAGTCGGTCCCCGCCCGGCTCCGGGACCTGGCCACGGCGCTCAGCGCGCGGGTGACGTCCACGATGGCCGACTACGACGCCGCCGGAGGGCTCGAGCAGGCAGCCGGCGAAGCCCTCGCCCGGGCCCGGGCCGTCGACGAGCACCGTCGGCGGGGTAGCCGCGCCCTGGCCAGGATGGCGGTCCTCGACGCTGCCGCGGCCGACCACCACGCCCGGGTGCACGCACTCGCCGCGGCCGAACGCGCCGCGGCGGTGGGCGGACACCTGGCGGCCCACGCGAGGATGGTGGCCGAGGAGGAGGTCGCTGCAGAACGTGTGGAGCAGAGCCGCACCCGCCTGGCCGCGACAGCGACGTCGAACCCGTCGGCCGACCTTCTCGACGTCGAGGAGGTCGCCCGGGCGACGGAGCAGGTCCTCGCGTTCGACGACACGGTGGCCGGCATCCAGCGCGAGCTCGGGGATGCCGAGGCTCGCGCCGACCGCCGATCGGACCTCGCGGCGAACGTGCGGGAGGTCTCCGAGCGCACGGACGCGGCGACGACCCAGCTCGCGGCGGCCGAGCTCGAGCACCAGCGGCTGAGCGCCGAGGCCGAGCGGCTCGCGGGACACGCCGCCCGGGTGCCCGAGCTCGAGCTGCGCTCCGCGACGGCCCGCGAGCGCCTCGCCCTCCTCGACCTCGCGGAGGAGGACGAGTCCCTCGCCGCGTCCCTGCGTCCTCGGCGCGACGACCTCCGGGAGGTGGCGCTGAACCGCAGGTCCGAGCTCCTCGACCTGCGCCAGCGACGGCTCGAGGGCATGGCCGGCGAGCTCGCCGTCGCCCTGGTCGACGGGGACGCCTGCCCGGTGTGCGGCGCGCTGGAGCACCCACAGCCGGCCCGCGTGTCGGACCCGGTGCTGGCCGTGGACATCACAATGGCCGAGGCGCTGCTCGCGGAGGCCGAGCGCGAGCTTCACGCGGTGGAGACGCACGTGCAGCAGCTCACCACCAGTTCCGGGACTCGCCGACGTGGTCTTGGCGCGGCGGGCCGCACCGACCTGGAGACGGCCGTGGCGGACGCGGCCGGACAGCTCGAGATCGCGACGGCGGCCGCCGGTACGCACACGTCGACGGTCGCTCGGCTGGCCGCCGCCGGCGTGGTCGTCGACGGCCTCCGCGCGGAGCTGGCCGGAGTCCTCGCGGAGGCTGCGTCGCTCACGGCCCTGCTGACCGAGCTCGCAGACCAGGACCACGCCGGCGCCCAACGGCTCGCCACTCTTCGGGAGCACCACAGCGGGTGCCCCTGCGCCTCCCAGGACCCTGCGGAGCACTCCAGGCTGGGCACGGCGCTGGCGAGCCACGATGCCGCCCTGTCGGCCCTGGCTGCCGCCCGCCGGCGCGCCGAAGACGCGTGGGCAGACGTGGAGCGGGCGGTCTCCGCCGCCGGGTTCAAGGACGCGGCAACGGCTCGCGAGGCGGTGCGCGAGCCCGAGGACCGCGAGCGCCTCCGGGCCCGGGTGACCGCACACCTCGAGGAGGTCGCGGCGTGCCGGACCGTCCTCGAGGACCCGCAGGTCGTCGAGGCCCTCGCCGATGACCCACCGGATCTGCCCGCGCTGGAACGCACGGCTCGCGCGGCCCGGGAGGCCCTGATCGGCGCGGCGGCCGCCCAGGACCAGGCCGCTCGCGCCCTGCGTGGCCTCGAGCGGCTCCGCCCCCTGGTCGACGACGCCTGCCGGGCGGTCGCCACGGCGGCGGGGCGGGATGCCCGGGTGCGCGACCTCGCCGACACCACGAGTGGCACCGGTCCCGACAACACGCTGCGGATGCGGCTGACCGCGTACGTCCTGGCCTCCCGGCTGGAGAAGGTGGCGACCCTGGCCAACGAGCGCCTCGCGGTGATGGGCGCAGGGCGCTACCTCCTCGAGCACTCCGACGAGAGAGCGGCCCGCGGGGCCCGGTCGGGGCTCGGCCTGCGCGTCCTCGACTCGTGGACCGGCCGGGCCCGGGACACGGCCACCCTCTCGGGGGGAGAGTCCTTCATGGCGTCCCTGGCGCTCGCCCTGGGGCTCGCCGACGCCGTGCGCGAGGAGTCGGGCGGTCTGGACCTCGGCACCCTCTTCATCGACGAGGGGTTCGGCGGTCTCGATGACGACAGCCTCGAGCAGGTCCTCACGGTGCTCGACGGTCTGCGCGAGGGTGGCCGAGCCGTCGGGGTGGTCAGCCACGTCGCGGATCTGCGCACCCGGATCACGCACCAGGCCGTCGTGCACAAGGGCGCGGCCGGCAGCAGGGTCGAGGTGCGGGTGGGCGGTATCGCGGCGGGTGAGGACCCGGCCGGCAGCGCCGCCTGACCGGGTCAGCCCTCGAACGCCTCCGGCGGGGGGCAGGAGCACACGAGGTGACGGTCACCGTAGGCTCCGTCGATCCGGCGCACCGGGGGCCAGTACTTCGCCGCGGGCTCGACGCCCCCGGGGTACGCCGCGGTGCGTCGGTCGTAGGGGTGCTCCCAGTCCCCGGCCAGCGACTCCGCCGTGTGGGGCGCCCCGCGGAGGACGCTGTCACCCGCGGCGACCGCGCCCGAGGCCACCTCGTCGATCTCCTTCCGGATCGCGACCATGGCGTCGCAGAACCGGTCGAGCTCGCCCCTGTCCTCGCTCTCGGTCGGCTCCACCATGAGGGTCCCGGCGACAGGGAACGACATCGTCGGCGCGTGGAAGCCGTAGTCGATCAGGCGCTTCGCGACGTCGTCGACGGTCACGCCGGTCTCCTTGGTGATCCCGCGCAGGTCCAGGATGCACTCGTGCGCGACGAGGCCCTCGGTGCCGGAGTACAGCACCGGGTAGTGCTCTCGCAGCCGGGCCGCCACGTAGTTCGCGTTGAGCACGGCCACCTCCGTCGCGCGCCGGAGTCCGGCGCCCCCCATGAGCCGGACGTAGGCCCACGAGATGGGCAGGATCCCCGCCGAGCCGTACGGCGCGGAGGACACCGGCCCGACGCCCGTCTCCGGCCCGGCCGCCGGGTCCAGGGGGTGGTTGGGGAGGAACGGTGCGAGGTGCTCGCGGCACGCCACCGGGCCGACGCCCGGGCCACCGCCGCCGTGCGGGATGCAGAAGGTCTTGTGGAGGTTGAGGTGCGAGACGTCGGCCCCGAACCTCCCGGGGCGGGCCACTCCGACCAGCGCGTTGAGGTTGGCTCCGTCGACGTACACCTGGCCACCCGCGTCGTGCACCACCGCGCAGAGGTCGGTGATGGTGTCCTCGAAGACACCATGGGTCGAGGGGTAGGTGACCATGATCGCCGCCAGGGTGTCGCGGTGCTCCTCCACCCTGGCCTTGAGGTCGTCCATGTCGACGTTGCCCGTGACCGGGTCCGTCTTGACGACGACGACCCGCAGCCCGGCCATCACGGCGCTGGCGGCGTTCGTGCCGTGCGCGCTTGACGGGATGAGGCAGACCCTGCGCCTGTCCTCACCCCTGGAGCGGTGGTACGCCGCGATGGCCAGAAGGCCCGAGAGCTCTCCCTGCGAGCCGGCGTTCGGCTGGAGCGAGACGGCGTCGTAGCCCGTGATCCGGCAGAGCCACTCGCTCAGCTCGTCGACGAGGCCGCGGATGCCGACGGTCTGGTCATGGGGAGCGAACGGGTGGAGCTGGGCGAACTCGGGCCAGGTCAGGGCGACCATCTCGGTCGTGGCGTTGAGCTTCATGGTGCACGACCCGAGCGGGATCATCCCCCGGTCCAGGGCGAAGTCGCGGTCGGCGAGCCGGCGCAGGTAGCGAAGCATGGCCGTCTCGGAGTGGTGGGACGTGAAGACCGGGTGGGTCAGGTAGTCCGACCGGCGGCGCAGCGCCTCCGGCCAGTGCGGGGTCGACGGCTCCACGAGCTCCGGTGCGGCGACCCCGAAGGCCTTGGCGACCCTGGCCAGGTCGGCGAGGTCGGTCGTCTCGTCCACGCTCAGCTGCACGGTGTCCGGGTCGACCTTCCACAGGTTGACTCCCTCGGACAGCGCGGCGGCCACGACCTCGTCGGCCCGGCCCGGGACCCGGGCCCGCAGCGTGTCGAAGACCGCACCGTCCGCGACCTCGACCCCGCCCGCTCGCAGGGCGGAGCGCAGCGCGCCCAGGTGGGAGTGCACCTGCACCGCGATCGCCCGCAGCCCGGCCGGCCCGTGGTACACGGCGTACATGCTGGCCATCACGGCGAGAAGGACCTGCGCCGTGCAGATGTTCGACGTCGCCCTCTCGCGCCGGATGTGCTGCTCGCGCGTCTGCAGGGCCAGCCGGTAGGCCGGTGCGCCCACGGCATCCACGGAGACCCCGACGAGACGACCGGGCATCGTGCGTTCGAGGCCCTGCCGGACGCTGAGGTAGCCCGCGTGCGGTCCGCCGAAGCCCATCGGCACCCCGAGTCGCTGCGTCGAGCCGACAGCGATGTCTGCGCCCCAGTCCCCCGGTGGGGTTGCCAGGGTCAGGGCCAGCAGGTCGGCCGCCGCCGTCACCAGCGCACCCGCCTCGTGGCACGCGGTGCTGAGGGCGGCGAGCTCGTGCAGGCTGCCGTCCATGGCGGGGTACTGCACGAGGACGCCGAAGACCTCGGCACCTCCGGCGGCCTGGCGCAGCTCGTCGGCCGTGGTCACGCCGTGCAGGTCGGCCATGACGACGCGGATGTCCAGGGGCGTGGCCCGGGTACCCACGACGGCGATCGTCTGAGGGAACACGGCGCGGTCGACGAGGAGCACGGCGTCGGCCGGCGCCTTGGAGGACCGACGCATGAGGGTCATCGCCTCTGCGGCCGCCGTGCCCTCGTCCAGGAGAGAGGCGCCGGCGATCGGCAGCGCGGTGAGGTCGCTGACCACGGTCTGGAAGTTCAGGAGCGCCTCCAGCCGGCCCTGGGAGATCTCCGGCTGGTAGGGGGTGTAGGCGGTGTACCAGGCGGGGTTCTCCAGGACGTTCCGCTGGATGACGGCGGGAGTCACCGTGCCGTAGTAGCCGAGCCCGATCATGGAGGTGCGAACTCGGTTGCGGCCCGCCACCTCCCGCAGCTCCTCGACCACCGCGGCCTCCGACGAGGCCGGCTCGATGTCCAGCGCCTCGGCACCTCGGATGCCTCCCGGCACCGCCGTGTCGACGAGCTCCTGGAGCGAGGAGGGTCCGACGACGGACAGCATCGCCGAGATGTCGCCCTCACGGGGACCGATGTGGCGTCCGGCGAAGGCCGGCAGGTGGGTGGCTGCGGTGCTCACGGTGCTCCTCGGGACAGGCGGCGGCGAAGGCCTCCCCCTCTGTCACGGCCGGTGGTTCGTCGGCGTGCTCCAGAGGTGCCTGTTCCGCGTGGTCCCTTGCGCCTGAGAGGTTCCGGGGAGGTTTGCCCCTTCGGCGCCCCGGCGCACTGCGTCGGGGACTCTCCCACACGGTGTGAGCGGCAGGGGCAAATCTAGCACCGGCATCCCACCTGGGAGCCCACTGCCGCGTGGGCCCCTCGAGGCCGGTCGCGGCTGCGCCGACTCAGGCGAGGCGGGCCGCGCGACGGGCGCCGAGCTCGTCACCGGGCTGGGGCTCGCCTGTCCCCGCCGCCTCGGGTTCGGCACGCTCGCTGGGAAGACGCGAGAGCTCACCCTCGACCTCGCGCCAGACCTTTCCGACAGCGATGCCGAACACGCCCTGTCCACCCTGGAGCAGGTCGATCACCTCCTCGTTCGAGGTGCACTCGTAGACGGAGGCACCGTCGCTCATCAGGGTGATCCCGCCGAGGTCGTCCACCCCGCGGGCCCGGAGGACGGCGATGGCCCCGCGGATCTGCTGGAGCGACACGCCGGTGTCGAGGAGACGCTTGACGACCTTGAGCACGAGGATGTCGCGGAAGCCGTAGAGACGCTGGGTGCCAGAGCCGCCGGCGGGGCGGACCGAGGGCTCGACCAGCCCGGTGCGCGCCCAGTAGTCCAGCTGGCGGTACGTGATGCCGGCCGCCTTGCAGGCGGTCGGGCCGCGATAGCCCACCTCGTCGTCGAGCTCGGGCAGGTCACCGGCGAACAACACACCCTGCGCCGGGACGGGGCCCGATCCGGTCCCCCGCGCCTCTCCTGTGGAGACCACGCCTACCTCCTCGACTCGCCTGCCTCGGACGACTGTACGCCCCGGAATGACAAGGGCGTCACTCTCCGGTCACTGCTGTGACGCATGTGACGCTAGAGGCGGAGGGGGCGAAGGTCAACGACCGAGGCCGCCGAAGGCCCGGCGTGTCGGTCAGCTCTCGGTTTCGGTGTCGAAGTCGTCGGCCGAGACCTGGTCGAGGAACTCCTTGAACTTCTCGACCTCGTCGTCCTCGGTCTCGCTCATCTCGACTCCGGCCTCGGCCAGGAGGTCCTCGTCGGCCACGATCTCTGCCCCGGCGCGGAGCGCGAGGGCGATGGCGTCGGAGGAGCGGGACTCGACGTCGGTGCCACCGGCGTCCGCTCCGCCGTCGAGGTCGAGGACCGCGTGGAAGACGCCGTCCTTGAGGGCCACGATGCGCACCCTCGTCAGCTCGTGACCGAGCTCGTCGATGACGTTGCGCAGCAGGTCGTGGGTCAGCGGCCGGGGCGGCACCACACCCTGCTGGGCGTACGCGATCGCGGTCGCCTCGGCCGCGCCGATCCAGATCGGCAGGTACCGGTCGCCGTCACGCTCGCGCAGGAGCACGATCGGCTGGTTGGTGGGCATCTCGACCCGAACCCCGAGCACCTCCAGGACCTTCACACCCTCACCGTACCCCGGCGCGCCCCGCGAGTCCCCCACGAACCAGGGCGGCGTGGAGCGCCAGACACAGATGGGCCACCTCGGCGGCCACGCGGTCGTCCTCCGCGCGCCGTCGCCGGCCCACCGCCTGCTCGACCAGGCCCACCTCTCGGTCGGCTGCCGTGCGGAACAGTCGCAGGTGCCTCCCCTCGAGACCATGGGCGGCCAGGCCCGCGGCCGCGTGCGAGGCCTGGAGATCCGCTTCTCCGTAGAGACCGTCGGGGGTGGGTCGCAGCAGTCCGTGGGCCGTGAGGTCGCTGACGTCGGAGGGAGCCAGCCCGCTGGCCGCGGCCAGCTCGGCGGCGGTCAGCCGGAGGGCGCGGTGGGTCGCCAGGTCCGCGGCAGCCGGCACCGCCGGATCCGGTGGGAGGGCGGGTGGTCCAGGCCTCCCGGCGGCTCCGGTGGCAGGGGTGAGGCCGCGGTCCATGGCGTCGAGGGCGTCCCGGACCACCTTGAGCGGCCAGAAGAGGTCGCGCTGGGCTCGCAGGACGAACCGGAGCCGTTCGACGTCGGCGCTCGTGAACTGGCGGTACCCGGCCTGGCTCCGGCTCGGGGTGACGAGCCCCTCCGCCTCCAGGAACCGGACCTTCGAGATGGTGATGTCGGGGAACTCCGTGGCGAGCTCCTGGACGACGGCGCCGACCGTGAGGGGGCGGGACACCTCCGGTGGCACGGAGGGTCAGGCCTGGCTGGCGTAGAAGACCAGACGGAACTTGCCGATCTGGACCTCGTCCCCCGTCCTCAGGACAGCCTCGTCGACGAGCTCGCGGTTGACGTAGGTGCCGTTGAGCGACCCGACGTCACGGACGACGAACCCGCCGGGGGTCCGCACGAAGATGGCGTGCTTGCGCGACACGGTGACGTCGTCGAGGAAGATGTCGCTGTCGGGGTGCCGTCCCGACATGACCTCGTCGTCGTCGAGGAGGAAGCGCGCCCCGGTGTTGGGGCCGCGGAGCACCACGAGCAGGGCGGTGCCGGGCCGCAGTGCCTCGACGGTCGCGAGGTCGGCCTTGGTGAGGACGTGCTCGGCCTCGTGGACCGCGTCGGTGCGGTCGGCTCCCTGGACGGCCTGCAGCCGCATGGTCGTCGGCTCGGGCACGGCGCCGGGGGCGTTCTCGCGCTCGTCACTCATCTCCGGATCAGCCTTCCGTCGTCGGTCGCTGCGAATTCCACACCCTAGAACACGACCCCGTCCTTGCCCAGACCCGCCGGTCCCCGCCCACTCAGTAATCAGGCGGTCAGGAGAGCGACGAGGTGTACGCGTCGACGTCGAGCAGTCCCTCGAGCGCCTCGGGGTCGGTGGGCCGGACCTCGTACATCCACCCGTCGCCGTAGGGGTCGGAGTTCACCAGCTCGGGCGACGCGTCGAGCGCAGCATTCACGGCGGTCACCTCCCCCGACACCGGGGCGTAGAGGTCGCTGACGGACTTGGTGGACTCGACCTCTCCACAGGTGTCCCCCGCGACGACCGCGTCACCCACCGTCGGAAGGCTGACGTACACGACGTCCCCGAGCGCCTCCTGGGCGAAGGAGGTGATGCCGACGCGCAGCGTGTCGCCCTCGGCCCGTACCCACTCGTGCTCGGCGGTGTAGCGCAGGCCGGCGGGGTAGTCGAGGTCGCTCATGTCACTCCTTGGGGGACGGGGATGGTCGGGTCACGAGGTCGAGGTGGGAACGGGCCGAGCGTACTGAGGCGGGCTCGGGGTGAGCAACGCGTCGATCTCGACGTTCTCGCGGATGCCGACGTCGGAGTCCCCACCGGCCCGGCGCACGGTGGCGGTGACACCGCCGGGGATCTCCATCGCACCGGCGAGGGTGTTGGCGTCGCCGATGGCGCGGATGACATACGGCGGCCGGACCACGGTGCCCGAGACCGACACCCCGTCGTCGGCCTGGGTGAACCACGTGTCCGCGACGACGCGGACGTCGCCCACCTGGATGGCCTCGGCGCCGGCGCCCCGCAGCTCCTGGATGGCGTCGAGCAGCATCGGCGCGGTCACCTGCCGCTCCGGGTCACGGATCGTCAGGACGACGCCCGGGCCGGTCGCCGGTGCGGTACCGGCCAGGATGCCGAGGGCGTCGAGTCGCTGCTGCGCCGACCGCTGCGCCTCCTCGTCGTTCGTCGACTGGCTGCGCAGCCGCTCGAGGGACGCCTCGAGCTCCCGGATCTCCTCGGTGAGACGGTCGCCGTCGCGGTCCACCCCGGCGAAGATCCGCACGAGGTCGTCCTCGCGCAGCGTCTCCAGCCCTTCGGTCGAGGTCTGCCGGACCTGAGCGATGATGGCGAAGCCGAGCGAGCCGGCGAGGAGCATCGCGAGCAGGTTCGCGCGGGTGGCGCGGGGCGCACCGGCACGCAGCAGCCGCCGCCATGGGCCGCTCCCCGCGTCGCCCGTGGGGCGCGGTTCGCCGTCCGGGACCGCTTCCTCCACCTCCGGCGTGGAGACGGCGTCCTCTGGGTCGCGACCGGCGGTGCTCATGCGTCGAAGAGATGCCGTCGGATGGCGGCGACGTTCGAGAAGATGCGGACGCCGAGAACGACGACGACGCCGGTGGAGAGCTGGCTGCCGACGCCGAGCTTGTCACCGAGGAAGACGATGAACGCGGCGACGACGACGTTGGACAGGAACGACACGACGAACACCTTGTCGTCGAAGATCCCGTCCAGGATGGCCCGGATGCCGCCGAAGACGGCGTCCAGCGCCGCCACGACGGCGATCGGCAGGTACGGCTGGAGCCACACGGGCACCGCCGGTTGCAGGAGCAGCCCGATGAGGATGCCGAGGGACAGCCCGATGGCCGGGATCACGGTGGGCTCCTCTCCGCGGTGGTGGTCGGTGACGTCGACGCCGGGGTCGGTGGCGTGGCGCTGGGCGTGGCCGCCGACGACCGAGTATCCCCTGTCCGCGCGTAGCGCGTCGTGAGGCCCACAGCCGCGGGAACCGAGAGGTCCTCGCGGACCTCGGTGTCCACCCGCACGCCGAAGGACTCCCGCAGGGTCGAGAGGTAGGAGCCGCCGGCCCCGTCGGCGAATGCCGCGGGGAACCGCTTCGGGTCCCCGAGCGCGGTGACGACGTAGGGCCGGGTCAAGGGGCGGTAGTCGACGATGATCGCGGAACCCGCGAACCGGATGGTCGACGTGGACGTGAGCCGCTTGCCGTTGATGCTCACCGCCTCCGCGCCGGCCTGCCACATCGCGTTGGTGACGAACTGGAGGTCTCGCGCGAAGACCCTTCCCTCGGAGACCTCCTCGGATGCCGTCTCGGAGGACTCGTCGGCACTGGCACCGGGGGCGTCGTCGAGGGTCACCGTGAACCCGGGGCCCTCGAGGGGCACCGCGCCGACCGTGGCGGCGAGGTCGCGGTTGAGGGCCGCCTTGGGGTCGCCGGCCAGCTGGAGGGACTCCGCGGCGCTCACCTCCGCCTGCAACGCCGCGGCGCGGGTGCTGAGCCGCTCCACCTCGGTACGGCGCTCCTGGACCTGGTTCACGAGGTTCTCCCTCGCCTGCGCTCGAGGGCTGCCCGACGCCGTGAGGTTGTACGAGGCCACGCCGACCACGAGGCCGATGAGCACGGCCGCGGTGGCCAGCCGTGGGGACCGCAGGGACGTCGAGCGGGGCTGCCCGGCCGCCTCGCGCCGGTCGGCCGCGGCCGCGTACCCAGGGTCGAGGGGTCGTTCCAGCATCGTCGTGAGCAGGGTCATCGACGCGTCGGGACGGCGGTCGGTCGTCGTGGGCGGCATCACGCCGGCACCGCCCGGCGGCCGCCGACGAGCTGCCGCAGCTGGACGGCGTACAGGATGCCGGCCACCCAGTAGAGCACCGTGCCCCACCAGGCGAACGCCCAGCCCACGGGTTCCGCGATCCGCGCCAGCGTGCCGTCGCCGTCGGCGAGGAGGAGCAGCGGGAAGGCGTAGAGGAGGTTCAGGGTGGCCGCCTTGCCCGCGAAGTGCACCGGCAGCCCCAGCCAGCCGTGACGCTTCGCGACGAGCAGCACGACGGCCATGAAGACCTCGCGGGCGAACAGGATGCCCACGAGCCACCACGGGATGATCTCGCGCCAGGCCAGGCCGAGGAGGGTCGTGAGAATGTACAGGCGGTCCGCGACCGGGTCGAGCAGCTGCCCGACCCGGGAGACCATGCCGTACTGTCGGGCGATCCGCCCGTCGAGGTAGTCCGTGATCCCCGAGGCCATGAGCACCGCGAGGGCCAGCCCGTCACGCTCGTCGAGGATGGCCCAGAGGAACACGGGCACCCCGAGAAGCCGGAGCACGGACAGCACGTTGGGCAGCGTGAGCACCCTGCTGCTCACCTGCTCCTCGGGCGCCCCCGTCGACATGTCGGCAACTCTATGCGGTCCTCCCCGCGCCGACGGCGCCGTCCTAGGGTTGTCGGCATGGCCCAGACCGTGCTGCGTGCCCCCGAGACCGAGCTCCGCCGCGACCGCACGAGTGCGAAGTGGGTTGCGTTCGGGCCCGACGTCCTGCCGCTGTGGGTGGCCGAGATGGACGCCGACCCGTGCCCGGCCGTCGTCGACGCCGTGACTGCGGCGCTCCGTCGCGGCGACACCGGTTACGGCTGGGGGCCCCGGTACGCGGCGGCGGTCGCCCGGTACGCGTCGGCGACGTGGGGCTGGGCGGTCGACCCGGACGCCTCGATGATCGTGCCGGACGTGATGATCGGCTGCGCCGAGCTGCTCCGGCTGCTGACCGACGAAGGGGGGCCGGTCGTTGTCTCACCCCCGGTCTACAACGCCTTCTTCGGCTTCGTCGAGGCCATCGGACGCCGCCGCGTCGACGCGGCCCTCACGACCGACGGGCGACTCGATCCCGCCGCGCTGCAGGCCGCCTTCCGTTCGGCCACGAGCCGCGGGGAGCGCGCGGCGTACCTGCTCTGCAACCCGCAGAACCCCACCGGGACAGTGCACTCCCCCGACGAGCTGGCCACGCTGGCCGCCCTGGCCGAGGAGCACGGCGTGCGGGTGGTCGCCGACGAGATCCACGCGCCCGTCGTGTATGCCGGGGGGCCCGGTTTCACGCCCTACCTCACCGTGCCGGGGGGCGGCCACGGGTTCAGCGTGTTCTCGCCGTCGAAGGGCTGGAACCTCGCCGGGCTCAAGTCGGGGCTCGTCATGGCCGGGCCACGAGCGGTCGACGTCCTCGGCCGGCTCCACGAGGTGCACACCCACGGGTCGTCCCACGTGGGCGCCATCGCACACGTGGCGGCGATGGACGACGGCCGGGAGTGGCTGGCACGGCTGGTCGGCGAGCTCGATGCCAACCGGTCGCTCCTCGCGGGGCTGCTCGCGCACCACCTCCCGTCGGTGCGATGGCACCCGCAGGAGGCGACGTACCTCGCCTGGCTGGACTGCCGGGAGCTTGGCCTCGGCGACGACCCCGCCGCGGTGTTCCGGACCCGGGGCCGGGTGGCCCTCGGCTCGGGACCCTCGTTCGGGCACGAAATGGGGCGTGGCTTCGCGCGGCTGAACCTCGCGACATCTCCCGAGATCGTCGAGGAGGCCGTGCGGCGAATGGCGTCGGTGCTCTGAGGCTGGACCCGTGTCGCGGTGGGCGGGCCGTCAGGAGACCTCGGGCTCGGGTCGGGGCGCGAAGCGGTCCAGCATCTCGTCCGCGCGGGCGTGCGCGGCGGCATCCCCACGAGTGCGGGTGAGGACCGCGAGGAAGCGGTCGCAGCGCAGCGACTCGAGCCGCAGCGTGGTCACCGCGCGCACGGTGGCCGTGCGCGGCACCCGGCGCAGCAGGGCGATCTCGCCGAACGAGTCGCCGGGGCCGAGCCCCGCGATCCGCCGACCGTCGCCGATGACCTCCGCCTCGCCGTCCATCACGACGTAGAAGCGGTCCCCCTCCTCGCCCTGGGAGAAGACGGTCGCTCCGGCGGGGACGACGACGTGGTCCAGCTGGCGGGCCACGTCCTCCAGGGCCGGCAGCGGGAGGACATCGAAGAGGGCCACCCCCCGCAGTGCCTCGAGCTCGTCGTCGCGCCGGACCATCCGGTGGTCCAGGGCCCGCAGCCGCAGCCAGCACAGCGACACCGCCGCCGGGCTCAGCAGGCCCAGCACCACGAGCGCCGTCCGGAGTCCGACGAGGTCCATGACGACGGGCGTCACGACGGCCCCGAGTCCGACGGAGAGCGCGATGAGGCTCTCCAGCATCCCGAACACGCGGGCCATGGCCCGGGTCGGGGCGTTGCGGGCGATGAGGGTGAACCCTCCAACGTCGATCAGCGCGTTCCCGGCGCCGACCGCGGCGAGCATGACTGCGGCCATGGCGGGTGACGGCAGCAGGCCGATGAACACCAGGGGTGCGCCCCACAGGGCGGCACCAAGACCGAACCACCGCCCCAGCCGGCGGGTTCCCACCAGGAGGGATGCCGCGAACGAGGCGGCCAGCGCCCCGGCCCCCAGGTAAGCGCTGAGAGCGCCCACTCCGGCCTCTCCCATGCCCACGAGCTCGAGGGCGACGACGACGGTGAAGACGGTGACCGCGCCGCGCATGAACGTCTGGGCGGCGATGAGCGCGAAGATGAGGCGGAGGTCGCGGTGTTCTCCCACGGCCCGGAGGCCGCCGAGTGTCCGGGCCAGCGCGCCCTCGGAGGGCGCGGGTTCCTCGACGGTCGCGGCCTCCGGGTGCACGCGCGCCATGAGCACGGCGGCCCAGGCGGAGGCGAGCGCGGCCACCACGAGCACCCGGCCGAGCCCGCCGTTCGCGAGGAGGACGGCGGTCAGCAGCGGGCCGGCCAGCGTGGCCGCCGAGTCCAGCGCCCCCCGGACCACGTTGGCTCCGGCGAGCTCCTCTGCGGTCGCGCAGAGCGAGGGCAGCAGTGCGGAGTGCACCGGCCGGAAGAGCACGGCCGCTGCGGACGACACGGTGATGAGGGCGTAGACGCCGAGGGCCGGCCCGTCCGCCACCACGGCCCAGGCAGCCGCCGCCACCGACAGGGACCGCACGACTGAGACCACGACCAGCACCTTCTCCCGCGGCCAGCGGTCGGCGTACTGCGTGGCGAGCGGGGCCACGACCGCCGCGGGCAGCACCCTCAGCAGGGCGACCACGCCGACCTCGGCTGCACCACCGCGGTCGTAGGCGTAGATGCCCAGGACGACGGTGACGGCCCACTCCGCCGTCCACGCCCCGAAGAACGCCGCCTGGGCTCGCCGGAGCTGCGGGTTGCGCCACGTCGTGACGAAGGCGCCGGTTGCGGCCCGCAGCCTCGCGGCCGACCGTCGAGGTGGCGGGGGCGGCATCCAGGCAGCGTAGTCAGGTCCGGCTCCGAGACGGCCTCCCGGGTCAGCGCGGTCGTGCCCACAGGTCTCGTGGGTCGCCACGACGGAAGACCTGGCGCCAGGCTCCGAGCCGCTCCCCCGACGAGCCCCACAGGACGAGTCGGTAGACGGAGGCGAGTCGGGCGTCGGGCACGTCGAGGATCCCCGTGCCGTCGACCAGCGGCGTCACCTCCGACGTCGGGTACACGTTCGACGCGACGGCCCCGAGCTGCGCCCGAGCCGCACCCGGGGCGAGGACGAGGAACCGCCCGGTCCTCGTGCCGTACCACGGCAGCCGCACCGCGAAGGGCTGTCGGGAGTCGGCGAGCTCGATGGGCCGCACGGTCTCGAGGTCCAGGCGCCGTGCCGGCTCCGGCCCGCCCACTGCTGCCCGGACCGAGCGCAGAAGGGCTCCATTGGGCAGGCGGGTCTGCACGACGACCACGTGGCCGCCCCTCCCCCCGGTCCCCTCGACGGCTACGACATCACCGGGCACCTCGGCGTCGAGGACGACGGTGTGGCGTAGGGATGACGGCTCCACCCCGGTGCACGCAGAGACGAACGGGCCGAGGGCGCTCACGAGCGAGTCAGCCAGCGAGGCCGCGAGATCCGGCGGCCCGAGTCCGGTCACCACGGCACCCACGGCCGCCCCGTCGTAGCCGTCCACCCGCACCCGCAGGGCCGGCGGCACCGGGGAGGTGATCGGCACCGTGGCGAACCCCCCCGTCAGGCGGACCTCCCGCCAGGTGCGGCTCACCTCACCGGTGCGCGCGTAGGAGACCCGGGTGGAGTACTCGGCCGTGGCCACGACGGGGCGGGTGAGCAGGAGGAGCTCGGGCAGGCCGGCCTGCGCCGGCTGCGGGACGACCACCGGCACGACGTCATCGGCGAACTGCACGCGGCTACGACCCACGGACGTCTCCACGAGGACCTCCGGTCCACCGCCCTCCGGCCCGGTCCAGAGCCGGACGTCGAGCCCAGGTGTGCCACCTTCGTCGGGCTTTCCCACGACGACGACCCGCCGACCCGGCAGGTCGTCGGCGAAGAGGAGGCGCGAGCTCGGTGCCATCGTCGTCACCATCGAGGCGAGGACGGCGTCGTCGGCCAACCGGCCGCGAGCCGGCCAGGTGGCCGCGGAGCGCCAGACGGGGTCATTCGGGCCGGGAGGTTGCGCGGCCGGGCCGGCTACGGCGCCCAGGCCGACCTCACGAGCTGCCCAGGCGCCGAGGGCGAGTGCACACATGCCCGCCGTCGCCCCGAGAACGAGGGACCGCCGGCGGAGCTGGCCGCTCCTGCTCCCCACGAGCTCGGCCGGGTCCGGCGGATCGTCGTGGTCGGCCAGGAGCAGGTCGACCGCGTCGCTGAGGTCGCGTTCGAGCCGCCACTCCGCGGGCATCCCGCCCTGGTCCACCCGGGCACCCGTGTGCGCCGCGAGGAGCCGTGCCCGGACTGCGTCCTCCGCTGCCCGGGCGGCGGTGGCGGGCACCCCCGCGAGCACGGCGGTCTCCTCCGGCACGGTGCCCCACATCAGCGATGTCCCGACGACGGCCCGTTCCAGGGGCGATGCCGCCTGCAGGACAGGAACGAGGACGGCGACGCACGCCTCGGGCTCGGCGGCGTCCAGCCCCGCGACCGGAACCCGTGCCGAGGGACGTGGGTGCCTCGTGGCCTCGTTCAAGGCGGCCGCCATGACCGACCGCCGCGCTTCGGCCGCCGGAGAGCCGTCCTCCACCACCTCCCGCCACTCGGCGCGGAGGTCGGCGAGGACGTCCACCGTGATGCTCCGGGCCGAGTCGCGGTCCAGGGTCACGAGGTGGGCCACCGGCTCGAGGTCCGACCAGCGCGCGGCGACGAACCGGGCGAAGTCGTCGTCGAGCGTGACCGTCACACGTCAAGTGTCGGTGCTGTCCTGGTCAGGTCAAGTGCCGGCGACCGGACGACTACGTGCGGGGCTGCAGGACCGACCGCAGGGCCCGACCGACGTGGGTTGCCCTGGCCCTCTGCCACACCCGCGTCCGGGCCGCCGCCCGGGTTGCGGGGTGCGCGCGGAAGCGCCGGACAGGTCGGGAGGGGACCGGAGGCGGCAGGGGAATGTCGGCCACGGGTCTGCGGCGGGCCACACCTCCGTGCACCCCGGCAAGGTGGTCGGTGAAGCCTGCTCGCCAGACCGCGCTGCGCAGCACACGTTCCTGGTAGGCGTCCGTCTTCCCCTGCAGCGACAGGTGCCACAGGCGATACACCCGCTCGGTGTCGAACGCCGAGCCCCAGTCGTCGACGTCGGTGAGGACGCGCTCGACCTCACCACGGTCCTCGGCATCCGCCAGACGGATGACCCGGGCGAACCGCGCGGGGCTGTACCCCCCTCTCGCCACGACCTCCCCGGGGAAGTAGGGAACGTCGGCCCACGCGGGCATGAGGCGGCGGGTGAGCTCGCGGTGGAGGGTGTTGGTCCTGCGTTCATCGGGTGTCAGCGCGAGCGCTGCGGTGAGGAAGCTCGGCGCCAGCAGCGGGGAGACGATGCCTAGACGCTCTCCGGTGGTCCCCCACCGGCGCATCCGCTGCAGCACGTAGTAGTGGTCGAGGATGTTGCCACCCCGGACCCCCCACGATGAGACGCGCTCGAGCTGGGCGAGGACCCTGTGGTTCACGTGGGCCAGGGCTTCCGGGCTCGCACCCGGGACGCGGGCCTGCCGCGCGACCACCCGGTCCGCGTACGCCCTGAGCTGCAGCTCGAGCGGCAGGTTCTCGAGGGCATCGAGGTCGCCGGGGTAGAAGAACCCGTGCGCGACCTCGCCTCCGACGCCACCCACGACGACCCGCTTGTTGCCGTCCAGGTGTGCCGGGACGCTCGAGTAGAGGTAGGTGCACGGACGCAGACCCTCGGCGAAGTCGTGCCACCGTCGCGCATGGTCCATCGCCTTCACGGGGCGGGGCTCCACCTCCCCGCCGGTGGCCACGTGCCGCACCTGGTGCTCCACCGGGTGCGGCAGCATCGAGACGAGCGTCCGCGCGATCTCGAGGTCGCCAGGGTTGGCGTCGTGGGTGTGGAGGACCACGTCCGTCCCACTCGCGAGGAAGGCCGCAGCCATCAGTCGGGAGTCTCGTCCGCCGGTCAGGTCCACCACCAGGGGGTCCTTGTAGAGCCGAGCCATGGAAGCGGCGACGTCGGGCAGGTCAGCCGCGGCCGCGTCGAGGATGGAGTCGATCGGCCGCTCCGATCCCCACGCTGCGGGCACCCACGACGCGCACGTGTCCACCACGGTCACCCGCCGCCGTCGACTGCGCCCGTCCCAGTGGACGTGAGAGGCGGGTTCCATGGCCCGCACCCCTTCGTAGGGCGTCGAGTGGCCGAAGAGCTCGTCCGCGACCGCCGACTGCTGCCACGCCTCGGCATCCGGCCCGACCGGCATGCCGGCGAACAGGAGGGCCGCCAGCGGCCGGTTGCTCCAGACCCAGCCGGTGGGGGTTCGGACCTCGAAGAAGCGTCCGACGCCCACGGCATCGGTGAAGATGTCGAGGGTGTCGGCGGTCGGGCCGAGGCGCGCGCACACGAAGGGTGCGGCGATCCTCTCGATCAGGTGCTGAGCGTGGACCAGCTCGTCGGCGAGCGTGATGGGCGCCGACTCCAGGGGGGTCGACCCGGTGATCGCCCGGTGGCCGAGGGGCGCGTAGACGGAGGCCACGACCACGTCGTCCCCCGCTGCCCAGGCCGGCCAGCGAGAGGGCGTCTCGGCCGGCTCCCAGAGCACCATGCCCGCAGTGGCGGAGACCACCACCTGGCGCCTCGGTGGCCGTCGCCACAGCCGCCCGTACCGAGCCTCCACCCGGCTGGTTCCAGCGTCGACCGACTCCCTGGTCGTCGATGCCGTTCCGTCGGTCGATGCGGTCAGGACAAGTGTCTGCACGCGTTCCCCCTGTGTCAGTCGTCTGGTGCAGTCCACGACCAGCCGGATTTCCACCATAGCCAGCACGAGCCGGCGACGCCTCACAGTGGGCGACCTCGGCTGGTGATGGCCGCCTTCCGGGAACTGCCGCCCGTCAGTCGCCACCGGATGCCGCTGCCGAGCGGCCCTGCGCGAAGAAGGCCACGACGGCGTCGGTATCGGGCAGGTCGGTGGCGGGGCGGGCCGCGCCGAAGGAGGCGTTCCAGAAGGCGCCGTCGCGGTGCGTCCACGGGCCGACGTAGGCGTACGGCGCGGCGTACCAGTCGTCGCCCGGGGACACCCCGTAGTTGACCTCGTCCAGCGGGTACCCGACGTCGAAGTGCTCGGGCCAGAGCACGGGCTCCTCGTCGGGGGCGAAGGCCCGAAGAGCTGCATCGCCGCGCTCGAACCAGCCGAGGAGCACCGCCAACGCGTCGGGGTCGAACGACAGCTCGTCATCAGGGCCGACACCCGAGCCGTCGGAGTACATCCCGGGCGCGCCGGCCGTGAGGCCGGCGGCTCGGGCGAGGTCGCGGCACGTGCCGCCGAGCGGGATGCGGCCGCCGTCCCAGACGAGCTCGGTGCCGTCGACCCGCACGCCGGAAGCCGCTCCGGCGAAGCCCCCGGGGACGACACGGAGCCGGATGTCCCCGTGCATGGCGTACTGCGGGCCAGCGATGACCAGCTCGGCCACCCCGTGCAGTGCCCGGCGTGTCGTGATCAGCGCCTGGTCGGTCTGGGTCATCGGACCTCCGGTCTCACGCCGCGACGGTTCGCGGCACCGCGGATCGACTCGATCGGCCGACCGGCAGCAAGGCATCCGCCGGGCGGAGTGGAGCCGTCCGTGGCGACGTCTGGGACATCACACGCGTCGGGCTGACAGGATTTGAACCTGCGACCCCTTGACCCCCAGGCATCGGCACGGAGGCCACAGGGGTCCGTGACTGTTCGGCTCGTGCTCAGTTCCGTGGTCTGTCACGTCACGGACAGTAGTGGACGACCCGCAATGACGTGCAGAATGACGTGCAGTCCAGTCAGCGCCGCTGGATGATCTTGCCGGCGGCGCGTGCGGCATCTCGGCGGGACGCCGTAGCTCAAACGTCGCAGCCCGCGCCCGTCAGGGACGATTCGAGGGCCGGGACCCGGCCCCCATGCGCGCAACCTTTACGTGGCTGGCCGCCGCGCTCGAAAGGGAGCGGCCAGGAAGGGGAGCGCCATGGTTACCGCAATTGTCAGCGCAACCCCTTGCACCCGAACCGCCCGGCCGAGCCTCAGGGGCTCCGCGACGCCAGGAGCTCTTGCCTACCTACTCAGGCAGCCAACTCCCTGTGCGACGTGACCGGCATGGGCGCCATGCGACCGCTCATGCCGATGAGCGGTTGGGCGATCGCCAGCAATATCTTTGCAGGCACGCCAGGTGGCTACCGGCGCCCCAGCGCCACCGCGATCAAAATCCCTAGTCATTCCGGGCTATACCCGTTCGGTCCGATTCGGGGTACTTTCCCGATGGTCGTCCGTCCGTTTGAGGCGTCCGGCAGTAGGTGGAACCCATCGGAAGGAAACGAGAATGCGACGTATCGCGATCGGGGCCTCGCTGGCCCTGGGCCTAACCCTCGGAGGCGCCTCCACGGCGTTCGCGGGCGAGTACACCGGCCAGGGCGACCCCATCGAGCGAGGCGGCCATCCGGCCTCGGAGTGCTCCTTCTCGGGTCAGGACCAGTCTGACGACTTCGAGGACAACGGCCCCAACGGCGAGGGCGACGACGACTTCGCCACGGTGCCCGGCAAGGGCACCTCCACGAACCCGTCCGGGGTTCGGGTGCAGAACTGGGGCCAGTACGTGGTGCTCGGCGGCGGCGGTAAGGGATCCGGGGTCCCGGGCCAGGCGTGCCGAGGCAACTAGCACGAAGGCTGACCACTGGCGCAGAGAATTGGCCCACGCTTGAAAGCGATTAGACGAGAGCCGGGTGCATCCTTAGGGACGCTCCCGGCTCTCTCGCTGTCATCACTACCTGTGTCCGTCACTACCGTCGGCAGTACCTGATCGATCAAGACCCGGTTCGTCGCGCCCGGATCTGCCGCGATTGGACGCGGTGGGGCGTTACGCCTCTCGCCCTGCCAGGTCTTCTGCTGTGAGGTCGAACCGAGGTCGCATGTAGCGGAGCGGATGCCGGTACCCACCTCCTTGCAGTGCGCTGTCAGCCGATACTTCCGCCACGATCAGCGGCTCGACCTTGACGAGCGGGACCTTGTCCCGGGATGTGCCGAACCGGGTGGAGGAGATGACGTCGGGCCATGGGTGCTCCGGCCCCGCCGGCGTTAGGACGGCGGCCAAGGCTTCGGCTTGGTCCTTGGTCAGAGGCGTGCTCCTACCCACCACGTGAAGCTCACCGTCACGTACCAATCCGGCGACGATCGTGTCCGGCCGTTCGAGGCTGCCGGTGATTCCACCGATGAGCACTTCGGTGGTCTCCCGGCTCTTGACCTTGATCCAGATTCGTCGGCCCGGGGTGTAGCGGGAGTCGGCGGCCTTGACGACGAGTCCTTCGATGCCGGCTGGCCGGTAGTCGGCCATCCAGCGGCGGGCCGTCGCCTCATCGCCGGTAGCCGGCGAGAGCTGCAGCGGGGGCGTCCAAGACTCAGCCAGCTCCTCGAGCAGCTCGCGCCGCCTTCGGAGGGGCTGTCGGCGCCTGTCCTCGCCACGGTGTGCCAAGACGTCGAACGCCATGAGGGAAGCCGGGTTCTTGACGGCCAGCGCAGCCACCTTGCGAGGCGTGTTGACGAGCCGACGTTGCAGCAGATCGAAGTCGAGGCGGGTGCCGTTCCAGATGACCGCCTCACCGTCGATGACAGTGCCCGGATCGAGCTGGGCCACGGCCGCGGCGGCGAGGTCCGGGAACCGGTCGGTGAGGTCCTTGCCATGGCGGGACCACAACTTGGCGCCCTTCTCGGCTCGCACCACCGCGACCCGGTAGCCGTCCCACTTCAGTTCGTATAGCGCCCCACCGGGCAGCGAGGACGCGCCGGGGATGGTCTCCTCCGAGCGGGCCAAGGAAACCACGACCGGCCCCCTCAGGTCAGCCGGGAGCCCTGCCATGGTCTCCTCCTGTGGTTCAACGCCGACACCAGGTCGGGCCGCTCCAAGGTTCTACCCTGTGGCGATCGATAGAAGAGGCCGTCCGCCGAGGAGAAGCCCGCCCGTGGCTGCCCGGTCCACTGGCATGGCAACGCCCCGGCTCGGGTCCTGCTCACCGGGGGTGCCTTCGCTCCACCCCCTCCGGTCGCAGAACGAACCTCCTGTATATCCCGCCGACGGAGCTTGTGACGCTTTCGGGTCCAAGTGCCACACTGGACGCACGGCCCCGCTTCTCCCCCCCGAGTGCGGGTGCCTAGCGCCCCGGGTTGAGCGTCCCCACGCTCCCCGGGGCGTGCTCTGTGACGTGGCACCGAGAAACTGCCCCCAACCTTGAACAAAGCTGGGGGCAGTTTGGTCCACTCACTGCTTCCGGACGCACACTAGGACCACCGGCCGCCGCGGGTCCTTGTGCTAGAGCCTCCGCGGCGGCCGACGCATGCCGTCCCTGCCCGGTCACGCTGCGGGGAAACCCCCTCCGGGAGGCACCTCTCAGCGTGATCGTGGGCCGACCAAGGGCGCTCGCACGGCCGACGTAGCGCCCAACGTCGGACGCGACGAGTCCCGACCGTGACCCACACGCCGGATGGGTGCCAGGTGCGCCAGCCCTCGGCCGCCACGGCACGCGCCCACGCTTCCTCGTCGCTGTCAGTCTGCGGGTCGTAGTCCAAGGTGGTGTGCTGCCAGCCGGCGTCCATGACTCAGCAGGCTAGGGGCGTGCGCCGACGGACTCGGGGCCAAGCTGGCACACGAAGCGCCCCAGCCTCATCCGAGTTCGGGGGCGGTTCGTCGCGTTGGTGGCTCTGACGCGGGAGTCCGAACGGACGAGCGATTCAGAGCCGAACGGACGAGCGTTGCAAGAACGTGCACCGGGCAAGAGTGCCGCCAACAAGCACCGGCAGCCGTGTGGTTGCTGCCGCATCCATCCGCCAGCATGAGGGGTACATCATGCCGAACACCACCACGCTTGCGCAGTTGCTCAGGACGCAGCACGCAATGGACTTGGCGCGTCTAGAACGGGCCTGCTGCGCCTTCTTCGAGGCTTGTGACGCCGCAGGCACGGACCCTTCGGAGGAGGAGCAGGAGTCCCTGCTCCGGTGCTTCCAGGCGATCCTCGCCTGGCGTTCGGAGATTGATTCGGCGGTCCGAAACGTGGACGGCGCGATCGACGTTGCCGCGGCGAAGGTGAACGCAGCACTCGGTCCAGAGCGCTCACAACGCGGACAACAGGTGTAGGAGGGACGCCCTCGGGATGGCGCATCTTGCTGACGCTCAGCCAAGTTATCCCTCTGCCGTTGGTAAGGCCGCCCTCTCGCCAGTCACGTGGTGGGTGGTGCAAACGGATCGGGTTTCACCCACGCCCCGGTCTCGTGCCTCCATAGTCAGTAGATGCTCTTCGACCTGTTGGTCAACACCGGGTTGAGGCGCGGCGAGGCGCTGGCGCTCAAGTGGTCCGACGTCGACTTCACGAAGAGCCTGATCCGGGTCCGCGGGACGCTCGCCCGAGTCGACGGGGACCTCGTCGTCACGAAGCCGAAGACGGAGAAGTCGCGGCGCGTCATCCACATGTCCCCGGCCCCGGAGCGGGTGTTCCGGGCGGTGAAGCGCCGGCAGATGGAGGACCGGCTCCGGGCCGGGTCGATCTGGGCGACGACCGACTTCGTCTTCACGACGGAGACCGGGGAGCCGTGCGACCCGCGGAATGCGCTCCGGGCCTTCAAGGCGGCGGCGAGCAACGCCGGCCTGCCACGCGGTCTCGGCCTCCACACGCTCCGGCACTCGGCGGCAACCGTGATGCTCGAGAACGGGGTCCCGCTCAAGGTCGTGTCCGAGATCCTTGGGCACTTCTCCGTGAGCATCACGGGCGACATCTACGGCCACGTTTCCCCCGACGTCTCCGCCCAGGCCATGGACGTGCTCGGCGTCGCGCTCAGTGGGGCTTGACGATGACGTGCGGGAATGACGTGCAAGCCGTTCGGAGGAACGGGGAGAGGGCGATCCGGATCTCTCCGAATCGGCCTTTCACCTGCGGTTATACCAGCGTCGGGCTGACAGGATTTGAACCTGCGACCCCTTGACCCCCAGTCAAGTGCGCTACCAAGCTGCGCCACAGCCCGTGGCTGCCCCCTGACGGGAGCGACGAAACCCTATCCCATGCCCGATGGGGCCACCGAATCGCCCACGGACGTCACGGCTTACAGCCCGGCTCAGCGACGGGAGCGCTTCTCCCGCACGCGCACCGAGATCTCGATCGGCGTGCCCACGAAACCGAACTCCTCCCGCAGTCGGCGCTCGACGAAGCGCCGGTAGCCGGCCTCGAGGAAGCCCGATGCGAAGAGGACGAACCGCGGCGGTCGGGTGCCGGCCTGGGTCGCGAACAGGATCCTCGGCTGCTTGCCGCCCCGAACAGGGTGCGGGTGGCCGGCCACGACCTCGCCGAGGAAGGCGTTGAGCCGACCGGTCGAGATGCGCGTCTCCCAGGACTCGAGGGCGGTGTCGAGCGCGGGAACGAGCTTGTCCATGTGCCGGCCGGTGCGGGCGGACACGTTGACCCGGGGGGCCCAGGGCACCTGGACGAGGTCTCGCTCGATCTCGCGCTCGAGGAAGTGGCGGCGCTCCTCGTCGGTGAGGTCCCACTTGTTGTACGCGATGACCAGCGCCCGCCCGGAGTCGATGACCTGCTGGATCACGCGCACGTCCTGCTCGGAGATCACCTCGGCGGCATCGACGAGCACCACGGCCACCTCCGCCTTCTCGAGCGCCGTCTGGGTGCGCAGCGAGGCGTAGAAGTCGGCCCCGCGGGTCTGGTGGACCCGCCGCCGGATGCCGGCCGTGTCCACGAAGCGCCAGGTCCGGCCGCCGAGCTCGATCAGCTCGTCGACGGGGTCCCTCGTCGTGCCGGCAACGCTGTCGACGACGACCCGCTCGTGCCCCGCCAGCTTGTTGAGCATCGAGGACTTGCCCACGTTGGGGCGACCGAGCAGGGCGACCCGCCGTGGCCCGCCCCGCTCGTAGGCCCCACCGGCCGCCGAGACCTCGGGTAGGACCTCGAGCAACGCGTCGAGGGCGTCACCGCTGCCTCGGCCGTGCAGCGCCGAGACCGGCCACGGCTGCCCGAGCCCGAGGTTCCAGAGGGCGGCGGCGTCCGCCTCCGTGCGCTGGTCGTCGACCTTGTTGGCGATGAGGACGACCGGCCTGCCGGACCGGCGCAGGAGCTTGACGACCGCCTCGTCGTCGTCGGTGGCCCCGACGGTCGCGTCGACGACGAACAGCACGGCGTCGGCGAGCTCGACGGCGATCTCGGCCTGTTCGGCGACCCGGAGGTGGATGCCGGTGGCCTCGATGGCCCACCCGCCGGTGTCCACGAGCGTGAAGGGGTGCCCGGTCCACTCGGCGTCGTAGGCGACCCGGTCGCGGGTCACGCCGGGCACGTCCTCCACCACGGCCTCGCGCCGGCCGATGATCCGGTTGACCAGGGTCGACTTGCCGACGTTCGGCCGGCCCACGACGGCCACCACCGGCACCGGGCCTGCGGGCGCGTCGTCGAGCTGCTGGTCCCCGCGGTCGAGCAGGGCACGGTCCTCGTCGCTGAGCTCGAAGTCCTCCAGCCCCGCCCGCAACGCCCGCTCCACCGCTGCGGGGTCCTGGGTCTGGATCGTCGGGTCCTCGGTGCTCATCGGGCCATTGTCCCCCAGCCCCGGGGGTGCCTCAGTCCACCAGGTCCGGCGGCACGTCGGCCGGGAGCGGGATCCGGTGCCGCTCCGCAGCGTCGTGGACGTGCGCGACGAGAGCGGTCCGGATCTGCTCCGTCGCGAGCTCCAGCCGGACCCTCCCGGGCAGGCCCTCGGGCAGGTCCAGGGACACGGGGTCGCCGAAGTCGACGACGAGGTGCGACCTCAGCCGGGGCCACGACGCCGCCGGGGCGCCGGTGCGCCGGGTGCCGAGGCAGGCGGTCGGCACGACGGGCGCACCCGACTGGAGAGCCAGCCAGGCGACCCCCTTCCCTGCCGAGGCGTGGTCTCCCCTCCCCCGGCCGCCCTCCGGGAAGATGCCCACGACCCCGCCCCGTCCCAGAACCCCCAGGGCCTGGCCCAGGGCGCGTCGGTCACCGCGGTCCTGGTCGAGGGGGATCTGCCCGCTCCAGCGCAGGAGGTGCCCCACCCGGCCGTCGAACATCCTGGACAGCACCAGGAAGTGGCTGGGGCGTGGAGCCATCGACACGACGAGGGCACCGTCGAGGTAGCCGGTGTGGTTGGCGGCCAGCACGACCGGCCCCGTTGACGGAACGTTGGCGCCGCCGGCTCGCCGCGCGACGTAGAGGACCTGAAAGAGGACGCGACCCACGAGGTGGCCGAGATGGGCCCGTGCCGCCGAGGGCCCCGGCTCATGCTGCACCTGTGCGGCCCTCGGGTCACTCCGACGTGTGCGCGGCCACGACGTCGAGGACGGCCTCCACGCTCTCGTCGAAGTCGAGGTCGGAGGTGTCCAGGAGCACGACTCCCTCAGCGGCCTCGGTGAACGTCGAGACGGTGGAGTCGTCGCGGTCACGGCGCACCACCTGGTCCCGGGTGGCCTCGACGGCGTGCGGGTCGGTGGTGCCGTGCAGCTCGGCGGAGCGACGGCGCAGGCGCGCGTCCTCGGATGCCGTGAGCAGCACCCGCACGTTCGCGTCCGGCGCGACCACGGTGGTGATGTCCCGCCCCTCCGCGACCACTCCCCCGCTCTGCTCGGCGACGCGGGCCATGAGGTCACGCTGGAGCCTGTGGAGCACAGGTCGCACCTGCGGGTTCGTGGCGACGGCAGAGACCGCCGTGCTGACCTCGGTCGAGCGGATCGCCGCGGTGACGTCGGTGCCGTCGACGCGGACGGACGCGGCAGTGGGGTCGGTGCCGAGCTCGAGCGGCAGCTCGCGCGCGGCGGACGCCACGGCATCCTGGTCGGTGAGGTCCAGGCCTCGGTCCAGACACCACCAGGTCAGCGCCCGGTACATGGCACCGGTGTCGAGGTAGCCCACCCCGAGGCGGCGGGCGACGGCCCTGGAGACACTGCTCTTCCCGGAGCCGGAGGGGCCGTCGATCGCGATCGTCAGGCGTGCGGTCATGGCGCGTCAGCCTAGTGGCGGCTCAGCCGTGCAGTCGCCAGCCGCGGTCCTGCAGGGCGTCGGCCAGGCCGGCGGCCGCCCCAGGGACGACGTCGACCTCGGCGAGCCCGAACGGCTGCCCCAGCCCGTGGTCGAGGTGGAACTCCTCGATGTTCGTGCCGATCTCCCCGATGTCGGCGAAGAGCCGGCCGAGCTGGCCCGGCTCGTCGGGGATGAGGACCCGGACCGTCCGGTACTCCGTCGGCGCGGCACCGTGCTTCCCGGGTATCCGAGCGTGGCCCGCATTGCCCGCGGCCATGGCGCGGGCCAGGGTGCCGCGCGCGCCGGGGGCGTCCGTCGACGTGCTCAGCTCGTCCAGGGCGCCCAGGACCACGGTGAGGTCCTCGATGAGCTCGGCGAGGACGGTGCGCACTGCCGGCGCGTTGCCGGCCAGGATCTGGGTCCAGAGCTGGGGGTCGCTCGCGGCGATCCGGGTCACGTCCCGCAGGCCCTGCCCGGCGAGGGCGACGGCGGCGTCGTCGAGCGACTCCAGGCGCGCCGCGACGAGGCTCGCCGCGAGCTGCGGCACGTGGGACACCGCGGCCACCGCCGCGTCGTGCCGCTCGGGAGGCAGGGTGCTCACCGCCGCGCCAGCGGACCGGGCCACCGCAGCGACGAGCCGGACGATCGCGGGGTCGGTCTCCGAGGTCGGGGTCAGTACCCAGGCGCGGCCGTCGAAGAGGTCGTGCCGCCCCGCGACCGCGCCCGACCGCTCACGTCCCGCCATCGGGTGGGACCCGCAGTACCGGGTGAGGTCGGCCCCGACCGCACGCAGGTCGTCGACCACGACGCCCTTGACGGATGCGACGTCCGTGACGGCGGCGGTCGGCCAGCGGCCGAGCGCCGCCGCCACGCACCCGGCGGTGACGTCCGGGGGCGTCGCGACCACGACGAGCTCGGGCTCGACCTCACCGGTCGGTAACCGCCCCGCCCCGAGGTCGCGAGCCAGGGCGGCGTGCGTGGGGCTGATGTCCTCGAGCGTGACGTCGTCGCCCAGGCGGGTCAGCGCCAGCGCGAGGCTGGTGCCCAACAGGCCGGTACCGACGACGTGGACCCGCGTCACAGGTCCGCCGCCGCGTAGAGGGCGCCGACCTCGGTGCTCGTGAGGTTGCGCCACTTCCCCGGCTTGGTGTCACCGAGGTGGATCGGCCCGACCTTGGTGCGGACGAGGGTGAGCACGGGGTGACCGACCTCGGCGAGCATTCGACGGACGATGTGCTTGCGGCCTTCGTGGAGGACCACCTCGACGAGCGCCTTGCCGGGCGCGGAGTCGACCACGCGGAAGGAGTCCACCGCCACGGGGCCGTCGTCGAGCTGGACACCCTCGCGCAGCCGGCGGCCCAGGTCCCTGGGGACGGGGCCCGGTATCTGCGCCAGGTACGTCTTGAGGACGCCGTACCGAGGGTGCTGCAAGCGGTGGGCGAGCTCGCCGTCGTTCGTCAGCAGCAGGAGGCCCTCCGTGTCGGCGTCGAGCCGGCCGACGTGGAACAACCGCTCCTTGCGGTTGGCCACGAAGTCGCCGATGTCCAGTCGGCCCAGCTCGTCGCTCATCGAGGTGACGACGCCGAGCGGCTTGTTGAACGCCAGGTACACCCGTGACTCGTCGAGCTGGATCCGCACCCCGTCGACGTGCACCGACTGGGTCGGCCGGATCCGCACGCCGAGCTCGGTGACGACCTGGCCGTCCACCTCCACCCGTCCTGCGGTGATGAGGTCCTCGCAGACCCGTCGCGAGCCGACGCCCGCCGCGGCAAGGAGCTTCTGGAGCCGGACACCGTCGGGGTCGTGGACGTCGACGGCCGGCCGCTTCGGCCACTGGGGAGCGGCGGTGGGCTGGCTCGGTCGCGTGGTGCCGGCGCGCTTCGGTGTGCCCCGCCCGCCCCGTCCGTGGCCCCGTCCCTGGCCCTTTCTGGGCCCGCCGGGTGCGTGCCCACGGTTCTTCGGCGGCGTCATGAGCGGCCTCCTTCGGCGATCTCGTCGAGCACGTCGACCTCGGGCAGGTAGGGGGCCAGCGCAGGCAGGTCGTCCAGGCTCTGCAGGCCCAACCGCTCGAGGAAGTACGAGGTGGTGCCGTAGAGGATCGCGGTGGACTCCTCGTCGTGGCCCACCTCCTCGATGAGCCCGCGGGTGATGAGGGTGCGGATGACCCCGTCGACGTTGACACCGCGCACGGCCGCGACGCGCGAACGGGAGACGGGCTGCCGGTAGGCGATCACCGCAAGGGTCTCCAGCGAGGCCTGGGTCATCCGGGCCTGCTGGCCGTCGAGGACGAAGCGCTCGACCACAGGGGCGTACTCGTGACGGCTGTACATCCGCCACCCCCCTCCGACGTGGCGGAGCGTGAAGCCGCGGTGCTGGGCGGCATACCCCTCCTCGAGCCGAGCGAGGGCCGCCTCCACGTCTGGCAGGGGCTGCTCCAGGGCCGCCGCGAGCGACATCGCGCTGACCGGCTCGTCGACGACCATGAGCACGGCCTCGAGCGCCGCCTCGATGCCCCCCGGGAGGTCTGAGACGTCGAACGCCAGCTGGTCCCCGCTGGTGGTGGTGGAGTCCTCGGGCGGCTCGCTCATCGGCTCTCCTCGGGGGGTTCCTCACGGCGTGGCTCGGGCGGTGGCTCGTCGAACTCGTCGTCGACCTCGATGTCGCCCTCCTCCGGGCCGGTCCAGCGGACGGTGAGCTCGCCGAGCGCCTCCGCCTGCTCGAACGCGATGGCCGCGTCGCGGAAGAGCTCCAGGAGGGCGAGGAAGCGCGCCACGACGACGAGCGTCGAGTCCGCGTCCGCGACCAGGCCACGGAACGACGCGACCCGCTCCCGGCGCAGCCTCGTGCCGAGGATGCCCGCCTGCTCCCGGACGCTCACCGCGGGGGCATGCAGGTGGCCCAGCCCTACGGTCGGAGGCCGTCGGGGCACCATGGCCCGCGCAGCGATCATGGCCAGCTGCTCAGGGGTCACCGTCATGACGAGCTCGGGGAGCAGGGCGGCCAGCTGCGGCTCCAGGGATGCCGTGCGCGGGTGCATCCGGCCGGCGGTCGCCATCCGGTCGGCGAACGTCCGCGCGATGTCCTTGAACGCGCGGTACTGCAGCAGCCGGGCGAACAGGATGTCCCTCGCCTCGATGAGGGCCAGGTCGTCCTCGTCCTCCGGGCCGGAGTGCGGCAGGAGCCGGGCGGCCTTGAGGTCGAGCAGCGTGGCCGCGACGAGGAGGAACTCCGTGGCCTGCGACAGGTCCCAACCGTCCGGCTTCGCGCGCTCCACCCGGATGTGCTCGAGGAAGTCGTCGGTCACCTCGGCGAGCGCGATCTCGGTGATGTCGAGCTTGTGCCGGCTGATGAGCCCGAGCAGAAGGTCGAAGGGGCCGGTGAAGACGTCGAGGGTCACCTCGAAGGCGGTGGCCGGCGGCCGGCGGGTGAGCACGCCCCCGGGAACCACGTCGGCGGGATCGGACACGACGGCAGGGTCGGCGGCAGGGGCCGGTAGCCCGCCGCCCCCGGCATCGTGGGGGACGGCGGTCACGCGGTCAGGCCGCCCCGCCGCGGGCGATGAGCTCACGGGCGAGCTGGCGATAGGAGTCGGCGCCCTTGTGCGTGGCGTCGTACGTCGTGATCGGCTCCGCGGCGAGGCTCGCATCTGGGAACTTGACCGTCCGGGAGATCACCGTGTGGAACACCTGGTCACCGAAGTGGTCGACCACGCTGGCGACGACCTCGCGGGAGTGCAGCGTGCGGCCGTCGTACATCGTGGCGAGGATGCCGTCGACCTGGAGGCGTGGGTTCAGCCGGTCGGTGATCTTCTCGATGGTCTCGATGAGCAGCGCGACGCCGCGCATCGCGAAGAACTCGCACTCGAGCGGGATGATGACGCCGTGCGCCGCCGTCAGCGCGTTGACGGTGAGCAGCCCGAGGGACGGCTGGCAGTCGATGAGCACGACGTCGTAGTCGTCGAGGAGCGGACGCAGCACCCGGGCGAGGATCTGCTCGCGGGCGACCTCACCGACGAGCTGGACCTCCGCGGCCGACAGGTCGATGTTGGCCGGCAGGAGGTCGAGGTCGTCGACCTTCGTTCGCTGCACGACGGTGTGCACGTCGTGTCCCCGCTCGATCAGCAGGTTGTAGACGGTCACGTCGAGCTGTTGGGCCTGGATCCCCAACCCGACCGAGAGCGCGCCCTGCGGGTCGAAGTCGACGAGCAGCACCCGGCGACCGAGCTCGGCGAGCGCCGCACCGAGGTTGATCGTCGTGGTCGTCTTGCCGACCCCACCCTTCTGGTTGCACATGGCGATGACCCGGGCGGGCCCGTGCGAGGTGAGGGGTGGCGGCTGGGGGAAGTCGGGGAGCGGCCGCCCTGTCGGGCCCACGTGTCCAGCGGTGCGGATCTCGAACGCCGTGTCGGAATCCAACTGTCTCTCCCCGGTGCAGGTGGTGCTCGGCGGTCAGCCTCGCGCTGATCGGCACCGACCTTATCAGCGGGCCCGAGGGTGGCTCTGGGAGTACACCTCGCGCAGCCGCTGCACCGTGACGAGGGTGTAGACCTGCGTCGTCGTCACCGACGCGTGGCCCAGCAGCTCCTGGACGACCCGCACGTCGGCGCCGCCCTCCAGGAGGTGGGTGGCGAAGGAGTGTCGCAGGGTGTGCGGCGAGAGGTGGCCGCCCAGGTGGGCCCGCTCGGCGCAGCTCCGCAGCACCGACCAGGCGCTCTGGCGTGAGAGTCTCCCGCCCCGGGCGTTGAGGAAGAGGGCCGGTGTGCCCGTCCCCCGGCTCGCGAAGAGTGGGCGTCCACGCACCAGCCAGGCCGACACCGCCGACGCGGCGTACGACCCGAGCGGCACGAAGCGCTCCTTGCCACCCTTCCCCCGGAGCAGCACGACACCCTCGTCACCACCGACGTCGTCGACGTCGAGGGCCACTGCCTCCGAGATGCGCGCGCCCGTGCCGTACAGCACCTCGAGCAGGGCGCGGTCGCGCAGGGATGCCGGGGTGCCGCCCACCGCCGCGGCCTCCAGCAGGCGCTCGACGTCCTCGACGGGTACCGCCTTGGGCAGCCGTGCCGGGGTCTTCGGCGGGCTCACCGCGCGTGCCGGGTCCGCGTCGAGCACGCCCTCCAGCGCGAGGAACCGGTGCAGCCCCCGCACCGCGACGAGGGTGCGCGCCGCCGAGGACGCCGCAAGCGGCGGGTGGTCCGCGTCGCCCTCCCTGAGCCGGGCGAGGAACTCGGCGACGTGGGACTCCCTGACGTCCTGGGGCCGCTCGACGCCCAGCGACGTGAGGTGGGTCGTCCACCGGGCGAGGTCGCGACGGTACGCGGCGAGGGTGTTGCGGGACATTCCCCGCTCCACGTCGAGGTGCGTGAGCCAGGCGTCGACGGCCCGCCCCACGGGGGTGGGGCGGGCCGTCGGGTGGCTCGGTGCCCCCGTCAGGACAGCGCCTCGTCGAGGGTGGTGCTCTCCATGCCGAACGCCTCGGCGACGGCCGCATACGTGACGTGTCCGGCATGCGTGTTGAGGCCGAGGGCCAGGGCGGGGTCGGCCTTCGAGGCATCCTTCCAGCCGCGGTCGGCGAGCGTGATGGCGTAGGACAGCGTGGCGTTGGTGAGCGCCCAGGTGGAGGTGTGCGGCACCGCACCCGGCATGTTCGCGACGCAGTAGTAGATGGAGTCGTGGACCTCGAAGGTGGGGTTTGCGTGGGTGGTCGGCCGTGAGTTCTCGAAGCAGCCACCCTGGTCGATCGCGACGTCGACGAGAACGGAGCCGGGCTTCATCTGCGCGACCATGTCGTCGGTGACCAGCTTGGGCGCCTTGGCCCCGGGAATGAGCACGGTGCCGATGACGAGGTCGGCGCCGAGCACCTGATCCTGGATGGACATCGCAGAGGAGGCGATCTGGGCCACTCGGTTGTCGTAGCGCCAGAAGCTCATCCGGAGCTTGTCGAGGTCGGTGTCGAGCAGCGTGACGTCGGCGCCCATGCCGAGGGCGATGTTCGCGGCGTTCTGGCCTGCGACACCCGCTCCGATGACGACGACCTTGGAGTTCGCGACGCCACCGATCCCGCCCATGAGCACACCTCGGCCGCCCTGCGCCTTCATCATGGAGTGCGCGCCCACCTGGGGAGCCAGGCAGCCGGCCACCTCGGACATCGGGTAGAGCAGCGGCAGCAGGCCCGACGGCAGCTGCACGGTCTCGTAGGCGATGGAGGTGACCTTGCGCGCCACGAGCTCCTCGGTCAGCGGCTGGTCGGCTGCCAGGTGCAGGTAGGTGAACAGGACCAGTCCCTCGCGCAGGCGGTGGTACTCCTCCGCGACCGGCTCCTTGACCTTCATCACCATGTCCGACTCGGCCCACACGTCGTCCGCCGAGTCCAGGATCTTGGCACCCTGCGAGACGTACTCCTCGTCGGTGATCGTCGAGCCGAGACCCGCGCCCTTCTGCACGAACACGTCGTGGCCACGGCGGACCAGCTCGTGCACGCCCACGGGGGTGATGCCGACACGGAACTCGTTGTTCTTGACCTCGCTGGGGATCCCGACCTTCACCGTCATTCAGCCCTGTCTGCCTCGTCGTTCCCCGCGGCGTCGTTGCCGAGGAGGCTGCGCCCCGCTCGAGCGCGATGCGAGTCTAGACCCGGGCCGCGGTGCGGCCTCTGACGGGAGGAACCGGCATGAAGCTGTACAGCGACATCCCCGCGCGACGCGCCACCCAGGTCGTCGCCGACGTGGGGATGGTGCTCTGGGTGGTGCTCTGGGTGAGGGTGGCCCAACGGGTCCACGAGACCACCATGGAGCTGGCGGGGCCGGGGCGCGACCTCGCGGGTGCGGGGTCGAGCTTCCGGGGCACGATGACGAGCGCCGGCGACGGGGTCGACGACCTCCCGCTGCTCGAGGACCGGGTGGCGACGCCGTTCCGGTCCGCGGCCGGGGTGGGGTCCGAGATCGAGCAGGTCGGCAACGACCTGGTCGCCGCGGTGGAGCGGGTCGCGCTGCTCCTCGCGATCACGACGGCCATGGTGCCGGTGCTCATCGTCGGGGCGTTCTGGCTCGTCCAGCGCCTGCGCTTCGTGCGCCGCGCGGGCGCCGCACAGCGCTTCATCGACGCCGCCCCCGACCTCGACCTCTTCGCCCTGCGCGCCATGGCGAACCAACCGATGCCGCGGCTGGCCAAGGTGTCCGACGACCCGGCGGGGGCGTGGCGCCGCGGTGAGCTCGACGTCATCCACGCGCTGGCCCTGCTCGAGCTCAGGGAGAGCGGCCTTCGACCGCCCCGGCCCGCCCGGGCCTGACGACCTCGTTACGGTCGCTTCGAGGCGACCACACCGGCCTTCAGGTCGGCCGCGGGGCACTGCCACGTGGCGGCGTCGGCGTCCACCTGCTCGCCGGAACGGATGTCCTTGACCTGGTCGCCGTCCTCACCGGCACCGGGGAACCAGACGAACGGGATGCCGCGCCGGTCGGCATACCGGATCTGCTTGCCGAACCTCGCTGCGCTGGGCGCGACCTCGCACGGGATGCCGTTCGCGCGCAGGGCGGTCGCGATCGCGTGCGAGCGGCCTCGGCTCTCCTCGTCGACGACCGCGACGAGCACCGCGGCGGGGGTGGACCGGCTCGCGGTGAGCCCCCGCCCGGCGACGAGCAGGTGCACGAGCCGGGTCAGGCCGATGGAGATGCCGACCCCGGGGTAGGTGGTGCGGCCGTCACTGGCGAGGGAGTCGTAGCGTCCGCCGGAGCACACCGAGCCCCACGACTCCGAGCCGACGAGCTGGGTCTCGTAGACCGTGCCGGTGTAGTAGTCCAGGCCCCGAGCCACGCGCAGGTCGGCGACGAGGACTCCGGGCGCCTGGTCCGAGCCGACCGCGATCACTGCGGCGAGGGCGTCGAGGCCTTCGTCGAGGGTCGGGTGCTGCACACCGAGAGCGCGCACGGCATCCACGAAGGACAGGTCGGCGCTGCGGATCGACGCGAGGGCGAGCACCTGACGGGCCTGGTCCTCGCTCGCCCCGGACTCGATGAGCATCTCGGCGACCGGACCGGCCCCGATCTTGTCGAGCTTGTCGACGATGCGCAGCGTGGTGGGCACGTCGTCGAGCCCGATGCCGAGGTAGAAGCCCTCGGGGATCTTTCGGTTGTTCACCTGGATGCGGAACTCCCCCACCGGCAGGCGGCCGAACGCCTCCGCGATGACGAGCGGCATCTCGGCCTCGAAGTGCGGCGCGAGCTCGCCCACGTCGACGACGTCGATGTCCGCCTGCGTGAACTCCCGGAACCGGCCCTCCTGGGGTCGCTCACCGCGCCAGACCTTCTGGATCTGGTAGCGGCGGAACGGGAAGTCGAGCTTCCCGGCGTTCTCGAGGACGTAGCGCGCCAAGGGCACCGTGAGGTCGAAGTGCAGGCCGAGCGCGGCATCACGGTCCCGGTCGTCGGCGGCGAGGCGGCGGATGCCGTAGATCTCCTTGTCGGCGTCACCCCCCTTGCCGAGCAGCCGGTCGACCGGCTCGACGGCGCGCGTCTCGAGGGGCACGAACCCGTGCAGCTCGAAGACCTCCCGGATGACGTCGATGACGTGCAGCTCGAGGAGCCGTTCTGCGGGCAGGAGCTCGGGGAACCCGGAGATGGGGCCCAGCCTCGTGGGTGCGGTCACGCCGTCAATCCTCGCAGGAACGGGTTGGAGTGCCGCTCACGGCGCATCGTCGTCGCCGGCCCGTGACCGGTGAGCACCAGCGTGGAGTCGGGCAGGGGTAGCACCACGTCGCGTAGTGACCGTTGCATCGCGGCGTCGTCACCGCCGGGCAGGTCGGTGCGCCCGATGGAGCCCGCGAACAGCACGTCGCCGCTGACCATGGTGCGGTCGAGATCCTCGTCCTCCGGCAGTCCGTCGGGCACCACGTCGAGGCCGAACATGGCGGACCCCTCGGTGTGCCCGGGCGCGTGGAGGACCTCGACCTGGAGGCCGGCGACGGACACCACCTGACGGTCCGACACCTCGACGACCCGCTCCGGCTCGCGCCACGTGGCGCGCCGCCCGAACTGCTGCTCCAGCATCGCGAGCGTCCCCGGCGCCAGGCCGGCGACCGGGTCGCGCAGCCGGTACCGGTCGTCGGTGTGGACGTACGCAGCGGTGACGCCTGCGCACACCGGCGTCACCGAGTAGACGTGGTCGAGGTGCCCATGAGTGAGGAGCACCGCGGCGGGCCGCAGCCGGTGCTCGGTGAGAACGTCCCGCAGGGTCCCCTCCACGCCGATGCCCGGGTCGACGACCAGGCACTCCTCGCCCGGGGCGGCAGCCAGGACGTAGCAGTTGGTGTCGAACGCGGCAGCGGGGAAGGCGACGGCGAGCACGGTGGGAGCGTAGCCGTCGGGGCCCTGCCTAGGATGGGGCCGCCGTTGCCGCCACGTCGAAGGGACCCCGGGTGACCAAGGAGCAGGAGCGGGCGAGGGCGCGTCGTCGCTACGCGCGCCAGCAGGCCGCGATCGCCCGGCGAGAGGCCGACCGCTCCCGGCGCCTGCGCGTCGCAGCCATCGTGGCGACCGTCGTGGCCGTCGTGGGCCTCCTCGCGGTCCTCGGCACGGTGTTCTCCCCCGACGAGCCGGCCACGTCGCCCAGCACGACGTCCGCGGGGTGCGACATCCCGCCGACGGCACCCGGCACCGCCGCCGAGCTCACCCTCCCGGACAAGGCCACGGCCGCCGGGAAGACCTACGTCGCGACCCTGACGACCAACTGCGGCGACATCGAGCTCACCCTCGACGGCGAGAAGGCACCGCAGGCGGTTGCCTCGTTCGTGCAGCTGGCCCAGCAGAACTACTGGCTCAACTCCCCGTGCCACCGCCTCACGACGTCGGAGACGCTCAAGGTGCTGCAGTGCGGGGACCCGACCGGAACCGGCTCGGGCGACCCCGGGTACGGCTTCGGGGTGGAGAACGCCCCGGCCGACGGGAAGTACCCCCGCGGCACCGTGGCCATGGCACGGACCGCGGACCCCGAGAAGGGCAACGGTGGCCAGTTCTTCCTCGTTCACGGCGACTCGACCCTGCCCGACCCTGACGGCTACACCGTGTTCGGCACGGTCACCTCCGGGTTGGATATTGTCGACAGGATCGCCGCCGGCGGCGTCGCGGCCGGGGGCAGCACCGATGACGGCATCCCCGCCGCACCGATCAGCATCCTCCGCGTTGCTGTCACCGAGAAGAAGGCCTGACCGTGTCCGACGACAAGCCCACTCCCCGCCCGGCGATCCCCTCCCCGGCCGCCCTCGCGTCGCGGATGCAGGCTCGCCCCGCCGCCGCACCGGCACCGGTCAGGCACTCGGAGTCGGCGCGCTTCGGGCGGGTCGACGACGAGGGCCGGGTGTTCGTCAGGGTGGGCGACGAGGAGCGCGAGGTCGGGTCGTACCCCGGGGCCACACCGGACGAGGCGCTCCAGTACTTCGCGCGCAAGTACGACGAGCTGGCGGCATCCGCGGAGCTCCTCGAGGCGCGCCTCGCGAACCCCGACGTGTCGGCGAAGGAGGTCAGTGACGGCCTGGCCACCCTCAGGGAGCACGTCGCCTCGACCGGTGTGGTGGGGGACGTCCCTGCCCTGCTGGCGACGGTGGACCGGGTCGAGGCCGGCTTGGCGGCGAAGCGCGCCGCGGAGGCGGAGCACCGGGCCGCTGCCCGGGCACGGGCCGCCGAGCAGCGTGAGGCGCTGGTCGCCGAGGCGGAGAGGATCGCCGCACAGCCTCCGGGCTCGACTCAGTGGAAGACGAGTGGGGAGCGCATGCGCACGCTGCTCGAGGAGTGGAAGCAGCACCAGCGGACGGGTCCGAAGCTGGACAAGACCACCGAGACCGCCCTGTGGCAGCGGTTCAGCCACGCCCGTAACTCCTTCGACAAGGCCCGGCGGGCGTGGTTCGCGGACCTCGAGTCCAGCCGAGCCGAGGCCCGCACGGCCAAGGAGGCCCTGGTGCGCGAGGCCGAACAGCTCGCGACGAGCACCGACTGGGCACCCACCGCGAGAGCCTTCAAGCAGCTGATGGACCGGTGGCGCGCGGCGGGGCGGGCCTCCCGTGCGGAGGACGACGCCCTGTGGGAGCGGTTCCGCAGCGCGCAGGACGCGTTCTTCGCCGCCAAGGACCAGGTGGCGGCCGCCGAGGACGAGGAGTTCCGGGGCAACCTGGCCCGCAAGGAGGAGCTCCTGACCGAGGCCGAGGCGCTGCTGCCCGTCACCGACGTGGAGGCGGCGAAGGCGGCGCTGCGCGGCATCCAGGACCGGTGGGAGACCGCAGGGAAGGTGCCTCGTGGCGACCTCGAGCGGGTCGAGAAGCGGATGCGCCGGGTCGAGGCCGCGGTCCGTGAGGCGGACGAGCAGCGGTGGCGCCGCTCCAACCCCGAGGTGGCCGCCCGGGCCCGGTCGATGGTCGACCAGCTCGAGGCATCGGTCGCCGCCGTCGAGGACGAGGTCGCCCGGGCGGAGGCGGCGGGCGACGACGCGGCCGCGGAGGCGGCCCGCGAGCGGCTCACGGCCCAGCGGGAGTGGCTGGCCCAGGCTCGCGCCGGCCTCGACGAGTTCGGCGGCTGACGGGCCGACGGCCACGGCCGGGGTTGACGGTCAGCTCTCGGTGCGCCGCTCGCCGGTGACCCGGTGGGCGTCGAACACGCCGTCCACGCGCTGGACCGCACGGACGACGTGGCCGAGGTGTCCCGGGTCGCCCATCTCGAACGTGAAGTGCAGCTTGGCCACGCGGTCGCGGGAGGTCGTGACGGCCGCCGACAGGATGTTGACCCCGTGGTCGGAGATGACCCGCGTGACGTCGGAGAGCAGGCGCGACCGGTCGAGCGCCTCGACCTGGAGCTGGACGAGGAACATGCTGCTCGCCGTCGGTGCCCACTCCACCTCGATGATCTTCTCGGGCTGCGAGAGCAGGGAGTCGGCGTTGGTGCAGTCCTTGCGGTGGACCGAGACGCCGTTGCCGCGGGTGACGAACCCGAGGATGTCGTCGCCCGGTACGGGCGTGCAGCAGCGGGCGAGCTTGACCCAGACGTCCGACATCCCCTTGACGACGACACCCGGGTCGCCGGAGCGGCGCGGGCTGGGCCGCGCCGCTACCGGGACGGCGGCCTCGGCGATGTCCTCGCTGGCTCCCTCCTCCCCGCCGACGTTGGCGACGAGCCGGGACACCACGTGCTGGGGTGAGACGTTGCCCTCACCGATCGCGGCGTAGAGGCTGTCGATGCCGCCGAGGCGCAGCTCCTCGGCGATCCCGGTGAGGGACTCGAGCGAGGTGAGCCGCTGGAGGGGCAGCCCCTGCTTGCGCATCACCTTCGCGAGGGAGTCCTTGCCGAGGTCGATCATCTCCTCCCGGCGCTCCTTGGTGAACCAGTGCCGGATCTTGTTGCGGGCTCGCGCCGACCGGACGAAGGAGAGCCAGTCCCGCGAGGGGCCCGCGGAGTCGGCCTTGGAGGTGAGCACCTCGACGACGTCGCCGTTGTCGAGCCGGCTCTCCAGGGGCACCAGCCGTCCGTTGACCCGTGCGCCGATGCAGTGGTGCCCCACCTCGGTGTGCACGGCGTACGCGAAGTCGACCGGCGTGGACCCGGCCGGGAGTCCGACGAGCTGCCCCTTCGGCGTGAAGACGTAGACCTCGCTGGCGTTGATCTCGAAGCGCAGCGACTCGAGGAACTCCCCGGGGTCGGAGGTCTCCTTCTGCCAGTCGAGGAGCTGGCGGAGCCACGCCATGTCGTTGACCGGGTCGGTTCCCCCGTCGCGCAGGTGCACACCGCCCTCGGCACCGGTCTTGGCCGAGGGGTCCTCCTTGTACTTCCAGTGCGCGGCCACGCCGTACTCCGCGCGGCGGTGCATGGTGTGGGTGCGGATCTGGATCTCGACGGGCTTGCCCCCCGGCCCGATCACCGTCGTGTGCAGGGACTGGTACATGTTGAACTTCGGCATCGCGATGTAGTCCTTGAACCGCCCCGGCACCGGGTTCCACCGCGCGTGCAGGGCCCCCAGCGCCGCGTAGCAGTCGCGCACGGTCTCCACGAGGACACGGACCGCGACGAGGTCGTAGATCTGCTCGAAGTCCCGGCCACCGACGATCATCTTCTGGTAGACGGAGTAGTAGTGCTTGGGCCGCCCGGTCACCGTCGCCTTGATCTTGGCGGCGCGCAGGTCGGCGCCCACCTCCTCGCGGACGCCTGCGAGGTACTCCTCGCGAGCCGGCGCACGCTCGGCGACGAGCCGCACGATCTCGTCGTACACCTTGGGGTAGAGCGCCTGGAACGAGAGGTCCTCGAGCTCCCACTTGATCGTGTTCATTCCCAGGCGGTGCGCCAGGGGTGCGTAGATCTCGAGGGTCTCCCGGGCCTTGCGCTGCGCGCTCTCCTGTGAGACGTAGCGCCAGGTGCGCGCGTTGTGGAGCCGGTCGGCGAGCTTGATGACGAGCACCCGAATGTCGCGCGCCATCGCCACGACCATCTTGCGGACCGTCTCGGCCTGCGCCGCCTGGCCGTAGGTGACCTTGTCGAGCTTGGTCACCCCGTCGACGAGCATCGCGATCTCGTCTCCGAAGTCGCGGCGCAGCGCCTCCAGGCTGTACGCCGTGTCCTCCACCGTGTCATGGAGCAGTGCGGCGGCCAGCGTCGTGGGCGTCATGCCGAGCTCGGCCAGGATCGTGGTCACCGCCAGCGGGTGGGTGATGTAGTCGTCGCCCGAGCGGCGCTTCTGGCCCTCGTGCGCTCGCTCGGCCACGCTGTACGCCCGCTCGACGAGCCCGAGGTCGGCCTTGGGATGGGTGCTGCGGACCACCTGGAGCAGGGGCTCGAGGACCGGGTTCTCGGGCGCGCGGTTGCGCCCCACGAGAGCCAGGGCGGCCCGGGCCCGCGCACGGGAGGACACGCCGGGAGCCGGTGTCCCGGTCGCGGCCGTCGTGGTGTCCTCCGCCATGCCGGGAGTGTAGTCGCCGGCCGGGGGCGGCCGTGCCGCCCGACCCCGTCAGCGCTGGGACTTGGGCGTCCGCCGTGGCTGGTTGCGAGGCCCGGTCTGAGCGTACTTGTGAACCGCTCGACCGGTGATCGTCGCAGCCTCGCCCTCGGTCACGACCGGCGCCCCGGACCCGCCGACGGACACTGGCTCGCCCGCCCCGTCGTGAGGTGCCTCGGCGTCGGGCCCGCGGGCCGCCTCGTCCTTGGCCCGGCGTGCCTGGTGCCGTGCGGCCCTCTTGTCCAGCTCGAGGACGGCCGGGTCGTTGCGCCGGAGCGAGACCAGCAGCGGGGTCGCGATGAAGATCGACGAGTAGGCACCGACCAGGATGCCGATGAACAGCACCAGCGAGAGGTCGAGCAGCACGCCCGGCCCGAGCCACACGGCTCCCACCGCGAGCACCGCGGCGATCGGCAGGAGCCCGATGACCGTCGTGTTGATCGAGCGCACCATCGTCTGGTTGACGGCGAGGTTCGCCGCCTGGGCGTACGTGAGGCGCCCGTTGGCGAAGGCCTCGCTCGTGTTCTCGCGCACCTTGTCGAACACGACGACCGTGTCGTACAGGCTGTACCCCAGCACGGTGAGGAAGCCGATCATCGAGGCGGGTGACACCTCGAAACCGCTCAGGGAGTAGATCCCGACGGTGATGATCATGTCGTGGGCCAGGGCGATGAGCGCCGCGGCTGCCATCTTCCAGTTGCGGAAGTACACCGTCATGACCAGTGCCACGGCGAGCAGGAAGATCACCAGTGCCCGCAGTGCCTGCTGGCTCACCGAGGCCCCCCACGACGGACCGATGAAGGTCGCGCTGACGTCCTGCTCGGGGACCTCGAAGGCCTCGGCAAGGTCGGTGCGGACGCCTTGGCTCTCGTCATCGGAGAGCCGCTCGGTCTGGACCCGGACGGTGTCGTTGCCCACGAGCGTCACGTTGACGTCACGGTCCTCACCGCCGCCGATGGCGTCGCGAGCGACCTGCTCGTAGTCGTCCGGCGCTCCCGCGGTGGCCACGCGGAACTCCGACCCACCCCGGAACTCCAGGCCGAGGTTCAGGCCCTGGGTCACCAGCCCCAGGACGGCGATCGCCATGACGACGAGTGAGGCGAGGTAGAACCGGCGGCGCTTGGCGACGACCGGGACCGACCGGCGGCCCGTGTAGAGGTCGTTTCCCAGGGTGGCGAGGTTGAGGTTCATGCCACACCTCCCTCGGTCGTGGCGGAGACGGGTGCGGGAGCGGGTGAGGTGAAGCGGCCGCGACCGGCGTACCGCGGCGCGCCGGTGGTGACCAGCCGCCGGGGGTCCAGACCCGACCACGGGTGCCCGTCACGGAAGAACGGGCGGCGGGCGAGGAGCGAGACCACCGGGTGCGTGAACCAGAAGACGATGAGCAGGTCGATGAGCGTCGTCAGCCCCAGGGTGAACGCGAACCCGCGAACACTCGAGCTGGCCAGCGCGAACAGGACGAGGGCCGCGAGGAAGTTGACCCCGTCCGCGATGAGGATGGTGCGCTTGGCGCGGTTCCAGCCCGTCTCCACCGCGGCCGCCAGGGAGCGACCGTCGCGAAGCTCGTCGCGGATGCGCTCGAAGTAGACGATGAACGAGTCGGCCGTGAAGCCGATCGCGACGATGAGGCCGGTGACGCCTGCCATGTCGAGGCGGTAGTTGTGCGACCAGCCGAGGATCGTGATGGCGAGGAAGGTCAGCAGCGCTGCGACCAGGATCGACGCCACGGTGACGAGTCCCAGCACCCGGTACTGGATCAGGGAGTAGACCACGACGAGGACGAGACCGATGAGGCCGGCGATGAGTCCGTAGCGGAGCTGCTCGCTGCCCAGGGTGGGGCTGATGTCGACGCTCGTCTGCTCCTCGAAGGACAACGGCAACGCGCCGAACTTGAGCTGGTCCGAGAGCCCTCGCGCCTCCTCCAGGGTGAAGCCGCCGGTGATGCTGGCGCGGCCGTCGAGGATCGCCTCGTTGAAGCGGGGCGCGACGATGACCCGGGAGTCGAGCGTCGCGGCGAGCTGGTTCTGGGGCTCGGGAAGGCCGACCATCGTGCGGCTGATGTCGGCGTACTGGTCGGCACCCTCGCCGTCGAGGGTGAGCGCGATCTCGACCTCGCTCGTCACCGCCCCCTGCTGGTTGGTGCGGTAGCCCGCGGTCGCGTCGTCGATCTTGTCACCGGACACCACGACCGGGCCGAGGACGAACTTGGCGGTGCCGTCGACGTCACAGGTGACCAGCGGCTTGGTGGGGTCGTCGACGAGCCCCTCGAGGGCGGCGGGGTCCGAGCAGTCCAGCGCCTCGTAGGCCGCGCCGACCTCGGGGGTGAGCCAGGCGAGGTCGGTCGGCTCCGTGGGGCCGGCCGCGCCGGCGGACGGGCTGGGGCTCGGCGACGGGGTGGCAGCGGGCGAGCCGCTCGGCGATGGCGTCGCCGCGGTGAGCGCCTCGGGGAGGGCGCTGTTGTTCGTCGGAGACGCGCTGCTCGCGGTCGTCGGGGTCGGGGACGCCGACGGCGACGGGGCGGGAGAACCGGTGGCCGTGCCGCTCGGCGACGGCGTCGGCTGGGGGACGCCCGAGCCCACCGCGAGCACGGGCCGGAACTGCAGCTGCGAGGACCGGCTGATCGCGTCGCGGACCTCCTGCGTGGGGATCTCGGGGATGCTCACGACGATGTTGCGGTCACCCTGGGTCGTCACCTCGGCACCGGAGACGCCACCGGCGTCGACGCGCTGGACGATGATGTCGCGCGCTTGGTTGAGCTGCTCGGCGGAGACGCTCTGGCCGGCGGTGGTCTGGGGCTCCAGGATGATCTGGGTGCCGCCCTCGAGGTCCAGACCGAGCTTGGGGTTCCCCTGGGCGTCGGACCAGTAGATGGCACCGGCGAGGACGCCGATGAGGCTGACGATGAGCACGAGGAGCGCCGTGAGTGCTCGCTTCGCGTAGGACCGCTGCTGTTGGGCCGACATGCTCAGCCGACCTCGGTGGCGCGCATGCCGATGGCCCGCCGGTCGAAGCGCAGCGCGATGCCGTTCCCGGCGTCGAGCGTCACCACCTGGCCGTCCAAGGCGACGACCGTGCCGTAGAGGCCGGAGGTGGTCACGACGTCCTCTCCAACAGCCAGGGAGGCCTGGAATGCCTGGATCTGCTGGGCCCGCCGCCGCTGGCTGATCATGAGGAACACGAGCAGGAGGAACGGGAGCAGCAGGATGAGCAGGTAGCCGAGGCCGCCGGAACCGGAGAACATGGGTGAGATAGGTCCTTCAGAGTCAGGTCGCCCGCTCGTGGCAGGCAGTGGTTCGGCCCGGACGCGCCGGGCCGACAGTGCAGTCTAGGCCAGTCCTTCCGGGGGCACCAACGACGCCGGACCGCCTCGAGTGCCCGCGGGTCAGGGGGTGAAGCGGCCGCTCGTGCCGGGATCCTGACGTGCGTCGAGGTCCGGCTCGAGGGGAAGCGCCTCCTGCTGGGCGCCGGGGCGAGGTGGGGTGAGCCCGAGGTGGCGCCACGCCCGAGCCGCGGCGGCCCGGCCTCTGGGGGTCCGCACGACGTACCCCTCCCGGACGAGGTAGGGCTCGGCCACCGTCTCGACCGTGTCGGCCTCCTCACCCACGGCCACGGCGAGCGTCGACAGGCCCACCGGCCCGCCACCGAAGCGACCGCACAGGGCCTGGAGCACCGCGCGGTCGAGGCGGTCGAGCCCGGCCTCGTCGACGTCGAACAGGGCCAGTGCCGCACGGGCCGCCTCGTGGTCCACGTGCCCCTCGCCGTGCACCTGGGCCCAGTCGCGCACCCGCCGCAGCAGCCGGTTGGCGATCCGGGGCGTGCCCCGTGAGCGGCCTGCGATCTCGCCGATCCCCGCCTCGTCGGCGGCGACGCCGAGCAGCCGCGCCGACCGGCGCAGGATCGTCACGAGGTCGGCGACCTCGTAGTAGTCGAGGTGGCCGGTGAAGCCGAACCGGTCCCGCAAGGGGGCGGGTAGCAGGCCGGCCCGCGTCGTCGCGCCGACGACGGTGAAGGCCGGCAGCTCCAGCGGGATGGCGGTCGCACCGGGGCCCTTGCCCACGATGACGTCGACCCGGAAGTCCTCCATCGCGAGGTAGAGCATCTCCTCCGCGGCGCGGCTCATGCGGTGGATCTCGTCGACGAAGAGCACCTCACCCTCGTCGAGTGAGGAGAGCACCGCAGCGAGGTCGCCGGCGTGCTGGATTGCCGGGCCGCTCGTCACCCGAATCGGCCGGTCGAGCTCGGCCGCGACGATCATCGCCAGGGTCGTCTTGCCCAGCCCCGGTGGGCCCGAGAGCAGGACGTGGTCGGGTGGGCTCCCTCGACGTCGCGCCGCCTCGAGGACGAGCCCGAGCTGGTCGCGGACCCGCGGCTGACCTGGGAACTCGGAGAGCCGCCGCGGGCGCAGCGCGGCCTCCACCACCCGGTCGTCGTCGGTACCTCCGGCGTCGACCACCCGGGCGGTCGCCTCGAAGGACCCCTCGCCCTCGAGCATCTCGCTGGCGAACCCACGCTCCGGCCGGGGCGCGCTCACGGGCGCAGCTCCCGCAGGGCCAGCCGCAGGTAGGTGGCGATGTCGGCATCCGGTTCCGCGCTCGCCGCGACCCGCTCGACGGCATCCCCCGCCTGCTTCGCCGACCAGCCCAGACCGACCAGCGCCTCGGCGACCTGCCCGCGCCACGGCTCGCCGACCTGCTGCCCGACGGCTCCGCTCGCGGCTCCCTCGCGACTCCCGGACACGACCCCGACCTTGTCTCGCAGCTCGAGGACCAGGCGCTCGGCGGACTTCGTCCCGATCCCCGGGATCGCGGTCAGTGCCTTGCTGTCGCCGGTGGAGAGCGCGGTCGCCAGCTCGCCCGGACCCATGACGGAGAGCATCGCGAGGGCGAGGCGGGGCCCCACCCCGGAGACGGTCTGCACGGTCTGGAACATGTCGCGCTCAGCGGCGGCGCCGAAACCGAACAGGCTCAGGGAGTCCTCCCGGACGACGAGGGTGGTGGCGAGGGAGGCCTCGCTGCCGCGGCGGCACGTCGCCGCCGTCGCCGGGGTGGTGTGCACGAGCATGCCGATGCCTCCCACCTCGACGACCACGTGGTCGAGCCCGACGTGGGTGACCGGCCCCCGCACGGAGGCGATCATCGGCGGGCCTCCGCCGCGAGGGTGGCCCGCCGAGCCGTGGACGCGCCGCGCCAGACGTGGCAGATGGCCAGTGCGAGGGCGTCGCCCGCGTCAGCGGGGCGGGGCGCGACCTCGAGACCGAGGATGCGGGTCACCATGGCCGTCACCTGCGCCTTCCCGGCCCTCCCCGACCCCGTCACGGCCGCCTTGACCTCGGTCGGCGTGTGGAAGACGACCGGGATGCCGCGCTTGCTCGCCGTGAGCAACGCGACGGCGGTCGCGTGGGCCGTCGTCATCACGGACGAGACGTTGGCGTCCGCGAAGACCCGTTCGACCGCCACGACATCGGGCCGGAACCGGGCGAGCCACCCGTCGAGCTCACGCTCGAGGAACACCAGGCGCTCCCCCGGGTCGCCGTGGCTCGGCGTGCGCACGACCCCCACGGCGACCATCGCGGCCCGCCCGGGGCGACCGTCGACCACGCCGAGCCCACAGCGGGTCAGACCGGGATCGACACCGAGCACGCGCACCAGCGGGCACCCTTTCCGGGACGGGCACCCGGGATGCCCGGGTGCGTTAGAACACCTGTTCGGCAGCCACGCTACACAGCCTCGTGCGCTGCCCGGCGGAGCAACACGCGCCGACGTGCCGTCGCGCCAACCCGACGCGACAGGGGCACCCGGTCCGGTCTCGCCCCCGATGTCCCGCGCCGTCACGGGGATGACGCGGTCGGTGCGTCGCGACGCGGATGTCCGTGCGACATCGAAGAGAATCCGCGCCCTCACCGTGATGACACGGTTGCCATGCGCTCCGAGGGCCGGCGGCGCCCGATCTCACTCCTCGTCGAGCTGGGCCAGCACGTCGTCCGGGATGTCGCCGTTGGCGAAGACGTCCTGGACGTCGTCGGAGTCCTCGAGGGCCTCCACGACGCGGATCATCCTCTTGGCGCCGTCGAGGTCGAGGGGCACCTGCATGCTCGGCACCCACGAGGCCTCCGCGGAGTCGTAGTCGACTCCGGCGTCCTGCAGGGCGGTGCGGACGGCCACCACGTCGCTCGCCTCGCACACGATCTCCCACGTGTCGCCGTTGTCGTTGACCTCCTCGGCCCCAGCGTCGAGGACGACCTCGAGGATGTCGTCCTCGCCGCGGTCCTCGGTCTTGGGGACGAGGACCACCCCCTTTCGGGTGAAGAGGTACGAGACCGAGCCCGGGTCGGCCAGCGACCCGCCGTTGCGGGTGAGGGCCGTGCGCACCTCGGCCGCGGCGCGGTTGCGGTTGTCGGTGAGGCACTCGATGAGGACCGCGACCCCGCCGGGTGCGTAGCCCTCGTAGGTGATCGTCTCCCAGCTGGCCCCACCGGACTCCGCACCGGAGCCCCGCTTGACGGCACGGTCGATGTTGTCGTTGGGCACCGAGGTCTTCTTGGCCTTCTGGATCGCGTCGTAGAGGGTGGGGTTGCCGGCCGGGTCGCCGCCACCGGTGCGGGCCGCCACCTCGATGTTCTTGATGAGCTTGGCGAAGAGCTTCCCGCGCTTGGCGTCGATCGCCGCCTTCTTGTGCTTGGTGGTCGCCCACTTGGAGTGGCCGCTCATGAACGCTCCCTCTGGTGTTGCCTCACGATGTCGACGAACAGGCGGTGGACCCGGTGGTCGCCGGTCACCTCGGGGTGGAACGAGGTGACGAGCAGGTCGCCCTGACGCGCGGCGACGATCCTACCGGCGGCCGGACCCTCCTCGACCCTGGCCAGGACCCGCACGGACTCCCCTGCCTCCTCCACCCAGGGAGCCCGGATGAAGACGGCCCGCACCGGCTCCCCGCCCAGCTCGCGGATGTGGAGGTCCTCCTCGAAGGAGTCGACCTGACGGCCGAAGGCGTTGCGGCGCACGGTGATGTCCAGCCCACCGAGGGTCTCCTGGTCGGGCCGCGCGTCCGCGAGCCGGTCGGCGAGCATGATCATCCCGGCGCAGGAGCCGTACACCGGCATCCCGGTCGCGATCCGCTCCCGCAGAGGGGCCTGCAGCCCGAAGGCCCGCACGAGCTTGTCCATCGTCGTGGACTCGCCCCCGGGGATGACGAGGGCGTCGATCGCCCCCACCTCCTCCGGCCGACGAACCGTGGTCGTGCGTGCTCCGGCGCCCTCGAGCGCCGCCAGGTGCTCCCGAACGTCACCCTGGACCGCCAGGACGCCGATGAGTGGTGGGATGCCGGTCACGGGCGTCGATGCTACGACCCGAGTGAGCGGCGAGGCTCAGGTCCCCGAGGCGTGGCCTGCCGCGCCGGCGCCTTCACCGTCGTCCGGTCGGGCAGCACGGGTCGACGGCCCCGGCTGTTGAGGCGTGCCTACACTCCCGGCGTGCGCTCCACAGGTGTGACCATCCGTCGGCGCTCACCGCAGGACGTTCCCGACCTCGTCCGCGTGCTGGCGGCGCAACGTGACGCCACCGGCTACCCCGTTCGCTGGCCGTTGCCCTTCCCGGTCGAGGACTTCCTCGTGCGAGCCACGGAGCTCGCCGCGTGGGTGGCAGACGAGGGGGACGCGGTGATCGGGCACGTCGCACTGACCGGCGTCGGCGGCGGCTGGGAGGCCGACGCGTGGACCGAGGGCACCGGGCTGCCGGCCTCTGCGCTCGCCGCGGTGTCGGTTCTCTTCGTCGACGCGAGGGCGACCGGCCGCGGGGTCGGGAGCGACCTCCTGCGCACGGCCGTCGACCACGCGCGGATCCTCGGTCGAACACCGGTCCTCGACGTCGTCTCGGAGAGCCGGCGGGCCGTCGCGCTGTACGAGCGGCACGGCCGGCGGGTCGTCGGCCGTGCTCGCCCACCCTGGCTGCCGCCTGACCGTGAGCCACTGCTGCTCATGGTGCTTCCACCCGACGGCGCTACGGTCGTGCCATGTCCTCGACGCTGACCCAGCGGGCCAGGGAGCTCGACGGCCTCCACGCCGCCACGGACCTGCGTGGGCGGTTCCGGCTCCCTGCGGGCGTGGTCTACCTCGACGGGAACTCGCTGGGGGCCCTTCCCACCGGTGTCGCGGAGACGGTGGCCGACGTGGTCCACCGGCAGTGGGGCAACCGGCTCATCGCGAGCTGGAACGAGGCGGGGTGGTGGGACGCCCCGACCCGGGTCGGTGACCGCGTCGCCCGGCTGGTCGGGGCCGCCCCGGGACAGGTCGTGTGCACCGACTCGACCACGGTGAACCTGTACAAGGCGGTCGTTGCGGCATCCCGGATGCGCCCGGGCCGGCGCGTCGTGCTGACCGACCCCGACTCGTTCCCGACCGACCTGTACATCACCGATGCCGCCGCCCGGGATGCCGGCCTCGTCGTCGAGCGGGTCCCGACGGCGCAGGCGGCCACCCGCGTGGGCGAGCTGGGCGACGACCTCGCGCTCGCGTCGTACAGCTCGGTCGACTACCGCACCGGCGAGCTGTGGGACCTGCCCGCACTCACCCGCGCGACCCACGCCGTCGGAGCCCTGGTGTGCTGGGACCTGTGCCACTCCGCAGGAGTGCTCGACGTCGGCCTGGACGAGCACGGGGTGGACCTCGCCGTCGGCTGTGGCTACAAGTACCTCAACGGCGGGCCGGGCGCGCCGGCCTTCCTGTACGTCGCCGCCCGGCACCAGGACGCCTTCGACCAGCCACTCGCGGGCTGGAACGGGCACGCGAGTCCCTTCGGCATGGTTCCGCACTACGAGCCGGCCCCCGGCATCAGCCGGGCCCGGGTCGGAACGCCGCCCCTGCTTGGGATGCTCGCGCTGGAGGCCGCCCTCGCCGTGTACGACGGCCTCGAGGTGTCGACGGTCCGGGAGCGGTCGCTGTCGCTCACCGCCTTCTTCCTCGAGTGCCTCGACACCCTGCAACCCGACCTGCCGGTGGCCACCCCCCGCGTGGCCGACCGGCGGGGGTCGCAGGTGAGCGTGCGGCATCCGAAGGCGTATGCCGTCGTCCAGGCCCTCATCGCGCGCGGGGTGGTCGGGGACTTCCGCGAGCCGGACATCGTCCGGCTCGGCTTCGCGCCGCTCTACCTGACGCACGGCGATGTGCTGCGCGCCGCCGAGCACCTGCGGGAGGTCGTCGAGTCGCGCGAGTTCGAGCGGGAGCAGTTCCGGACCCGCGCCACCGTGACCTGAGCTCCCGATACCGTCGGACAGTGAGCAGCCGGCGGACGCCCGAGCGGCTCTCCCGGCTCGCCCCGGGGCTGGCGCTCCTGCGGGCCTACGAGCGGGGGTGGCTCCGGGTCGACCTGGTCGCCGGGCTCACCGTCGGCGCGATGCTCATCCCGCAGTCCATGGCCTACGCCGAGCTCGCCGGGATGCCTCCGGAGTACGGCTTCTACGCGGTCATCGCTCCGCTCGTCGTCTACGCGGTGGTCGGAACGAGCCGGCACCTGGGGGTCGGTCCCGAGCCCGGTACGGCGATCCTCGCCGCGACCGGCGTCGGGGCCATCGCCGCTGGCGACCCGGCGCGGTATGTGGCACTGATGGCCGCCCTGGCTCTCGTCGTGGGTGGCATCGCGGTGCTCTCCGCACTGGCCCGGCTGGGCTTCATCGCCTCCGTGCTGTCCAAGCCGGTGCTGGTCGGCTACATCACCGGGGTGGGGCTCACCCTGCTCAGCAGCCAGATCGCCGCCTTCACCGGCGTCGACATCGAGGCGGACCGGTTCTTCCCCCGAGTCGCCGAGCTCCTCGCCGAGCTCGGTGACGTGGACCCGGCGACCCTGACCGTGGGGGTCGCCTCGCTGACCATCGTCCTGGTCCTGCGGCGCCGGGCCCCGCGAGTGCCCGGCGCCCTGGTGGCGGTGGCGCTGGCCACCCTGGTGGTCTGGCTGCTCCCGGGGACCGACCCGGTCGTCCCCGTCGTCGGCCAGATCCCGGAGGGCCTGCCGACGCCCGGACTGCCGGCCGTGTCTGTCGACGACGTCGTGCAGCTGGTTCCCGTGGCCCTGGGCGTCGTGCTCGTGGGGTTCACCGACAACGTGCTCACCGCGCGATCGATCGCTGCGCAGCAGGGCTACCGGATCGACCCGAACCAGGAGCTCCTCGCGCTCGGCCTGACCAACCTCTCCGCCGGTGTGTCGCAGGGCTTTCCGGTGTCCTCCAGCGCCAGCCGCACCGCCGTGCCCGCCTCGCTCGGCAGCCGGACGCAGCTCGTGTCGCTCGTCGCCTGCTCCGTGGTGGTTGCCACTCTGCTCGTGCTCAGCCCGATCCTCGAGCAGGTACCTCGCTCGACGCTCGCCGCCGTGATCATCTCGGCGGCGATCGCCATCCTCGACGTCCCCGGCTACCGGGCGCTGTGGAGGGTGAGCCGCCGCGAGGCAGCCCTCGCGGTCGCGGCCACCCTCGGGGTGATCCTCGTCGACGTGCTCGCCGGAGTGCTCCTCGCGGTCAGCCTGTCGATCATCGTGGCCCTCGGGCGGATGGCTCGTCCTCACGACGCCGTCCTCGGCGACCGGCCCGAGCTGGACGGGTGGGTCGAGGTCGACGCCCACCCCGGCGCCAGGACCGAGCCGGGCCTTCTGGTGTACCGCTTCGACGCCCCACTGTTCTTCCTCAACACCGATCGCTTCCGGGTGCGTGTGCTCGAGGCCCTCGAGGCCAACCCGGGTCGCGAGGAGTGGGTCGTCCTCGACTTCGAGGGCATCGGCGCTCTCGACGCCTCGGCCCTCGACGGGCTGGCCGACCTGCTGGAGCAGCTGGAGGCGGCGGACGTGGACCGCGTCGCCGTGGCGCGCGCCAACCAGGACGTGGTGCGGCGTCTCGGGCGGGTGGGGCTGCTCGCGCCGGAGGGACCGCTGCGGTCCTACCCGACGATCAACGCCGCCGTCCGGGCCTTCCGTGGCCGACGGGACGACAGGGCCGAGCCGGAGTCCGCGCCCTGACCCGGAGGCCGGTCACCAGCCGCGGTCGGCGAGGCGGTGCGGCTGCGGGATCTCGTCGACGTTGATGCCGACCATCGCCTCGCCCAGGCCGCGCGAGACCTTGGCGATGACGTCCGGGTCGTCATGGAAGGTGGTGGCCTTGACGATGGCCTCGGCTCGCTGGGCCGGGTTGCCCGACTTGAAGATGCCGGAGCCGACGAAGACGCCCTCGGCGCCGAGCTGCATCATCATCGCCGCATCCGCCGGAGTGGCGATGCCGCCGGCAGTGAAGAGCACGACCGGCAGCTTGCCCGCCTCGGCGACCTCCTTCACCAGGTCGTAGGGGGCCTGGAGCTCCTTGGCAGCCACGTAGAGCTCGTCCGCGGGGAGATTCTGGAGCCGGCGGATCTCCTGCCGGATGCTGCGCATGTGGGTGGTCGCGTTGGAGACGTCGCCGGTGCCCGCCTCACCCTTGGAGCGGATCATCGCCGCGCCCTCGGTGATGCGGCGCAGGGCCTCCCCGAGGTTGGTGGCGCCGCACACGAAGGGCACGGTGAACGCCCACTTGTCGATGTGGTTGGCGTAGTCGGCCGGGGTGAGCACCTCCGACTCGTCGACGTAGTCGACCCCGAGGCTCTGCAGCACCTGGGCCTCGACGAAGTGGCCGATCCTGGCCTTGGCCATGACCGGGATCGAGACGGCCTCGATGATGCCGTCGATCATGTCCGGGTCGCTCATCCGCGACACCCCACCCTGGGCGCGGATGTCGGCGGGCACCCGCTCGAGGGCCATGACGGCGACCGCGCCGGCATCCTCGGCGATCTTCGCCTGCTCGGCGGTGACGACGTCCATGATGACCCCGCCCTTGAGCATCTCGGCCATGCCGCGCTTGACGCGCGTGGTGCCGGTGGCGGGGGCGTTCTGCTGCTCACTCATGGCACAAAGTGTAGGTCCGCCGCGGGCCCGCGCGGGCCGCGGTCCGGGCGCGGGCCGACGCCTGAGCGGACCCCTGTTCAGCGAGCCAGTGCGCTCGGCAGCTCGTCGTCGAAGACCACGGGCTCCGGCAGGGCGGCGTAGCCGGCCAGGCCGAAGATCTGCACCGACCACTTGGCGCGGACCCGACGCACGTCGCGGACCGCGTCGTTGTGGAAGCGCCGGGCCAGCTGTACCCGTAACGCGCTGGCGGAGACGCGGTCGAGGGCGTCCGCCACGAGCTCGTCGTCCCGTGCCCGCAGGCTCTCGACGACGGGCTCCGGGAGCGCGGCTGCGAGAGCCGTCGTGAGGTCGCTCTCGACCTGCTCGCGTCCGCCGAAGTGCTGGCCGTCGAGGAGGTCGTCGGTGACGGGGTGCTCGGTGGTGCGCTCGAGGCACTCCGTTGCCGCCTCGGCGATGAGCAGGGCGCTCGCCGGGTCGAGAACGTCGCTGTTGGCGAGCTCGAGGGCTGCTTCCGCGCGCCGCACGAGCTGGGCGTCCAGGACCGACATCGCCCCCTCGACCTTGGCGTGCAGCCGGTCGAGGCGGGCCGCCGAGTACGAGAGGTACCACGCGACCCCGATGAGGACGATGAGGACGAAGGTGGCCAGCTGGAGGACGTCGACCATCAGTCACCGCCGCCCGGGACGCCGCGCACGAGCCGGCCCCACAGGTTCTGGGGCTGAGGCTCCTCGGGCTCGCCGTCGGCACCGGCGATGACGGTCTCGTAGACCGCCATGATGCGGGCCGCCACGACGCCCCAGTCGAACACCTGGGCACGGGCCAGCCCGCTCGCGCAGAGCCGGTCCCGGTGCTCGCGGTCGGCGAGGAGACCGAGCAGCGAGCCGGCCAGGCCCTCGGCCGAGCCGGTCTCGAAGAGCACGCCGGTGCGTCCCCCGTCGAGCACGGCGGCGAATGCCGGCAGGTCGGACGCGACCACCGGCGCCCCCGAGGCCATGGCCTCCACGAGGACGATGCCGAAGCTCTCGCCGCCCAGGTGCGGAGCGACGTACGCGTCGGCGGAGCGCAGGAGCGAGGCCTTCTCCGCGTCGGAGACCATGCCGAGCATCACGGTCGCCGCCGCTGCGCGAGGGTCGGCGGCACGCAGGAGGTCTGCGGCGTCCCCCGGCCCGGCCACGAGGAGGCGCGTGCGAGGGTGGACGTCGAGGATCGCCGGCAGTGCGCGTAGCGCCACGGCCAGGCCCTTGCGCGGCTCGTCCACCCGCCCGAGGAACGCGAGTGTCGGGGCGTCGGGCGAGCCGGCCCAGTCGGGGCGTACCGGCGCAGCGCCGAACCGGTCGACGTGGACCCCGTTGGGGATGATGAAGGCCTCCCCGCCGATGTGCCGGCTGACCGTCGACCGGGCGTCCTGCGACACCGCGATCCGCCCGCGGATCTTCTCCAGCGACGGCCGCAGCAGGGGGTGCGCGGCGTGCAGGGCCCGCGAGCGCAGCATCGCGGAGTGGAACGTCGCCACGACCGGTTCGGTCGATGCCCAGAGCGCGAGCAGCGACACCGACGGGTTCACCGGCTCGTGCAGGTGGAGGACGTCGAACCTCCCCGCTTCCAGCCAGCGCGACACCCTGGCCGAGGTCGCGGGGCCGAGGGTCACCCTCGCGACGGAGCCGTTGTAGCGCACCGGCACGGCGCGCCCGCACGACGTCAGGTACGCGGGGAGCCCGCTGTCGTCGTCCGTCGGCGCGAGCACCGACACCTCGTGACCCTGACCGGTGAAGTGCTCGGCGAGGTCCCGTACGTGGAACTGCACGCCACCGGGCATGTCCCAGGCGTAGGGACAGACCATCCCGATCCTCATCGGACGCGCTCGGGGTCGGGCAGCCGCCTGCGGTCGAGGTCGTCGAGGAAGACGCGCTGGAGCATGTGCCAGTCGGCCGTGTGCTCGCGCACCGCGGCGCCGAGGGTGTCGGCGCACTCCTGGGTCATCGCGATGGCCCGTTCCCGGGTGGTGCCCCGGCCGGGGTCGGTCACGGCGGGGTGGAAGGTGATGACGATCCCCCACCCCCCCGTCCTCCGTTCGTGCCGGATCGACACGGGGTGCAGCGGTCGCCGCTCCGCGATGGCGAGGGCCGCCGGCCCGGGGGCCATCCGCGCCGGGTGCCCGCAGAAGTCCACCTCCACACCCCTCGCGGTGAGGTCGCGGTCGGCCAGCAGCGGGATGATCCCGGGCCGGCGGGCGGCCTGCCGTAGCGCCGGGAAGGGGTTGCCCGCGCCGGTCAGCGGGATGATGGTCATGCCGAGCGACTCGCGGAAGGCCAGGAACTCGTCGAAGACCTCCTTGGGCTCCAGCCGCTCGACGACCGTCGTCACCGGCCCGAGGTGGGTGGTGCCCCACGCGCCCGCCAGGTCCCAGTTGCCCATGTGTCCAAGGAACGCGACGACCGACCCGCCGGCGTCGATGACCTGGCGCACCGGCACGTCCCCCTCGGCTCGTACGCGGGCGGCGAGGTCGTCGGGGCCGAGGTCCTGGAGCCGGAACGCCTCGCAGTAGTAGCGCAGGTAGGAGCGCATCCCCTCGCGCACGAGCGCGGACAGGGCGGCGTCGTCGAGCTCCGGGCGCACCCTGGCGTAGTTCGACCGCAGCCGGCGGGCACCGCCACGTGCCACGGTGAGGTCCGCGGCGCGGTCGAAGAGCGCGTACGCCGCCCGCTCCGGCATCCGGCGGACCGCCCGCCACCCCACCCGGTGACCGGTGACGGTGAGCCGGTCACCCAGCCGGGATGCCGCAGGGCTCACGCGGCGCCCAGCGCCTGACGACGCACCTCGAGGATTCGCTGCACGACGGTCACGAGGCTGGCCAGGGCGAGGAGTGCGAGAACGACGCCGAGGACGGCCCACGGCAGGTCCAGCAGACCGGTGAAGCCCGTCGCGATGAGGACGACGACGAGCCGGTCGGCCCGCTCGGCGATGCCGACGTTTGCCGTCATGCCCAGACCTTCGGCCCGGGCCTTGGCGTACGAGACCACGCTGCCGAGGATGAGGCAGGCCAGGGCCAGGGCCGCCATGTAGGCCTCGTCGCCGTCACCGGCGAACCAGAGCACCAGGCCTCCGAAGATGGCGGCGTCGCCCACCCGGTCGAGGGTGGAGTCGAGGTAGGCGCCCCAGTTGCCCGACCGGCCGATGCGACGGGCCATGATGCCGTCGAGGGTGTCGGAGAACACGAACGCGGTGATGACGAGCGTCCCCACCAGGAGCTCGCCCCGCGGGTAGAACGCCAGTGCGCCGAAGCAGACCCCCAGGGTTCCGATGATCGTCACGACGTCGGGGCTGATCCCCACCCGGATGAGGAGCGCCGCCACGGGGGTCAGCAGCTTGGTGAAGAAGGCACGGGCGTATCGGTTGAGCATGGTGGGGCAAGCGTAGTGGGGCCGCAGGAGCGCCGCGGCTCACACTCGGCCGGACCGCTTGTGCCACGCGAGCAAGAGGAGAAATGTAGGCGCCATGAGTGCCACGACCACTGCCGCCGCGCCCACCGTCTCGTCGACGACGAGCATCCGCAACGTGGTCCTCGTCGGACCGAGCGGGTCGGGGAAGTCACGGCTCTTCGACCACGTCGTCGACGCCTGCGTACCCGGCCGCGCGGCCCGTGAGGAGGTGGGGCCCACCACGGGCCTTCGGGCCGCGACGGTGGCGACCGGGAAGGCGGTGCTCACCCTCCTGGACGCCCCGGGCAACCCCGACTTCGTCGGGGAGGTCAGGGCAGGGCTGAGGGCGGCGGATGCCGCCCTCTTCGTCGTCTCCGCCGCCGACGGGGCCGACGCCCAGAGCCGCGCCCTCTGGCACGAGTGCGCCGTGGTGGGGGTCCCGCGGGCGGTGGTCATCACGCAGCTCGACGCCCGTGACGCCGACTTCGCCGCGACCCTGGCCGACTGCCAGGCCCACTTCGGCAGCGGCATCCAGCCCCTCGGCGTGCCGGTCCCCGGCTCGGCCGGCGCCGTCAGCTCCATCGCGGACCTCCTCCTGGGCGAGGTGCACGACTACAGCGACGGCGCCCGGACCGTGCGCCGGGCCGGGCCGGAGCACGCGGACGTCTTCGACACCCACCGGCCCGGGCTCATCGAGGGCATCATCGAGGAGTCCGAGGACAGCGGCCTCATGGAGCGCTACCTCGAGGGTGACGAGCTCGACTTCGAGACGCTGGAGCGCGACCTGCTCACCGCGGTCGCCCACGGCACCTTCCATCCCGTCCTCCCCGTGTCCGCGGAGACGGGTGCGGGGGTCGGGGTGCTCCTCCACGTCATCGAGGCGGCGTTCCCGCACCCGGGCCTGCACGCGTTGCCCACCGTGACCCCGGTGACCGGCGGTGCCGCCGTCGAGCTGTCCGCCGACCCGGCCGGTCCGCTCGTGGCCGAGGTCGTGCACACCGAGTCCGACCCCTACGTGGGTCACCTCTCCCTGGTCCGCGTCTTCTCCGGCACGTTGCGAGCGGACCGAGCGGTGCACGTGTCCGGCCACCTCGAGCTGCTCGGGGTGCCCACCGGCGAAGGGCATGCGGCCCATGACGAGGACGTCCGCCCTGGGGCGGTGGCCGCGCCGTTCGACGGGGAGCTGCTGCCCAAGACGCATGCCGTCGCGGGCGAGGTGGTCGTCGTCACGAAGCTCGCCACGGCCCAGACCTCGGACACCATCTCGTCCCCGGAGAGGCCGCTGCTCGTGACCCCGTGGGCCCTGCCGGAGGCCCTGCTGCCGGCCGCGGTGGCCGCGAGCACCCGCGCCGACGAGGACCGGATGCCGGTCGCGTTCCGCGAGCTCGCCGCCGAGGACCCCTCCCTGCGGATCGAGCACGAGGGGCGAACGGGCCAGGTCGTCCTGTGGACCACCGGGCCGGCCCACCTCGACCTCGTGCTCGCCCGGCTGCGCAGCCGGTTCAACGTGGGTGTCGAGCAGGTGGAGGTCAAGGTCGCCATGAAGGAGACGGCCATCAGTCGCGCCGAGGCCCAGGGCCGCCACGTCAAGCAGTCCGGTGGCCACGGCCAGTTCGCGGTCTGCCACCTCGTGATGGAGCCGCTCCCCCGGGGCTCGGGGGTGGAGTTCGCCGAGGTGGTGGTGGGCGGGTCGGTTCCCCGCCAGTTCATCGGCAGCGTCGAGAAGGGGGTGCACACCCAGCTGGAGAAGGGCCTGCTCGCGGGCTGGCCCGTGGTCGACGTCAAGGTGACGCTCACCGACGGCAAGGCGCACTCGGTGGACTCCTCCGACGTGGCCTTCCAGACGTCGGCGGGCATCGCCCTTCGCGAGATGGCGTCACCGGCGACGATGTGCCTCCTCGAGCCGATCGACACCGTCACCGTGACCGTCGACGACGAGCACCTCGGCGCGGTGATGACCGACATCGGCACACGCCGGGGCCAGATCATCGGCTCGTTCCCCGCGGACGGCGAGCCGGGGCGCTCGGTGCTCGAGGCGGCCGTGCCCCAGCTGGAGCTCCTGGACTACGCGATCACGTTGCGCTCGCTCGCCCACGGCACCGGCACCTTCCACCGGGAGCACCGCGGGTACGAGCGACTCCCGGAGCGACTCGCCCAGGACCACGTGGGCAGGGGTCGCCACGCCTGAGCGCGCGGCGAGCGCGTGGAGCGCGGGCGCGGGAGTCGCGGTTCAGCCGGTGGGCCAGTGCTCGACGAGGCGTCGCCGCACGTCCTCGAGCAGCATCGGTAGGGCCTTGGTGCGCGCGACGATCGGCAGGAAGTTCGAGTCGCCACCCCAGCGGGGCACGACGTGCTGGTGCAGGTGGGCCGCCACACCCGCACCGGCCACGGCCCCCTGGTTCATGCCGAGGTTGAAACCCATGGGAGCCGAGGCCGCCTCGAGCGCCCGGATGGCCGCCTTGGTGAGCCTCGTGAACTCCTCCGTCTCCTCATCGGTGAGGTCGACGTAGAGCGGAACGTGTCGGTACGGGCAGACCAGCACGTGCCCCGGGTTGTACGGGAAGAGGTTCATCACGACGTAGCCCAGCCGACCCCGGTGCACGACGAGGCCCTCTGCGTCGTCCTTGCCCGGCGCCGCGCAGAAGGGGCACCGGTCGCCGCCGTCGGGGTCCGGCCGGTCACCCGCGATGTACACCATCCGGTGGGGCGTCCAGAGCCGCTCGAAGGCGTCACCCTCCCCCGCGAAGTCCGCGGGATCCTCGTGCGCCGGCATACCCCGATCCTAGGCCGGACCCCTGAGTGCCGTCGTCGAGGCGCAGCTCCATCAGCCGCTCCGACGGGGGGCCGAAGCCGAACCGCTCGTACAGGGTCCGGGCAAGGGGAACGGCGTTCAGCTGGACGCGGCTGACGCCGTCCGAGCCGGCCCAGTCGAGGAGGGACCTCAGCAGCAGGTCGCCGATCCCGCAGCCACGCGCGTCCGGTGTCACGAAGAGCAGGCTGACGTGGAACCACGCGTCGGCCGGACGGTGAGCGCTCGGCAGCCGCTGGACCCGTGTTCCGTGGAGCACGCCGAGGGGGCGGCCGCGGGCGTCCTCGGCGATCCACGTGCGACGGGCCCGGTCCCGGAGCCACGCGTCGGCGAACTCGTCGAGGAACCCGGTGGGCACCGTGTGGCCTTCCTCGCGCTCCTCCTGGATGTGGAGCGCCCCGACGGAGAAGGCGTCGGCGGGCCGCGCCTCGCGCACCGTCACGCCCTCGATCTCCATGGCTTCAGCATGAGGCATCGGCGCGGACCTGGCCCGGGAAAGGGTGAGGCCCCGGGAAGTATGAGTTCCCGGGGCCTCGATGACTCGGCGTGATGTTCCGCGTCTCACGAGAGAGCTTCCGACCACCTACCACCCGCATCACCGGGTTGGCTCCGGGCGGCGAACCGCTCGGTCAGGCGCTCGGCCTTCTCTCGATCCCTCCGCCACCGAGGTGGTGGAGTGAGGACATGTCTAGTCGTGGATCCGGTGCGCCGCAAGGGGTTTCCGACAATCACTTCAGCCCATCCCCAGACCTTCGGCGTGTCGTCGGCGTGTCGTGTGACTGCCGTGACGGCTGTCGATGACGAGCCGCTTCCCGTCTCTCAGCGCGAGACGGTTCGAGACGCCGGCCTCAGACCTGCCGGCGTTCGGCGATCGCCGCGACCACCTCGCGCACCGCGTCCACCACCGGGACGCCGTTCTTCTGGGTGCCGTCGCGGTAGCGGAACGAGACGGCGCCGGCGGACCGGTCGTCCTCCCCGGCGATGAGCACGAACGGCACCTTCGCCTTGCTCGCGTTGCGGATCTTCTTGGGGAACCGGTCGTCCGAGGCGTCCAGCTCGAAGCGCACACCCGCCGCACGTAGCTGCCGCCCCACGTCGGTGAGGTAGTCGACGTACTCGTCGGCAACGGGAACCCCGAGCGCCTGCACCGGCGAGAGCCAGGGTGGGAAGGCCCCGGCGTAGTGCTCGACCAGCACGCCCATGAAGCGCTCGACCGAGCCGAACTTCGCGGAGTGGATCATCACGGGCTGCTGCCGCGAGCCGTCGGCCGCCTGGTACTCCAGCCCGAAGCGCTCCGGCTGGTTGAAGTCGTACTGGATCGTCGACATCTGCCACGTCCGGCCGATGGCGTCGCGGGCCTGCACCGAGATCTTGGGCCCGTAGAAGGCCGCGCCCCCGGGGTCCGGGACGAGCTCCAGCCCGGATGCCGCGGCTGCGTCGGCCAGCACGGCGGTCGCCGTCGCCCACTGCTCGTCGCTACCGATGAACTTGTCCCTCTTCTCCCCCGCGTCGTCGCGGGTCGAGAGCTCGAGGTAGAAGTCGTCGAGCCCGAAGTCCCGCAGCAGCGACAGGACGAAGTCCAGCAGGTGGGTGATCTCGGCCGGTGCCTGCTCCGGCGTCACGTAGGAGTGGGAGTCGTCCATCTCCAGCCCGCGGACCCGGGTCAGGCCGTGGATGACGCCGGACTTCTCGTACCGGTAGACCGACCCGAACTCGAAGAACCGCAGGGGCAGCTCGCGGTAGGAGCGGCCACGGCTGCGGTAGACCAGGTTGTGCATCGGGCAGTTCATGGCCTTGAGGTAGTAGTTGCTCCCCTCGAGCTCCATCGGCGGGAACATCGTGTCCGCGTAGTACGGCAGGTGCCCCGAGGTGTGGAACAGACCCTCCTTGGTGATGTGCGGGGTGCCGACGTACTCGAATCCCTCCTCGATGTGCCGCCGCCTCGCGTAGTCCTCCATCTCCCTCTTGATCACCCCACCCTTGGGGTGGAACACGGGCAGCCCCGATCCCAGCTCGTCCGGGAAGGAGTACAGGTCGAGCTCGGCGCCGAGCCTGCGGTGGTCCCGCTTCTCGGCCTCGGCCAGCCGGTCCAGGTAGGCCGTGAGGTCGGCCTTGGTCGGCCAGGCCGTGCCGTAGATGCGCTGGAGCTGCGGGTTCCTCTCCGAGCCGCGCCAGTACGCCGCGGCGCTGCGCATCAGCTTGAACGCGTTGCCGAGCACCTTGGTCGTCGGAACGTGCGGCCCCCTGCACAGGTCCCCCCACGCCCGCGTGCCGTCCTTGCGGACGTTGTCGTAGATGGTGAGCTGGGCTCCCCCCACCTCGACCGAGGCCCCCTCGGCAGCCCCTTCGCTGGCGCTCCCCTTGAGGCCGATGAGCTCGCACTTGTACGGCTCCCCGGACAGCTCGGCGAGGGCCTCCTCGTCGGACACCTCGCGACGCCGGAAGGTCTGTCCCTCGTTGACGATCCGCTGCATCACCTTCTCGAGGGTCTTGAGGTCCTCGGGGGTGAAGGGCGTGGGTACGTCGAAGTCGTAGTAGAAGCCGTCACGGATCGGCGGTCCGATGCCCAGCCGCGCCTCCGGATGGACCTCCTGGACGGCCTGGGCGAGAACGTGCGCCGCCGAGTGACGGAGGACATCGAGGCCGTCCTGCTCGGCCGGCGTCACCGGTTCCACGACGTCACCGTCGGCGACGACATGGTCGAGGTCACGCAGCTCGCCGCCCACCCGGGCGACCAGCACCGAGCGGTCTCCCGCGAGGAGGTCGCCGGCGGTCGTGCCCTTCTCCACGGTGCGCTCGTCTCCAGCGACGTGGACGGTGATGGGGGCAGGCACGCGGGATCTCCTGGGTGGGACGGGACTGGGGAGGTGTCGATGCTATCCGCCGTCGGACCGGAGGTGCTCGGGGGTTTCGCAGGCCACCGCCCCAGCCGGCCGGCGCCGAGCAGCCGCCTGCCGTCATGCTGACCGGCTGAACCGCCCTGACGCCCGCCAGCGACGCAGCCGCTCCACGGTGACACCGAGATAGTCCTGCGCCTCCGCGCGGAGCTCCGCCGTACTGCTCTGGAACAGGCTGTTCGCGAGCAGCAGCTGCCGCGACGCGACCAGGGCCTCGAAGTCCGCCTCGTCGACGTCCGGGAGCGGCCGCACGCCGGCGTATCCGTCGCGCATCGCCCGCTCCGTCCCGCTGCCGTCGCGCAGGTAGAAGGTCGCGATGGCGAGGTCGAGGGCCGGCACACCGAGGCCACTGTCGTCGACGTCGAAGACGGCGAGGCGCCCGGCGTGCCACTTGAGGTTGCCCCCGTGGAGGTCTGCGTGGAGCAGGATCCGGTCGACCCCACCTCCCGCCGACTCGAAGGCGCGTCGGCCCTCGTTCATGGCGTCCCGCAGGACGGCGGCATCGCCCTCGGTCAGGTGGGGCCGCCGGGTGATGAGGTCCTCGTCGCCGAACAGCGGGTCCTCGAACTCGGGCAGGTGGGCACCGGTCGGAAGCTCGAAGCCCTCGGCGTGGTCGTGCAACCGTGCCATCGCCTGCCCGAGCGCTGCGGCCTGCTCCACGTCACACGTGCCGACGTCCTCACCAGTCAGCCAGGTCGCCACCGTCACGAGCAACGGCCCACCCCACTCGGGGCTCGGCACCTCGACGGCCCACCGTCCGTCCGGCGCCGCCACCGGGTCGGGGACGAGGACGTCTGTCTCGGCGCGCACCGCGTGCAACCACGCCTGCTGGGCCATGACGTTCGCTGCGGTGCTGTGGGAGTTCGTGTTGACGCGCAGGGCGTGCCTTCGCCCGTCCGCCACCTCCAGGCGGAAGGTGGTGTTGTAGGCGTGCAGCACGAGCTCTACGCCGAGGACCTCCAGACCGAACTCGGCGGCGGCGAGAAGCGCGACGCGGCGCAGTGCCCGGACCTGACCGTCGGTGTCCAGGGTGTCGTAGGCCCGGATCGCGCCGGCATCCTCGCGCGGTGCCACACCACAGGGAACCACGGCCTCGGGGTCGCGAGCGCGGAACGGGCATCGGCGACCCGACGGTGTGCGGGAGGATCGACCGGTGCCAGCCCGCGACGTCGCTCTCGCCGCGCTCGCGGTCGGGATGCCGGCCGGCCTGGCGTCCCTGGTGCTCCAGCCCCCCGGTGGCCGTCACGGTGCTGCTCTCCGCGGTGGTGCCTCACGAGCGGCCGACAAGGCAGCAGGTCCTCGGCGTGCTCGTCGGGGCCGTGGGGCTGGCCGTCGTCGGGCTGGGCCGATCCGCGGCGACCCCCGGCGGCTGTCCTCTCGACGCTCTACACGGCGTGGCTCGCCTCGCTCGTGGGCTACGGCATCTGGAACAGGTTGCTCGCGCGGCACCCGGCATCGGCGGTCGTTCCGTTCGCCATGCTGGTCCCCGTCGTCGGACTCACGACGGCGTGGGCCGTGCAGGGCGAGGTGCCGAACGTGTGGGAGGCCACCGGCGGGATGCTCCTGCTCCTCGGCGTGGCGCTCACGACCGGGGTGGTGCGCGCCCGTGATCCTCGTCGGGCGTCCGCGGACGCGCCCCAGGCCCGACACCCGCTCGATGAGGCGACGCACCATGGTCGAGCGAGCCACGCCGCTTCGACGACGAGCCGCCCCGGTTCCCCTGTCCAGCATGGCCCCCTCCAGTCACGACCCATAATGGGTGCCGTGACCGACATGCTGGCCCTGGCCTCCGACCTGCCCGTGGAAGAGGTCCCGGCCGGCACGGTCCTCATCGAGGAGGGGTCACCTCCCTCCCGCCTGCTCGTCCTCGTCTCCGGCAGGGTGACGGTGGAGCGGGACGGCACTCCGTTCGCCCGCGTCGACTTCCCGGGTGCGATCTTCGGGGAGATGTCGTGGATCCTGGACAAGCCGGCCACGGCCACCGCTCGGGCGAGCACCGACGTCGTCGTCCGCGTCGTCGGCGACCCGGACGCCTTCTTCCGCGAGCACCCTGCTGCGGCGCTCGGGGTGCTGGAGATGACCGCGACCCGGCTCGACGGCCTGACGCAGTACCTCGTCGACGTCAAGAACCAGTTCGCGGGGAACGACGACCACATGGCGATGATCGACCGCATCCTCAACTCGCTGGTCCACCACCAGGCGCCCAGAGCACGCCCCGGGTCCGTGCGTGACCCCGAGGTGCACTGACGTCAGAGGAGCTCGGCGGCCCTCGCCACGCCGAGGGCGAGGTCGATCGTCTCCGACTCGAAGACCCCGAACCAGTGGGCGGTCCCCGCCGTGGTGTCGATGGTGATGTGCGGCGGCACGTGACCGATCTGCTTCCCGGCGTTGAAGACGTGGGTGCGGCCGAGCCGAGCGTGCCAGGAGCCACCCTTCGCCCATGGCGCCTGGTGGATGTGGCCGCAGATCACGATGTCCGGCTGGTGCTGCTCGATCCACGCGGCGAGGTCGTGGTCCGGGAACTCGCGGCGCCCGTCCCGGCACAGCGGGGTCCCTGCCGGGGGCGAGTGGTAGACCCAGACCCAGAGCCCGGGACGGTCCGCCGCCGCGGTGGCGAGCTGCGCGTCGACCTCGGCACGGGTCGCCGGTCCGTCCCACCAGGGGCAGACCGTGAAGCGCACCCCGTCGATGTCCGTCGACGACCCGTCCACGAGCACCCGCTCGGAGTCCACGCGACGCATCCAGCCGGCCACCTGCTCGCCGTTCGCACCGGGACCGTCGAGGTCGTGGTTCCCGGAAGAGGCGAGCACGACCGAGCGCTCCGAGAGCCTGTGGAGGTAGGACTCGAGGACGACTGCCTGGACGTCGACCGGCACCGGGCTCACGACGTCGGCGAGGTCGCCGGCCAGCACGACGACGTCGGTGTCCGGGTCCTCGGCGGCGCGCACCAGCCAGTCGTAGTGCGGCAGACGGTAGTGCAGGTCCGAGACCGAGAGGATCCGCACGGCCGGAGTCTAGGGGAGCACCGGGCTGACCTCGGCACGCGGGGGGGCCACCGGGGCCTGCCCCTCGAGGTCGAGCGCCACGCCTTCCGCCGCGACGAGAACCGGCATGGGCGCCTTGGCCTGCGCCTCCGTGCCGATGACGTCGAGGGCGTCGTCGACCCGGTGCGGGCCGTGGTGGAACAGGGCGAGCGAGGCAGCGCTCACACGCTCGGCGAGCTTGACGGCGTCGTCGACCGTGGCATGGCCGTAGTCGACGGCCCGCGGCCGCTCGTGCTCGAGGAACTGCGCATCGTGGACGAGGACGTCGACGCCCTCGAGCGCCTCGAGCGCGTCGGCCGACACCCCGAGCTCGGGCGCGTGGTCGGGCACGTAGCCGATGGACCCGCCGCCCTGTCGGACCGTGTAGCCGAAGGTGCGCCCACCCTTGTGGGCCACCTCGAACGCCCGGACCTCGAAGTCCGGGACCACGACCCGGCCGGGCTGCACGGCGTGGAACGTCCAGTCACCGATGAGTCCCTCGGGCGTGATCGGGAAGGCGGGCGGCGACATCATCTGCGCCACGAGGTCGCGACCCGACTTGCCACCCTGGGCCGGGACCAGCAGGGCGGCCTTCGCACCCGCTCGGTCCCCTGCCGAGAAGAACGGCAGGCCCTGCACGTGGTCCCAGTGCACGTGGCTGACGAGGATCGTGCCGCGGAACGGTTTCCCGTGCAGCATGCTCGTCGCGGTCCGGATGCCGGTTCCTGCGTCGAGCAGCAGCGTCGGGTCGGCGTCGACGCCCGTCGAGAGAGCGAGGCACGACGTGTTGCCGCCGTACCGGACGAAGTCGGGACCGGGCGAGCACACCGAGCCGCGGACACCGAGGAAGACGACGCGCACGAGCCTCCTAGCGCACCCGACGACGGCGGATCCGTCTTCCCGACACGGGAGCGTGTGGGAGTCTACAGATGCCCGCTCCCCTGCTCTCGAGAAACGGCCAAGCGACCCTCACCCGATGACCGACCTGCGGCGACACGTTCCCCCGATCACCCTTGTCTGGGACGACGAGACACCGGGTGCGCTGTCGCGCGTCGTCGACGGGACGATGGTCTTCGCCGACGTGTCCGGGTTCACCGCGCTCACCGAGCGCCTCTCCCGCCGCGGCCGGATCGGGGCCGAGGAGATCGTCGACACCCTGAACCGGGTGTTCGGGCCGATGCTGCGGATCTCGGCCGCCCGGGGTGGAGAGCTGCTCAAGTTCGGCGGTGACGCACTCCTCTTCCTCTTCCGCGGTGAGGGCCACCCCGAGCAGGCCTGCGATGCGGCCGTGGAGATGCGCACGGCGCTGCGGGAGGCCGCCGGTGTCCCGACATCGGTGGGCCGCCTGTCCCTGTCCATGTCCGTCGGAGTGCACTCCGGCGACGTCGTCCTCTTCCTCGTCGGGTCACCGACCCGGGAGCTGCTGATCCTCGGCCCGGCGGCGTCGGGCACCGCCCAGGCGGAGAAGGTCGCGAACGCCGGCGAGATCGTGGTCAGCCAGGCAACCGCAGCCCGGCTCTCGCACGGGTCCACGCGGCCCCGCCCCGACGGAGAGCTGCTCCTGCGCAGGCGGGTCGCTCACAGCACTGCCGCGACCGACTGGTCCGTGCCCGCAGCGGACGACAGCCTGCTCCGAACGCTGTTCCCCGTCGACCTCGGCGAGTACCTGGCACCCGGCCCCCCCGACCCCGAGCACCGGGTCGCCACGATCGCCTTCGTCCGGTTCTCCGGGACCGACACGATCCTCGCCGAGCAGGGTCACGTTGCCCTCGGCGAGACGCTGCACCAGCTGGTCACCGCCGTCGAAGAGGCACTGAACGCGGAAGGCGTGACGCTGCTCGCGACGGACATCGACTCGAACGGCGGGAAGTTCTTCCTCGGCTCCGGCGTCCCCGTGACGGGCGAGGACGACGAGGGCCGCATGCTGCGGGCGCTGCGCCGGATGGCGGATGCCGGCCCGCCGCTTCCACTGCAGCTGGGCACCAACCGCGGGCACGTCTTCGCGGCCGAGGTCGGCATCCCCGAGCGCGCGGCGTACTCCGCCATGGGCGACACGACGAACACGGCGGCGCGGATCATGTCGACCGCTCCGCCCGGAGTGATCCACGCCCACCCGAGCGTCCTGGAGCACTCGCACACGTTGTTCGCCGTGACCCCGGCCGGACCCTTCGCGATGAAGGGGAAGTCGGTGCCGATGGCCGTGTACGCGGTGGGTGAGGAGATCGGCACGCGGGAGTCGGTCCAGACGGCGCGCCTGCCGATGCTCGGTCGTGACGAGGAGCTGGCGACGGCCCGACAGGTCGTCGAGGAGGCACTCGCCGGAGCCGGCGGGGTGCTCACGATCGAGGCCGCGACCGGTCTCGGGAAGTCCCGCCTCGCCCAGGAGGTGCTCGACGCCACGCAGCCCGACCACCGCGTGGTGCTGCGCGCCGAGCCCTACGGCGCCTCGAGCGCGTACCGCGTGCTCCGCGACCCGGTGCGGGCGCTGCTCGGGATCGACCGAGGGCTTCCGGAGGAGATGGGTCGAACCATGCTCTCGACCCTGGAACGTCACGCCCCCGACCTGCTGCCGCTGGCTCCGCTCCTCGCCGACGTGGCCCAGGTGGAGGTTCCGGCCACGCCGGAGGCAGACCGCATCGACCCGCAGTTCCGAGCCGACCGGGTCGCGGATGCACTCGTCGAGGTCACGGCCCGCCTCCTGCCGAAGCGGATGGCCGTGCTCGTGGAGGACTCCCAGTGGGCGGACGGCGCGTCGGCCCACCTGCTCGAGCGGGTGGCCACGGCCACCGTCGGTCGGCCGTGGGTGGTCATCGCCGTGCACCGTGGCGAGGGCGGCGGCTTCTCTCCGACCGCCGGGACCCGCATCCATCTCGACCCGCTGCCGCGGGGGGTCGTCGAGAAGCTCGTCATCGCCGCGACGGAGGCCACACCCCTGCGTCCGCACGAGATCGCGGCCGTCGTCGAGCGGGCCGAGGGCAACCCGCTGTTCGTCGAGGAGGTCACCCGACTCGCCCTCGGCGCCGGATCGATGGAGTCGCTGCCCGAGTCGGTGAGTGCCGCCATGACGCGCCAGATCGACCGGCTGCCGCCGACGGTGCGTCGCATCCTGCGCTACTGCGCGGTCCTCGGCCGCAGCTTCCGCCGCGAGATGCTCGACGCGACGGTCGAGGCCGACGGCCTCGTCGTGGATGCCGCCTGCCTCGCCACGCTGGCCGAGTTCGTCGAGCCCGACGGTCCGGAGCGCCTGAGGTTCCGCAACAGCCTCGTCCGGGATGCGGCGTACGAGGGCCTGGCCTTCCGGGTCCGCAGCCGGATCCATCGGACGGCCGGTGAGGTGCTCGAGCGGATGAGCACGAACCTCGAGGCCGACTCCCCCACCCTGGCGCTGCACTTCGAGCGGGCGGCGGACGCTGCTCGCACCTGGCGGTACTCGCAGCTGGCCGGGCAGCTCGCGGAGCGCTCCTACGCCAACGCGGACGCCGTGCGGCACCTCCAGAACGCCCTCGACGTCAGCCGCCGGTTGCCGGAGATCTCGGACGTCGAACGCGCCGAGCTGTGGATCCGGATCGGCGGTCTGGCGGAGCTGGCAGGGATGTTCGGGGAGTCCGTCGACGCCTACCGCCGCGCCGAGCGCCTGCTCAAGGACGACTCGCTCGCCCACGCGCGGGTGCTCGCGCTTCGGGCGACCGTCCACACCCGCACCGGCGAGCTGACCGCGGCCACGCGAGCCGTCGGACGGGCTCGGCACCTGCTGGGCGATGCCGAGGGCGACGGGCGCCCGATCCTCGTCCAGCTCGACGGCCTCACCGCTCGCATCCGTGTCGAGCAGGAGCGCCTGAAGGATGCGATGGTCTGGGCGGAGCGTGCGGCCGCCGGTGCGCGCGCCACCGGTGACGCCGAGCGTCTGGTCCTCGCGCTGGTCTTCCTCGACACGGTCGAGATCCTCATGGGCGTGCCGGGCCTGGGAGCCCGACATCTCGAGGCGCTGCAGATCTGCATGGACAAGGGGCTACGCCCCTTGGAAGAGGTCGTCAGGGGGAACCTCGGGACGCTGGCCTACTACGCGGGCCGCTGGACCGAGGCCACGCAGTGGTACACGACGGCCCGAGAGGTCGCCATCGAGGTCGGCAAGGACTTCGGTGCCGCCGAGACCGGTGTCAACCTCGCCGAGCTCCTCATCAACCAGGGCCGGCTGCCGGAAGCCGAGGACCTGCTGGCCGACGCCCTGCGCGTGCTGCGCGCCTCCGGAGCGGCGTACTTCCTCGCTCAGGGGGAGATCCAGCTGGCCCGCGTCCGCCTCCTCAAGGGCGACCATGTCGGCGCGGCCGATCTCGGAGCGACCGTCGCCCAGCGGCTCCTGGCGCTCGACAAGGCGACGACGGCCCTCGAGGCGTCCCTCGTCGAGGCGGATGCGATGATCCGCGAGGGCCGGCCGGAGGTGGCGCTCCGGACGATCGACGCGGCGGAGCGCGCGGCGAGCACCGAGGCCGCCTCGGCCCTTCCCCGCATCTGCCTCCAGCGATCTCGCGCGCTGCTCGCCCTCGGGCGGTTCGCCGAGGCAGAGGAGCTCGTCGAGACCGGCATCATCGCGGCGCGCGAGACGCAGCTGCCCTACGACGAGGCGCTCCTCCTTCGCGTCCACAGCCGCGTCCGACGACACCTCGATGACGAGGCCGGCGCGGTGCGCCTGTGGGGCGAGGCCGAGGGCATCCTCCACTCGCTGGGCGCGTCGTCGGTCACCGAGACCGACGACGCGCTCGCGACCAGAACCTAGCGGCGCATCCCTGCGTCGCCGAAGACGTACGCCGTGTAGGTCGCGTACTTGTTGAGCTTCCCCGATCCTCGCTCGGCGGAGACCAGGCACGCATAGGGATAGCCGTAGCCCTCCGCCTCGGGATCGAACGCTGCTGGGTCGGCGTAGTACTCGGCGGGGCAGGCGCCGAGCTCGCGGGTAGACCAGTTGGGTGCCGTCCAGCTTGTCGAGCTCCATGGTGATCGGCGGGACTGCGTTACCGCCGCCCACCAAGAACGTGGTCGACCACAGCGCCTGCGCCTTGGTCTCGAAGTCGAGCGGCTTGACCATCTCGGCGAACTGCCGCCCGTCCTCGTCGATGCCCGTCCGTGTGGCGTACGGGTACGCCAGGCAGGACTCCTCGGTGCCGCCGACGTTGACCAGCCGCTTCCACGAGGACGCAATGTCGCCCCGGAGGGTGACCGTGTTCGTCCCCTCACTGCAGTCGACGACACCGTCGACGAGCTCGAAGATCGACGCACTCGACGTCCTCCGTTCCGGATCGGCGTCCGCCCCGAAGTACGAGCGGCATCGGGTAGTCCGGGTCGGCGACCGGTCCGTCGGCGCCACCCATGAGCGAGAAGGAGCCGGTGAGGGGCTTGAGCGTCAGGGTGTCGAACACGACGCCGTCCTCGGACAGCCCGGCGGCTCGTCGGCTTGGTGCGGGTCCACGACGGCGCGCTGATCTCCCAACGGCAGTTGTTGTTGATGCCGCTGTCCGGCCCGGAATCCGCAGGGTTGTTGCAGATGAAGACCTTGTCGTCCGGGACCGGACCCCCCGGCGTCGGCAATGTGGCGCCGATCTGAGGCGCCACTGCGCAGTTCGGGCGCACCGGTCTCGGTGCCACCCTGGTGTCGCGACTGGCGAGGATCTGCGCGCTCTGCTTCAGGTCGACGTCCAGCGAGGCCGACATCGCGGCCACGGGGTCGACCGGCCACGTCACCAGCTGCCGAGTGAGCCCGGCTCTGAGCGTTTCATCGCGGGCCGCGTCGACAGCGGCAGCAGGACGTGCCCGAGGCGTTCCCTTCTCGCGCACGCCGATCCCACCATTTGCGAAGCCCACACCCGGTGCGCCAGACCGGATCCACGAAGTCCAGCAGGGCCTGCGCCTCCCTCGTTGAGCGAACATGCCTTCCCGGTGGTCAGGACCTGCGCAGCTCCGGAGCAGTGTCCCGTCGCCGTTGAGACCATGCGTCACGGTGTTCGAGGAACCGGTGTCGAAGGCCAACCACGACGATGACGTAGCTCGGCGGATGCATTCGGGAACCGGCCTCGCCGGACCTGCGGACCCGCAGCCCAGGCCCGAGGGCAAGGGCAGCCCCTGCAACCGCAGCGCCACGCGTCGTCTGAACTGCCTCATGGCGATCCTCCGTTGCTTCTCCCGCCGCGCGCGATGCGCAAAGGGAGCCCGGACGCCTGGGTCCGGACTGGTTGACACCGTAACCGCAGGCCGCGCTGCACGCCATAGTCCAAAAGGCCCATGTTCGCCACCCGAGCCAGCGGTTTCCCGAAGGTTTGGGGCCTCGGCAGGTTGTCGCAGCCGTGCTCAGCCACGCAACGTCAGCGCCAGGTGCGTTTTCTCCGGGTCCTTCGCAGACCGCAGACCAGCCACGACGTGCCCTCCGACCGCTGCTCACCAGTTCGACGGTGCTGGGCAGGAACAGCGGCGCGGTGAACCACACCCGGCTCGTGGACGGCCCGAGCGAACCTCGGCCCAGCGCCGCCAGCGTCCGCGCGTACGTCCACATGCCGTGGGCGATGTGCCGCGGGAAGCCCATGGCCCGGGCGCTCAGCGGGTGGAGGTGGATCGGGTTGACGTCGCCGGAGACCGACGCGTACGCCCGCCCGAGGTCCTCGGGAAGCCGCCAGCGCCCGACCACCGGCTCCGCGGGCAGCGTCGGCGGGGCGTCGTCGCGGGGGGCGTCCTCGGTGCCCCGGCCGCGACTGAGGTAGACGCTGTCGCACTCCCACACCAGGTCGTCACCCACGTGGGCCTCCAGGCGGACGTCCAGCGTCCGTCCCCGCCGGTGGGGCAGCACGGCACCGGCGGTCACCGACAGGGTGAGCGGCTCCCCGGCATCCAGCCGGCGGTGGGTGGTGACGGTGTTCGCGAGGTGCACCATCCCGGGCAACGGCACCGGGAAGTCCGGTCGGGCCATGAGCGACATCTGCACCGGGAACGCCAACACCCACGGGTACGGCTGCGGGAGGGTGTCGTCGACGGCATACCCGCACAGGCGCTGGTATGCCGCGAGCCTGCTTCGGTCCACCCGCACGTCCTCGACGCGAAGGGTCCGCTCCGGCACGGTGTCGCCTCTCCTCCCTCGCGCGGTGAGCGCCGCCCGGAGGAGCAGCGGGGTGGTCGACGGCACGGACCCCAGCGTCTCGACCGCCACGTCACGCCCCCAGCAGGCTCTGGCCGCAGACGCGCACCACGTTGCCAGCTGACCGCCGCCTGCGCGTCCGAGGCGAAGTAGGCGACGGTCTCGGCCACGTCGACCGGCAGCCCGCCCTGCGACAGGCTGTTGAACCGTCGGCCGAGCTCGCGGGTGGCGAGCGGGATCCTGGCCGTCATCTCCGTCTCGATGAAGCCCGGAGCGACCGCGTTCACCGTGATGCCACGGGCGCGCAGACCCGGGTCGGCGGAGTACGCGTCGACGAGGCCGATCACGCCCGCCTTGGATGCCGCGTAGTTGGTCTGCCCGCGGTTGCCCGCGATCCCGGCGATGGACGAGACGAGCACGAGGTGCCCTCCGTCGCGAAGGCCGTCGTCGGCGAGGAATGCCTCGTTCATCCGCAGGATCGAGAGCAGGTTGACCTCGAGCACCGAGCGCCACCTGTCGGCGTCGGTGTTGACGAGCAGCTTGTCCCGCAGGATGCCCGCGTTGTGGACGACGACGTCGAGCCCGCCGTGCCGGGTGCGAGCGTGGCTGAGGATGCGCTGACCGGCGTCGGATGCCGTGACGTCCGCCTGGAGGGCCGTGCCGCCCACCTCGTTCGCCACCTTCGCGAGGGCGGACCCCGCGCTCGGGACGTCGACGCACACGACCGTCGCACCGTCCCGGGCCAGGACCCGGGCGATGTCGGCACCGATGCCGCGGGCCGCGCCGGTGACCACGGCCACCTTGCCGTCGAGCGGCTTCGCCTGGTCAGCCGGTTCCGGGCGGGGGCACCTTCGCCCGCTCGCCCACGTGGAAGACCTGGGCGTCCACGTAGGCCGACCGTCCGGAGAGCAGGAACTCGACCGTTCCCAGACCGGCCTCCTCCGCGCCGGCGGTGAGCAGGACGAGGTTCGCCGTCGCACCGGCGCGGAGCTCCTTGGCGACCGAGCGCGTCACGCCTTCGAGTGCGCGGTGGGCAGCGCGGGCGGGCGGGTCGGTGGTTCCGGCGGGGTCCAGCCCCAGGACGATGACCCGCGCGCAGCGGCCGAGACGCTTCAGCGCGGGGCCCAGGGTCGCCCGCAGCGACTCCAGGTCGGCAGGGGTGGCTGCGCCGGTCAGGTCGACGACGACACCGCCCAGCCGGTCCTCGTCGGGAACCTCGTCGACCAGCCTCGCCCCGGCCGCCTCCAGCCCGTCGCGGAGGACCGCGAGCGCGGGGGTGTCACGGTGCCCACCGACGAGCACGGGGCCGTCGACGAGCGGGCGCTCCGGCTCGTGCCGGCGCAGAGCGACGGGCTGCGGGAGACCCAGCGAGCTCGCGACCCTCCGGCCAACGCTGGTGGAGACGAGGCTTGTGTACCGGTCGCGGTGCGCCATGTCAGGCCGCCTCGAGGATGGCGACGACACCCTGCCCACCCGCCGCGCAGATCGAGATGAGCCCTCTCGAGCCGGGCCCCTTCTCGTGGAGCAGCGCTGCGAGGGTGGCGACGATGCGGCCACCGGTCGCGGCGAACGGGTGCCCCGCGGCGAGGGAGGACCCGGCCACGTTGAGCCGGCCGCGGTCGATCGATCCCAAGGGCTTCTCCAGGCCCAGCCGGTCGCGACAGAAGTCCTCGTCGTCCCAGGCGGCCAGGGTCGAGAGCACGGTCGCCGCGAACGCCTCGTGGATCTCGTAGAGGTCGAAGTCCTGGAGCGACAGGCCCTGGCGCGCGAGCAGGCGGGGAACGGCATACGCCGGTGCCATGAGCAGCCCCTCGTCGCCCGACACGTAGTCGACGGCGGCCGTCTCGCCGTCGACGAACCACGCGAGCGGCCGCAGGCCGTGCTCGGCGGCCCACTCCTCGGAACCCAGGAGCACGGTCGAGGCGCCGTCGGTGAGCGGGGTGGAGTTGCCGGCCGTCATGGTCGCGCCCTCTCCGGTGCCGAAGACGGGCTTGAGCGACGCCAGCTTCTCGATGCTGGAGTCGGCGCGCAGGTTCTGGTCCGCGGTGAGCCCGAGGTAGGGCGTCATGAGGTCGTCGAAGAAGCCGCGCTCGTAGGCCGCCGCGAGGTTCTGGTGGCTGGCCAGCGCGAGCTCGTCCTGGGCCTCGCGGGTGATGCCCCACCGCTCGGCGGTGATGGCCATGTGCTCCCCCATGGAGAGCCCCGTCCGCGGCTCGCTGTTGCCCGGGACCTGGATGCCCAGGTCGGTGGGGCGGAACCGAAGCGCTGCCTTGGCCCGGTCCGCGGGTGTCCTGGCCCGGTTCAGGCTCAGCAGCTTGCGCCGCAGCTTCTCCGGAACGACGACCGGTGCGTCCGAGGCGCTGTCGACACCGCCCGCGATGCCCGAGTCCACCTGGCCCAACGCGATCTTGTTCGCCACGAGGATCGCTGCCTCGAGCCCCGTACCGCAGGCCTGGGTGATGTCGTAGGCCGGGGTCGTCGGGGCGAGGCTCGAGCCGAGCACCGACTCCCGGGTCAGGTTGAAGTCGCGGCTGTGCCTGATGACGGCACCCGCCACGACCTCCCCGACCCGCTCACCGGCCAAGCCGTGCCGGGCGACCAGCCCCTCGAGGGCGGAGGTGAGCATGTCCTGGTTGGACGCCTCCGCGTAGGCGCCGAACTGGCGCGCGAACGGGATGCGGTTGCCGCCGAGGACGGCGGCGCGGCGGGGGGAGGTCACCGGTCTGGCTCCTTCATGGGGGTGGTTGCGGAGGGGCGTGGTGCCCTCGGGGAGGCATGCCATGGTCGGTCAGTACCCGATACGCAAGGTAACAGGTACCCGGGGTCCCTGCTACCGTCCGCCCATGGATGCGACGGAGGCGACACCGGACGGGCGCCGGTCCCGGTGGGACGAGCACCGCCTCACCCGCCGTGAGGAGCTCGTCGACGCGACGCTCCGCGCGATCCGCAGCCACGGGGCAGGAGTCGGCATGGACGAGCTCGCCGCGTCGGCCGGCACCTCGAAGACCGTCTTCTACCGGCACTTCACCGACCGCGCCGGGCTCTACACCGCGGTCGCCGAGCGTGTCGACGCCACGATCATCCGCGGCCTCAGCCGGGCGGCCGGCGACCCGCCGACCCATGACCCGGCACCCGCCCCCGCCGGGGCCCGAACCGTCGTCCGAGCGGTCATCGGCGCCTACCTCCACCTCGTCGAGGAGGACCCGGAGGTCTACCGCTTCATCGTCAACGCGCCGATCCTGCCGCCGGGCGAACGCCCCGACGGTGACGTCGCAGCGGGGATGACCGACCGGATCGCGACCCACGTGGCCGAGCTGGTCGGCGCCGGGCTCACTCCCGACGGCAGTGGTGACTCAACGCCGCGCCTGTGGGGCGTCGCCCTCGTCGGAATGGTCCGCGCCACCGCCGACGCCTGGCTGGCGGCGGGTGGCGCGGCCGGCGGTCCCAGCAGCGACGAGCTCGCCGACGAGCTCACCGCGCTCGTCTGGGACGGCCTGTCGGCGGCAGGCACCTGGTCGGCGGGGCGCTGAGGGCCAGGTCAGGCCGACCACCAGGGCCGCAGGGGCATCCCGGTCGACCCGTCCGGTCGGGGCCGCTGCGCCAGCACCTGGTGGAGCTGCACGTCGCCGCGTTCGAACCCGAGCCGCGAGCCCGCCATGTACAGCGCCCACACCCGGGCCGTGCCCTCGCCGACCTCGGACACGCACTCGTCCCAGTGCGCGACGAGGTTGCGGCACCACTGCGCCAGGGTCAGCGCGTAGTGCTCGCGCAGGTTCTCCTCGTGCAGCACCTCGAGCCCCGAGTCCTGGGCCGCCACGGTCACCCGGCCGGAGCCGGTGAGCTCCCCGTCGGGGAAGACGTAGCGGTCGATGAACGCGCCGGTCTCCTGGTGACGGTTGTGGGGCCGGGTGATGCAGTGGTTGAGGAGCAGGCCACCCGGCCGGAGCCGCTGGAGGATCCACGTGAAGTAGGCGGGGTAACGGCGCACTCCGACGTGCTCGGTCAGCCCGATCGACGACACCGCGTCGAAGCCCGTCTCCCTGACCGTGCGGTAGTCGGCGTGCCGCACCTCCGCCCACTCGGCCAGTCCTTCGTCGGCGATGGCCTTCCGGGCCCACTCCGCCTGCTCTCGCGACAGGGTCACGCCGACGGCCCGGACGCCGTGTCGAGCGGCGTAGCGAACCATGCCGCCCCAGCCACAGCCGATGTCGAGCAGCCGGTCCCCCGGGTGGAGGTCCAGCTTCTCGAGGACGAGGCGGTACTTGTTCTCCTGTGCCTGCTCGAGGGACGCACCGATGTCCGGGTAGCAGGCGCACGTGTAGGTCATCGACGGGCCGAGGACCATTTCGTAGAAGTGGTTCGAGACGTCGTAGTGGTGACTGATGGCGTGGGCGTCGCGCAGCAACGAGTGACGGACCCCGGCGACCGTCCGCCGCCACCGGGGCGGGCGCTCCTGCGGAGGCGGTGGCGGCGGGGTCATGCCCTTGACCCCGAGGGTCCGGGCGGCCTCGAGCGCCGCCGCCGCCGTGGGGCGGCGGAAGCGAACCCGCGCCAGGTCGGCGAGCAGGTCGTAGGGGTCCCCGGGAAGAACCCCCTCGAGGTCGATGTCTCCGGCGATGTACGCCCTGGCGAGACCGAGGTCGCCGGGCGCGGTGCCGAGGTAGGCCGCGGCCCGGGGGGTGCGGAGGTGCATGACCCGGGGGGCGTCCGGCGGGCCGAGCGCCGACCCGTCGTAGGCGACGAGGCGAAGTGGGAGCGGACCGGCGACGACGCTCTCGACGATCTCGGCGATGGACATGGCTTTCCTTCCTCCGTGACAGCCTCGGACCCCTCAGGCCCCGAGGACCGCCTTGTCGTACAGGTGGGGCAGACGACCGCGGGGGTCCCACCTCTCCTTCAGCCGGCCATACGTGGACCCGCCGTACAGCCGGTCGAACTCCGCCCTGTCGTAGAACGACTCGGAGTAGAGGGACTTGTGGCCCCCGAGCCTCGTCACCTCTCGTTCGATGCGACGGTTCATGGCTCCCTCGCCGTCGGGATCGGCCGGGACGGAGGACCAGAATCCGACGTTGACGTACGTCTTGCCCGGGCGCAGCGGGTACAGGGACCACGGGTGGTCGGCCCGCAGGCGGAGCGGACACAGCCACACCGGCTCGATGGGCACCTCACGCAGGAACCATCGCAGGAAGTCGGCCGTCGCGTCGAGAGGCACCTCGACGTCCTGGACCACGCGTTCGCGTGGCGGCAGGCCGCGGCGTGCCTCGAGCCGGTCGGCGAGACCCAGCCGTCGGTCGAGCGAGACGAGCTTCCAGTAGACGCTGCTTCGTCGCCACCGCCGGGGCCACAGGGGACGCACCAACCGGTGTTGGGCGCCGAACGCCCGCGAGCACCAGAACCAGTCGGTGTCCCAGCGCCACAGGTAGTCCGCGGTGGTCAGCAGGTCCTGCTCGGCCGAGGGTCCGTCGTGCTGGATCGAGCGGTAGTAGATCGCTCGTCCGGTGTAGTCACTGGTGGGGCCCGGGTCGTCGGTGCGTCGCCCGAGGACGAGGTACGACTCCGCCGCGGAGAACACGACGCCGTCGACGTAGTCGACCTTCTCGCCGTCGTGCTCACCGGCGTCGACCACGTGGCCCAGCGTGGCGACCAGGGTCTCGACGTCGTGGAACCGGAGGTGTCGCAGGGCGACCGCGCGCCCCACGGGCTCCAGCTCGATGCGCAGCCGCGTCGCGTAGCCCAGCGTCCCGTAGGAGTTGGGAAAGCCCCGGAACAGGTCCGGATGCCGGGTGCTCGGGTCGGTGGTCACCACGTCGCCGGTCCCCGTGAGCACGTCCATCTCGAGCACCGACTCGTGTGGCAGCCCGTTGCGCCACGACGCGGACTCGATGCCGAGACCCGTGACCGCGCCGCCCAGGGTGATCGTGCGCAGCTGCGGCACCACGAGCGGCGTGAGTCCGTGCGCGAGCGTGGCCTCCACGAGCCGCTCGTACGTGCACATCCCCTCGACGTCGGCGGTTCGGGCCTGCGGGTCCACGTCGATGACCTCGGTCAGGCCACTGGTGTCCAGTCCCGCAGCCGACACCGGAGCCCTGGGCCGGAACAGGTTGGACGTCTGCTTGGCGAGCCGTACCGGAGCGCTGTCCGGGATGGCGGCGTAGCTCTCGAGCAGACGCTGCACACCGGCGTCGTGCGCCCCACGGTCCATGCCCCATCAATACACCCGGCGGGACACGGTTGTCTCAGGCCTGGCCACCAGTGCGGTCCGGCAGGTGCAGCCGCTTGAGCAGCAGCGCGTTGACGGCGACGATGACACTGGAGCCGGACATGGACAGGGCGGCCATCTCCGGGCGCAGCACCAGACCCCAGCTCGCGAACACCCCGGCCGCGATGGGCAGCGCGATCGCGTTGTACCCCACCGCCCAACCGAGGTTCTGCCGCATCTTGCGCAGGGTCCCCCGGCCGATCCGCAGGGCGGTCGGCACGTCGAGCGGGTCCGAGCGCATGAGGACCACGTCGGCCGTCTCGATGGCCACGTCGGTGCCGGCGCCGATGGCGATGCCGAGGTCGGCCTGGGCCAGGGCGGGGGCGTCGTTGACGCCGTCGCCGACCATGGCGACCGTCCGACCGGCCTGCTGGAGCCTGGCCACCTCGGCGGCCTTGTCCCCGGGGAGGACCTCGGCGAGGACGGTGTCGATGCCGAGCCGGCCGGCGATCCGCCGGGCGGTGGCCTCGTTGTCACCGCTGAGCATGACGACCTTCACGCCCATCTCGTGCAGGGCGGCGACGGCGGCCGCGGAGGTGCCGCGCACGGCATCCGCGAGGGCGATGACCCCGACCACGCGGCCGTCGACTGCGACCAGGACCGCGGTGCGGCCGCTGGCTGCCAGCTCTTCGCGTCGCAACATGAGCGCGGACACCTCCACGCCCTGGTCGGTCATGAGCCTGCGGTTGCCGACGACCACCCGGCGGCCGCGCACCATGGCGACGGCGCCGTGGCCGGGGACGGTGCGGAACCCGGTGGGACGCTCGGGGACCACGCCACGGTCGGCCGCATGGGCGACGATGGCCGCGGCGAGCGGGTGCTCGGACTCGTCCTCGACCGAGGACACCAGCTGGAGCAGCTCGGCCTCGGTGATGCCGTCGACGACGACGTCGGTGACCTCCGGCTCGCCGGTGGTGAGGGTGCCGGTCTTGTCCATGACCACGGTGTCGATGCGCGCGGAGGCCTCGAGCGCGGTGGCGTTCTTGACGAGCACACCGCGCTGGGCGCCCAGCCCGGTGCCGACCATGACCGCGGTCGGCGTGGCCAGCCCGAGGGCGTCGGGGCAGGTGATGACCACGACGGTGATCGCGAACAACAGCGCGGTCCCGACACTCGCACCCGACCACAGCCACACCGCGAAGGTCAGCAGCCCACCCACGAGGGCGACCAGCACCAGCCAGAACGCGGCCCGGTCCGCGAGCCGCTGCCCGGGCGCCTTGGAGCTCTGGGCCTCCTGGACCAGCCCGACGATCTGCGCCAGGGCGGTGTCGGAGCCGACCCTGGTCGCCCGCACCCGCAGGGTCCCGGTGGTGTTGATCGACGCCCCGATCACCAAGGACCCGGCGCCCTTGGCGACGGGCAGGCTCTCCCCGGTCACCATCGACTCGTCCACCTCGGACGCCCCGTCCTCGACGATGCCGTCCACCGGCACCTTCCCGCCCGGACGGACCAGGAGGAGGTCGCCGGCCAGGACCTCGGCGGTGGGGACCTCGACCGGCACACCGTCGCGCACGACGGTGGCCGTTGGGGGCGCCAGGTCCATCAGCGCCCGAACCGCCTCGTTCGCGCCGCCGCGGGCCCGCATCTCGAACCAGTGGCCGAGCAGCACGAACGCCGTCAGCATCGCCGCGGCCTCGTAGAACACCTCGCCGCCACCGGTCACGGTGACCCCGACGCTGTACAGCCACCCCGCGGCCACCGCGACGGCGACCAGGACCATCATGTCCAGCGTGCGGTGGCGCAGCGCCCGGACGGCGCCGTCGAAGAAGATCCACGCCGAGTAGAACACCAGCGGCAGGCTGAGCAGCAGCGCGAAGACCTCGTCGCTCAACCCCAACGGGGCAGGCACCCTGAAGCCCAGCACGTCCCGGCCCATCGGCGACCACAGCGCGATCCCCACCGTCAGCACCGCCGCCACCACGAACCGGTTCCGCATGTCGCGGACCATGGCGTCCACCGACATCCCGCCGTGACCGCCGTGCCCCATCGCCTCCTGGGCCGAGTGCTCCGTCGCGGCGACGACAGAGGCACCTGATGTGGCCTCGTTCTCTACCTCGGTGACCGGTGTCCCGACCATGGGGCTCACTCCTCTGGAGGCGTGCTGCGGGCTTTTCCAGTTCGACAACACTATACCCCCTTGGGGTATTTCGAGCGAACCGTCCATCGTGGCCACGTGGTTCCCGTCGGGGGTGCACCGGCTCGCCGCGGATTCCTCATCCGCCGGGGGTGATGCCATCGCCCGAGCTGCGGAGGAGCGTGGAGGTCGTACCGAAGAGCCACCCCGGCCCCGCGAAGCGGGCGGACATCGTGTGGCCCGCCCCAGTCACGGCCCACGCGGCCGGGACGTCACCAGAAGGAGTCCACGTGACGACAGAGACGACGGAGACGACAGTGGAAGAGCTGGGGCCGGTCGACTACCTGGTCCTCGAGTTCCCAGCCGGTCAGCAGAACTTCACCGGGGAGGCGGCCGAGGAGCTTGCCAAGCTGGCCGCGTCCGGCACCATCCGGATCCTCGACGTCCTGATCCTCGTGAAGGCCGAGGACGGCTCCGTCGAGGCCATGGAGCTCGACGAGACGCCCACCGTGGACGCGGTGCGCGCCCTCGAGGCCGACATCGCCGAGATCCTCGCTGCCGAGGACGTGGCCCACCTCGCCGAGGCGATGGAACCCGGGAGCGTCGCCGGGGTGCTCGTGTTCGAGAACCGTTGGGCGGCACCGTTCGCCAGTGCCGCCCGCCGCGCCGGCGGGCAGCTCATCGCTTCGGGTCGGATCCCGATCCAGGCCATCGCCGCATCGCTGGAGGCCGAGCTGGCCTCCGAGGAAGGGAACTGACATGCCTCTTCGCCCCGCACGCGCGGCCCGCCGCGGCGTCATCGGCGCACCCGTCGCCCGAACTGCTGCGACCGTCGGCACCGCCGCCGTGGTCGTCCACGGCGTCCGCCGCCGGGGTGACCGGCGCGAGGACCGGCGCGAGGACCGCCGCGACCGCCGCTTCTGACGACTCGAGCGCCCCGCCCCGGTCGCTCAGCCCTGGGCCGCGTCCGTGGGCCTCGACCGACCCCCGGTGCGGCCGTACCGTCGAGCCAGCGGAGCTGCGCTGACCCCGTGCACGACGACGCTGAGCAGCACGGTGAACGCGATGACAGCCACGACCTCGTCCGCCGCGCTGCCGAGCGCCTCCAGGGCCAGCAGGGCGAACACCAGGGAGGCCAGGCCTCGCGGGCCGAACCACCCGACGAACAGGATCGTCCTCAGGTCCAGGCGCGCCCCGATCGACGCCAGGGCGACCGGCAGCATCCGGACCACGGTGAGGCTGAGGACGGCGTAGACGACGGTCAGGACCTCCAGCCGCTCGAGCATGACCGGGATTGCGATCGCTCCGAACGCCAGCCACACGAGGAGCGAGACGAGACCCCCCGTCTGCTCGAGGAAGACCAGCTCCTCGGCGGCCCGACGCCCGGCGAACGCGCCGAAGGCCAGCCCCGCGCAGAACGCGGCGACGAACCCGTTGACACCCACGACCACCGCGCTGCTGTAGCCGAGGAGCGCCAGCGCCAGCACGGCGATCCCGGTGAACTCCTCGGCGGCGAGGCGCCGCCGGCGCGCCTGCCGCATCAGCCACCCGCCGCACGCACCGATCGCCGCACCGAGCAGCGCCCCGAGCGCGAGCTGGACCACGGCGGGCGTCGCCCCCTCCTCGGTCTCGAGCCCCAACGCTGCGGCGGCACCGGCGATGGCGAGCAGGACGACGGGGGTCGCGATGCCGTCGTTGAGACCACTCTCCACGGTGATGAGCTCTCGAATGCGTGCGGGAACCACGGGGTTGGTGACGACCGGGACTCCAAGAGCGGCATCCGTGGGGGCGAGGGCAGCGCCGAGGAGCAGGGCCAGCCACAGTCCGAGCTCGGGAAAGAACCAGGCGGCCAGCCCCCACCCGAGGAGGATCGTGAGCGGCAGCCCGATGCCCAGCAGCCGCACATACGTTCCGACGTCCTTGCGAAGGTCGGCCAGGGGCATCCGGGCGGCGTCCGAGAACAGCAGCCAGACGAGGGCGACCTCGACGAGCGGTGTCAGCTGCTCCGTGGCCTCCGGGCCGTCGACGAGCCCACTCCAGGCCAGCGCCGCACCGACGGCGACGAAGACGATGGGGGCCGTCAGGTCCGCCCGTTCGAGGCGGGCCGAGACAAGACCCCACCCGAAGAGCACCGCCGTGATGACGAGGAGTGCGGTCACGCCCATCGCGGCCGCACCCTTGATGCAGTGCTCGTCGCGCGCAGCGGAGCCCGCGGGCGCGTGACCCGAGGACCAGCCAGCATGTGTGCCTCCTGCGCGGGGGTTGTCGGTTCACCGTCCTCCCTTGCCGGCGACGGCACATCATGCGGGAGGGGTGACTCGGACCTTCCCGCCCGGATCAGCCGGTAACCCGCACCTCGCATCTCGTCGCGTCCGGTGGTCACCGTCGCCAGGGACGGGAATGGCCGGGCCGCGTGCATCTCGCGCGTCCGGCGATCAGGTGACCCCTGGCCTGCTCGCGTCGTAGGCACGCACCCGGGCGGGTGGAAGGTCGGTGCGGTGGCCCAGCTGCTCCAGCCAGGTCACCAGCTGGCGGTGCACCGCGTCGGCGCCGACCAGCCGCTCCGGTGGGCGGGGCAGGTCGCTCGGCCACACGAGCATCGCCCGGTCCTGCCACCCGCCCAGCCCCCCGTGGCAGCCGACGAGCCCTTCGAAGGCGGCGACCTCACCGGTCACCGGGTCGAGCAGGCTGTTCACCGCGATGTCGGGAGCCTCCGGCATGGATGACGCCCGAAGGAGGAACGCGGCGGCTTCCGGGCGGAACGGGGCCAGGGGATCGGTGCCGGTGACGACGCCGTCGCGCAGGCGGTGCTCACCACGGGGGCCGATCGCGACCGGGCCGTCGTCGGTCTCGACGACGGCGAACGCGACACCCTCGTGTCGGGTCAGCCCGGGAAGCAGCGCCGGCCACCGGGCCTCTACCTCGGCCCGGGTGAGCCGGCGGTCCTCCCCGCCCGCATAGACCAGGCCGAGGTTGCCGGAGCCGAAGACGAGCAGGGGTTGCCCCGGGGAGCCGTTCACGCCGGCCGATGCCTCCGCCGCGACCATGACGTCCTGTGCCGCCGACTCCTCCGCCTCGGCCTTGTCCATCGTGCCCGAGCTCCCCGCGCGCAGCGCCGACGCGACCAGAGCCGGTTGCTCGTCCGTGAGGACCTCGACGCGCGCCGACCCCTCCGTGTTGACCTCCGTGCCGGCGACGGCGGTGCCCGTCAGGCGGGAGACAAGGTCCGACAGACTCTCCCCGTACCGGTCGGCGAAGACCTCACCCTGGGACTGGCCGTGATCGGACAGCACCACGATGCGGTAGTCACGCTTGGCCTCGGCCGCCACCTTCTCGAGCTGCCCGAGCAGTGAGTCGAGCCCGAGCAGCGCGTCGAGCGACTCGGGCCGCATGATGCCGGCGTGGTGGGCGACCGCGTCGTAGTCCACGTAGTCGACGTAGATGCTGCGGGCACCGGACGCGAGGGCCTCCCCCACCATGACGGTGTTGAAGTCGCGCATGATCCCGTTGAGGGCGCCGCGCTCGCCGGCGAAGCCCCACCCCCGGTGCACCCGCGGCCGCATGTCCTGCCGGATCTGCCGCCGTGCCTGGGTACGCTCGCGCACCAGCTCGCTGGTCGTGCGCACCACGCCGCGCATGAACCCGTCCGGCGACATCAGGAACGCGTTGAACCGGCGCCGGCCGTCGCGGTCGCCGCGCAGGGCGCCCACGCGGCTCATCGTCGCGAAGGTCGTGGGAGCGTCGCCGCTGAACAGGTTGCTCACCGACACCCCGCCGTCGGCCAGGAGCCCGTGACCGTCGGAGTGCAGGGCCTCGATGTCGACCGCGTCGGCCGGCTTGTTCGCGACGAAGACCCGTCCCGTGGCTCGGTCGACCCAGCGGAAGGCGGGGATGCCGTCGGTCGTCCCGTGCAGGATGCCCATCTGGCTGGCCGGGGTGGTCGCCGGCAGCGTCGGGGTCCACTCCATGAACTGGTGGCTGCCGCTGCGGATCCAGCGCGAGAGGGTCGGCAGGGTGCCGCCCATGACTCCCCACTGCAGCACCGGGAAGGGCACGCCGTCGAGCTGGACGAAGAGGATGCCGGTCACGTCGGGGTCCGGTACGGGCTTGCCCCGTCGCGCGCCACGCACGAGCGGAACCAGGACGGCGTCATTCGTGCCGGCCGTCATCACCCAGCCCCCGAGGGTGGCGACCGCGGCGATGATCCAGGTGGCCCAGAACGCGTCGAGGAACGAGTCGATCTGCACGCCCGGCACCACCGAGAGGGCGAGGTAGGCGACGATCGCCTGCCCGAGCAAGGCCAGGACGAGAGCGCCTGCCATCCCCAGGGGCATGGCGACGGCGACCAGCAGCGGCCTGATCACCAGCCCGACCACGGCCATGACCACGGCAACCAGCAGGACCGGCAGCACACCGTCGAAGCCCAGGCCGGGCAGGATCCACGCTGCCAGGGCCAGCCCCGCACTGCTCAGCAGGAGGGCGACCGCCGACCGGATGACGTCGCTCCGGCTCAGTCGGGCTGGTCCGGGCCTGACCATGGACGTCTCCTCTACAGGTCGGCGAGCCGGCGCTCACACGAAGGTGTGCCGGCGCCTCTGGGGCACCACGTGAAGCCGTGACCGATCCTCCCGGACCCGAGGCCCCGGTGACATCACCCTCGTCGAGTGACACGTGCGGTACACGACACGGCCCCTGGCCCGCGTCTGCGCAGGTCAGGGGCCGATGGGGGTGGTGGATGTGAAGGGACTCGAACCCCTGGCCTCTCGCGTGTGAAGCGAACGCTCTAACCAACTGAGCTACACATCCGGATGCCGTCCGGCCAGCCGAGGATATACGGACGCGGCGGGTCGCGGAAATCAGGCGAGGTCAGAGCCCGGCGTTGAGCTGGAGCCACAGGGTGACGCCGTCCGGCACGAAGCCCGGTACGCCCATGACCCGCATCACCGACCACACGACGGCTGCGACGAACAGCGCGGTGGCGAGCGCGACGAGTGCCTGTACCCACCGGGGCTGCGCCTTGACCCACGCCTCCCAGCCGCGCACCTTGCCCTTGACGAAGTCGAGCAGTCGAGCGGCCGGCTCGAACTCCGAGGCCCAGATCGCGATGCCGAGGATGACGATGAGCCAGCCCGGTCCGGGGAGGGGGACGAGGGCGAGCCCACCGAGGACGAGCACGAGGCCGGCGAGGAAGACGACCGCCCGGTACGCCTGACGAGTCGTGCGGTTGGCCCGGATCCTCCGGCGCCACTCCCAGTCGTCCTCGTCGGTCGCGTCCCGCAGCAGGGGGCGGCGCTCCTCACCGGTCACGGTTCGGCTCCCAGGGCGGCGTGGTGGGCCCACACCGCGCACACGGCCCCCGTGACCGGACCCGGAGCCGGGAGGGCACGGCCGTCGACCGCGGACACCGGGAAGACGTCCTTGAGGGAGGAGGTCAGGAAGACCTCGTCCGCGCGCTCGAGCACCTCGAGCGGCAGGGTCTCCTCGACGACCTCGACCCCACCGGCGCGACACCACGCGAGCACCAGCTCGCGGGTGATCCCGGCCAGGCAGCCGCTGGCCAGCGGTGGTGTGCGCACGACCCCTCCGGTCACGACGAACACGTTGCTCCCGGTCGCCTCGCACAGCTCGCCACGCGTGTTGCCGAACACCGCCTCGATCGCGCCCCGCTCCTTGGCATGGGCCAGGGCCACGACGTTCTCGGCGTACGACGTCGTCTTCAAGCCGGTCGTCGCGGCCCGCTCGTTGCGCACCCACGGCACCGTGACGACGGCGCCTGGGGGCTCCGGTCGGGCGTGCGGGACGGCGGTGACGATGTGGGTGAGGTCGGAGTCGTCGCGGTCCGAACCCAGCGGACCGCGCCCACCCGTCACGGTGAAGCGCAGCCTGCCGAAGTCGATCCGCTCGCCGGCGAGCACGGCGTCGATGCCCTTGCGGACCCTGCCGTGGTCAACGGCCGGCAGACCGAGGCCCTCGATTGTCCGGTCGAGGCGCCGAAGGTGGCGGGCCACGGCAAACGGCACCCCGCCGTCGATCTTCACCGTCTCGAACGCGCCGTCGCCCACGGTGACGCCGTGGTCGACGGCGCTGACGGCGGGGGCACCGGCGTCGACGAGGGCCCCGTCGACCCAGACCCTGATCTCAGTCATGCCCCACACCTTCCCAGACTCCTGCCGATCGGCCGGACGCGAGGGCGACGAGTCGTGCGGCCTTGAGCTCGGTCTCCTCCCACTCCTGCACGGCCTCGCTCCCCCAGGTGATCCCGGCCCCCGTCCCGAGGCGCAGGACGCGCTGCCCGCGAGCGTCCCGGGAGGTCCAGAAGGTGCGGATGCCGACCGCCAGCACCGCCTCGTCGTGATCCGCGTCCACCCACCCCACGGCGCCGCAGTACGGGCCTCGGGGAGTCGGCTCGAGGTCGGCGATCGACAGCAGCGCAGTGTGCTTCGGAGCACCGCTGACCGATCCCGGCGGGAAGCTGGCGTCGAGCAGGTCGGCCCAGCGGACTCCGGCCCTGAGCCGGCCGGAGACGTCGGACACCAGGTGCACGAGACCGGGGTGCGGTTCCACTCGACACAGGTGGTCGACCTCGACCGTGCCGGGGCGGCTCACGCGGGCCAGGTCGTGCCGCACGAGGTCCACGATCATGACGTTCTCGGCGTAGTCCTTGGCCAGCAGCCCGGATGCCGTCACCGCGGTCCCCTTGATGGGTCGGGACGTGACCTTCTCGCCGGACCTCAGGAGGTACGCCTCCGGCGACGCGCAGGCGATCTCGAGCCCGGCATCCGGCAGGTCGATCGTGGCGGCGAAGGGCGCCGGGTTGCCGGTCGCCAGGCGGTGACCGAGGTCCGCGATCCTTGCCGGCTCGGGAAGGTCGTGCTCGAGCACCCGGCAGAGGTTGACCTGGTAGACGGTGCCCGCGGCGATCCGCCGGCGAACCTCCGCCACCCCGGTCAGGTAGGCCGCCCGGTCGAGGCTGGTGCGCCAGTCCCCGGAGAGCCCCGGCCATCGGTCGCGCAGGGGTGGCCGGTCGTGCTCGCGGGACACCTCGTCCATGCGGGCCGCGGTCAGCTCTCCCTCGAAGGTGACGACCACGACCCAGAAGCCCGCCGTGAGGTCGGCGGCGTCGTGCGTCACCGCGGAGGGCCCGCGCGCGACGAGTGACCCGAACCTGGCCTCCGACACGAGCGCATCGTATGCGGCGGCCCGACGGACCTCAGGACCCGGGGACCTCCGCGACGACCAGGTCCGCCCTCACCATGCTCGCCCTGACGAGCCGTGCGTTCGGCTCGTCGACGGAGTCCACCCACGCGGCCGCCTCCGCGGGTGGCTTGCCGAACGCCACGTGCCGAGCGACGAGCCGCGTCGCGCGCACCTGCGGGTCGCACTCGAGCGCCCAGACCTCGTCGAGCTGCTCGCGCACCGTCGGCCAGGGTCCGTCATCGGCGAGGAGGTAGTTGCCCTCGGTCACGACGACGTCCGTCCCGGGTGGCACGGCGACCGCACCGGCCACGGACTCCTCGATCGAGCGGTCGTAGGTCGGGGCCCAGACGGTGTCGGGACCTCCTGCGGCGATCCGCGCGAGCAGCGCGGCATAACCCGCCCCGTCGAAGGTGTCGGGCGCGCCCTTGCGCCGAGCCCGACCGAGCCCCGCCAGCGCCACGTTCGCGAGGTGGAAGCCGTCCATCGGCACCAGCACGGACGACAGGCCCCGTGACACCAGGTCCGCGACGAGTGCGGCCGCCAGGGTCGACTTCCCCGCCCCCGGCTCGCCGACGACGCCCACGAGCACTGGTCGCCGCTCAGGCACGCTGACCCGGAGGGCGGCGACGCGGTCGGCGAGGGCGGCCACGGTGGGCTGGTAGGTGCTCAACGGTCTCCTCCGGGCTCGTCCCGCCGCCGACCGTACCGCCACCGCCGCACCAGGCGCGCAGGCTCGCAGGCCCACGCACCCGAGGGGGCTCAGGCCAGGGCCGGAACCGATGCCGCCACCGAGTGCCCCCACTCCCGGGCGCGGTCGAGCTCCCCCTCGGCGAGAGGCCCCTCCACGTCCAGGACGTAGAAGCTCTCCGGGTCGGACGCCTGCTGGAACCCGTGCCGGCGACCCAGGCGGGCGGCGCTGCGGGCGGCACTGCCGGGAAGGCGCTTCACCCGGGTCACCCGGGTGTCGAAGGCCGCGAACCAGCGGCGGTGCTCGTCCGGGAGCGCAGACAGCCACTCCCGCATGCCGGTCTCCACCGAGCCGAGTGGGGCACCCTGCTCACGTGCGTCGCGACGGGTGCTGGCGCGGCTCATCGAGAAGGCGTGCGTGGGACCACCGGCGAGGACGAGCTCGACGCCGGCGAGGTCCGTCGGGGCGCCGGCCACCGGGACGACGTCGACCGGCATCACCTCGCTCACGCCGGTCGCGACCGCCCGTGCGACCTCCTCGGAGTTCCCCCACATGGACTCGAACACCACCAGTGCGCGTGCCATCGTCATTCCTTCCCGGGCCGTTCCCAACGGGTCGTGGCCCGTCTCCACGCTACGACGAGGAGGCGGCCGGGGGCGACGGTGGAGGTGTCTCGTCGGTCACGCCTCGGGGCTCGGGCGACGGTCCCCCGGCGAACCGGGACACCGCGATGGCGACGACCGTGACGAGGAACACCTGGCCGAGCACCGCTTCGGACGACAGCAGCAGGCGGGCGGTCTGGGTGGTGGGCACGATGTCGCCGATGCCCAGGGTCGAGATGCTGGTGAGTCTGACGTACATGTAGGCACTCGAGGTCTGGGGCCGAGGAGCCTCCTGCCCTGGGCGATCTGCTCCGCCGACCCGGAGGCGGCGACGGAGCTGATCCGGGAAGGACATGGCCCTCAGCCTTCGACGTCGCGCCGCTGTGGCCCTCGGGGCGCGCCCAGCATGCGGCTTTGTTCGTCGGGCCGTCGGCACGGCCGAGCCGTCCGATCGTGCGTGTCGCAGCCCCGCGTGCGGCCGCGCAGAACTGGGGTGTGTGTGCCCCCGGGCGTCGGGGGTAGGAGGACTGCGCACGACCGAAGGCCAACACGCGACGAAAGGAAGGCGCGATGACGACGAAGGTCGAGAAGTCCATCGAGGTCCGGGTGCCGGTGCGGACCGCCTACAACCAGTGGACCCAGTTCGAGGAGTTCCCGCAGTTCATGGGTGGGGTGAACGAGGTGGTCCAGGTCGACGACGTGACCTTGCACTGGGTCGCCGAGATCGCGGGCGTCCGCCGCGAGTGGGACGCCGCGATCCTGGAGCAGGTGCCCGACCAGAAGGTGTCGTGGGCGGCCGTCTCCGGTGCCACGAACGCCGGGGCCGTGCACTTCGCGCCGTCGGGGCCGGACAACACGCTGGTCACCCTCCACCTCGAGTACGAGCCCGAGGGTCTGGTGGAGAAGGCAGGTGACGCCCTTCGCATCGTCGAGCGCCAGGCCGAGTCCGATCTCGAGCGGTTCAAGTCGTTCATCGAGTCACGAGGGACCGAGTCCGGGGCCTGGCGGGGCGACGTGGGAAGCAACCTCGGGGGGACGCCCGGGATCGAGGACGCCGTCCTCTCCCAGGGTGACAGCGGCAAGGCGGGGGTGTCACCCAAGGCCGCCGCAGCGGGTGTCGCCGCCGTCGCCGCAGGCGCGGTCGCGGTGGCCGCCGCGACCAGGGACTCCGGCTCTGCCGAGGCCTCCACCGGTGGTCAGGACGTCGTGGACGTGCTCACGACCGACCACCGTGAGGCCACGGCCCTCATATCCGAGATCCGCGCCACCACCGGGGCCGAGCAGCGGCGTGAGCTCGCCGACACGCTCATCGCCGAGCTCGTGCGGCACTCCGTCGCGGAGGAGATGTACGTCTACCCCGCCATGCGCAAGCACCTGCCGACCGGCGACTCCGCCGTCGAGCACGACGTCGAGGAGCACAAGCAGCTCGAGACCCTCATGAAGGAGCTCGAGGGACTCGACGGGGACGACCCGGCGTTCACCGAGGTGATCGGTCGGCTGGAGGTGGTGCTCGCCGACCACGTGTCCGACGAGGAGGGCACCCAGTTCCCGGCCCTGCGCGCGAGCCTCCCCCGTGACGAGCTCGTCCAGCTCGCGGCCAAGGTCGAGTCGGCGAAGAAGCTGGCGCCGACCCGGCCTCACCCGGCATCCCCGAACAACCAGCTCTTCCACAAGGTCGCCGGGCCGGGCGTCGGCCTCGTCGACCGGCTCCGCGACCGTCTCTCGGGTCGCACCACCGGCTGAGCCGCGGGCGCGGGCCGGGTTCCGACCGCGGGGTCGGTGCCCGGCCCGGGCCCGGTTCCGGCTGCGGGACCAGTGCCGGGCTGGGGCACGTTTGACCGGATGCCGCGGGGGTACCACCCCTCGCGTGCTCACCACGCTGCGCTCCCGGGTCCGCGACGCCGCTGGCCGGTACGCCGCCGACAGCGACCGCCGCCTGCCCGTTCTGGATCGGGCAGTGGGTGGCCACGACCTCGTGGCGGGTCACGTGCTGGCGCCGGGAACGACGAGGCTGCCGACCGGCATCCTCACGGCCGCCACGGGCGCCGAGGCGCGGCACCACGGACAGGACGCGCTCCAGCGCCTCGAGCCGTCCCACCAGTGACCTGCCCATCCCGGCATCGTCGCAACCACGCACCCCCACACGGAGGACGTCGACTCATGGCTGACCAGCGACGAGGCCGCTTCGGCTTCTTCGGCCCGATCCCGCAGTACTCGAGGACCACCCGTAACGGGACGCGGGTGTCCGTGGGCGGGTGCTGCCTGCCCCTGCCCATCGGCTGCCTGACCGTCGTCGCCTCCGCCGCGGCGGCCGCGGTGTCCGTGGCCGCCCGGCGCCGAGCCTGAGGCCACTCCGGCGACGGCCGTGCCGTCAGTCCCGCTCAGACGCTGCCGGACACCGCCGCGATCAGGGCGACGCACACACCCCCGAGGACCACGGCGACCACGGCTGCTCCGGCGGCGGCGCCGAGCGCCACCATGCGCGTGCGCGGAACGACGACCAGGGCGACCCAGGCCGCGAGCACTGCGACGAGGGCCACGAGGACGAGGATTCCCTGGAGGTCCGGGTCCGGGGTGAGCGAGGTCGCGAGTGTTCCGACGAACAGCACGAGCACGAGGACGCCGATGAGCACCGGGACGGACAGCGCCACCCCCAGCCAGAACCTCCCTCGCGACGACATGCCGGGCGGCTTCGCGGGCTGCCACGGGTACGGCGGCTGGCCGCCGGGCGGTGGCGGCAGGCCGGGCGGGGGGCCGGACGGGGGAACGGGCGGCTCGGACATCGCTCTGCCTTTCTCACAGGACCCACACGACGATGCCGGCGACTGCTGCCCCGGCGAGCACGACGAGGTAGGCGAGCACCAGGCGGGTGTCGCCGAGCTTGCACCGGGAGCGCAGCAGCCCCTGCCGCCGAGCCTTGGTGTAGCCCACGACGGCCAGCGCCGAGAACGCGAGCAGCGCCACCGGCCCCAGCACCCAGCCGAGCAGCGCCACGGTCGCGAAGACGCAGAGTCGCAGCGGGTCGAACGGGGGCTCGTCCTCGACCGGCACGGTGTGCCTCGGCGGAGGCACCTGGCGTGGGTCGACGGTGCTCATGTCGGCCTCGTCGCCGCGAGCGGCAGGCCGACCGCTGTCGAGATCTTTGAGGCGGCCAGCGGCCGCCATGCCTGGACGGCGCAGAAGGGAGCGCACTGGTGACCACCGTCCCGACCGACGGTCGCCACGTGCACGCAGCACTGCGTGAGGCGCTCCTCGATCATCGTGTTCATGTCCATGAAGGGCTTCACCGTCACGCGCACCACCCGTTCCCCCAGCAGCTGCCGAAGCCGGGCCCGCTGACCGGGGAGGCTGCCGGCCGAGAGGGTGGCGAGGGTTCCGATGCCCAGGTCGCAGCTGGTGCAGATGTCCTTCCAGATCGCCGCCATCGAGGGGTGCGAGAGGGAGGACTGCTCGGAGAGCAGGTCGAGCAGCGAGCCACGAACGACCGACCGCAGCCGAGCGGGGATGCCGTCGTCGGCGATCCGGTTGGCAAGGGTGTCGGGCTCGAGGTCGAGCCACTGCCTGAGCCGGTCGTGGCCGATGATCGAGACCAGCGAACGCCACGTGCCGGAGTCGTCCCGCAGCAGGTACCCCACGGAGCAGCAGTGCGGGTGTGAGCAGGGGAGCGCCGTGAGGTCGCGCCAGGTCACGAGACCTGCGGTCTGCCCCGCCAACCGGGCCAGCACACCGGTGTGGGTCAACCGCTCCAGTGGGTCCACCCCCTTGCCGCGGCCGGAGCCGAACACCGGCTGGACGGTGACGCCCCCGACATACGGGGTGTCCAGGGCACGTTGGAGCACGGCCCCGATCTCGTGGTCGTTCACGCCCAGGGCGGCCGTCATGGTGAGGGTCGTGAAGACCCCCGCCGCACTGAGGCGCTCGATCGCGAGCTCCTTGAAGCGACGGATGTCGGCCCCGCGGTGGTGCACCGACGCCTCCGCCGAGAGACCGTCGTACTGGAGGTAGACCTCGACACGCTCGCGGTGACTCCTCAGCAGGTCGAGCAACGCGTCGTCCTGGGCGAGGGCCAACCCGTTGGTGTTGATGAGCACGCGCACGATCGGCCGCCGCGCGACGGCGTCGAGCAGCGCGCCCAGCTCGGGGTACAGGGTCGGTTCGCCGCCGCTCAGCATCAGCACGTCGAGGCGGCCGTTCTCTCGGTCGAGCCGGGCGTCGACCGACGCGAGCACCTGCTCGAGCGGCACGACGCTCGCCAGCGAGGGTGCGGACGCGGCGAAACACGTGGGGCACTTCAGGTTGCAGTGGTCGAGCAGGTCCTCGAGAAGGATGCACGTGTGCTGTGTCTGCATCTCCGGCAGGCCGTCCGCGTACGCGGCCGGCACCGGTGCGAAGTTGCCCGCCCGGTCGGGGCGGTGAACCTTGGTCGGAGCCGTCCACTCCTCGAGGTACCGCAGGATCTCGGGGGACTCGTCGTACAGGGTGCGGACCAGCCCGTGAGTGGCACAGCCTCGTTCGAGCCAGATGCGATCAGCTCGCTCGACCAGCCAACCGGACAGGCGTTGCACCTGCGCGAGCGGGCGGTCCGGCCCCTCCTCGTGGCACAACGGGCAGAACGCGTTCACGTACCGGTGGATGCGGTCGCCGCGCAACGGCATCCCCGGACCCATGACGCGTGATCCGCCGGTCACGCCGCCACCCGCTCATGCAGGGCCCCCGAATACGCACCCGAGCGGGCCTGAACGACGATGCGGGCAGCGAGCAGCGGCACGGTGGCAGCGAGGAACAGCTGAGGGCGGGTGAGCCCCTGCCAGACGACCTCGTTGCCGCGGACGAACTCCACGGCGAAGCGGAACACGCCGTAGGCGGCGACGTACCAGACGAACACCTCACCCGTGGGAAGCGGCCGGTGCCGCAGCCACGCCCAGATCAGGAGGAAGGCCCCCAGGTGGAACGCGATCTCGTACGCGAATGAGGGATGGAGCGCCACCCCCGAGGGACCTCCCACCCGTGCGGCGCTCTCGGCGTCGAGGGTGACGCCCCAACCGGTCCCCGTGGGTTCACCGGGCAGCTCGGTGAGCAGGCACCCGACGCGGCCGACGGCCATGCCGAGGGCGACCGCAGGGGCGAACAGGTCGCCGGTGCGCAGCGGGTAGCCGGACAGCCGCTTGGCGAGGTGGACCCCGAGCCAGGCACCGACGAGTCCCCCGAGGATGCTGCGGTTGCCGTGGAGCCACTGCTCGGTGAGCGAGGCGTTGTCGCCCAGGTCGACGTGCTGCAGCCAGGTGCCCAGGCGCATGAACACGGCACCCCCGACCAGGGCTCCGGTGACGACCACGAGCAGCCGGTCGTCGTGCGCCCCGCGGCGGCGTGACTCGAGGACGAAGACGACCAGAGCGACCAGCGTGCCGAGCGCCACGAACAGCTCGTGCGTGGGAACCGGGCCCAGCCGCGGGTGCATGGGCGCCAGCATGGCAGCCGGGCGGCATCCGCACATGCCGGTTCGCACCGGTTCGCTCCCCGATCCACGACCATGGAGCAATGTCCTGGGTCCTGCACGTCGACATGGACCAGTTCATCGCCGCCGTCGAGGTCCTCCGGCGGCCGGAGCTCGAGGGGCTGCCCCTCATCGTCGGTGGCCGGGGTGACCCCACCGAGAGGGGTGTGGTGTCGACGGCGTCGTACGAGGCGCGCGCCTTCGGCGTACGGTCGGGGATGCCGCTGCGCACCGCCGTTCGCCGGTGCCCGCAGGCCGTGCTGCTGCCGGTCGACAAGCCGGCGTACGACGCGGCATCGGCCGTGGTCATGGACACCATCCGGGCCGTCCCGGGCGCGGTGGTGCAGGTACTGGGCTGGGACGAGGCCTTCGTCGGCGTCAGCGCGGACGAGCCGGAGCCAGTGGCCCTGCGCATCCAGCGCGACGTCCTCGAGGCGACGCAGCTGCACTGCACGGTGGGCATCGGGGACACGACCGTGCGCGCCAAGATCGCCACGGAGTTCGGCAAGCCGCGCGGCACCTTCCGGCTGACCGAGGGGAACTGGTTCGAGGTGATGGGTGACCGGCCGGCAAGGGCCCTGTGGGGCGTCGGGGGCCGGATCGCGCAACGCCTGGGGGCCCTGGGCGTCACGACGGTCCGGCAGCTGGCCGAGGCGGAGGATGCCGTGCTGGCCGCTGAGTTCGGCCCCCAGACGGGGCCGTGGCTGGCGCGGCTCGGCCGGGGTGAGAGCGCCTCGACGGTGGACGACTCGCCCTGGGTGCCGCGCGCGCACGGCCGGGAGACGACGTACCAGCGCGACCTTGACGGACCGGAGGAGGTGGAGGCGGCGCTGCGGGAGCTCGCAGACCAGGTGGTTCGGGACCTGAGGGCCGAGGGTCGGCCGTGCCAGCGGGTGCACCTCAAGGTCAGGTTCGTCCCCTTCTTCACGGTGAACCGATCGCGCAAGCTCGCCTCACCCACGTGGGAACCCGAGGTGGTGGCCCAGACGGCCGTTGACCTCTTTGGGGCCCTGCACGACGAGCGCCGGGTCCGCCTGCTGGGGGTCCGAGCCGAGATGGTGCCACCAGAGGGCGGCTACGACCCGCCCCGGACCCACGGCCGGCCCGGTGGTCCCTGACGGTTGCGTCGGACCCGAGGCGGGTAGTCAGCCGATGGACGACAGGGTCGAGGCTGGCAGGGCATCCGCTCGGTCGGGGTCGGGCCGCGAAGGGGTGAGGTCGTGCCGAGCGAGGACTACCCGGGGGCGCAGCCCTTCGTGCCGGAGTCCGGGTCGCTGGGCGCCTCCCGCCTCGCCGTGCAGTCCTGCCGCGGGTGCGACCTCTACCGGGACGCCACCCAGGCCGTCTTCGGGCAGGGACCCGACGATGCCCGAGTGGCCCTCGTGGGTGAGCAGCCCGGTGACCGCGAGGACGTCGCCGGCGAGCCCTTCGTCGGGCCGGCCGGCCGCCTCCTCGACGGCGCCCTGGAAGCGGCCGGACTCGCTCGCGAGGAGGTGTACCTGACCAACGCGGTCAAGCACTTCCGGCACGAGGGGACCCGGGGCAAGCAGCGGATCCACAAGTCACCGGCACGCTGGCAGGTGGCTGCCTGCCAGCCGTGGCTGTTGACCGAGCTGGATGCCGTCCGCCCGGCGGTCGTCGTGCTCCTCGGGGCGACGGCGGGTCAGGCGGTCTACGGCCCCACCTTCCGTGTCGGCGCCAGCCGCGGCACCGCGCTGCCGTGGCCGCAGGAGCGCCTGACGCTGGCCGCTCCCCCGGTGTGCGTGGCGACCACCCACCCCTCGGCCGTGCTCCGCTCGCGCACGCGCGACGCGGACCTCGAGGCCCTGGTCAGCGACCTTCGGGCCGCGGCTGCCCTGGCATGAGGACGCGCTCACGCCCCGGCGTTGCTCGACGGCTCCAGCCCCCGCCGTTCGGCGAGGACGAGTGCGACGTCGTCCGTGAGGTGGTGTCCGACGTGCCGGGTGAGCGCCTCGATGAGGCGGTCGAGCGCCTCGTCGAGCGTGCCTCCTGACAGCAGTGCCGCCTGGGTGGACACCTCGAAGAAGCGGCCCTGGTCGTCCCGGCTCTCGCTGGTGCCGTCGGTGTAGAGGAGGAGCCGCATCCCGGGCGCCCACGTGTCGCGAACGACCGTCGGCTCGGGGTGGAGGCCCAGGGGAGGGACGGGCTCACCGGTGTCCATCACCCTCGCCGAGACCCCCATGGGACCCCCGACGACGATGGGCGGGACGTGCCCGAGGTTGGCCACCTCGAGGCACCCGTCGTCCCGGAACTGGACGAGGACGGCCGTCACGAAGTCCTCGATGCCGGCCACGGCAGAGACCACCGCGTCGAGCTCGTCGGCGAGGTCGACGAGGTCCTCCGCCGTCGTCGCGGCGCGACGGAACGAGCCGAGGACCGTGGCCGCGAGCTGCACGGCATCCAGGCCCTTGCCCCGAACGTCACCGACGATCGCGCGGGTTCCGAACCGGGTCTCGACCACCTCGTAGAGGTCACCACCGATCCGGGCCGCCTCGGCCGCGGACACGTAGCGAGCCGCGAAGCCGACCGGCCCCACGGCGGTCGGCATGGACCGCAGCACGGCCCGCTGCGCCGTCTCGGCGATCACCGTCATCTGGAGGAGTCGACGCTCACGGTTCTCCTGACGGATGGCGATGCCGAGGGCCGCGACGGAGAAGGCCGTCGCGACGAGGAGCCTCGCGGCCCACTCGGCCGTCCAGGGGTTGTCGTTCCAGAGGAAGGACAGCGCGGATGCGGAGGTGGCTGCGCACCCGATGGCGATCGTCTGTCGGACGCCGAGCACGGCTCCCGCCAGGACGGCGGCCAACCCGTAGGAGCCGGACAGCGCGAGGTCGTGGACGGTGACGTCCACCCCGATGACGAGCAGGAGGACCAGGACACAGGCGGCGGTCGCCGCCCTCTCCTGCGCAGCTGACGAGCTCATCGGACTGGACCTCCACGGACCGTTGGGCGCTGGTCGGGTCCGCTGGTTTCAGTCCCTCGTCAGAAGGTACCCCTGACGACCAGCGGACGCACGTGGCGCGGAGGTCCGTTCCGCCGACGGGGCGCCGACGACGAGCCACGCGTCCTATGGGCTCGGCGTCGACGAGGCGCTGTCGCCTGGTTCGGCTGACGGGCTTCCGCTGGAGCCCCGGAGGTGGCCGGTCTCGGTCAGCTCCTCGGCCAGGTCGTAGAGCTTGCGGTTGCTCTGCTGGCTGGCCCGGGCGAGCAGGGTGAACGCCTGGTCCGCCGTGATCGTGAACCTCTCCATCAGGATGCCCTTCGCCTGCCCCACGAGGTCCCGCCGGTCCACCGCGACGGTGAGGTGGCGGACCTTCTCGGCGTTGGCGAACGCGATGGCGGCATGGCTGGCGAAGAGGAGCCCGATCTGCTGCGAGTCGTCGTCGAAGCTGTACGGGCGCCGGCTGTAGAGGTTCAGGGCTCCCAGGTTGTCACCCTCCACGTAGAGCTGGAACGAGAGCATGCTTGCAGCTCCGAGCTCCAGCGCGCGCGGAGAGAATCGGGGCCAGCGGTCCTCGGTCGCCATGTCGGCCACCAGCACCGTGTGGTGCTCGTAGGCGGCGTCGAGGCATGGCCCCTCCCCGACCGCCATCTGGACCGCATCCACCTGCTCCGGCAGCTCTCCGGACGGATGCCGTGAGGTGACCTCCTTGCGCCCGACCACGATGCTGATCGACCCCTCCTCCACACCGGGGATCAGCGCGACCGCGCCCCTGACGACCTCGTCGAGCATGAGGGCCGGGTCGTCCTCCGCCTCGAGGCGTCGAGCGAGGCTGCTCAGCTGCTGGGCCAGCAGCTCATGATCCATTCGCGTGTCCCGCCCCGTGACTCAAGGTCATCCCAGCACCGTAGTGGACGACGCCGGACGCGGCTCTCCACCTGTCCTCCCGCTCCGCGGCCCCCCTTGATGACATCGGTCGACGGCAGGGTTCGACGTCAGGGGCAGGCGGGGTGGTCTCAGTGTCGTGGGCGGTGAGGGCGGCCGGTTGCTGAGCCATTGGTAAGGACTCCGCGTGCACGAGGGGGTTGATGGTGTCTGCTCGGGGCACATCGTGGGGCATGGACGCTCGGCAGAAGCAGGAACAGGCGGCGGTGGCGCTACTCACCGCCTGGCTCGAGGACGAGGATGGCACGTCCGAGCTCCCGGCCACGCTCGTGTCGGACTTCGTCGTGGAGCTGGGTGGCGGCCACGACATGTCACGCGTGCTGGAGGGTGTGCTGTCCCTGGTCGCCGGGCTGACGTCCGTGGGGGGTCATCTGCTGGTGCGGTCCGCTCGAGCCCACGGCATGTCCGCGGAGCAGGAGCTGCAGAGGGTGAGTCTCCTCTTCGCCTGACATTGGCGATACCACCGATCATCGGGCCCCTTTGGACGACGATCCGGAGGCGGACGGCGCCGAGCGAGGCGCGGGCGGTGGCCGTTGTGGGGTGGCGCACCTGGAACCCGACGGGGGGTACGGGTCAGCCATGGGCAGCCGGCACGTTCGACGCTGGGCGCTGCGCGGGCCGTGCGTGTGGCCGTGGGCCGCCCCACCATCACGCGGGGAGGTGCCTCGGAGCCTTCGCACGGCATGACCGAGACTCGCGTGAGACACCCGACGCACCCGCTGAGACGCGCCGACGGGCAATGGCTCGATCGAGCTGTTGCCGAGGGTCGAGGGCAGCGCGAGGGTGCCGAGGTGGGCGCCGTAGGGACGTCCACAGCATGGGGAGGCGGGTTGGGAGGGTGTGCCGGGTATCAGTCCGGTGGCGGTGGTGGGGACGCGTGGCGCGGTGACCGGCGCGGTTCCAAGGATTCAAGATGCGTGGCGGCAGCGTCCGCAACGCGGGTCGCCGGCCCGGTGATCTCCTCTGGTCCGTGGAGGCGCAACCTGCCGCAGAGATCGCAGACCTCGCAGACGTAAGGACCTGGCAGGGCGAGGCTCACGTCTCTGGGCCGCCATGTGTGCTCGCACTTGTCCGGGTCAGGGGCGTGGGTGCCGCGTTCGGAGTGGTCCGACCTTCTCCACAGTCGCATGATCACCTCAGGTACCCCTGATCGGTCGCCGGAAGCAGACCGCATCGTGACGAGTATGAGCGGGCTGGGGCGGTGCGCGCAATGGAGTGCGCTGCTCGGTGTCCGCGGCACGTCATGGCCGCCGTTCGACCGGCCTCCGCGCTACGGTCGCCGTTGGCCGGTTCCGATGACTCAGCAAGCTCTCGGGCCCGCTAGGCGCCCCCGCTCCTCCCCGCACCAGAGTCTGCGGGGGCGCCGTCGTGCAGTTCATGCCAGCATGACCGGGTGCTCATCCAAAGCCTCTTCGACCACGACCCCGAGCGCGACGGCGACGAGGAGGCCTGGGCGGCATCGCTGGCCGATCAGGGGTGGCGGATGTGGGAGCCGGGTCCTGGCCCGTGGATCTCGCTCCCAGGGCGGCGCCGGCAGCGATGGAGCCTGCGCCGTGAAGGCTCCATCGCATGCGTGCGAGGGGCAGACTGAGTCCCAGTGGTCTATCCGGACCGGACGCTCGAGCAAGTAGCCAAGCCGATGAACCTGCGCGACTTCCAGCTGGCCCAGTTCTGGGCAACGTACAGCGACGTCGAGCCCGCTGCCCGCGCCCTGCTCACCGAGACTGACCGGGCGGCGAAGGATGGTCAACGCCTGGCTGATTTCGTCGCAACTGTCGTCCAGCTGGGGATGCATGGGGCTGTGGCCGCGGTGGCCCTGACCTGGGGGGCGCTCGACGACCTGGCGCGTGTGATGGGGGTGCGACCCGCGACCACAATCGCCCTGGTCTCCCGGGTCGTCCCCTGGCGTGACGGACCCGGCGTCACAACCAACGCGATCCTCTACTCCTGGGGTGTTGGGGGACATCCCCAGGCGATGCGGTGGGCGAACGGCATCATCACTGATCACGGAGACCTCCTCGCTCGAGGGCTCGCTGAGCGCCTCGTCTTCGCCGTCGAGAGCGCCGCCCTGCTGTCGAGTCGCTCCTCCGAGCAGCAGGCTGAGGACTTCCTGGAGCGATTCTTCGCCCCCGCCCTGACCGAGGGGGCCAATGCGGGCGCGCCCTGGGAGTCGCTGCCGCGTGCTCAACCGGGGCGCTAGAGCCAGACGCACGGATCGGGTCCTAAGGGAAGTGTGGGCACCGATGAAGGGAAGGTGAATGGCCCGGTCGAGCCATTGCCTGCGCCGGAAAGCGGTGCCACTCTCGCGATCGGGCAGCCGCAGGGGGACTGCCCACCGTCAGAGACGATCCATCGATGAAGTGTGCACTCAGCGCTGCAGCAGGCCTGAGCCTCATCGCTGTTGCCTTCGTCGGCGCCGCACCAGCGAACGCCGCGCCGATCACCTGTCCGGGCGGTCAGACGGCCCAGAAGACAGGTCCGGGCACCTGGGACTGTGTCACCAACGGCGGCAACGACACCGGCGCCGGCCGGCACAAGGGCACGGACGCCAAGATCTGAGGCCTTGGCGCCGAACGCCCCGGCATGACGAACCGCCCCTGACCTCTACGAGACCGGGGGCGGTTCTGTGGGCGAGGGAGCCGAGAGTCCATCGCCGATGGTCCGGGCTAGGTTGGGGCGGGTAGTCGGCCAACACGGCGATCTTGCCGTCATCGCTTGGCCTCGGAAGGAGCCACCATGGCAGGGCAGGCAAGGTTCGAGGTCTTCCGCGGCTCCACGAGCGAGAACCGCTGGCACTTCCGTTCGGCCAATAGCCAGATCATCGCCACAGCTGGCGAGGGTACAACTCCGAACAACACTGCCGCGACGGCATCGCCGCGGTTCAGCGAGACGCCCCAAGTGCGGTCATCGCTGCCGGCCAGAGCTGACGAACCGTGCCGGGGCTGCCGCCGGAGTCACGGGGGCGGGTCGCAGTTGCCTTGGCACGCTCCGAGGCGAGCGTTCCGGGCGTGCCGCCGCTGCCGGCCGGGGCGGTGTATGAGCTGAAGTGGGACGGCTATCGAGTCGCGGTGGTGCGGGACGATGCTGGTGCGAAGCTGTGGTCCCGGCACGGCAAGGACCTCACGGACCGATTCCCCGACCTCGCCGCCGCAGTCGTCGCGCAGGGCGCGGTAGGTCCGGATGTCGATCTGCTGGGCTCGCTGCAGTCGGGCTGGGATGCCTTGGTGGATCATGGTGACGCCACTCAGGTCATGACGGACATTGAGCGTGACCACGACCTCGACGATGACGCAGTTGCTGCGACTTACTACGCGCTGACTTCCGTCCAAGGACAGGCTGGCGCAGCGTGGTGGGCAGCATCGCGGGCCATGGACCAGGCCTTTGCCGCCGTCGAGTATCCGGAGGATGCCTCCACCTTTCGTCCCGTTGAGGCTGATGCCCCTTCCGCAGTGGTGCAGTCTGAGAATGACCCGCCAGCTACGTCTGTTGAGGGCCGCCGAGTCGGCCCCTGATCTGACTGCTGCGGTTGGCCATCTGCGACCCAACGAGGACTCCTGAGCACACACGCTCTGCGGCATGAGCGCACCTCTCCCTTGATCGTCCGGAAGACGTCAACGTGGCCCTCGGAGAGCGCGACGGCCAGGCGCCGGCGACGTCACCCGCGTTGCCAGGTGACCCGGTGATCGTTCTTGTGGCAATCCCAGTCATAGACCAGTGCCGGGTCGGGAATGCGCGTCGAGGTGCACGTCCATCCGCTGACGGTGATGGTCGGCGGTGGGGGTGAACCGGCCACTGCGTCGATGTCGCGAATGAGTGACTCGGCAGCATTACAGGACAAACCGGTGGCGCGCACGCGGAAGGCGCCGTCGCCGGAGTTGGGGGTGAACACCACGATGGGGCACGACGCAGTGGTCGGCGGCGTCGCCTCGGTGGGTGAAACCGGTGTCGTCGGGTCGGCTGATGGTGTTGCTGTCGGCGTCGGTGTCGTGGTGGTCGTCGTGGTGCTGCTTGGAGTCGTGCTGATGGGGGTCGTGCTTCCCGTCGTCGAGGTGCCCGCGGTTAGGGGCGACGCGCCATCCCCCTCGCCCCCGTCGCACGCTGTGGACACCGTCAGCAGCAGCACTGCAACAAGGAGTCGGATCGGCACGGCGGCGGCGGCGAACCCCACGGCGAGCACCCTCATCATCGTCATCATGGCTTCCTCCTCGCAGACACCCACGCTCACTACACACGTCTACCGTTATGACGCGCAGCACCCCCGGACAGGTTGACCCGCCTCATCCGGGAACAGAGACGCACCCGCCGGACTGCCGAGGCCGACGGGCCATGGTGACGACCTCGCCCATGTCTGCGTCGGAGGCCCCGACCCGGAGACCCCTCGGGAGGGCCCGACCACCCGTGGCCCGACGTCATCTCCTCCACCCGGTTCGGCTCATCCCGCGACAAGGTCCCGCTCGTCAAAGTCGAGCCGCTGATCGTGGGGGAAGTGTCGGCCGACGCTGCTCTCCAGGGTGGCGGCTACCGGCATCCTCTTCGCTACGTGCGGCCTCGGATCGACCTGGCCGTCGAAGGCTTGGCCGACCAGGAGGCGTGAGGCCTGCGCCACTGCCGTCGGTGGACCGTGTCACCGTGCCGGGGGTGGACAGGTACGCGCTGCTGCGCCAGTGCACCGAGGAGGAGTACTGGGACGCGCTCGAGAATCGACAAGTAGCGCTCAGCCCCCGCACAGAGCGTTGCGCCGCGACCTTCCCCTCATCGAAAGTTCACGGCCCGAGGATCCTTGAGTTCCACTGATCGACGTCCTTGAGGGCTTGCGCACGCACCATCTCGCACTGCGACCACCGTAGGCGGAGATCCTCAAGGTCGCGCTGGCCATCGGGAAGGTCGCGCTGGCCATCGGGCTCGCGCGTCTGCGTCACGAAGGCAATTCTCCTAGTCCCGGAGTCCGAGCACCCCCTAACCTCCCATGCATGGACGGTTGGCAGCACACAACCCGCGACTACGACCCCGATGCCGACGGGGAGGAAGAGACGTGGGCGCGTGCCGTGGCGGACGAGGGCTGGCGTACCTGGCACCCGTCCGGGGTGTGGGTCAAGGCCGGGAACGGCGTGTGCGTCGGTGGGCGATGAGTCGTCAGTGCGCGCGTCCATGGTCCGCTCAAGATCGCCACGAAAAGGGCAGCCAGACCCCTGTGACGCGATCGGACGACGGCACCTGGGCGGGCTGAACGGCCGACCATTCAAATAGCCGTTCGGCTTGAGTTGTCACTGAGGCAGACCTCTCGCACCGTTGCGTCGACGCGTGGGTAATGCTTTCTCCGGTCGGCGCCGGTGACGGGCAAAGTCTCGCGCTGACAAGGCGCCCCCGCGGGCTTTGGGGGACTTGTCCCGCGGGGGCGCCGCCACCCATTCCGTGACACTTCGGTCGCCAAGCTTTTGGTCCAGAGAAGAGGCCATTCGACCGTTCAGCCGCGATACGGTCGCCAGTGGCACGCCCCGATGACTCAGCAAGCTCTGGGGCCAGCTAGGCGCCCCGACGCTTCTCGCTCCCCCAGGCCACCCGTGGCCCTTCGTGATCTCCTCCAGTCGGTTCGGCGCGCCCTCATCACGTCCGGTCGCGGCAGATGCGTGGAAGTCTGACGCCAGCCGAGGAGACGGTCGAGGATGTGAACGTGCTGAAGGTCCTGCTCGGCGTTGGACTAGCCCTGATCGCTGTTGGTGTGGCGCTCATCCGCTGCCGGGCCCCGGTTCCCGGTCCTCTCAGGCGGCGTCATCGTTGCCGCTGTCGCGGCGGCCCTGCTGCGGAAGCGCCCCGACCGCACGTAGCGCGGCATGACCGGACGGAACGCCGCCATGTTGCCGTGCGACGATGCTTTGTGTGAGCTGGAGGGCAATCGACTGGGTGACGCGTGTTCTGATGGTGGTCGTGTTCGCCGTCGGCGTCGTGTTCTTCGCCCAAGACACGGGTGGCCGACCGGCGACGCTCTGCTTCGTGATAGTCCTCGTCCTCAGCCTCGTGGGTCGCTACGCGGGGAGCAGGAGAAATCACGTAGGCCTCCCTGATCCTTCGGGGCAGAGTAGGTAGGCCCACTCGCGGCAATTGATTGCGCTACAGACCCGTCATCCCCCCTGTCGAGTGAGCCAGCGTTCGTAACTCAACAGCTCCGCATACGGCGGGAACGTACTGTGGCTTCGCTCTCCGTTGGGTGCCCAACCGAGTCGCTCGTAGAAGCTCCGGCCGCGTTCGTTGTCGGTGAATACCCGTAGCCACGCTCGGGTCACTCCCGCGGCTCTCATCCGGTCGAGTACGGCGTCATGAGCCTGTTGCGCGGCACCGGTGCCCCACAGTTCGAGGGCGATGCCGAAGTGGATGAACTCATCAGCGCGTACGGCGGCGAAACCGATCACTACATCCCGCCGCTCCACCACGTAGCAGTCAACCTCGTGCGATTCGATCTCTTCCAGCCACCGTCGAGCAACCGCCTCGCGCGGGAACGGGAACTTGTCTTGGGGAAAGACCTTGGCGAGGGCGACGACGGCGCCGGGCTGTTGCACTGCGAGAACCGCGGGAACGTCGGCAGGTGCCATAAGTCGCAGAGCGACCTGAGACGCGGACGTACTCACGCGCAAAGGCTAGGACCTCAGGCAGATGGGACGATCGCTCATCGGCACGATCGGCGGCATGAGAGTGCCGTTCAGGCACCCGTGCTCGGCGGCACCTCGCGCACCATCACGCAGTTGCCCAGGCCCTTGGGACGGTCGTAGGTGAAGCCCTCACGCTCGTACACCGTGCGGGTTGCGTTGTAGAGGAACGATGAGTTCTTCTTGCGTACCCCGCCGGTGTCATGCGGGTAGCCCTCGACCACGCCGCCACCTGCCTGCGCGATCAGGTCCACGGCTCCGCGCAGGGCGACCGACGCCAATCCCTTGCCGCGGTGGACCTTCTCGACCTGGATGCAGGTGATCCGGTAGTCGGGCAGTCGCTCGGCGGTGGCGAGGTACTCCTTGCGGTGGTGGATGCCGGGGAGCTCCTCAGGTGTGCCGTACTGCGCCCAGGCGATGGCCAGGTCGCCGTCGTAGACCAGCGCCGCGTGCGCGATCCCCTCTTCCACGCGGCGCTTCTTGAACGCCCGGTTGTCCTCGGCGGTGCTGTCCGGCTCGCGGTCATCGGGATGGAACCACGTGCACCAGCAGCTGGCGAACATGCCCTTGTTGCGCTCGACGAGGGCGGCGAAGTCGTCGAAGGTCTCCGGCGTGAGCGCCTTGATCGTGAAGTCGGACATGCTCGGCAAGGTACTCGGGGTCGCGGACGTTCGGCGTCCGCTGTCTCACGCGGCCACAGCGGCGTAAACGCCGTGGCGGGCGAGGCTCGCCGACTACTCAGCCTGGAGCAACGGCCAGCACGCTCCTCGGCATGAGAGATCGCATGGCGCCCATGCCGGTTGGTGGCACACGCAGTTGGTTACCTGAGTGGATGGGTAAGAGCGCTTGGCGTGGTACTGCTCGTGGGGGCGGTCGCCGTTGAGCGCGAGTGCCCGGCGCCGACGGCAATTCGGTGCGCTGTCCCCCTGTACGACGGGGTAAGGCTGATACTTGCGGTGACCGAAGATTCCGAAACTTGCGGCCTCATCTTGCGATTAGCGGTGGCTAGGCTCAGCGGGTGACCGCTTCACGTTTGGCCGTCTTAGCAGCGGTGACCTCGCTCGTGGCATGGTGCGCGAAGGCAGTCGCCATCTGGGTTGCTGGGGGGTTGGATATGAGCCCGCTTGAGAGCCCTCTCTTTCTGCTCGGGCTCGTGGCGCTCGTTGTCGCCTTCGTGGCGTTGGGAGTGTCCATGGCAAGAGGGCGATCCTTGGCGGTCAAGGTCATCGGCGGCGCGGTTGGCCTCTTGATTGGCGTTGCACTCTCGTGGCTGGCGTCCTTCCTCGCCGGAGCAGTCATCCCCGAGTCAGCGGGCTGGGTCCAGGAGGAAGCCGGGCTGTGGTTCTCGGCTCTGCTCGCTGTGGGCCTGACCGCCGCTTGGCGCGCCAAGCAAGACACTGCCCGCGCCGCCGTGTAACCCAGGCTCGACCCAACCCTCGCTGACCGACCAACGCGCACTCGGAGACCGGGTCCGGCGCAAGGGCGTGTACTCGGATGGGGAGTGGTTGACGGTTGCGGTGATGGTCAAGTTCCTTCTTCCTCGGTTCGAGGAACGGTCCGACACGTATGCGACACGCACGACGAGCAAACGGCCCCTGACTCCGCGTTTCCGCAGGTCAAAGGCCGTTTCGTTCGGTGGGCGATACTGGGTTTGAACCAGTGACCTCTTCCGTGTCAAGGAAGCGCGCTACCACTGCGCCAATCGCCCCTGCGGGGGTACTGCTACGAGGTGGAGACGGGATTTGAACCCGTGTACGCGGCTTTGCAGGCCGCTGCCTCGCCTCTCGGCCACTCCACCGTCGGGGGCGGCTAAACCCTCCGAGCGGATGACCGGCCTCGAACCGGCGACCTCAACCTTGGCAAGGTTGCGCTCTACCAACTGAGCTACATCCGCACGCGCCACAGCGGCGTCCGAGAACCCCTTGCGGCGTGCTCCGAGACAGTATCCGATTGCCGCGACGAACTCCAAACCGGCTGTGCGCCCCTCTGACCAGCGCTCCTCAGCGCTCCACGTCGACCCGCGGGCCGGCATCCACGGCCGTCGTGCCCGCCCCTGTGCCGGGATCCGGAGCACTGCCCGACCGCGAGCGCGAGGCTCGCTGGATCGGCGTCATCGGACCGCGAGCCGCGTCCCGCAACGACGCCAGATCCAGCTCCGGGACGACGGGGCCGTACCCGTCGAACGGGTCGTCCCAGGCGTCGGAGGCCGCCGAGCCTCGACGCGACGCCTGACTCCTGACCCACCCGGAGAGGCGCGAACGCAGGGTGCGGTCCTCCCCCGCGGGCCAGAGCTCACGGATGGCGGCGTTGACGGCCGCCCCGACGAGGACGGAGATCGCGAGCGCGTAGAGCCAGATGAGAAGGACGATCGGCGCGGACAGCGGACCGTAGATCGAGGTGCCGCCGAGGGAGGCCTCGATGGTGCCGCGCACGACGAAGGACGCGAGCAGCCAGAGGACGAGCGTGACGGCCGCCCCGGGGACGTCGCGCAGCCATGGTGACCGCTGCGGGGTCGAGACGTGGTAGAGGCTGGTCAGGCCGCCGACGGTCAGGAGGGTGACCAAGGGCCAGTAGAGCCGGGTGAGTGCGTCCCAGGGCTCCGGGAGGATCTCGCCGAGGAGGGTGGGGCCGAGGAGCACGAGGGGGATGGTGACGATGCCCAGCACGAGGGCGAGGAGGTAGAGCGAGAAGGACAGGGCTCGAGTCTGCACGATGCCGCGGACACCGGACTGCCCGTACATGATCGAGATGGTGTCGACGAAGACATTGAGCGCCCGCGACCCGGACCACAGCGACAGCAGGAACCCCACCGAGATGAGGTCGAAGCGCCCGTCCGTGAACACGTCGTCGACGGTGGGCCCGAGAGTGGAGTCGATGATCTCCTCGGTGAGGAAGCGCGACGCGTAGTCGTTGATGCCGTCACGCACCTGCGTCACCGCCTCGGGGCCCAGCATCCTCCCGAGGTACCCGAGGCCACCGAAGAGCCCGAGGACGAGCGGCGGAAGGGACAGCAGGGCGAAGAAGCCGGCCTCCGAGGCAAGGCCGGTGACGCGGTACCGCAGCGAGATCCGGATCGTCGCGACGACGACGCGCGCGAGCGGGAGCAGCCCCGGCAGGCGGGACAAGGCCCGCCGTAGGCGCCGCTTCGCGTCCGTCATGGGGGCAACGGTAACCGCCGTACGCTCGGGGTGTGTCAACCCACGTCGTCGCCAACGTCGTCCCGGCACCCTCGGAGCTGCACCTCCTGAGGACCGACACCGCGCTGCAGGAGGCGGTCCGGCGATGGGTGCACGGCGTCGACCCGGGCGGTGCCGGGGCACTCGACGCTCTGGGCGCCCTGGCGGGGACGGCGCGCGTGCGCACCTGGGCGGACCAGGCGGACCGGGTCACCCCCGTCCTGCGGTCGCACGCCCCGACGGGCGAACGGATCGACGAGGTCGAGTACCACCCGGCGTACCACCGCCTTCTGGAGGTGGCTGTCGGAGAGGGGTTGACGGCAGAGCCGTGGACCAGGCCCTCGGGGTCCGGGGCACACGCCCGGCGCGCCGCCGGGTTCGTCATCTGGTCCCAGGTCGAGGCGGGCCACCTGTGCCCGGTCTCGATGACGTATGCCGCCGCGCCTGCCCTTGCCGCAGAACCTGCCGTCGCCGGCCGCTGGCTCCCCGGTCTCGCGTCGCGTGCCTACGACCCGGTGCTGCGGCCGATGGCCGTCAAGCGGGGGCTCACCGTCGGGATGGGCATGACGGAGAAGCAGGGCGGCTCGGACGTCCGGGCCAACACGACGACAGCGTCACCCAGCCCCGGGGGTCCGCTGGCGGGCGAGACCTACCGGCTCACGGGCCACAAGTGGTTCTGCTCGGCGCCGATGAGCGACGCCTTCCTCGTCCTCGCGCGGACCGCCGCGGGCGTCGGCTGCTTCCTGGTGCCCCGGGTGCTCGAGGACGGTACGCGCAACGACATCCGTCTCCAGCGGCTGAAGGACAAGCTCGGCAACCGGTCGAACGCCTCCTCGGAGATCGAGCTCGACGGCACGTGGGCGGTGCGAGTCGGGGAGGAAGGACGCGGCATCCGCACCATTCTCACGATGGTGGCCTCCACCCGGCTGGACTGCGTGCTGGGGTCTGCGGCCACGATGCGGGCAGCCCTCGTGCGGGCGGTTCACCACGCGCGGCACCGCAGCGCCTTCGGTGCGCTCCTCGTCGACCAGCCGCTGATGCGCAACGTGCTCGCGGACCTGGCGCTCGAGTCCGAGGCCGCCACGGTGCTGGGAATGCGGCTCGCCCACGCCGTCGACGCCGGTGAGGACGACCTCGTTCGGCTCGGCGTGGCGCTGGGCAAGTACTGGGTGTGCAAGCGGACGGCACCGATGGTCGCAGAGGCGCTGGAGTGCCTTGGCGGCAACGGGTACGTCGAGGAGAACGGCATCGCGCGGCTCTACCGGGAGGCGCCGTTGAACTCCATCTGGGAGGGGTCGGGCAACGTCAACGCCCTGGACGTCGTCCGAGCGCTGACGCGGGAGCCGGGCTCGCTCGCCGCGCTCGGCAAGGAGCTCGCCCTCGCCCGCGGCCACGACGGCGGTGCTGGACGCGGCCATCGACGAGTGCGATGGCGCGGCGGTCGTCGCGCTGGCGGCCGATGCTCCGTGGGGCGCACGGCGGCTCGTGGAGCGACTCGCGGTCACGCTGCAGGCATCGCTGCTCGTGCGCTACTCCCCCGGACCGGTCGCCGACGCGTTCGTCGCGAGTCGGCTTGCGGGCGACCACGGCGCCACCTTCGGCACCCTGGGCAGTGGCGTCGGCCGGGCCGGCGTCGACCTGCTGCTGGAGCGCGCACTACCCGCCTGACACCGGGTGGGGCAGCCACCCGGTGCTCCCCCGGAGCGCCAGTCCCCGACTTCGTCTGTCGGCGTGCGGCGAGGCGCCGTCGGCGACGGCGTGTCGCCGCCGCCTGACAGACGAAGTCGGGGAGGCGGGGAGGTAGGGGAGGCGCGAGGGTCAGGGGGATTCGGCCAGGCGCTTCTTCTCCGCCTTGACGTCGAAGTCGGCGGCCGGCCACTGCGGGTCCATCGCCTCGAGGTGCTCCAGCAGCAGGTTGGTGACGGCGAGTCGGGCGTACCACTTCCGGTCGGCCGGGACGACGAACCATGGCGCGTGGTCGGTGGAGCACTTCTCGAGGGCGTCCTGGTACGCCTCCATGTACTCGGCCCAGTGCTCTCGCTCGTCCAGGTCACCCGGGTTGTACTTCCAGTGCTTGTCCTCGCGCTCCAACCGCTCGGTGAGCCGGGCCTTCTGCTCGTCACTGGAGATGTGGAGCATCACCTTGACGATGGTCGTGCCGCTGTCGACGACCTCCTCCTCGAAGGCGTTGATCTCGGGGTACCGAGAGGCCCACGTCGCCCGCGGCACGAGGTCGTGCACGCGGGCGATGAGCACGTCCTCGTAGTGGCTGCGGTCGAACACGCCGAGGTCACCCGGAACCGGCAGCGCCCGTCGGATGCGCCAGAGGAACGGGTGCTCCTTCTCCTCGTCGGTCGGCGCCTTGAAGGAGGTGATGGCGACCCCCTGCGGGTCCACGGCACCCACAACGTGGCGCATGATGCCGCCCTTGCCCGAGGTGTCCATCCCCTGGATGACGAGGAGCACGGACCGGGACCCACCGCCCCGGGACTCCGCGTAGAGGCGCTCCTGCAGGTCGCCGAGGCGCTCCTGAAGCCCGACCATGACCTCTGCACCGCTCTTCTTTCCCCCGGTGAAGCCGGGAGTGCCACGGGTGTCGACGTCGGTGAGCCGGAAGTCCGGTCCGACGCGCAGGACCTCCGACCAGACCACCGACTCGGCGGCCTCGTCGCCGCGCGCCTTCTCGGCCTTCTTGCGCTTCTTCTCGGCCTTGCGGGCTGCCTTCCCGCTCAGCTCGTCGTCGGAGTTCACCTCCTGCTCCGACGGCGCTCCGTTCTCGGCGACCTCGGATGCCGGGACGGCACCGTCCGTCGTCTCGCCGCCGCTGCCTGACTTCTTCCTCGCACCCTTGCCCATTCGCGCATCCTTGCAGACCTGAGCGCCGCACCGTGCGCGAGGCACCTCGCCGTCACATCCACCGTCTGGGGACCCCACAACGCTGAGACACTTCCGCCATGCGCGTCCTCATCGACCCACGCCGCCCGGCGCGACCCGGTGCCCGGATCGGCGCGGCCGACCTCGCTGGGCTCTACACGTTCCCCGCCGGCCGGCGGTGGGTGCGCTCGAACTTCGTCACGACCATGGACGGGTCAGCGGTCGGCGCCGACGGGCGCAGCGGCAGCGTGAACACCCCAGCCGACAACCGCGTGTTCGCCCTGCAGCGTGACCTCTGCGACGCCGTCCTCGTCGGGGCCGGCACCGTCCGCACGGAGGGCTACCAGAGGTTGACGTCGACCAGGCGGCGCTCCGCTCCCCCGGCCCTCGTCGTCGTGAGTGCCTCGGCCCGAATACCGGAAGGCCTGAGCACACCACGCGAGGCGAGAGGTACCGGACTGCTCGTGACCTGCTCGGCTGCGGGCTCGTCCCAGCTCGAGCACTGCCGCCGCGTGCTCGGTGAGGATGCCGTGCTGGTCGCCGGTGACGACCACGTGGACCTCCGGGCGGCGCTCGACGCCCTCGCGGAACGAGGCCTGCGGCATGTGGTCTGCGAAGGCGGGCCGACGCTGCTCGCGGCGGCCCTTGCGGCCGGGGTGGTCGACGAGATGGCGTTCACCCTCGCACCGATGGTGGTGGGGGGAAGCGGGCCGCGGGTGACCAGCGGTGCGCCGATCAACCCGCCGGACGGCATCCCCCTGCGCCTGCACCTGCTCGTCGCCGAGGCTGGCACGTTGCTGGGCCTGTGGCGTGTCGTGCGGTGACGTCAGGCTAGGCGGCGAACTCGCTCACGAGCCGGTCCCATCGCTGCGGGTCGGTGTTCCACTCCTTGCAGTGCCGGGCCACCTGCCACTCCTCGTACCGCACGAGGTCGGGGCGCACCTGCGCCAAGGCCCGTGAGGGCCCGACCGGCACGAACTCGTCGTCGGCGGAGTGGATGAGCAGCATCGGGTGTCGAAGCTCCTCTGCCCGGCGCACCCAGTCGGTCTTGGCGAGGTCGACGCCCTCGTGCACGCCGACGAGCCGGTGCCCCCAGCGCCGGGCCATCATGGCGCGCGCCAGCGACCCGACGTGCGCCGGGATGCGATGCTGCCTCGCGTGGTGGGCCAACACGTCGCCCCAGTCGACGACCGGGCCGTCCAGCACCACCCTGGAGACCATCGACGACAGCGGTGACCGGTCGAGGAACTGCAGGACGATCGCCCCTCCCATCGACCACCCCACGAGGGCCACCTCGCGGGCGCCGTGCGCCACGGCGTGCTCGACGGCGGCCTCGACATCGCGCCACTCCGAGAGCCCGAGGGCGTACCGGCCGTCCGGGCCCGCCGGCACCCCCTCGTCGTTGCGGTAGCTGGGGACCAGGCAGGTCCATCCTGCCGCGATCAGCGGCGGCAGGGCGCGGACGGCCTCCTCACGTCGGGCACCGCGTCCGTGGACGAGCACCGCCCACCGGCTGCCCACCCCCTGGGCAGCGGGGACGAGCCACGCCGGCATGGGACCGAGCTCTCCGGCATACGTGACGTGCTCGGTCGGCGCACCGATGCTCACGTCCGGCGGACCTCCGTAGTAGTACTGGTTCCACCGAGCGGGACCGGGCGCGAGGTACCCCCGGTCGACCGCCACGAGCTCGCGCTCGACCGTGCCGGATGCCGTGTCGATGCCGAGGACGTCGCCGATCCTCACGTGGCCGAAGCCGTCCTCGATCCACAGCCCGTAGAGGCCCGGGACGACCGTCTCGGGGGTCACGCCCAGGACGACCGAGGTGGAGCCGGCGGACCGGATGAGGACGTCGTCCGGGCGGTGCCGGTCGGGCGTCAGGACCTTGCGCGCGAAGTAGGCCGCGGCAGCGAGGGAGCCGGCGCCGGAGGCGACCGCGGTCGTCGCCCCGACCGCAGCCGTCGCGGTCGCCACCTGTCGAGCCCGGCTGCCCACCTCCGGAGTCGTCACGCGCGACCACCGGAGAGCACGGCGGACAGGTCATAGGAGACCGGCTCCTCCAGCTGCTCGAAGGTGCAGTCCTCGGGGTCCTTGTCGGGCCGCCAGCGCACGAACTGCGCCGTGTGGCGGAAGCGGACGCCCTCCATGTGGTCGTAGCGCACCTCGACGACCCGCTCGGGGCGCAGCGGGATGAAGGACAGGTCCTTGCCTGCCGCCCACCGGCTGCCCGCGGCCGCCTGGGGGGTGCGCGTCCCCTGCTCCTCCGCCGCCCAGTTCCACGGATGGTCCTCGAAGGTGGTGACGAGCGGCTGCAGCTCCTCGAACAGCTCGCGCCGCCGGGCCATGGGGAGCGCCCCGATGACACCGACCGACAGCAGCGTGCCCTCGGCGTAGATGCCGAGGAGGAGGGAGCCGATGGCGTCGGGTCCCGACTTGTGGACCCGGTAGCCCGCGACCACGCAGTCGGCGGTCCGCTCGTGCTTGATCTTGCTCATCGTCCGCTTGTCGGGCTCGTAGGGCCCGCTCAAGGACTTGGCGACGAGCCCGTCGAGACCTGCTCCCTCGAACTCGGTGAACCAGTCGGCGGCGACCTGGCGGTCGGTGGTCGCGGGCGTCAGGTGGATCGGCGCCTCCGCGCCGGCCAGCGCCTCCTCGAGCAGGACCCGGCGTTCTCGGAAGGGGCGTGCCATGAGGTCCTCGTCGCCGAGGGCGAGGAGGTCGAATGCGACGAAGCGCGCGGGGGTCTCCACCGACAGCTTGGTGACCCGGCTGACCGCCGGATGGATGCGCTGGCTCAGGAGGTCGAAGTCCAGCACGTCCTCCCCGGGCCGGACGAGGATGATCTCACCGTCGACGACGCACTTCTCGGGCAGGTTGGCGAGCACCGCCTCGACGACCTCGGGGAAGTACCGCGTCATCGGCTTCTCGTTGCGGCTGCCGATCTCGACGCGGTCACCCGAGCGGAAGACGATGGAGCGGAAGCCGTCCCACTTCGGCTCGAAGCTGACCTCCTGCCCGTCGAGCGCGTCGATCCCCTTGACCGGCTTGGCGAGCATGGGTGCCACCGGCGGGACGACCGGCATCCCCCACCTCTCCCGGTCGTCGGCGTCGCGCTCGGCCTTGGGCGCGAGGTACTCGGCGTCGGCCTTGTCGGTGCGGCGCTTGCTCGGCTGCACCCGCGGAGGCTCCCCGGGCATCTTCGGGTAGTCCGGCGGGAAGTTGAGCTCGCCCAGCCCCCGCTCCTCCACGTCGCGCTGCCACAGGGCCAGCGCACCGGCGACGTCGCCCACCTCGGCACCCAGGCCCGCCCACGCGTCACCGCGGTCCTCGAGCACGTCGGGCACCGTGAGGAGGGTGAAGTCTCCCGGCGACACCGTGGAGAGCTCGGTCCACGTCACCGGCATCGACACTGGGGCGCCGGGCAGGGGCCGCGGGCTGTAGGCCGAGGCGATCGTGCGGTCGCGACAGGCCTGGTTGAAGTCCACGAAGACCCGCTCGCCGCGCTCCTCCTTCCACCACGAGGTCGTGACGAGGTCGGGGAGCCGCCGCTCGAGCTCGCGAGCCACGCCGATGACGCCGTGACGGACCTCGAGGAACTCGTGGGTCGGGGCGATGCGGGCGTAGACGTGCACGCCTCGGTTGCCGCTCGTCTTCGCCCACCCCGTCAACCCGACCTCGGCGAGCACCTCACGCAGCACGTGAGCGGCCTCGACGGCATCCGCGAACGTGCGCCCGGGCTGGGGGTCCAGGTCGATGCGCAGCTCGTCGGGGTTGTCGTTGTCGGCGGTGCGCACCGGCCAGGGGTGGAAGGTCACGGTGTTCATCTGCACCGCCCACACGGCCGTGGCCACCTCGTCGACCACGATCTGCGCGTGGCGGCGGCCGCTGGGGTAGGTGCACGACACGGTGCGGACCCACTCGGGCATGCCCTTGGGCGGGTTCTTCTGGTAGAACTCCTCGCCGTCGACCCCGTCGGGAAAGCGCTGCAGGGTGATCGGTCGGTCGCCGATGTGCTGCACGAGCGGGTCGCCCACCGCGACGACGTAGGCGGCGAGGTCGCCCTTGGTGATGCCGGCATCGGGCCACATCAGCCGGTCCGGACTGCTCAACCGCACCTGCCGAGGACCGTCGGGCCCGTCCACCTCCAGCACCTGCGCATCCGCCATGCGGCGAGCCTAACGAGGGGCGGCGACGCTGGGCGAGGGACCGCGGTCGCCCGAGAGCCCGAGGTCCGGTGACGCTGGGCGGGAACTCTCCCGGCATCCGCGCTGTTGGGCTGGACATGACGATGAAGCCGAGCGACCGTTCCTACACCGTCGACCGCTCCGAGGAGGAGTGGAAGGCCGCCCTCTCCCCCGAGGAGTACGCGGTCCTGCGCCAGGCCGGCACCGAGCGCCCCTACACGGGCGAGTACACCGACGCCAAGACCGTGGGCGTGTACGCGTGCCGCGCCTGTGGCGCCGAGCTCTTCGCCTCGGAGACCAAGTTCGACAGCCACTGCGGCTGGCCGTCGTTCTTCTCGCCGTTGGCCGGGGACTCGGTGGAGTACCTCGAGGACCGCTCCCTTCCCGGCCGTCCCCGGGTGGAGGTCCGCTGCGCGACGTGCGGCAGCCACCTCGGGCACGTCTTCGAGGGCGAGGGCTACGACACGCCGACCGACCAGCGGTACTGCATCAACTCGATCAGCCTGACCCTGCGCCCTGCGGACGGCGCCCCGACCGCCTGAGGTCGGGTCGCCATCCCGGGTCGCGGCCGATGAACGCCATCAGCCGGTCCTGTGGCCGCGCATCGTCGGGCACCGGCACCCGCGGGCCGTACTGACCCGAGGCGCGCAGCAGCTCGTCGAGAGGCAGCATGCCCTCGAACAGCTCGGCGCACAGCCCCGGGTCGAGCACCTCGTCCTGACCCGAGGCGCGGGCGAGGTCCCAGGTGTGCATGAAGACGTCGGTCGTGTAGAAGCGGTCGACCGCCTGGTCCAGCGGCAGGTCGCCCGTGTGCGGGTTCGAGAACGAGCGGCCCGCGGTGTCCGGATCGTCGAGCACTGCCTGCACGGCATCGGTGTGGGCCTGCCAGGCCAGCACCGGGTCGTCGGCCACGTCCGGCCCCACGGGCAGCACGATCGTGCTGCCCGAGGCCAGGAACGGTGGGAACCACTCCACGAGGTGGCCGACGACGTCACGGGCGGCCCACTGCGGCACCGGTGTCGGTGCGTCCCAGTCGGTCGTCGCACGCACGGCCTGCGTGAACCGGCCGGCGATGGCCCGATGCCGCTCGGGCGGGTCGGTGGGGATGCCGGTCACAGCTCGCCGGCTTCGAGCAGCCGGTCGAGCGCGGCGTAGCCGTCGTCGACGCCGGTCTCCATGCCACTGGCGAGCCACTGGTCGCGGCCCTCGAACGAGTCGCACAGGCTCGTGGCGTGCAGACGGGTGCGCCCGTCGCCGAGGTCCTCGAAGGTCAGGGTCTCCAGGGCCACGTCCTGGGGCATCCCCTCCCAGGTGAAGGTCTGCACGATGCGCTCGGGGCTCACCGTGTGGAAGCAGCCGCGGAACCCCGTGCTGAAGTCGTCTCCGCGCGAGGCGGTGTAGCGCCAGGCCCCGCCGTCGCGAGCGTCCCAGTAGTCGATGTCGGCCCCGACATCGCTCGGGCCGACCCAGCGGGCGAACAGTTCAGGGTCGGTGTGCGCACGGAACAGCTGCGCGGGGGTCGCCGCGAAGTCGCGGTAGATGTGGATCATCGGGACCCTCTCGTCGGCCTCGATGCGAGCCTGCGTGTGGGTGGTGGTCATGATGCCTGTCCTTCCGTGTGCTGGTCGTGCCTCTCGGTGCCGTGCGAGTCGTGCGAGTCGTGCTGCGGCACGGGGTCACCGTGCTCGTCCAGCCCGGCGAGGACCGCGTCCAGGCGCGCGAAGCGTTCCTCGGCCCGGCGCTGGTACCGCTGGATCCACGCGGTCATGAGGTCGAACACCTCCGCCTCCAGGTGCACCGGACGGCGCTGTGCCTCACGGCTGCGGCTGACCAGGCCGGCGTCCTCCAGCACCTTGAGGTGCTTGGAGACGGCCTGGAGGGTCACCTCGTACGGGGCGGCGATCGCGTTGACGGTGGCGTCGCCGGCAGACAGCCGGGCGACGATGTCGCGCCGGGTCGGGTCGGCGAGTGCCGCGAACACCTTCGACAGCTGGTCGCTCATGCCGGCGCTCCTTGGTCAACCGTGCGGTTGACAACAACGATATGCCAAGGCACCACCCATTGTCAACCGATCGGTTGACAATGGGTGGTGAGCGCCGTGCGATACCGGTCCGGCACCTGCGCGGGGCGCGGCCCAGTCGGTGCGTTCCTCGGGGCTGACCTCAGCGCTGGCGCTGCACCAGGGTGCGGACCGGCACCCGCGGGCCGGTGTAGAAGGGCACCTCCTCGCGCACGTGCATCCGGGCGCGCGAGGCACGCAGCTCACGCATGAGGTCGACGATGCGGTGCAGCTCGTCGGCCTCGAACGCCAGGATCCACTCGTAGTCGTTCAGGGCGAACGACGCGATCGTGTTGGCTCGCACGTCGGGGTACTCCCGCGCCATCTGCCCGTGCTCGACGAGCATGTCGCGCCGCTCCGTGTCGTCGATGAGGTACCAGTCGTACGACCTCACGAACGGGTAGACGCACACGTACCCACGCGGGTCCTCGTCCGACATGAACGCCGGGATGTGGCTCTTGTTGAACTCGGCCGGGCGGTGCAGCGCCGCCACGGACCACACCGGGTCGAGGTGCTCGCCGTAGGCGGTGCGCAGGAACGCGTGGTACGCCTCCTGGAGCGCCTCGATCGTCTCGGCGTGCCACCAGACCATGACGTCGGCATCGGCCCGCAGGCCTGCCACGTCGTAGGTGCCACGGACGACGACGTCGCGTGCCGCGAGGTCGGTGAAGAGCTCCTCCACCTCGGATGCGAGCGCGCCCCGGTCCTCGTCGGCGAGCGGCTCCGCGACGGCGAACACCGACCACATGGCGTAGCGGATGGTGTCGTTGATCTCGCGGATCCGGGCGGCCCCCGGCTTGCCGGCGGTGGGGCGGGTGGACTCGGTCATGCGGGTCGGTCTCCTCGACGGGTCGGGACGGTGGTCAGGTGGTGGACCGTGGCGGTGGCGGCCCGGGCGGCTGACGCGATGACGGCGGGCACTCCCACGCCGTCGTAGGCCGCGCCGGCGACCTCGATCCCGGGCAACCGGGCGACGTCGGCACGCACGGTCGCGACGGCATCCACGTGCCCGACGGCGTACTGCGGCAGCCCCCCACCCCACCGCTGGACGTGGGCGTCGAGGACCCTGGTCAGGGGGCGACCGAGCGCCTCCCCCACCTCGGCGACCGACACGGCGAGCAGCTCCTCGTCGGGCCGCTGGAGCACGAACTCCTCGCGCGCACGCCCCACCGACGCCCGAAGGTGGACCACCTCATCGGAGAGCCCGCCGGTCCACGCCCACTTCTTCGCGCTGAACGTACTCGCCTTGATCGTCCGGCCCTCGACCGGCGGCACCAGGAACCCCGATCCCGGCAGTGGCTGGAGCCCGGCGCGTTGCACCGCGAGCGTCACCACGGCGGTGGACGCGGTCTCTACCCGGCTGAGGACACCCGAGGCGGTCGCGGCGTGGGGACCCAGCAACCGGGCCGCGGGAGCGGGTGGGACGCAGAGGAGCACGGCATCCGCATCCATGGTCTCCGGCGCGGCCGCGGACCCGAGCACCAGTCGCCAGCCGTCGGCCGCCCGCTCGAGCGCCCGGACGGTGGTCGCGGTGCGCAGGACCGCGCCGCGGGACCGGAGCTCGTCGGCGACCAGGTCGGGAAGCCGGCCCACGCCCCCCACGAGCCCGGCGAAGGCCGGCCGGGGCTCGGCACCGGTGCCGGATGCCGGGGCACCGGTTGGCGGGGTCAGCAGGCTCTCACCGCGGGTCGCGCGCTCCCAGAGCGCCGGCATCGTCGCGCGCAGCGACAGCCGGTCTGCGTGACCGGCGTACACCCCGCCGAGGAGCGGCTCCACCAGCCGGCTGACCACGGCCGGTCCGAGGCGCGTGCCGATGTACTCGGCCACCGAGACGTCGTCGACGACCGACCCTCCCGGCCAGGCCCGCTCGTCCCGCAGCCGCTCGACCTCGGCGTCGGTGAGGACCCCACGCGCGGAGTCCGGGTCGGTGGGGACACCCATCACCGTGGCGCGCGGGAGGGGCCGCAGGGCGCCGCGGGACCAGATGGACGCCGAGGTGGTCGCCGGCACGACCAGGGTGTCGCCGCCACCCACCCGGCGGACGAGGTCGGTGGCCTCGGGGCGCACCGCGAGCAGCGACTCGGCGCCGACGTCGACGAGGTGCCCGGCGACCGGCTCGAGCCGCAGCTTCCCGCCCAGGCGGTCACCTGCCTCCAGGACGGTGACCTGCGCCGACGGCAGGGCGTCGAGCACCTCCAGGGCTCCTGCCAGGCCCGCGATGCCGCCCCCGACGACGACGATGCGAGGCCGGGTGGAGACGGCCGGGGCAGGCATGCCCTCAAGCCTCTCACGCGGGCACTGACGCTCCGGAGCCGGCCGGTTGCAGACGGCCACTGCCGGGTGACGGCATCGTGACCGGATCGAGACCGGCCTCCCGGAACCACCGGAGGCGGTGCGGCGCCTCATGCTCAGCCCGTCATCACGAAGGAGTCCTCATGCGTACCTCGGCTCGCCCATCCATCCGGCGCAGCACCGCCGCCGTCCTCTCCCTCGCCGCCGGGCTCACGCTGCTCGTCGGCTGCAGTGCCGGTGGTGACGACGCCGGCGGGGGCTCGGCCGACAGCGCCGTCCAGAGCGAGCCCGCGGAGGGTGCCGGCACCGAGGCCGCACCCGACCGCGCGCCGCAGGGCGCGAGCGCACCCTCCGCCGGCGACAAGGCCGCGGTCGTGCCAGCCGTTCTCGACCGGAAGCTGGCGCGCCGAGCCGACATCGCCCTCACCGTCACCGACGTGGACGCGGCCGCGGGCAAGGTACGCGCGATCGCCGCGTCGGCCCGTGGCCTCGTCCTCTCGGAGTCCATCTCGAGCGAGCCCGACTCCCCCGACCAGGGCGGCTTCAGCACCATCACCATCTCCGTGCCGGCTGAGGCCCTCGACGCGACCCTCGACCGGTTGGCGGAGCTCGGAGAGGTGCACTCGCGCCACACGTACACCGACGACGTCACCGCTCAGTACGTCGACACCGAGTCCCGCGTGAAGACCATGGAGGCGAGCGTCGAGCGGGTCCGGGCGCTCATGGGCCAGGCCACCCGCCTCGCCGACATCGTGAGCCTGGAGGCCGAGCTGTCCCGCCGCCAGGCCGACCTCGAGGCCATGCAGGCCCAGCTGGCCGCCCTCGAGGACTCGGTCCAGCTCGCCCCCGTCGAGGTCTCGCTGAGCACGGACGAGACAGCGCTGGAGGAAGGGGCCGACGACACCGGGTTCCTCGCCGGCCTGGCCGCCGGGTGGAGTGCCTTCACCACCTCGGTCTCGGTGTTGCTGACGGCGGTGGGGGCCGTCCTGCCGTTCATGGTCGCCGCGGCGCTCGTCCTCGTGCCGATCGTCGTGTGGCTGCGTCGCCGCGGCTCCCGGCCGGGCCCGGTCGTGGCCAGCCCGGAGCCACCCGCTGCCTGACTCAGCGGGTCGAGACCTCGTGCACGAGGTCGACCACCCGGGTCAGCACGTCGGGGTCGGTGTCGGGCAGCACCCCGTGGCCGAGGTTGAACACGTGACCGGGAGCCGCTCGGCCCTCGTGGAGGATCTCCCGCACCCGGTGGGCGAGCGGGTCCCAGGGAGCGAAGAGCAGCGCCGGGTCGAGGTTGCCCTGCACGGCGTACCGGTCGCCGAGGCGGGCGAGCGCGTCGGTCAGCGACACCCGGTAGTCGACCCCGACGACCTCCGCCCCGGCTTCGCCCATGAGGGCCAGCAGCTCACCCGTTCCGACACCGAAGTGGATCCGAGGCACGTCGAGGTCGGCGACCGCGGCCAGGGCCGTCGCGGAGTGCGGCTGCACGGATGCCGTGTAGTCGGCCCTGCTCAGGACGCCCGCCCACGAGTCGAACAGCTGCACCACGGAGGCTCCCGCCTCGGCCTGCACCCGGAGGAACGCGCCCGAGATCTGTGCGAGCTGGGCGCACAGGTCGTGCCACAGCCGAGGGTCGCCGTGCATGAGCGCCTTGGTGTGCTCGTGGTTCTTCGACGGGCCGCCCTCGACGAGGTAGGAGGCGAGGGTGAACGGCGCTCCCGCGAAGCCGATGAGCGGGGTCTTCCCGAGCTCGCCGGTGAGGAGCCGGACCGACTCGGTGATGTCCGGCACGTCCTCGGGCACGAGGTCGCGCAGCTGGCCCAGGTCGGCCCGGGTGCGGATCGGGCGCCCCATGACCGGCCCCACTCCGGCGACGATGTCCACGTCGACGCCGATGGCCGCGAGCGGCACGACGATGTCGGAGAAGAGGATCGCGGCATCCACGCCGTGCCGACGAACCGGCTGGAGCGTGATCTCCGTGACGAGGTCCGGGCGCCGGCAGGAGTCCAGCATGCCGACGCCCTCACGGACGGCGCGGTACTCGGGCAGCGACCGCCCGGCCTGGCGCATGAACCACACCGGGGTGAAGGGCACCGGCTGTCTCCGGGCCGACCGCACCAGGACGGAGTCCGCGGTCGCGGCCCGCGCAGTGGCGCCGGGACCGAGAGGCCGGTCCAGAGCAGGGGTGGTCGCGTCGGGCGTCGTCACGAGGCGACATCCTCCCATCCCGGTTGGATGCCGCCCGCGGCCGGCATCAGAGTGCGATCACCGCTGCGCCCCCGACGGCGAGCGCGACGCCGACCTGCTGCACCCGCCGCAGCCGCTCCTTCAGGACCACCCTGGCCAGCACGGTGGTGACGACCGGGTAGAGCGAGCCGAGCACTGACGCGACGCTCACCTGGCCGCGCGAGGAGGCGACGGCGAAGAGCGCGTTCGCCGTCAGGTCCCCGCACCCGATCGCCAGCAGCGCAGGCAGCTCCCTGGCGGTGACCCCGCCGGCGGAGCGCAGGAGCAGGGCCACCACGACGAGGATCGTCACCGAGGTGAGCCGCATGCCCCAGAGCGTCAGCAGGGTCGACACGCGCGCCCCCCGGTCCAGGCAGAACAGGGCGAGACCGAAGCCGACGGCGGCGCACCCGGCGAGGATCACCGGCCGCGCGGACACCTCACCGCTGAGCTCGGGACCCGAGGCGAGGGTCACGCCGACGATCGCGACCAGCATCCCGAGCCACGCCCAGGCCGACGGCGTCTCACCGCTGGCCACACCGAGGGCGACCGGCACGATGACGCCGAGCGCGGCGATGGGGGCGACGACCCCCATGGTCCCGGCCGAGAGTGCCGAGTAGAAGCAGATGAGCCCGGTCATCCCGGACAGCCCGGCGCCCAGCGCCCAGAGCGGCCAACCGCCCCATGCCACCGTCTCCCAGCGGACGGCGACCAGCACCGAGATGACGAGCAGCGCCAGGCCCTGGGTCCACCCGACCACCGCGACGGCGGGACGCCGACGCGAGGCGACGCCGGCGAAGAAGTCGGAGGTTCCCCAGACGACGGAGGACCCCAGGGCCAGGAGGCTGAGCACCGACAGAGACTACGAGGTCAACCGACGGCCCCGTTCGGCGGCTCGGCTCCGGCGTGCCCACGCGCCCGTCGCGGAGACACGGCATACATTGCTGTGGTGTCCAGCCGCACCGTGACCGGCCGGGAGTCGCCCGAGTTCGCGCGCGCTCTCGAGGATCTCCACCACGCCCGCCTGCGGCCGGAGATCCGCCTCACCGAGGTGCCTGCCCCCCAGCGCATCGCTCCCTACGCGGTCGCGCTCACCGCCGACGTCGTCGACCCGCGCGACACCGACGACGACCTGGCCTCGGGTCGGTTCGTCCTCCTCCACGACCCCTCGGCGCCGGAGCCGTGGGGCGGCCAGTGGCGCGCCGTGACGTTCGCGCGCGCCGAGCTCGAGCCGGAGCTCGCCACCGACCCCCTGCTCGGCGAGGTCGGCTGGAGCTGGCTCACCGACGCGCTCTCGCTGCGAGGCCTGGAGTACGTCGCGGAGGCGGGCACCGTGACCCGGGTCGTCTCGCAGAGCTTCGCGGGCCTGGCGGACCGGCCGGCCACTGTCGAGATGGAGGTGCGAGCGTCCTGGAGCCCGGTCGGTCCGGAGGCCGGTCAGCACCTGCTCGCCTGGGCAGACCTGCTGTGCACGATCGCCGGCCTGCCTCCCCTGCCCGAGGGCGTCGTCGCCCTTCCCGGCCCTCGCCGCTGAGATGGTCTCCGAGACCGCTGCCAGTACTCCCGAGGAGCCCGCTGCCGCCTCTGTGCCGCTCGACGAGCCCGCTGATGGCGTGCCGCACGTCGTGGAGTCCGAGCGCGAGCTGGAGCGCGCCGCGGCGGCCGTCGCGGCCGCCAGCGGCCCCGTCGCCATCGACGCGGAGCGCGCGTCGGGCTACCGCTACGGCCAGCGCGCCTACCTCGTGCAGGTCCGTCGCGACGGTGCGGGGACCTGGCTCATCGACCCGATCAGCTGCCCGGACCTGTCACCGCTCGACCGGGCCATCGGCGCGGCGGAGTGGATCCTGCACGCCGCCACGCAGGACCTCGCATGCCTCGCGGAGGTGGGGCTGCGCCCGCGCCAGCTGTTCGACACCGAGCTGGCCGCCCGCATCCTCGGCCTGCCCCGCGTGGGGCTTGCCGCGGTGGTCGAGCACTACCTGGGCCTGAGCCTGGCCAAGGAGCACTCCGCCGTCGACTGGTCGACCCGGCCGTTGCCCGAGCCGTGGCTCCGGTATGCCGCCCTCGACGTCGAGGTGCTCGACGAGCTGCGCAACCTCATGGGAGTCGACCTGGCGCTGCAGGGGAAGGCGGAGTGGGCGAGGCAGGAGTTCGACGCCCTGCTGCGGTGGGCCCCCACCGAGCGGACCGACCCCTGGCGCCGCACCTCGGGGATGAACGCGCTGCGTTCCCGGCGCTCGGTGGCCATCGTCCGCGAGCTCTGGTACGCCCGGGACGACATCGCCCGCGAGCGCGACACCTCGATCGGCCGGGTGCTGCCCGATGCCGCCCTCGTCGAGATCGCCCGCACCGCCCCCCTCACGACCGGCGACCTTCCCCGGGGTCACCGCGCCATCGCCCGCTACGGGCGCCAGTGGCTCGAGGCCGTGCGGCGCGCCATGGAGATCCCGGAGGAGGACCTCCCCCCGCGCACCCTGCCGTCCGACGGGCCTCCCCCGCCGCGTGTCTGGGCGGAGAAGAACCCCCTGGCCGCGGACCGGCTCGGTGCCGCCCGTGCCGCACTGACTGCCTTCGCGACCGAGCGCGTCATCCCGGTGGAGAACGTGTGCTCTCCGGACCCGTTGCGCCGCGTGGTGTGGCAGCCGCCCTCCGACCACGACGAGGCGGCGTTCGCCCGGGCGCTGCTCGACCAGGGCGTGCGCCCGTGGCAGGCCGAGATCGTCGCGCCGATGCTCGTCGCGGCGTTCGACCAGTTCCCCGGCTGACCGCGCTCGCCCTTCCTCGAGCTTGTGCGCGCTCACGGTGGCGGCGCAGAAACCCCGCCGTGGCGCGGATGCATCCGCGTCAGGAGCAAGCGTCCGCGTCGTCCCGGTGGCGGCGCGGAAGGTCCGGGCACGCGGGCCCTTGACAGGCAAGTATCTACTTGCCTATTGTCGCAGGCGTGGATGACGCGGACGCCCTGTTCAAGGCACTCGCCGACGCCACCCGGCGGGCTCTGCTCGACGCCCTGACCGAACGCGACGGTCAGAGCCTGTTCGAGCTGTGCGCCCGGATGGCGAGCACCCATGGGCTGACCTCGAGCCGGCAGGCGATCAGCCAGCACCTCGACGTGCTCGTGGCGGCCGGCCTCGTGAACCGGCGCCGAGAGGGCCGGTACACCTTCCACGACCTCGACACCACGCCCCTGGCGCCGCTGCGCGACCGGTGGCGCCGCCCCGACGAGAGGACCCCCCGATGAGGATCACCCTGACCAGCGTCCTGGTCGACGACCAGACCAAGGCGCTCGACTTCTACACCCGGGTGCTCGGCTTCGAGACCAAGCACGAGGTTCCGATGGGCGAGTACGCCTGGATCACCGTCGTGAGCCCCGACGCTCGCGACGGCGTCGAGCTCCTGCTCGAGCCCGACCAGCACCCCGCGGCACGGCCGTACAAGGCGGCCCTGGTGGCCGACGGCATCCCGTTCACGGCGTTCACGGTCGACGACGTGGAGGCCGAGCACGCCCGGCTCAGCGCGGCCGGTGTCGTGTTCACCCAGCCCCCGGCGTCGATGGGGCCGGTCACGACGGCGGTGTTCGACGACACCTGCGGCAACCTGATCCAGATCCAGTCGCCCGGGCCGGCGTGACGCCTGTCACCTCCGACCCCCTAGGGCACTAAGCGTCCGCTCAGTACCGTGGACCCCCAGGGCCCGGCCGACCGGGCCGACGCCACGCCCAGGGAGGCCCCGTGCCACGCGCACTCCAGGAGGTCGTCTTCGTCGACGGCGTCCGCACCCCGTTCGGCAAGGCCGGCGAGAAGGGCATGTACGCCCAGACCCGGGCCGACGACCTCGTCATCAAGTGCATCCGCGAGCTCCTCCGGCGCCACCCGGAGCTGCCCAAGGACCGGGTCGAGGAGGTGGCGCTCGCCGCCACGACGCAGATCGGCGACCAGGGCCTGACCCTGGGCCGCCTCGCGAGCCTGCTCTCCGGCCTGCCCGACACCACCCCTGGATACTCCGTCGACCGGATGTGCGCCGGGGCGATGACCGCGGTCACCACCGTGGCGTCGTCGATCGGTTTCGGCGCGATCGACGTGGCCATCGCCGGCGGGGTCGAGCACATGGGGCGTCACCCGATGGGTGAGGGCATCGACCCCAACCCCCGGATCGTCGCCGAGCGGATCGTCGACGAGTCGGCCCTCGTCATGGGCAAGACCGCCGAGAACCTGCACGACCGCTTCCCGCACCTGACGAAGGAGCGCTGCGACACCTATGCCGTGAACAGCCAGCGCAAGCTGGCCGCCGCCTACGCGGCGGGCAGGGTCCAGGCCGACCTTGTCCCGGTGGCCACCCGCCACGCGGAGAGGGGGTGGGGCCTCGCCACCTCCGACGAACCGCCCCGGCCCGGGACCACGCTCGAGGAGCTGGGCACCCTGAAGACCCCGTTCCGCCCCCACGGCAACGTCACCGCCGGCAACGCCGCCGGTCTCAACGACGGTGCCACCGCGTGCATCCTGGCGTCACGGGCCGCCGCCGACGAGCTGGGCCTCCCCGTGCGGATGGGACTGGTCGCGTACGCCTTCGTCGGCGTGGCGCCCGAGGTCATGGGCATCGGCCCGGTGCCGGCCGCCGAGAAGGCGTTGCGTCAGGCCGGTCTGTCGATCGACGACATCGGGCTGTTCGAGCTCAACGAGGCCTTTGCGGTCCAGGTCCTCGCGTTCCTCGACCACTTCGGGATCGCCGACGACGACGAGCGGGTCAACCCCTGGGGCGGCGCCATCGCCGTCGGCCACCCGCTGGCCTCGTCCGGCGTGCGTCTCATGACCCAGCTCGCCCGTCACTTCGAGGAGCACCCCGAGGTCCGCTACGGACTCACGGCGATGTGCATCGGCATCGGCATGGGTGGCTGCGTCATCTGGGAGAACCCGCACCACGCCGACTACGGCAAGGAGTCCTGAGCCATGACGACCGCCACCACGTCCCCCGCAACCACCCCAGCGCCGGCGCCTGACCTGCCGACCGAGGTGGTCACACACACCCCGGTCCAGGACGTCGTCCTCCCCGGCGGCGGCGGCATCCTCGCCCTCATCACCCTCGACAACGGACTGGACCACACCCGGCCGACCACCTTCGGACCGCACGGCATCGCCGAGCTCGCCGGCACCGTGCAGCGGCTGCACGAGCGCGCGCGCGCCGGCGAGATCCAGGCGGTCGGCATCACCGGGAAGCCGTTCGTCTTCGCCGTCGGCGCAGACCTGTCCGGCATCCCCTACGTGCTCGAGCGACAGCAGGCGATCGACGTGGCGCGCTCGGGGCACGCCGCCATCGCGGCCGTGATGGACCTGCCCGTCCCGACGTTCGCCTTCGTCAACGGAGCGGCGATGGGGGGAGGGCTCGAGGTGGCCCTGGCCTGCGACCACCGGAGCATCTCGTCCGGCGTGAGTGCGGTGGCCCTGCCCGAGACGTTCCTCGGCCTGCTCCCGGGCTGGGGTGGCTGCTACCTCCTGCCGAACCTCATCGGCCCCGCCGACGCGCTGAAGGTCATCGTCGAGAACCCCCTCTCCCAGAACCGGATGCTCAAGGCCAAGGACGTCGCGGCCCTCGGTGTCGCCGATGTGCTGCTGGAGCCGGCCGACTTCCTCGAGGACTCCGTGCGCTGGGCCGCGGGCGTCGTCACCGGCGCGGTTCCGGTACGGCGCGCGGAGGTCGACCGGGACGCGACCACGTGGGATGCCGCGTGCGACGCCGCGCGCACGCTGGTCCTCGCCAGGACGGCTGGCCGGTCTCCGGGGGCTCTGCGAGCGGTGGAGCTCGTCCGGGCGGCGCGGACCGCGACGCGGGACGAGGCGTTCGCGGAAGAGGACGAGGCAATGGGCGACCTCATCATGAGCGACGAGCTGCGCGCGGGGCTCTACGCCTTCGACCTCGTACGGAAGCGCGCAAAGCGTCCGGCAGGGGCACCCGACAAGAGGCTGGCCCGCCCGGTCACCAAGGTCGGCATCGTCGGCGCCGGACTGATGGCCAGCCAGCTCGCCCTGCTCTTCGCGCGCCGGCTCGGCGTCCCGGTGGTCCTCACCGACCTCGACGAGGAGCGCGTCGGCAAGGGCGTGGGCTGGGTGCACGGGGAGATCCGTGAGCTGCTCGCCAAGCGCAGGGTCTCACCGGACAACGCCTCGTTCCTCACCGGCCTCGTCACCGGCTCGACGTCCAAGGCCGGCTTCGCCGACGCGGACTTCGTGATCGAGGCCGTCTTCGAGGACATGGCTGTCAAGCAGCAGGTGTTCAGGGAGGTGGAGGCGGTCGTCTCCGCCGAGTGCGTCCTCGCGACCAACACCTCGTCGCTGTCCATCACCGAGATGGCGAGCGGCCTGGAGCACCCCGATCGGGTCGTCGGCTTCCACTTCTTCAACCCGGTCGCCGTCATGCCCCTGCTCGAGGTCATCCCCGGCGAACGCACCGAGGACGCCACGCTGGCAACGGCGTTCGCGACGGGCCGAGCGCTCGGGAAGACGACGATCCGCGTGAAGGACACGGCATCCTTCGTGGTGAACCGGCTGCTCGGGCGCTTCACGGGCGAGTTCTCCCGCATCGTCGACGAGGGGACCCCGGTCGCCACCGCCGACCGCGCCGTCGCCGGCCTGGCGCCGATGCCGCCGTTCGTGCTGCTCGGTCTCGTCGGGCCGGCGATCGCGCTGCACAACAGCGAGACCCTGCACCGCGCGTTCGGAGACCGGTTCCCGGTCTCACCCAGCCTGCGGCGCATGGTCGAGGCGGGCAAGCGCGGGTACTACCTCATGGTGGACGGTCGTCCGGTGCCCGACCCCGAGGTGCTGGCGCTCGCCGAGCGGCCCGACCACCCGGTGGAGCTGACCGTCGAGGCGGCTCGCGAGCGGATCCTCGGGGTGCTGGCGGAGGAGGTCGGACTCATGCTCGCCGAGGGCGTCGTGGCCGCACCCATGGACATCGACCTTGCCATGATCACCGGCGCCGGCTTCCAGTTCTGGAACGGTGGGCTGTGCCCGCTGCTGGACCGCGAGGGCGTGTCGGAGCGTGTGCTCGGGCGACGACTGCTCCCCCACGGAGTGGCCACCGTGCCCGTGACCTGAGCCGATCGGATGCCGTGTTCGCCGACTGGGCCGATATCTCACAGGTGAGATAACCTGTCGCGGTGACGACCACCACCACCACGACGTCCGACACGTACCTGACCCGGATCGGGACCCTGATCCGGGACGCCCGCCGCCACCAGGGGCTCACCCAGAGCGAGCTGGCGGACCTCCTCGGGACGAGCCAGAGCGCCGTCGCCCGGATCGAGCAGGGCAAGCAGAACCTCTCCCTGGAGATGCTGGCCCGCGTCGGCGAGAAGCTCGACAGCGAGTTCGTCTCCCTCGGCCACAGCGGTCCTCAGCACCTACGGATCGTGGGCGGTCAGAAGCTCTCCGGGTCCATCCCAGTGAAGACCAGCAAGAACGCGGCCGTGGCGCTGCTCTGCGCGAGCCTGCTCAACAAGGGTCGCACCACGCTGCGCAGCCTGGCCCGCATCGAGGAGGTCAACCGGATCATCGAGGTGCTCACGTCGATCGGCGTGCGCGTGCGCTGGCTCCCGGACAGCAACGACCTCGAGATCGTCCCGCCGGCGCGGCTGGACCTCGCGAGCATCGACGTGGAGGCCGCCCGCCGCACCCGCACCGTGATCATGTTCCTCGGACCGCTGCTCCACGAGCTCCAGCACTTCCAGCTGCCCTACGCCGGAGGCTGTGACCTCGGCACCCGCACCGTCGAACCCCACCTGTCGGCACTCAAGGCCTTCGGGCTCGACGTGGCGGCCACCCACGGCTTCTACCAGGCCGAGGTCCTGCCCGGCCGCTCCCCGCAGCGGGCCATCGTCCTCACCGAGCGGGGGGACACGGTGACCGAGAACGTCCTCATGGCCGCCGCCCGCCACCCCGGCACGACGGTCATCCGCAACGCCTCCCCGAACTACATGGTCCAGGACCTGTGCTTCTTCCTCCAGGCGCTCGGCGTGGGCATCGAGGGGGTGGGCACGACGACCCTCACCGTGACGGGGGTGAGGGAGGTCGACGTCGACATCGAGTACTTCCCCTCCGAGGACCCGATCGAGGCGATGAGCCTCATCGCCGCCGCCGTGGTCACCGAGTCCACCATCACGATCGAGCGGGTGCCGATCGAGTTCCTCGAGATCGAGCTCGCGACGCTCGAGGAGATGGGCCTGCACTTCACCCTCACCGAGGAGTACCGCGCGAACAACGGCCACACCCGCCTGGTCGACCTCACGATCCACCCCGGGCCGCTGCGGGCACCGGTCGACAAGATCGCGCCGATGCCGTTCCCCGGGCTCAACATCGACAACCTCCCGTTCTTCGCCCTCATCGCCGCCTGCGCCGAGGGCACGACGATGATCCACGACTGGGTGTACGAGAACCGCGCCATCTACCTCACCGAGCTCAACAAGGTGGGCGGCCAGGTGCAGCTGCTGGACCCGCACCGGGTGATGATCACCGGCCCCACGCCCAGGTGGCGGGCGGCCGAGGTCATGTGTCCGCCGGCGCTCCGGCCGGGTGTCGTCATCCTCCTGGCGATGCTGGCCGCACCGGGCACGTCGGTGCTGCGCAACGTCTACGTCATCAACCGCGGTTACGAGGACCTGGCCGAGCGGCTCAACGCCCTGGGGGCCACGATCGAGACCTTCCGGGACATCTGAGGCCCAGGGTCGGCCCCCGTGCTCTGGTGCCCGGCGGTCGGCGCGGGCACCATGGGGGTGTGACGGAGCCGACGGTGCTGCCCGTGCGCGGCGAGGTGGTCGCGGACGCCCGCGGCGACGGCCGGGCGCTCCGCGTGTCCTGGCACCCGGAGGCCGGGGTCGTCGTCCTCTCGGTCTGGCGCGGGCCGGTCTGCGCGGCGACCGTGCAGGTCGAGGCAGCCGAGGTGCCGCACCTCGTCGACGTCCTCGTGCGAGGCCTTGCCGCCGGGGCCGTCGTCGGGCTGGAGCGTCCGGCCGCCGGCTGACCGGCGCCGGGGGCGGCGGGCTCAGGCGCGACGCGCCACCCACAGCTCCTCGGCGGGCCAGCGGCTCGCCCACGCGGGCGAGACGATCTCGTAGAACGGGTGGTCGCTGCGGTCGTCCGGGGCGAAGACCTCGTGCAGCGCCTCGACGGAGAACCCGGCCGAGCGCAGCAGGCGCACCCAGTCGCCGTGCGAGGGGTGGAACTCGACGCCGCCTCCAGGCCAGTGAACCCGGTAGGCCTGGGCGTGGCCGCGCAGCAGCCGCTCCCCCGCGACCCCCTCGTCGGCCGGTACGCACAGTGCGGACAGGTGGCTGTTGGTGAGGAACACCAGGCGGCCCCCGGGCCGCAGGACGCGGGCCGCCTCGGGAAGCCAGCGCTCCGGGTCGCACCACGCCGCCGCCCCGTGCTCGCTGACGACGAGGTCCACGCAGCCATCGGCGAGCGGAAGGTGCTCACCGTCGCCCTGCACGATCGGGAACACCGGGCCGACCCGGCGCTGCAGCCGGCGCGCGGTGGCGAGCTGCTCGGCGGAGAGGTCGACCGCCACGGGCCGGGCACCCAGCCGCGCCAGCCACGCCGACACGTAGGCCGTCCCGCAGGCCAGGTCGAGGACGTCCAGGCCGACCACGTCGCCGAGCACCCCGAGCTCCGCCTCGGGCACCGCGAACAGCCCCCAGACGGCATCCCGTCGTGCCCACTGGTCGTCCGCGGCGGCATCCGTGAACCGCTCGTTCACCACCGCCCAGAGCGCCCGGTTCACGGCGACCTCGTCGGCGCGGGAGTCGGTCACGTCACTCATGCTAGGTGCGCCCGGGGCGCCGCCGACACGAGTCGGTGCGTCATCAGCCCAGCACGGCCTCCTGCACGCGGCGCTCGTCGTCGTCGGTGAGCCCTGCGCCGCGCGGCACCGTGCGGGCCTCCTCGTAGGCGAGCGTGTCCCGCATCGTCTCCGCGAGCGGCCGGGTGACCAGCCCTGCGGCGCGCGCTCGCGCCGTGTCCATCGTCGCGAAGCCGCGCCACGCGGGGTCGTCGATCCACATCGGCAGCGACGCCGGCCCCATCCACGCCCCGATGCCCAGCTCGGCGAGCCGGTTCGGCTCCACCGGCAGCGGTGAGGCGCTCGACCCGGCAACTCGTGCGGAGACCGCGAGCACCTCGCGCAGGGAGGTCGTCGGGCCTGTCGCGTTGAACGTGCCGTCGAGCCTCTGCTCGGCTCCGGAGACCAGCCACTCCGCCAGGTCACGGACGTCGACGAGGGCGCACGGGAACTCAGGGTCGTCGGGCACCACGACCCGTTCCCCGACCGGGTGGGCGAAGCGCCAGGGCCAGTACCCCGTGCGGCCGGACGCGTCGCCCGGGCCACCGATGAGACCCGAGCGGACGATGGTCGCTGAGCCGGAGGCCTCCCCCACCGCAGTCTCGCAGGCCACCTTCGCCTCGCCGTAGACCTCCATGCTGGTCATCCGGTCGCCGTCGAGCGGGTCGCGCAGCGGGCTGTCCTCACCCTGCTCGAGCGCCTCGAAGCCTGCGTAGACGTTGCCCGTCGACACCAGCACCCGGTGCCCGGTGGTGAGGTCGCGAACCGCCCGGCGTGCGTGGGCGGGGTGGCGCGTGACGTCGACGACGGCATCCCATGGCTCCCCCGTGACGGCGGACAACCCGTCGTCGAGGTCGCGGTCTGCGGCCACGAAGCTGACGCCCTCCGGCGGGTCGGCGCTCCCGCGTGCCAGGCAGGTCACATCGTGGTCGCGGCGAAGCGCCGCCTCCGCAACCGTCCGCCCGAGCCACGCCGTTCCACCGAGCACGAGCATCCTCATCCGCCCACCCAACCACGGGCCGCGGTGTCCACGGTCGAGCACCGGCGCCGGCGATAACCGGTCGACGGGCCACCACGTGCGGGCAAGGCTGTGGTGCCATGACGACCAGTGACCTGTGGGACGAGGAGATGGCGCAGCGCTACGACCGGAGCTCGGCCGCGATGTTCAGGCCCGACGTGCTCCAGCCGGCCGTGGACTTCCTTGCAACCCTGGCCGGTGACGGGCCGGTTCTGGAGCTCGCCGTGGGCACGGGGCGGGTCGCGGTGCCCCTGGCGGCGCGGGGGGTCCGCATCGCGGGGGTCGAGCTGTCCGAGCCGATGGTGAGGCAGCTACGGCACAAGGTCGACGAGGCCACCATCCCCGTCGTCGTGGGCGACATGGCCACCACCCGGGTGCCCGGTGAGTTCGCCCTCGTCTTCCTGGTCTACAACACCCTGGGCAACCTGCGAACCCAGCAGGAGCAGGTCGCCTGCTTCCGCAACGCCGCAGGCCACCTCGCCCCCGGCGGTCGGTTCGTCGTGGAGCTGGGCGTCCCGTCGCTTCGGCGGCTCCCGCCAGGGCAGGTCGCCGTCCCCTTCGACGTGAGCCGACGTCACGCAGGAGTCGACACCTACGACCCGGTCACCCAGCAGGCCACCTCACACCACTACGACCACGAGCCCGACGGATCGGTCCGCTACACCGCTCACCACTTCCGCTACGTCTGGCCCGCGGAGTGCGACCTGATGGCGCAGCTCGCGGGCCTCGAGCTCGAGCAGCGGCTCGCCGACTGGAACGGCCGGGAGTTCACCGCGGAGAGCGAGAGCCATGTCTCCGTCTGGCGGAAGCCGTAAGGAGGGCCTCACGCGTCGTGCGGGTCGCGCCGGTCGCCGACCCCCGACCTGACCTGACCCCGAAAGGACGTGGACGGACCCGACCCGAGGTCAGCCGAGCTTCGCGCGCAGGCCGGCCGCGACGGCATCCGGCGTGAGCGCGATCGCGTCGAGCACCTGCCCCCGCGAGGCGTGGTCCAGGAACCGCTTGGGGATGCCGAGGACGTCGACCGGGACGTCCGAGCCGGCCTCGCGCAGGGCGAGTTCGACCTGTGAGCCGATCCCTCCGACGACGACGTTGTCCTCGACGACCGCGACCCGACCCGCAGCTCCCGCCGCGCGCACGAGGTCGGGGCTGACCGGCAGCGCCCACACGGGGTCGACGACGCGCACGCGCACACCCTCCGCGGCGAGCTTCTCCGCGGCCGTCATCGCCGTGGCGGCCATCGACCCGATACCGACGAGCAGCACGTCGACCTCGTGGGGGTCGGGCTCGGCGAGCACGTCGACCGTGCCGATGCTGCGCACCGCGGTGATCGGGTCACCGACGGTTCCCTTCGGGAAGCGCACCACCGAGGGCGCATCCGCGATGTCGACCGCGGCGTGGACCGCGCGGGCCACCTGCTGGCCGTCGCGAGGGGCGGCGAGGTGCAGGCCGGGCACGAGTCCGCTGATCGTCATGTCCCACATGCCGTGGTGGGAGGCCCCGTCCGGGCCGGTGATGCCGGAGCGGTCGAGGACCACGGTGACGCCCGCCCGGTGCAGCGCGCAGTCCATGAGCAGCTGGTCGAAGGCCCGGTTGAGGAAGGTGGCGTACACGGCGACCACCGGGTGCAGACCGGCATACGCGAGACCGGCCGCCATGGTGAGGGCGTGCTGCTCGGCGATGCCGACGTCGAAGGTGCGCTCCGGAAAGCGCTCGCAGAACCCCTTCAGCCCGACGGGGATCATCATCGCCGCGGTGATCGCGACGACGTCCTGACGGTCCTCGCCGATCTCGACCATCGCGTCGCTGAACTCGTCGGTCCAGCTGCGCCCGGCGATCTCCAGGGGCAGCCCGGTCTCGGGGTTGATGACCCCGACGGCGTGGAACTGGTCGCCCTCGTCGTTGACGGCGTGGTCGTACCCGCGACCCTTCTGGGTCAGCACGTGCACGAGGACCGGTCCGCCGAACGCCCTCGCCTTGCGCAGGGCGGCCTCGATGGCCGCCTCGTCGTGCCCGTCGACCGGGCCGACGTACTTGAGGCCGAGGTCCTCGAACAGGCCTTGCGGCGCGACGATGTCCTTGATGCCCTTCTTGACGCCGTGGAGGGTCTCGTACATCGCCCCGCCGACCACCGGGGTCCGCGAGACGGTGCTCTTGCCCCAGTCGAGGAAGCGCTCGTAGCCGCGCGTCGTCCGCAGCGTCGCGAGGTGGTCGGCCAGACCACCGCGGGTGGGGGCGTACGAGCGTTCGTTGTCGTTGACGACGACGACGAGCGGCAGGTCGGGGTCGGCGGCGATGTTGTTCAGTGCCTCCCAGGCCATCCCGCCGGTGAGCGCGCCGTCCCCGATGACGGCCACGGTGTGCCGGCCGCGCTCGCCGCGCACGACGCGTGCGGCGGCGATGCCGTGCGCCCAGGACAGCGACGTGGACGCGTGGGAGTTCTCGACGACGTCGTGCTCGGACTCCGCGCGGCTGGGGTAGCCGGAGAGCCCGCCCTGGGTCCGGAGGCCGGAGAAGTCGTGGCGCCCGGTGAGCAGCTTGTGGACGTAGGACTGGTGCCCCGTGTCGAGCACCACGGTGTCCGTGGGCGAGCTGAACACCCGGTGGATCGCGATCGTCAGCTCGACGACGCCGAGGTTGGGCCCGAGGTGGCCGCCGGTGCGGGACACCTCCTCGATGAGGAAGCGCCGGATCTCGTCCGCCAACGTGGGCAGCTGGTCGGGGCGCAGTGCCTTGAGGTCCTCGGGTCCCCCGATGCGCTCGAGCAGGCTCACCGGTGCCTACCTCCTGGTGCTGCGAATGGCCGACACGTGTCGAGGACGTGCGGACGACCCCCCGAGTCTAGGTGCTCCCCCACCAGAGCCCTGCCGCACCTCGTCCGACCGTGCCGACCTGCGGAGATCTTCGGATGCCGTCCACGCTGCGGCCAGAGTTCTCACCACGGCACCACACGCGTTCTGGGGCCAACCGAAGGTCGCTGGATGGGGCGGGACGGACGTGGCCTCAGAGGCGGGGCACGAACTCGAGCCCTCTCAGCGCGTCGAGCAGCAACGCGGCGGCCCGGCGCGCCGACAGCAGCCGGACCCCCTCGACCTCGAGGTCGCCGAGCACCTGGGCGACGCCCTCGGGCCCGATGTCGTCGACGAGGTCGACGCGCACCTCGCGGTATGCCGACCGCATGGCGTCGAGCTGGGCGTCGAGGTGACGCACGGTGAGCCAGGCCAGGGCGACCGGGTGCCGCCGCCACGCCGGGTAGAGCCGGTAGTCCGGCGGGCAGTGGTCGAGCAGCCAGGCCCCGGCCCGGTGGTCCCAGCCGCGCTCCCCCGGCGGCGGCACCCCGGGCGGCCACCCCGGCGGGCCCCCCGCCCCACCGGCCGCCCCCGCCGCCGACCGCTGGCGCGCCGGAGACCCCGGGCTCCCGGCCCGCACCGGCGGACCCTCGCGCGCCGGGGGGTCGAACATGTGTTCGATGATACGCCGCCGGACCACATCGTGGACCGCACGTCGGGGAATAATGGTGCGTTATAGATTTCATCACCACAACTAATTCCGACTCGGTGGGACCCCATGACCGCGCACACGACCGACAGCTCGACCGGCCGGGCCCTGCGGCCCCCCCGCGCCGGCCGCTCCAACGGTCAGTGGGCGGTCGACGGCCGTGAGCCGCTCAACGCCAACGAGCAGATGAAGGCGGCGGGCGGTGGGCTCGACGTGCGCGAGCGGATCGAGACCGTCTACTCGGTGCAGGGCTTCGACTCGATCCCCGACGACGACCTCCACGGCCGGATGCGATGGTGGGGCCTGTACACCCAGCGCCGGCCCGGCATCGACGGCGGGCGCACCGCCACCCTCGAGCCGCACGAGCTCTCCGACCGCTACTTCATGCTCCGGGTCCGCCTCGACGGCGGAGCCCTCACGCTGGACCAGCTGCGCGTTCTGGCCGACATCTCCACGGAGTTCGCGCGGGACACCGCCGACATCAGTGACCGCCAGAACATCCAGTACCACTGGATCCGCGTCGAGGACGTCCCCGAGATCTGGCGGCGCCTCGAGGAGGTCGGGCTCCAGACGACGGAGGCGTGCGGCGACACCCCTCGCGTGGTCCTCGGCAGCCCGCTGGCCGGGATCGCCGCCGACGAGATCATCGACCCCGGTCCGGCGATCGAGGAGATCACGCGCCGCTTCATCGGTGACCCCGAGCTGGCCAACCTCCCCCGCAAGTTCAAGTCCGCCGTGACCGGCCACCCGAGCCTGGACGTCGTCCACGAGATCAACGACGTCTCCTTCGTGGGCGTGGTCCATCCGCAGCTCGGGGTGGGCTACGACCTGTGGGTCGGCGGCGGACTCTCGACCGCGCCGCGCCTCGCCGAGCGGCTCGGGGTGTTCGTCGAGCCGGACCGCGTGGCCGAGGTCTGGCACGGCGTCATCCGCATCTTCCGCGACCACGGCTACCGTCGGCTGCGCACCAAGGCGCGCCTGAAGTTCCTCCTCGCCGAGTGGGGACCGGTGACGTTCCGCGAGGTGCTCGAGCGTGACTACCTGGACTCCCCACTGCCCGACGGTCCTCCGCCCGCTCCGGCCTCGGGTCCGGGGGACCACGTCGGCATCCACCTCCAGAAGGACGGCAACCACTACGTCGGTGCCGCGCCCGTGGTCGGCCGCGTCAGCGGCTCGGTGCTCGCCGGGCTGGCGGACCTCATGGCCGCCGCGGGCACCGACCGGGTGCGGCTCACCCCCCACCAGAAGCTCGTCGTGCTCGACGTCCCGCCGCACGCCGTGGCCGAGCTCGTCGCCGGTCTCGAGGCCCTGGGGCTCTCGGTCTCCCCCAGCCCCTTCCGGCGGCACACCATGGCCTGCACCGGCATCGAGTTCTGCAAGCTGGCCATCGTCGAGACCAAGGTCACCGCGGCCACCGCGATCGCCGAGCTGGAGCGGCGCCTCGCCGACGTCACCGACCAGCTCGACACCCCGGTCACCCTCAACGTCAACGGCTGCCCCAACTCCTGCGCCCGGATCCAGGTGGCCGACATCGGCCTCAAGGGCCAGATCGTCACGGTCGACGGCGAGCAGGAGGCCGGGTTCCAGGTGCACCTCGGCGGCGGTCTGGCCTCCGCCGACCGCGACGAGGCAGGGCTGGGCCGCACCGTGCGCGGCCTCAAGGTCACCGCCGCGGACCTCCCCGACCTCGTCGAGCGCCTGGTGCGCCGCTGGCTCGGCCAGCGCGGGGCCGGCGAGACGTTCTCCAGCTGGGTGCACCGCGTCGACGAGGAGGAGCTGCGATGACGACGACCACCCCCGCCACGACCACCACGACCACCACCCCACGCTCCCGTCGTGGCGCCGACGAGCTGCGTGCCCTCGCGGAGCAGGGGGCGCGCGAGCTGGGCCCGGACGCCACGGCCGACGAGGTGTCGGCCTGGGCGGCACGGACCTTCCCCGGCACGCTGGCCGTGGCCTGCAGCATGCAGGATGCCGTGCTCCCCGCGGTCGTCGCGAGGGCCGCCCCTGGTGTCGACGTGCTGTTCCTCGACACCGGCTACCACTTCGCCGAGACCTACGGCACGCGGGCGCAGGTGGAGTCAGAGCTCGACGTCACCGTCGTCGACGTGCGGCCCACCCTGACCGTGGCCGAGCAGGACGAGGAGTTCGGGCCGCGGCTGTACGAGCGCGACCCCGCCTCCTGCTGCCGGATGCGCAAGGTCGAGCCGCTCAAGGCGGCGCTCGCCGGCTACGAGGCGTGGGTGACCGGCATCCGGCGCGACGAGGGTCCGACCCGCGCCGACACGCCGCTCGTCACGTTCGACGAGCAGTTCGGGCTCGTGAAGCTCAACCCCCTCGCGGCGTGGACCTTCGACGAGGTCGTCGACCACGCCGTCGAGCACCGCGTCCCGGTGAACCTGCTGCTCTCCGACGGGTTCCCGTCGATCGGCTGCGAGCCGTGCACGCAGCGGGTCGCGCCGGGCGACGACCCCAGGGCCGGGCGCTGGGCCGGGTTCGCCAAGACCGAGTGCGGGCTGCACCCATGAGTCGGACCCCACGAAGTTCTAGCCCCGCTTCGCTCCGCCAGATGCTTCGCGAGGACCCCTCGTGACCACCACCGACACCCTGACCGAGGCGCCTCCCGTGACGACCGACGTGACGACTCCCACCCGGACCCCGGCACCGGCCGACCTGCCCGTGCTCAGCCAGCTCGACGTGCTGGAGAGCGAGGCGATGCTCGTTCTCCGCGAGATCACCGCGGAGCTCGAGCGTCCTGTGCTCCTGTTCAGTGGGGGGAAGGACTCCGTGGTGATGCTGCACGTGGCGGCCAAGGCGTTCTGGCCGGCCCCGATCCCGTTCCCCGTGCTGCACGTCGACACCGGCCACAACTTCCCCGAGGTCCTCGCGTACCGCGACGCCACCGTGCAACGGCTCGGGCTGCGCCTGGAGGTCGCCTCGGTGCAGGACTGGATCGACGACGGCCGGCTGCGCGAGCGCGCCGACGGCACCCGCAACCCCCTGCAGACCCAGCCGCTGCTGGAGGCGATCGCACGGCACCGTTTCGACGGCGTCTTCGGTGGCGGCCGGCGCGACGAGGAGAAGGCCCGCGCGAAGGAGCGCGTCGTCAGCCTGCGCGACGACTTCGGCCAGTGGGACCCCAAGAACCAGCGCCCCGAGCTCTGGAACATCTTCAACCCACGCCACCGCCCCGGGGAGCACGTCCGCGTCTTCCCGCTGTCGAACTGGACCGAGCTCGACGTGTGGCGCTACGTCGAGCGGGAGGGCATCGAGCTGCCGGGCCTCTACTACGCCCACGAGCGCGAGGTCTTCGAGCGCGACGGGATGCTGCTGGCCCTCGGCCCGCACTCGCAGCCGCGCGCCGACGAGGGCGTCAGCACCCGCCGGGTCCGCTACCGCACGGTCGGCGACATGTCGTGCACGGGGGCGGTCGAGAGTGACGCGGCATCCGTGGCGCACGTCGTCGCCGAGGTGGCCGCCTCCACGCTCACCGAGCGCGGCGCCACCCGCGCCGACGACCGGATCTCCGAGGCCGCCATGGAGGACCGCAAGAAGGAGGGCTACTTCTGATGCACCCCATGACGTTCGCCCACGCAGAGCATGGGACCCGCGCTCGTTCCGCCCACGCGCAACGTGGGACCCGGCTCCGGTACTCCATGAGGGCCCCCCGATGAGCACCTTGTTGCGCCTGGCGACCGCGGGCTCGGTCGACGACGGCAAGTCGACGCTCGTCGGTCGCCTCCTGCACGACTCGAAGTCGGTGCTCACCGACCAGCTGGATGCCGTGGAGCGGGTCAGCCGTGACCGGGGCCTGGCCTCGGCCGACCTGGCGCTGCTCACCGACGGCCTGCGCGCCGAGCGGGAGCAGGGCATCACCATCGACGTCGCCTACCGCTACTTCGCGACGGCGCAGCGCTCGTTCGTGCTCGCCGACTGCCCCGGCCACGTGCAGTACACGCGCAACACGGTGACCGGGTCGTCCACCGCCGACGCGCTGGTGCTGCTCGTCGACGCCCGCAAGGGCGTGCTCGAGCAGACCCGGCGCCACCTCGCGGTCGCCGCCCTCATGCGGGTGCCTCACGTGGTCATCGCCGTGAACAAGATCGACCTCGTCGAGCACAGCGAGGATGTCTTCCGCACCGTCGCGGCGGACGTGCGCGGCATCGCCACCGAGCTGGGCATCCCCGACGCCCACGCCGTGCCGGTCTCGGCCCTCGTCGGCGACAACGTGGTCGACCGCTCGCCCAACACCCCTTGGTACGAGGGCCCCTCGCTGCTCGAGCTGCTCGAGACGCTGCCCCCGGACACCGACCCGCTGCACGAGTCGTTCCGGATGCCGGTCCAGGTGGTCATCCGCCCGCAGGGCGCCGCCCGCTCCCCGGAGCACGTGGAGTACCGCGGGTACGCCGGACAGCTCGCCTCCGGCTCGGTGCGGGTCGGCGACGAGGTGGTCGTGCTGCCGTCGGGCTCCCGCACGCGGGTGGCCGGGATCGACCTCGGGGAGCGGCCGCTCGACGTCGCGGTGGCGCCGCAGTCGGTGTCCATCCGGCTCGCCGACGACGTCGACGTCAGCCGCGGCGACCTCCTCGCGGCGGCCGGTGACCCGGTGCCCCTGCGCCAGGAGGTCACCGCCCTGGCCTGCTGGCTCGGTGACGAGCCGCTGCGCCCGGGTGCCCGGCTGCTCGTCAAACATGGTTCCCGCACGGTGCTCGCCGTCGTGCGCTCGGTCGACGGCCGCCTCGACCTCGACGCGCTACGACTCGCGCCGGCGGAGCGGTTGGCACTCAACGACATCGGCCGGATCACGGTCCGACTGGCCGCACCGCTGCCCGTCGAGTCCTACTCCACCTCGCGGCGCGGCGGGGCCTTCCTCCTCGTCGACCCCGACGACGGCCGCACGCTGGCGGCGGCCATGGCGGATGCCGTGGCCCCCGGAGAGCACCCCCGGTGACCCTCCCGGTCGGGCTGGACCTCACCGGCCGCCCCGCCCTCGTCGTCGGCGGCGGCCCGGCGGTCGTGCCCGGGGTGCGTGCCCTGGTCGAGGCGCGGGCGCGGGTGCGGGTGGTCGCTCCATGGGTGTGCGAGGAGCTGGAGGAGCTGGCCCTCGGGGGTGAGATCAGCTGGAGCGCAGGTGACTACGCCGGAGCGGCCGACCTCGACGGCGCCTGGTTCGTCGTCACCGGCTCCGGTGACGATCGCACCGACGCCATCGTGCGCACCGATGCCCTCGCCGCGCGCGTGTGGTCGGTCGACGCCTGCTCACCCTCGGGCGGCACCGCTGCCCTTCCCGAGACAGTCCGGGTCGAGACCGCCGACGGCACCGTCACGGTCGCCACCCACTCGCCCGGTGACCGTGCCCTCGGCACCGAGGTCACCCGGGCGGTCGGCGGTCTTCTGGCCGCCGGCGCCCTGGACCTGCGTCGCCGGTCACCGCGCCGGGGTGTGGGGTGGGTGGCCCTCGTCGGTGGAGGCCCGGGAGCCGACGGGCTGCTCACGAGCCGGGGCCGGGACCTGCTGGCCGCGGCGGACGTCGTCGTCGTCGACCGGCTGGCTCCGCGCGCAGTGGTCGACCGGCTGCCCGCGTCGGTGCGTGTCGTCGACGTCGGCAAGGCGCCGGGGCGGCACGCTCTGGCACAGGACTCGATCAACGACCTCCTCGTCGAGGAGGCTCTCGCTGGACACGCGGTGGTGCGGCTCAAGGGCGGTGACCCGTACGTGCTCGGCCGAGGTGGTGAGGAGCGCCTCGCGTGCGAGGCGCGCGGCATCCGGGTGGAGGTGGTGCCCGGGGTGACCAGTGCGGTCGCTGTGCCGGCAGCGGCCGGCATCCCCGTCACCCATCGTGGAGTGGCGCGCGGGTTCACAGTGGTGACTGGCCACGAGGACCTGCCCGCGGTGCCCCCCGGCACCGACCACACGGTGGTCCTCCTCATGGGGGTGGGCCGCCTGGCGACCTCCACCGCCGCCCTGCTGGCGGCGGGGCGGCCGGCGTCGTGCCCGGTGGCGATCGTCGAGCGGGGCTTCCTGCCCGACCAGCGGGTCACCATCGGCACGCTCGGCGACATCGCCCGGCGCGCGACGCAGGTCGGCGTCGAGAACCCGGCCGTGGTGGTCGTCGGCGACGTCGTCCGTCTCTCTCCCGACTTCCGCTGAGCCCGCCGGCTCGGTCTGTCGGGTCAGGCGACGAGCGAGCGCAGGACGTACTGGAGGATGCCGCCGTTGCGGTAGTAGTCGGCCTCGCCGGGGGTGTCGATACGCACGACCGCCTCGAAGCTCGACTCCGCTCCGTCCTCGGCGGTCACGGTGACCGTGACCGTCCTCGGCGTCCTGCCCTCGTTGAGCTCCTCCACGCCGGAGATCGCGAAGGTCTCGGTGCCCGTGAGGCCGAGGCTGTCGGCGTTCTGGCCCTGGGGGAACTGCAGCGGCAGGACTCCCATGCCGATGAGGTTGGAGCGGTGGATGCGCTCGTACGACTCGGCGATCACGGCTCGCACGCCGAGCAGCGCGGTGCCCTTCGCGGCCCAGTCGCGCGAGGAGCCCGACCCGTACTCCTTGCCCGCCAGGATCACGAGGGGCACACCGGCCTCCTGGTAGGACGCGGAGGCGTCGAAGATCGTCGTCTGGTCGCCCCCGGCCAGGAAGTTGCGGGTGAAGCCTCCTTCGACGTCGTCGAGGAGCAGGTTCTTGAGGCGGATGTTGGCGAAGGTGCCCCGGATCATCACCTCGTGGTTGCCGCGCCGTGACCCGTACGAGTTGAAGTCCTTGCGCTCGATGCCGTGGTCGGCGAGGTAGCGTCCGGCGGGCGAGTCGGCCTTGATCGACCCGGCTGGGCTGATGTGGTCGGTCGTCACGGAGTCACCGAGCCTGGCGAGCACCCGGGCGTCCCGGATGTCGGAGACCGGCGTCGTCTCCAGCCGCATGCCGTCGAAGTACGGGGGCTTGCGGACGTAGGTGGAGTCCGGGTCCCATGCGAAGGTGTCGCCCTCCGGCGTCGGCAGCGACTGCCAGCGCTCGTCACCCGCGAAGACGTCGGCGTAGTCGGAGGTGAACATCTCCTTGTTGATGCTCTCGGCGATGGTCCGCTCGACGTCGGCCGGCGCCGGCCACAGGTCACGGAGGAACACCTCGTTCCCGTCGGTGTCGCGGCCCAGCGGCTCGGTCTCGAAGTCGAAGTCCATGGTGCCTGCCAGCGCGTAGGCGATGACGAGCGGTGGGCTCGCCAGGTAGTTCATCTTCACGTCCGGGTTGATCCGGCCCTCGAAGTTGCGGTTCCCCGAGAGCACCGACACGACCGCCAGGTCGTGCTCGTTGACCGCCCGGGAGATCTCGTCGTTGAGCGGACCGGAGTTGCCGATGCACGTCGTGCACCCGTACCCGACGAGGTGGAACCCGAGCTTCTCGAGATAGGGCCACATGCCCGCCTTGTCGTAGTAGCCCGTCACCACCTTGGAGCCGGGAGCCATCGACGTCTTGACCCAGGGCGCGACCGAGAGACCCCGTTCCACGGCGTTCTTCGCCAGCATGGCGGCAGCCATCATCACCGACGGGTTCGAGGTGTTGGTGCAGCTCGTGATCGACGCGATCGAGACGATGCCGTGGTCGATCTCGAAGCTGGCGCCCTCCGGCGTCGTCACGGTCACCGGTCGGCGCGGGCGGTCGTCGCCGTTCCCCTCGTCGGCCGGCTTGTCCCCGCCGTTGTTGCGGTCGACGCTCGCCCCCGACGGGGCCGTGGGGTCGCTCGCGGGGAAGCTCGCCGCCGGCCCCGGGTCGCCCTCATGATGGGCGACGTACGTCGGGAGCACCCTGCGGAAGGCGGTCTTGGCCTCGAGGAGCGCGATGCGGTCCTGCGGACGCTTCGGCCCGGCGATGGAGGGCACCACCGTCGACAGGTCGAGCTCGAGGTACTCGCTGTACCGCGCCTCGGGCTGGTCGGGGCCCGCCTGGAGCCACATGCCCTGCTCCTTGGCGTACGCCTCGACGAGGGCCACCGACTCCGCCGAGCGGCCGGTGAGGCGCAGGTACTCGAGGGTGACGTCGTCGATCGGGAAGATCGCGCACGTCGAGCCGAACTCCGGGCTCATGTTGCCGATGGTGGCGCGGTTGGCCAGCGGTACGGCGGAGACACCCTCGCCGTAGAACTCGACGAACTTGCCGACCACGCCGTGCGCGCGCAGCATCTCGGTGATGGTGAGCACGACGTCCGTCGCCGTGGCGCCTGCGGGGATGGCGCCGGACAGCTTGAAGCCGACGACCCGCGGGATGAGCATGGACACCGGCTGGCCGAGCATGGCGGCCTCGGCCTCGATGCCGCCGACGCCCCAGCCCAGGACGCCGAGGCCGTTGACCATCGTCGTGTGCGAGTCGGTGCCGACGCAGGTGTCCGGGTAGGCGACGCCGTCACGGACCATGACGGTGCGGGCAAGGTGCTCGATGTTCACCTGGTGCACGATGCCGGTGCCCGGGGGCACGACCTTGAAGTCGTCGAACGCCGTCTGGCCCCAGCGGAGGAACTTGTAGCGCTCCTCGTTGCGCTCGTACTCGATGGCCACGTTCCGCTCGAACGCGTCGGCCCGGCCGAAGACGTCGATGATGACCGAGTGGTCGATGACGAGCTCGGCCGGTGCGAGGGGGTTGATCCTGGCCGGGTCGCCGCCCAGCTCGGCCACGGCCTCGCGCATCGTCGCGAGGTCGACGATGCACGGCACCCCGGTGAAGTCCTGCATGATGACGCGTGCGGGGGTGAACTGGATCTCGGTGTCCGGCTCCGCGTTCGCGTCCCACTCCCCCACCGCGCGGATGTGGTCCGCGGTGATGTTGGCACCGTCCTCCGTGCGCAGGAGGTTCTCGAGGAGCACCTTGAGGCTGTACGGCAGGGAGTCGCTCCCCGGCACCGCGGACAGGCGGTAGATCTCGTAGGACTGCTCTCCCACCTCGAGCGTGGCGTGGGCGTCGAAGCTGTTCGTGCTGGCCACCGTGGCTCCCTTCCGGTCGTGCGCCGTCGCGCGATCCCGGGTTAGATATCTTGACGTCAAGATATCTAACCACATCGGTCCGTCCCGGTCGAGCCTATGTCCCGTCCGGGCCGGCGGCGAGGCTGGGGACGAAGCGCGCGACGCACTCGACGTGGTGGGTCATGGGGAACGCGTCGAACGCCCGGAGGCCGTCCAGTCGGTAGCCGGAGCCGGCCAGGTACGCCGTGTCGCGAGCGAGCGCCGCGGGGTCGCAGGCCACGTACACGATGACCCGGGGACCGAGCGCGGCGATCTCCGCCGAGACACCCCGCCCGGCGCCGGTACGCGGGGGGTCGAGCACGACGACGTCCGCCGATGCCGGCAGGAGGGCCGAGCGGGTCGGCTTGCGAGGCCTGGTGGCCCGCTGCCGAGGGCTGCCACGTCGGGCGGGCCGAGCCACGCCGAAGGCGTCGTCGACCCGGGCCGCGACCACGGCGACGTTGCCGTATGGGGCGAGGTTGGCTCGCGCGTGCTTGGTCGCCTGGGCGTCGGACTCGACGGCGAGCACCTGCCCGGAGCCGCCGACCGCCTCGGCGAGCGCTGCGGCGAACAGGCCGACCCCGGAGTACAGGTCGACGGCCCGCTCCCCGGATCGTGGCGCGGCCGCCCCCATCACCGCCGCGACGAGGGCTGCCGCGGCTCCCCGGTGGACCTGCCAGAAGCCGCGGGCGGACACCTCGAAGTCCCGGTCGAGGGTGCGCTCCAGGTCGTCGGCTCCCTGCCACCTCGCGGTGACGCGCTCGCGGACCACCGGGGGTCCCACCCCGGGCACCGGTACGGCGAGAGGCTCACCTCTCGACGGCGCGACGGCATCCACGAGCTCTGCTCCGGACCACCGCCGGCCGGGGACGTCGAGCGACGTCACCGCCTGGGAGGCGATGCGGCACCAGTCGATGGGCACGACGTCGTGCGACCGGTGCCGACGCAGGCCGGCCCGCCCCTCGTCGTCCACCGCGTACTCCACGCGAGTGCGCCACCCGAGACCTCCGGCGTCGCCGGCAACGGCCTCCACCTCGACGTCGACGTCGAGGCGAGCCAGCCGCGACATCTGCTCGCGCACGACCTCGGCCTTGAGGGCGCGCTGGCGGTGCAGCGCCACGTGCTGGAGGTCGCAGCCCCCGCACAGGCCCGGACGCGCCCAGGGGCACGGGGGTTCGACGCGATCCGGTGACGCTGACAGGACCCGAACGGCATCGGCGCGAAGGAACCGCTCCCCCGGCCCGCTCTCCGTGACCCGCGCGCGCACCTGCTCGCCGGGGATGGCGTGCCGGACGAAGAGCACCTGACCCTCGTGCCGGGCGATGCAGTGACCGCCGTGCGCGATGGCCGTGACGTCGACGGTCACCTCGTCGCCGACCGAGAGGCCGTCGCGACGCGGAGCGTCCATCAGCCCTCGCCGCGCCGGACGTCTCCGGCCACGGGCCCGTCCATGCGCTCCTCGACGCCCTCGGAGGAGGCCAGCTGCCAGGGGACGGAGGACACCATGACCCCGGGCGTGAAGAGCAGCCGGGTGCGCAGCCGCAGCGCACTCTGGTTGTGCAGGATCTGCTCCCACCAGTGGCCGACGACGTACTGCGGGATGTAGACGACGACGAGGTCGCGCGGGTTGCCGGAGCGGATGGACTTCACGTAGTCGACCACCGGCCGGGTGATCTCGCGGAACGGGCTGTCCAGAGCCTTGAGCGGCACGGGGATGTCGCGACGGTCCCACTCGGCCTGCAGCGCCCGGGTCTCGTCGGGGTCGACATCGACGGTGAGCGCCTCGAGGATCGAGGGGCGGGTCGCGCGGGCGTACGCCAGGGCCCGCAGGGTGGGCTTGTGGATCTTCGCGACGAGCACGATGGCGTGCACCCGCGACGGCAGCATCTGGTGCTTCGTGTCGCCCTCGCTCACCGCCAGCTCGTCGCGCACCTGGTCGTAGTGGCGACGGATGCGCATCATGACGACGAAGAGGACCGCCATGGCGGCGATGGCGTAGCCGGCGCCATGGATGAACTTGGTCGCGAGGACCACGAGGAGCACGACCCCGCACATCGTCGCGCCGACCGCGTTGATGACCCGGCTGCGCGTCATCCGGACCCGCACCTGGGGGTTGCGCTCGAGACGGAGGTGCCGCGTCCAGTGCCGCACCATGCCGATCTGGCTCAGGGTGAAGGAGACGAAGACGCCGACGATGTACAGCTGGATGAGCCGGGTGACCTCGGCGTCGTAGATGACGATCAGCCCTGCCGCGCTCGCCGCCAGGATGATGATGCCGTTGGAGAACGCGAGCCGGTCCCCACGGGTGTGGAGCTGGCGGGGGAGGAATCCGTCGCGGGCGAGGATCGAGCCCAGGACCGGGAACCCGTTGAACGCGGTGTTCGCGGCGAGGATGAGGATCAGGCCGGTCACGATCGACACGAGGACGACACCGAGGCCGAACCCGGAGAACACGGACCCTGCGACCTGGCCCATGATGGTGTCCTGGACGTAGCTCTCACCGACCGGCACGCCGTCGCGCGCCAGCTGGATCGCCGGGTCCTCGGCGTACTTGATCCCGGTCCATCGGGCGAGGGTCACCATCGACAGCAGCATCGTGATGGCGATCACGCCCATGAGCAGCAGGGTGGTGGCGGCGTTCTTGCTCTTCGGCTTCCGGAAGGCCGGCACGCCGTTGCTGATCGCCTCGACCCCGGTGAGGGCGGCACAGCCGGAGGAGAATGCGCGGAGCATGAGGAAGGCCATGGCCAGGCCCCCCAGCGCCTCGTAGCCCGGCTCGGGCAGCAGCTCCAGGCTCGCGCTCTCCGCCGGTGGCAGGGTGCCCGTGAACTGACGGTAGAAGCCGACGAGCGCCATGCCGATCACCGTGACCATGAAGAGGTAGGTCGGGATGGCGAAGGCCGTACCTGACTCCCGCACGCCGCGCAGGTTCATGGCCGTCAGCCCGGCGACGATCGCGACACCGAGCACCGCCTCGTTTCCGCGGACGATGTCGAAGGCGTTGGCGGCGTTCTGGACACCGGCCGACACCGAGACCGCCACGGTGAGGACGTAGTCGACGAGCAGCGCGCTGGCCACCGTGAGCCCGGCGCGGGGTCCGAGGTTGACGCTCGCCACCTCGTAGTCGCCGCCGCCCGACGGGTACGCGTGCACGTTCTGGCGGTAGCTCATGATGACGACGGCCATCACGACGACGACGGCGAGAGCGATCTTCCACGAGTTGGTCAGCGCCAGCGCCCCACCCGCCAGGCCGAGGGTGAGGAAGATCTCGTCGGGGGCGTAGGCGACCGACGACAGGGCGTCGCTGGCGAACACCGGCAGCGCCAGGCGCTTCGGGAGGAGCGTCTCGCCGAGCCGGTCGCTCCGCATTGCACGCCCGAGGACAACACGCTTGACGACACGGCCGGGGGATGACACGACAGACACTGTATGCCGCCCCCGCCGACGCCCGGGGGTGCTTCCGGGACAGCCTCACCGGTGCCCGGACCGCGGTGTAGCGTCGGCCTCGTGCACTTCGTCATCATGGGCTGCGGCCGGGTGGGCGCCTCCCTGGCACGATCCCTCGAGCGGGCTGGGCACGAGGTCGCCGTCATCGACCAGGACGAGTCCGCGTTCCGCCGGCTCGGCGCGAGCTTCGACGGCCGGACGGTGACCGGCGTCGGCTTCGACCGCAACACCCTGCGGGCCGCGGGGATCGACAAGGCGTACGCCTTCGCGGCGGTCTCGAGCGGTGACAACTCCAACATCCTCGCCGCTCGCGTCGCCCGTGAGAAGTACGGCGTCGAGAACGTCGTGGCCCGCATCTACGACCCGGGCCGCGCCGAGATCTACCAGCGGCTCGGCATCCCCACGGTGGCCACCGTGAAGTGGACGAGCGACCAGATGCTGCGGCGACTGCTGCCGTCGGGGCACGTGCCCGAGTTCACCGACCCCTCGGGCAAGGTCGTCATCGCCGAGATGCCCGTGGCCGCTGGATGGGTCGGCCGCCGGATCTCCGACATCGAGGCCGCCACCGGTGGACGGCTCGCCTACCTCACCCGGCTCGGAGAGGGCCTCCTCCCGCGTCCTGACACGGTCTACCAGGACGGCGACCTGCTCCACCTCGCGCTGCTGCGCGAGGACCTCGCCTTGGCCGAGCGCGTCCTCGACGCCGCCCCTCCGGCGCACTGACCCGAAAGGTCCAGACATGCGTGTCGTCATCGCCGGAGCGGGGAGCGTCGGGAGGTCCATCGCCCGCGAGCTGCTCCGCAACGGGCACCAGGTCCTCCTCGTCGACCGGGACGCCGACCAGGAGCGCGTGCAGAAGGTGCCGGACGCGAGCTGGCTGCAGGCCGACGCGTGCGAGATCGAGGCACTCGGAGAGGCCGGGCTCGCCGAGTGCGACGTCGTCGTCGCCGCGACCGGCGACGACAAGGTCAACCTCGTGCTCTCCCTCCTGGCGAAGACGGAGTTCGGCGTCCCGCGAACGGTGGCCCGGGTGAACAACCCGAAGAACGAGTGGATGTTCGACGAGGCGTGGGGCGTGGACGTCGCGGTGTCGACCCCCCGGCTCATGACCGCCCTCGTGGAGGAGGCCGTGAGCATCGGCGACCTCGTGCGCATCTTCGAGTTCCAGCAGGGCCGGGCCATGATGGTCGAGATGACCCTGCCGGTGGGGAGCCCGTATGCCGGCGCACGGGTGGGTGACGTCCCCTTCCCCGGCAACACCGTGCTCACCGGCATCATCCGCGAAGGCCACCCGATCGCCCCCAGCCGCGACGACGCCCTCGAGCCCGGCGACGAGCTGCTCTTCGTGACCACCCCCGACGTGGAGGCCGAGCTGGAGTCGCTGCTCAGCCCCGGTCAGAGGCACAAGCGGGACACCGAGAACGTCGACGACGACGAGCTCTGACCGGCGTCACGGCCCACGTCACTGCTGGGCCGGGGGCTGGTACCGGTGCGCGAAGGGGGCGACCTCCTCGGGCGCAGGCCCGAGGTAGACCACGACACGGCATCCGGGATCACCCACGGCGATGCGTTCCTCGAGCAGGATCGCCGCGCCGCCGGGGTTGTTGCGCGCCGCCAGGCCACCGAAGACGCTCGACGTCATCCGGCACAGGGCCGGTGCGTGCTGCACCGCCTCGCCGAAGGGGCAGCGGCGGTTCTCGAGCACGATGCGGTCGGGCGTCGCCTCGACGACGCTGAACTCGCCGTCGATCGCGTGCTTCAGGCGCACGAAGCACTCCCCGAGCTGCTCGGGCGTCAGGCGTCCGACCACCTCGGTGGCGAGCCGGTACTCCGTCTCCATCTGCCCGCCGACATCGGTGCCCACCTGGGCGACCACGGCCTCCGCCGCCTCCGGGCCGTGGTGGGCCTCCACCGTGCGCGACATCTCCACGACGAGCGCACGGAGGAAGGCCTCCTTGCCGAAGCCGCCCTCAGGGAGCGCCTCCTTGATCGACGGCAGTGAGGCGGCGTGCCGGCGCGGTGGGTCGTGGCTGGTCGTGGTCGCACGCCGGACCGGCAGGGTGAGTGAGATGACGACACCGGCGGAGGCCCGCAGCGACGCCGCGACCTCTGGTGCGAGCGCTCGGATGAGCATCAGGCCGCGGCCGGACTCCTCCAGGAGGCCCTCCAGGGCGACCGCGGAGTCGTTCTCGGGAACCGGGAACCGCCGGGCGCCGTTCCCGGTCGGCGACAGCGCCGCGTGCTCGGACAGGTCGAAGCCCCTCCCGACGTCGTAGACCCGCACCGCGGGCCTGTCGGTCGACCAGGTGAGCGACACCCACACCGGCCCACCGGTGTGGCGCAGCGCGTTGCCGACCGCCTCCGAGAACACCAGCTCGGCGTCGTCGATCCCCCCGTCGCTGCCGGCCTCGGCGTGCCGAGCGAGGTACGCGACCAGCTCGTGGCGCAGCTCGCCGAGCTGTTCGGCTCGGTCGAGGTACCAGTCCACAGGCCCAGTGTGCCCTCTGCGACCCGTCTCCCGCCCCGGGACGGGTCGGGTGCCCAGCACTCGTGCGCCGAGCGGCGGCATCCGACAGGTGTGCCGGCGGAGGATGCGCTCAGGGCCGGTGACCGGTTCCGGTTCTCTCCCCCGGCTCCAGCGGCGTGTGCCCGGCGACGAGCAGCCAGCCCATGAGCGCGATCGAAGCCACCCACAGCGGCCAGCCGAGGGCGACCTTGGCGGCCCCGAGCCAGGCCACCTCGGCCGCCAGGTAGAGCGGGACCATGACGACCAGGCGCACGGCATACGTGCCGACGAGCACCCAGGTGAGGCGGGTGCAGACGCGCACCATCCCCCGGTCCCGCCGCCACCCGAACGGGTCCTCCTGGGCCCGCGGGTCACCAGCGCCGACGATGAAGCCGACGGCCGGCCAACGCGTCGCGATCGAGAGCAGGGTCGCCGCGAGGAAGGCGGCGTTGGTCAGGATGCCCGGCAGGAAGGCCGCCTCCGCCCGGCCCGAGCGCACGGCGAAGAAGGCGGCGATCGCCGTCGCGAAGACGGCACCCGCGACGTGCGTGAGGGACGAGCGCTGGACGAGGCGGACCGCGGCCAGCACCAGCGCGACGGCCAGGGCGGCACCGGCGGCCACCGTGACGTCCCTCTGCCAGCTCCACAGCACGACGAAGACGACGGTGGGCAGGGCCGTCTCGAGGGAGCCTCGCCACCCACCCAGAGCCGCCCCGAGGCGGTGCCGGATGAGCGCCTCGACAGTCTCCGCGTCGGCCGCCACGACGCGCGGGGCCTCCCCCGTCACTGTCGCGGCACGATCTCGTAGGCGGGGTTGAAGATGGTCGGTGCACCGCGCACGACGGCCACCCGCCCGCTCGCCCGAAGGAAGGCACCCGGCTCGATGCCGGCGATGCTCCGGCGACCGATCCACACGAGGTTCACCGCCCCCTTGCCGTCCCAGAGCTCTGCCACCAGTGCGGGCACGCTGCGTCGCGGCGGAAGCGTCACGGTTCGCACCGTCCCGCAGACGATGGCGGGATGCCGTGCCGCCAGCGCGGTGAGGTCGTCGCCACCTGCCGTCTCGGACTGCACCCGCAGGGCATCCGCCTGGTGCTCCACGGGCGACTTCGCCAGGTCGCGAAGCCGTTCGCGCAGTGTCATCTCACCGGACCTCGGTGATCTCGGGGCCACGCTCGAACGGGTCGAGAGAGGGGCTCTCGTCCTCGGCGGCCGGCTGCTCCGGCGTCGTCGTGACGTCGCGGGGCAGCGCCAGCGGCAACAGCTCGCGCGGGGCCATGGGCTCACTGCCCCGCACCACCACGGCCTCGCGCAGCACGCCGAGGAGCGGGGCGGCCTCCTCCTCGTCGATGGCCGCCCGCCCGGAGAGGACGCCGCGCAGGAACCACCGCGGTCCGTCGACACCGACGAACGTCGCGGGCGCGAACACCGTGCGCCCATCGGGCCCCTTCGACGGCATCCGGGTCCGCAGGTGGGTCCCCAGCTCGCCCTCGTGCTCCTCGGCCGTACCGCCCTGGCTCTCGACGGCGGCGGAGATCTCCGCGCGGATCTCGTCCCACAGCCCGGCCGAGCGAGGCGCCGCGAACGCCTGGAGCTGCAGGGCCGACTCTCCGAGCACGGCTGTCGCCGCGTTGACCTGCTGGGTGCCCTGGTCGACCTCGAGGCGCAGCTCCATCCCGGGCACGCCCCGGATCCACAGGGCACCGAGGTCCATGCGGCCGTCGCGGCCCTCGACCTCCGACACGTCCCGTGGCCCGTCGGCCCGGGGGTCGGTCGACGGCAGGCCGTCGTCGGTGGCTGCGCCCGCCGGATCCCGCGTGTCGGGGGCCGCGTCGGCGGGATCCTCGCCCGCAGTGTCCCTCGATCTCTTGAAGATGCTCACGTCAGCCGTCGTCCTCGGGTCGTCTCGTCGGTGGTGTCACCGGGGTCCGAGGCACCGAAGCCCCCGGTGGACCCGTGTCCAGTCTCCCCCCGGTCACTGGCCGGAAGCGAATCGGTCTCCGCGAAGTCCGCGTGGAGGTACTGCTGGACCACGAGCTGTGCGATCCGGTCCCCGACCCTGACGGTGAACGGCTCGCGCGGGTCGAGGTTGACGAGGTTGACGAGCACCTCACCGCGGTAGCCCGAGTCGATCGTCCCCGGGGCGTTGACGACCGTGACGCCGTGCCGGGCGGCCAGGCCGGACCGCGGGTGCACCAGCCCCACGGTGCCCGGGGGGAGGGCCAGGGCGATGCCCGTGGGCACGAGGGCCCTCTCACCCGGGGCGAGGGTCACCTCGTCGACGCTCGTGAGGTCGGCGCCGGCGTCACCGTCGGTGCGGTACGCGGGGACGTCGGCATCCGGGTGGAGCCGGCGCACGGCGACGGGCACATGGGCCGGAGGCCCCCCCGACCCCTCCGGGTGCCCGGTCAGGCGGCGCACTCCCGGCAGATGAGCACCCCGGACTTCTCGCTCGCCAGCTGGCTGCGGTGGTGCACGAGGAAGCAGCGGGAGCACGTGAACTCGTCGGCCTGGCGCGGGAGCACCCGCACCGAGAGCTCCTCGCCCGACAGGTCTGCCCCGGGCAGCTCGAAGCCCTCCGCCTGCTCCGTCTCGTCGACGTCGACGCTCGAGGCGCGGGTGTCGACGCGACGGCTCTTGAGCTCCTCGATGGAGTCCTCTGACAGCTCGTCGTCGGTCTTGCGCGGTGCGTCGTAGTCGGTTGCCATTGCTGATGTCCACCCTTCGTCGTGTAACCCGGCCCTGACAACGCACGGATCGCCTCGTTTGTGCCCGGGCAGTCGCCGTGCGCGGCGATTGTGCACCATCGGGCCCCGCAGCGCCACGCCAGGTCCACAACGGGCGGCCGGCGGCGCTCCGGCGAGGGCCTCGAGGCACCCGATCGGGTCAGTCGGAGGGGCCGACCTGCCGGGCGATGAGGCCGCGGACCAGCGCCGCGAACTCCTCGGCGATCCCGGGAGCGGCCCCCCAGGTCAGGCGGTCGTCGGCCGTCTCGTCGTGGGGGCCCCCGACGACGGCTCCGGCCTCGGTGGCGACCAGCTCACCCGCGGCCCGGTCCCACGGGTTCAGCCGCGCCTCGTAGTAGGCATCGAGCCGCCCGCACCCCACCGCACAGAGGTCGAGGGCCGCACTGCCATGGCGCCGGATGTCGCGCACCCGTGGCAGCAGCTCGACCAGCGCGGCCGCCTGACGCCGCCGTTCCTCAGGTGCGTAGGAGAACCCCGTGCCGACCAGGGCCATCGCGAGGTCGGTGACGGTGGTGGCCCGCAACCTCCGCACACCCGAGGCCGTCGTGAGGCGTGCCCCACCGCCACGGTGTGCATGGAACAGCTCGCCGGTGAGGGGGTTGAGCACCGCCCCGGCGACGGCGTGCCAGGCTCCGGGGCGGGTCGGGTCACCGACGACGGCCGCCACCGACACGGCATACGCCGGGATGTCGTACAGGTAGTTGACCGTGCCGTCGATGGGGTCGACGACCCAGGTCAGCCCGCTGCTCCCCGCCGTGCCGCCCTCCTCCTCCCCGAGGACTCCGTCGTCCGGGCGCCGCTCGCCGAGCAGGCGCAGCAGGAGCTCCTGGCTGCGCTGGTCCATCACGGTCACGGGGTCGGTGACGGAGGACTTCGCCGAGACCCCGAGCTGCACCGGGCGCTCCTCGACGACCAGCCGCCCGGCGGCCCGGGCGACGTCGCAGGCGACCCGCTCCAGCTCGGCAGGGTCCGTCCGCGGGGGGAGCTGCGCCGGCTCGCTCATCAGTCGCTGCCGCACAGGGCCGGCTTGGCCGTGCGCAGGTTGGGACAGCAGCCCGGCGCACACACGGAGGGCCGCACATCGCCAGGGAGCCAGGTGGCGAACGTCCCGAGCTCGCCGCGCGCCTCGGCGGCGCGTTCGAGGAGGAGGTCCACCAGACCGTCGACGAACACCTCGTCGGTGCCGGGCGTCGCCACCCGGAGGAAAGGGACCCCGACCCGCTCGGCCGTCGCGGCCGCCTCGGTGTCGAGGTCGTGCACCACCTCCATGTGGTCGGAGATGAAGCCGATGGGGGCCACGACGACGGGTCCGTCACCCTCGGCGGCCAGCTCCTCGATGCGGTCGTTGACGTCGGGCTCGAGCCAGGGCTGGCTCGGGGGGCCCGACCGCGAGCAGAACACGAGCTCACCGGTGAGCGAGAGGCCGAGCTCCCGGTTCGCCTCGTCGGTGAGCCGCCGGGCCAGACGGAGATGCTGGTCGGCGTACAGGTTCCCCTCGCCGTCACCGGGACCCGAGGTGTCGTCCATCGCCTCGGGGATGGAGTGCGTCACGTAGAGGAGGCGGGCCGTGGAGGGGTCGGGCAGCGAGCGCAGGGCCGCGACGAGGACCCGGAGCCAGGAGCGGCCGATGCCGGGGTGCACGGCGTACGGTCGGACCTTGTCGACGACCAGGCCGTCGGCGGCCGGACCGACCTCCGCGACGGCCGCGGCGAGGTCCTCGCGGTACTGCCGACAGGAGGAGTAGCAGGAGTACGCGCTCGTGGTCAGGGTGAGCACCCGCATGGCGCCGAGCCCGAGCGCCTCCCTGATGGCGTCCGCGAAGAACGGCTCGGAGTTGCGGTTCCCCCACACGACGGGCACGTCGACCCCCCGCTCGTCGAGGGCGGACCGGAGCCGGGCGAGCAGGTCGCGGTTGAGGTCGTTGATCGGGCTTCGCCCGCCGCGGGCGAAGTAGTGCTCGCCCACGGCGGCGAGCCGCGCGTCGGGGATGTCGCGGCCCGCGGTGACCCGGCGGAGGAAGGGCATGACCTCGTCGGGGGCCTCGGGGCCGCCGAAGGACCCGAGGAGCACGACGTCGTAGGGGGCGAGGGCACCGCGGTCTGGCATGCGCCCACGGTAGCCGGGGCAATCCGGACCGCCCCGGCGTGGGCTGCGCGGTCCCGCCGCATCCGGGTGGCACAGTCGTGGGGACGACGAGCAACTCGGGAGCCCGACATGCAGGACCTTCGCCTGATCGGCGTCCACGAGGACGGCCAGCACCTGCTACTCACGGATGCCGGCGGCGGTCGGTACCGCCTGACCCTCGACGACGCCCTGCGGGCGGCTGCCCGCCGCGACCGTCCCCGGCTGGGACAGCTGCAGATCGAGATCGAGGGCGGTCTGCGACCCCGCGAGGTCCAGGCGCTGGTCCGTCGGGGCCTCTCGACCGAGGAGGTCGCCGACCGGGCCGGCTGGACGGTGGAGAAGGTTCGTCGCTTCGAGGGCCCGGTCCTCGCCGAGCGTGAGCACGTCGCCGCCCGCGCGCAGCAGTGCGCGGTCGGGAGCCGTGGGAACGCCCCGATCACCCTCGCGGAACGGGTGGGCGAACGCCTCCGCGACCGCGGTGTCGACCGGAGTGCCGTCTCCTGGGACTCCGCACGCGACGAGGAGGGCGCGTGGTTCCTGACCCTCACCTTCCCAGCGGGTGGCCGTGAGCGTACGGCGACCTGGCGGTACGAGCCGCTCGGTGGCTCGGTCACCGCGAGCGACGACGAGGCCCGCTGGCTGAGCGAGGAAACCGCCCCCGGGGTGATCCCCACGCCTCACCAGGCGCACGTCGGTGACCTGGACGTCTACGACGTCGAGGCCGACGGCGGACTGGCCCGCGGCACCGTCCGGGAGCCGGGCGAGCCGATCGACCTGATGGCCGCCATGCGAGAGCACTCGGCGCGCGGACGCCGCCCGAGGCGACGTCCCTCCCAGGGGCAGGGCGAGCACCGGCCGCCGCCGGACGCCCTGCCCATCGCCGAGCTGACCCCGTCATCCTCAGGGGTGTCCGCACCGATGGACGAGGGGCCCTCGGGGGACGAGCAGGACGCCTCGGGCGAGACCGTCCAGAGGCCACCCGCGTGGAACGCCGAGGAGGAGCACCACCAGCACAGGATGCCGCGTGGCGAGGTCTCCGACTCCGGCCGCGGATCCGCGGAGCAGCGCACCCCCGACACGCGTGGATCGGCACCGGCTGGGGTGGACCGCGCGACCGGTGAGGGCCCCCGGCGCCCCGCTTCTCCCCGGCGCGGTCGGCCCAGTGTGCCCAGCTGGGACGACATCGTGTTCGGCACCCGGGGCGACGAACCCGTCTGACCCGCGCCCGGCATCCGAACCTCTGCTAGCAGAGCTTGCGTACCTAACCACACGGTGCACCGTGTGGCCCTGGACGCAACCTCTGCTGAGGCGTGGGGCTGGGCCGCGTTGCCAACCCGGTGGTGACCCTGCCGTGCGGTCAGTACCTAAGTTCTGCTAGCAGAGTTTGGGTAGACACCCACAGGGTGCACCGTGCGGCCCCGGACGCACGCTCTGCTAGCAGAGGTTGCGTCACGAGGCGGGGGTCAGAGGGACGGAGCGGTCAGGGCGGCGGGGCGACCGGGCACACGTCGAGGTCGAACGGCAGCGTCTCGGGCGACGGGGCGGCGGCCCGAGCCGCCTGGCTGGTCATGCGGCGCATGTGGTGCCGACGGCACAGCACCTCGTACTCCACGACACCGGATGCCGCGGCCGACGTGTCGCCCACCACGACCTGCTCACCCTCGACGACCATGGCCCCGTCGACGACTCGGGCGTTGTGCGTCGCCCGGCGCCCGCACCAGCACAGCGCCTCCACCTGGAGCAGCTGCACCCGGTCGGCGAGCTCGACGAGCCGGCGGCTGCCCGGGAACAGCTCGGTGCGGAAGTCCGAGGTGATCCCGAAGGCGTAGACGTCGATGCCGATCTCGTCGACGACCCGCGCCAGCTGCTCGACCTGGGCCGCGGTGTAGAACTGCGCCTCGTCACAGATGAGGTAGTCCACCCGGGCGCCGGAGGTGAGCCGGTCGACGACGACGTCCCAGAAGTCGAGGCCGTCGCCGACCTCGATGGCGGGCGTCGACAGCCCCAACCTCGAGGAGAGCACCGACTCCCCCATCCGGTCGAGCTTGGTGAAGATCAGGCCCTGGCGCCCCCGGACGCTGTTGTTGTGGTCCATCTGGAGGGCGAGCGTCGACTTGCCGCAGTCCATCGTGCCCGCGAAGAAGACCAGTTCAGCCACGAGCGCCCACCCTAGGCGACCGCAGCGGGGACGTGGACCACGGGAACGGCGACCTCGTCGTCGCTCAGCGACCCGTGCAACCCGAGCAGCGCCAGCAGCTCGGGCCTGGCGCGGCGAGAGTCGACGACGGCGTTGCGGCCCCGGGTCGCCACGACGACGTCCCCGATCCGCGCGAGGTTCTCCGGCAGCACCGGGCCGAACCAGCCCGCCGCCACGGCCTGCTCGCGACTGCACACCAGCGCCCGCTCGCCGAGCAGCTCGGTCCAGGCCGCGATGACGTCGTCGCGGGCACCGTCCTCGACGTAGAGCTGGGGGGCACGTGCCTCCGCGGTGACGTGCCGAACGCCTGCCGCCAGCAGCGGCTCCTCCGCCACGTCGACCCGGGTGTCGTGCGGCACGTCGACCATGCCGTGGTCGGCCGTCACGGTGAGCGAGCAGTCGTCGGGCAGGGCGGCGGCGAGGCGGGCCAGCTCGGCGTCCACGGCCTCGAGCTCGTCGCCGAACTGCCAGGAGTCGCAGCCGAAGACATGGCCCACCTTGTCCAGCTCGCCCCAGTACAGGTACACGAGCGACCACGGCGAGGCGCGCACCGCGGCAACGGTGGCATCGACCCGCGCAGCGAGCGAGTCCCCGGCGAGGAAGCGGCCCCCTCGCAGAGCCGCGTTCGTGAGGCCGGAGCCTTCGAAGAAGGCCGGCCCCACCCGCGCCACGTCCACGCCGGCCCTGGAGGCCGCCTCGAAGACCGTCTCGTGCGGCTGCCAGAGCCGTGGGTCGGGCCCGTCCTCCCACGACAGCTCGTTCAGCAACCGGTCGCCCCCCGGCACGAGGACCTCGTAGCCCAGCAGGCCGTGCACCCCCGCGGCGAGGCCGGTCCCGAAGGTCCCCATCGACGTCGCCGTCGTCGACGGGAAGCCGCTCGGCACCCGCCACGTGGTCGGCAGCTGCGTACGAAGCCAGGGAGCGTGCCCGGCCCGCCGCACGAGGAGCTCGTACCCGAGCGCGTCGACGAGCACGACGACGGCCCGCCGGGCGGGCGGCAGGGAGAAGCCGACGGATGCCGTGGCGTCACCGCTGCGCCCCCTCACTCCCAGGCTGGCCGCGACGGCCGGCAGCACGTCGGCAAGGGACGGTCCAGCCCCGATGGGCGGGTCGGCCGACGGGTCGCCGGTGGGCGGCATCCGGACGGTCAGCCCTGCCCGATGGCGGCGGACAGGTCGCGGGCGAAGGACATCGCCCGCTCGAGGGCGTCGTCACCGTCGGCGGCGGCGGAGATGCGCAGGGCGATGTCGTCGCCGGTGATGGTGCCCTCGTAGCCGTGGTCGGCGTCGCAGTCCGGGTCGGCGCAGGACGCCGGCACCAGGTCGAGCCGGGCGACCGTCCCCCACCCGAGGGTCAGCGTGAGCTCTCGTCCCAGGCTCCCGGGGACGTAGCTCGACGGGCTCTCGACGACGTGGGTCAGCATCACCCCGCGAACCGCCGAGAGCGGGATGGACTCCGTCGTCGCCGTCGCGACGTCCTGGGGGGCCGGCGGCTCGTCGGCGTGGTCGTCGGCGTGGGCGATGAGCAGGCGGGTGGGGGTGAGCACGAGCACGGTGATGTGACGGCGAACCACGTCACGGTCGAAGGTCGTCTCGAGGTGCACGAGGTGGTTCTCGATCGGCTCCCGCACCAGCGCTGCGGCCACGACGTCGGCGACGAGGGCCGGGTAGTAGCCGGCTCGCTCGATGGCGGAGGTCAGCTCGGCCGGGAGGACGGGGGCGTCGGAGGCGCGGCTCATGCGCACCATTGTGCCCGCCCGGTGAGGACCCGCCGCGCCGTCCGGGTTCGGGCCCGGTCAGGTGAGCGACCGCCGCCCCGGGTCGATCCGCCGTGGCGCCGGCGCGAGCACGATCTCGGCGCCCAGGACCTCGACGCCGCCCGGATGGGCGTTCACGGGGTTGAGCACGAGCGAAGCGACCTCGGGGAGGTCGTCGGCGAGCACCGAGGCCCGCGCGATGAGGTCGGCGAGAGCCGCCCGGTGCACCGGAGCAGCTCCGCGGTACCCGTGGAGCACCGGGGCGGCCTTCACCGACGAGATGAGCTCGGAGACGGTCACGTCGGTGAGCGGCGGGATCCGGTAGGCGACGTCGCCCAGGAGCTCCGTGGGCAGCCCGGCGACGCTGAATCCGATGACCGGCCCGAAGAGCGGGTCCTCGTCGGACGTCACGACGCACGGCACCCCGGGGCTGGCCATCCGCTGCACGACGAAGCGGTCGGCCTCGAGGGGGGCAAGGAGCTCGCTGAGCGAGTCCCACGCCGCCCGCAGGGCCGCCTCGGTGCGCAGGTCCACCCGCACGCCGCTCACGCCACCGGCGTGGCGCAGCATCGGGGCCGTCGACTTCAGGACCACCGGGTAGCCCACCCGCTCGGCGGCCTCGACGGCCGCGTCGGCCGTCAGCGCCTCCTGCTTGGCCCACACCTCGATGCCGTAGGCGGCGAGCAGGGCCGAGGCCTCGTCGTGGTCCAGCCGTCGGCCCTTGGGGTCGACGGAGAGAACGGTGTGGACGACGTCCTCGGCGATCCGGCGGTTGATCCCGGCCGGGGCCACAGGGGTGCCGTGGTCCTTGGCGCGCCACTGGCCGTACCTGGTGGCGGCGGCGAGTGCGCGGACCGCGTCCTCAGGCATGGAGTAGACGGGGATGGCGCGGCTCGAGCCGCCGGTCCCGGTCACCGAGGCGTGACCGTCGTCGACCCCGCGCATGCCGAGGAACGTGGCTGCGATGGGCTTCTCGACGCTCATGGCCGCGTCGCGCACCGCCGCCGCGACGTCCTCGTCGCCCGTGACCAGTGGTGGGATGAAGCAGGAGAGCACGGAGTCGACGGTGGGGTCGGCGAAGGCCGTCTCGAGAGCCGTCCGGAACTGTGCGGCCGTCGCCTCGCTCGGCAGGTTGACCGGCCCGTGCGTCACCCTCAGGTTCCAGCTCGTGCAGGCTTCGGCGGTCAGCGTGCCGAGTGCGGTGGAGTTGGCGATGACCGCCACCCGGTCGCCGGACGGCAGCGGTTGGTGCACCACGAGCTGGGCGACGTCGAAGAGCTGGTGCACGTTCTCCACCCGGATCACACCGGACTGCTTGAGCATCGCCTTGAAGACCTCCGGCCTGGCCTTCGTCGGCCGCACGCGGTGACCGGGCGGGACGCCGAACCTCGACACCCCGGACTTCACGACGATCACCGGCTTGATGAGGGCCAGGTTCCGGGCGACCCGGGAGAACTTGCGCGGGTTGCCCATGGACTCCAGGTACAACCCGACGGCGCTCGTCGACTCGTCGTCGATCCAGTACTGCATGAGGTCGTTGCCGGAGACGTCGACCCGGTTGCCGGCCGAGGCGAAGGTCGAGATCCCGAGGTTTCGGCGGGCGGCCGAGGCGAGCACCGCGATCCCGAGCGCCCCCGACTGGGCGAAGAGACCGAGCCGGCCGTACGGGGGCAGTGTCGGTGCGAGGGAGGCGTTCAGCCGCACCTCGGGGTCGTTGTTGATCAGCCCGAAGGAGTTGGGGCCGACCACCCGCATCCCCGCACCGCGCGCCCGGCGCAGCAGCTCGGCCTGGAGTCGAGCGCCGTCCTTGCCCTCCTCCGCGAACCCACTCGACAGCACGAGCAGCGCCTTGACGCCCGCCTCGGCGCACTCGTCGACCACCTCGAGCACGGCATGGGCGGGGACCGCGACGACCGCGAGGTCCACCGGTTCCGGCACGGCGGTCACGGACGGGTACGCCCGACGGCGCCGCAGCGTGCGCACATTGGGGTTGACCGGGTGGACGGCTCCGGTGAAACCGGCATCGAGGACCCGTTCGAGCAGCTGGCTGCCGATGGAGTCCTTGCGCCGCCCGGCACCGATCACCGCGATCGTCCTCGGGTGCAGGAGGGACCGGACGCTCAGCGCCTCCGCGCGGTGCTCGCGCGACATGGCGACCGCCTTGGACTGGTCGGTCGGCTCGATGTCGAAGCCCACCTCCACCACGCCGTCCTCGACGTGACGGCGCACGTCATACCCGGCATCCGAGAAGACGGCGAGCATCTTGCGGTTCTGCGGCAGGACCTCCGCCGTGAACCGGGTGATCCCGAACTCCTGCGCGATCGCCGCCAGGTGCTCGAGGAGGACCGAGCCGATGCCCTTGCCCTGGTAGTGGTCGCTGATGTTGAACGCCACCTCGGCGCTGCGCGCGTCGATGCGGTCGTACCGGCCGATGCCGATGATGTCCTCGCGCATCGTCGCGACGAGGGCCACCCGGTCCACGTAGTCGACGTGGGTGAACCGGTGGACGTCGGCATCGCTCAGCCGGCGCAGCGGGGCAAAGAACCTCAGGTAGATCGACTCGTCGGACTGCGCCGCATGAAAGCGGTGGATGCGGTCGACGTCCGACGGGAGGATCGGCCGGAGGTGGGCGACGGTACCGTCGCGGAGCACGACGTCGGCCTCCCAGGCGGCGGGGTATCCCGGCGGAAGCGGCTCGTCCTCCATGGGAGCCATCGTGCCACCCCGCGTCTCGGCCACGGAGGGGCACACTGGGCCGGTGGAGCTTCGCGAGGCGGTCCGACGGCGGCGCATGGTCCGCAGGTTCGACCCGGACGTCGCGGTGTCCGTGGACGTCGTCCGCGACCTCGTGGGGCTGGCCGTGCGGGCACCCAGCGCGGGGTTCGCCCAGGGCTGGGACTTCGTCGCAGTGCTCGAGGCCGACGACCGGGCCGCCTTCTGGTCGGCGACCGACGACGGCAGCCCCCCGGACGCCTGGCGCAGGGGGGTCGGCTCGGCACCCGCCCTCATCCTCTGCCTCTCTCACCCCACGGCCTACCTGGACCGTTACGCCCTGCCGGACAAGGGGTGGGTCGACCGATCCCCCGAGCGGTGGCCGATCCCCTACTGGGACACCGACACGGCCATGGCTGCGATGGTGCTGCTCCTCGGGGCCGAGGACGCCGGCCTGGGCGCGCTCTTCTTCGGCGTTCCAGGCGAGCGGCACCCGGCCGTCCGGGAGGCCTTCGGCATCCCCACGGACCGGCGACTGGTGGGCGTGGTGGCCCTCGGCACGGAGGCACGCCGGGTCTCGGGCTCGGCCCGCTCCCGCCCCCGGAGGCCCCTGGACGAGGTGCTCCACGAAGGGAGGTTCGGCGCGTCGCGCTGAGTCCCGTACCGGCCGTGCGTGAGGATGGTGGACGCCGTACCGTCGGCCGTCTGCCGTTGGTCCCCCGGCTCCGTCCGGCGGACCTCGCCCGACCCGCATGACCGCACGCCGCCCGTGTGCGGCCCGACCCCGGAGTACCTCCCGACCCATGGCCAAGCGCAGCACGACCCCACCGCCTGAGCAGGTCGCCGAGCGGATCGTCGACATCGACGTCGAGGAGGAGATGCGCAGCGCCTTCCTCGAGTACTCCTACAGCGTCATCTACTCGCGCGCCCTCCCGGACGCCCGCGACGGGCTCAAGCCCGTGCAGCGCCGCATCCTCTACGGGATGAGCGAGCTGGGGCTGCGCCCGGACCGCCCGCACGTGAAGTCGAGCAGGGTGGTCGGCGAGGTCATGGGCAAGTACCACCCGCACGGCGACCAGGCGATCTACGACGCCCTCGTGCGGATCGCGCAGCCGTTCACGATGCGCCTGCCGCTGGTCGACGGGCACGGGAACTTCGGCTCCCTCGACGACGGCCCGGCCGCCTCGCGCTACACCGAGGCCCGCATGGCCCCTGCCGCGCTCCTCATGGTCGCCGGCCTCGACGAGGACACCGTCGACTTCGTGCCGAACTACGACGACTCGCTCACCCAACCGGGGGTCATGCCGGCGGCCTACCCCAACCTGCTCGTCAACGGCGCCTCGGGCATCGCGGTGGGCATGGCGACGAACATGGCGCCGCACAACCTCGTCGAGGTGATCGGTGCGGCCCGCCACCTCATCGCCCACCCCGACTGCTCGCTCGACGACCTCATGCGGTTCGTCCCCGGGCCGGACCTGCCCGGCGGCGGGCGCATCATCGGGCTCGACGGCATCCGCGACGCCTACCTCACCGGCCGGGGCAGCTTCCGGACCCGTGCCACGGCCCGCGTCGAGAAGCTCACGCCACGCCGGATGGGCATCGTCGTCACCGAGCTGCCCTACCTCGTCGGCCCGGAGAAGGTGATCGAGCGGGTCAAGTCCCTCGTGCAGGGCAAGAAGCTGCAGGGAATCTCCGACGTCAAGGACCTCACCGACCGCAAGCACGGTCTGCGCCTCGTCTTCGAGGTCAAGAACGGCTTCAACCCCGACGCCGTCCTGGACCAGCTGCACAGGCTGACGCCGATGGAGGACTCGTTCGGCATCAACAACGTGGCGCTCGTCGACGGCCAGCCGCGAACGCTTGGCCTGAAGGACCTTCTGCGCACCTACGTCGGGTTCCGCATCGACGTCGTGCGCCGCCGAACCGAGCACCGCCTCGCGCGGCGCCGTGCCCGGCTGCACCTCGTCGAGGGCCTGCTCGTCGCGATCCTGGACATCGACGAGGTCATCCAGCTCATCCGCGCCTCCGACGACGCCGCCGCGGCCAAGGCGCGGCTCGTGTCGGTCTTCGACCTCTCCGCGGCACAGGCCGAGTACATCCTCGAGCTCCAGCTGCGTCGCCTCACCAAGTTCTCGCGGATCGAGCTGGAGGCCGAACGTGACGAGCTGCGCCGGCAGATCGAGGAGCTCGAGGCGATCCTCGCCGACGAGGGACTGCTGCGCCGGACCGTCTCCGGCGAGCTGGCCGAGGTGGCGAAGGCGCACGGCACCCCGCGGCGGACCGTGCTGCTGGAGTCGGCGGGTACGCCCGCCTCGGTGGCGACGCCCCTGGAGGTGGCCGACGACCCGTGCTGGGTGCTGCTGTCGTCGACGGGCCTGCTCGCCCGGACCTCCGGGGCCGACCCGGTGCCCGCCGAGGGGGGCCGGGCGAAGCACGACGCGATCGTCGGGGCCGTCAAGACCACGGCACGGGGCGAGTTCGCGCTCGTCACCTCACGGGGCCGGATGCTGCGGATGTCGGCTCTCGAGCTGCCGACCCTGCCCCCGCTCGGCGGAGCGCCCAGCCTCTCCGGTGGCGCGCCGCTCGCGGTCTACGTGGACCTGCCGGCCGGCGAGGAGCCACTGACGATCGTTGCGCTGGACCGCGACGGCCCGGGCATCGCCCTGGGAACCGCGGCTGGGGTGGTCAAGCGAGTCACCACCGACCATCCCGGCCGCGGTGACTGGGAGGTCATCGGGCTGCGCGAGGGTGACCACGTGGTGGGCGCGGCCGTGCTGCGGGACGGCTCGGAGGACCTCGTCTTCGTCACCAGCGACGCCCAGCTGCTGCGCTTCCCGGCGGCGGCGGTGCGACCCCAGGGGCGAGCGGCCGGCGGCATGGCCGGCATCCGCCTCTCCCCCGGGGCCAGCGCCATCTTCTTCGGGGCGGTGGACCCCCGGGCGGACAACGTCGTCGTCACCTCTGCCGGGTCCTCCGACGCGCTTCCCGGCACCCAGCCCGGCTCCCTCAAGGTCACGCCGTACGCCGAGTACCCCGCCAAGGGTCGCGGGACCGGCGGCGTCCGGGCACACCGCTTCCTCCGCGGCGAGGACGCGCTGGTGCTGGCCTGGGTCGGCGAGGCGCCGGGCCGCGCGTCGGGCGCCGGAGGGGTGGCCCTGGACCTGCCGCAGCCGACCGGCCGGCGCGACGGCTCCGGCTCGCCCTACCCAGCGGTCATCGCCGGGATCGGGTCGCCGGTGCGGTGAGCGGCCCGGACGGCCGTGTTACTCAATCGTTACCGCCGCGTCGGCCGGGGGCGTTGCGCCCGGTGTGTAAACGCTTTTACGTTGGTCCAGGTTCCCTCATCGCCGAGGCCGGCATCCCCGCCTCGGCGCGACCAGTGAAATGGAGGCGGGCATATGGCCCTCAACTCAAGGCGTCGCGTTGCGACGTTGACCGGAGTCCTCGCGGTGGCAGCACTTGCCGTGACGGCCTGCGGAAGCGGTGACGACGGAGGCGGTGAAGACGCCGGCTCGACGGCCGCTGCCATCGACTGTGCCCCGTACGAGGCGTTCGGCGAGCTCGAGGGAAAGACGGTGACCGTCTACACCTCGATCACCGCGCCCGAGGACGAGCCCCACATCGCGTCGTACGGGCCGTTCGAGGAGTGCACCGGCGTCGAGATCAAGTACGAGGGCTCCAAGGAGTTCGAGGCCCAGCTGCCGGTGCGCGTCAAGGGCGGCAACGCTCCGGACATCGCATACGTGCCGCAGCCCGGCCTGCTCGCCACCCTTGTGGCGACGGGCGAGGTCAAGGAGGCGCCGCCGGAGGTCCTCGCCAACGTCAAGGAGAACATGCCCGACTGGCAGCAGTACGGCACGGTCGACGGCAAGTTCTACGCGGCGGCGCTCGGCGCCAACGTGAAGTCGTTCGTCTGGTACTCGCCGACGGCCTTCGCCGACGCGGGCTACGAGGTGCCGACGACCTGGGCCGACCTGCTCACGCTCAGCGAGAAGATCGCGGCGGACAACCCGGGTGACGAGGTCAAGCCGTGGTGTGCCGGCATCGAGTCCGGCGAGGCCACGGGCTGGCCAGCCACCGACTGGGTCGAGGACGTCATGCTCCGGACGGCGGGCCCCGAGACCTACGACAAGTGGGTCAGTCACGAGATCCCCTTCAACGACCCCGCGGTCGCCACGGCGCTGGCCGAGGTGGGCAAGATCCTCAAGAACGAGAAGTTCGTCAACGGTGGTTTCGGCAATGTGAAGACCATCGCCTCGACGGCGTTCCAGGAGGCCGGGCAGCCGATTCTCGACGGTGGCTGCTACATGCACCGTCAGGCGTCGTTCCAGGCCGCCAACTGGCCGGAGGGCACCGAGATCGGCGAGGACGGTGACATCTGGGCCTTCTACCTCCCGGCCGTCGACGCGTCCACCAAGCCGGTGCTCACCGGCGGTGAGCTGACGACCGCCTTTGCCGACCGTCCCGAGGTCAAGGCGTTCCAGACGTACCTCTCCTCGGTGGAGTGGGCGAACGAGCGGGCCAGGACCTGTGGCGTCGGTGGCTGCGTGACGGCGAACAAGAATGCCGACCCGAACCTGCTCACCAGCGCGCTCGACAAGCTGTCGGCCGAGATCCTCACCGACCCGGCGGCGCAGGCGAGGTTCGACGGCTCCGACCTCATGCCGGGTGCGGTGGGTGCCAACTCGTTCTGGAAGGGCATGACCGACTGGATCACCGGAAAGGACGACAAGGCCACGCTCGACTTCATCGAGCAGTCCTGGCCGGAGTGACCCCCTGACCTGATCCCTGGGTCCACCGAGCCGGGGTGGGGCGGAGACGCTCCGCCCCACCCCGGCTCCCCCCATTGACGACTTGACCGGAGGTGAAGTCAATGACGGCGAACGTCATGGGCGCGATCGGGACCGGGATCATCCCGGAACCCCTGCTGCGCGCCGATAGCGTCGGCGGCAAGTTCTTCCTGATGTTCTTCGCGATCGCGTTCTTCGCGGCCGTGTTCGGCCTCGTGCTGTTCCTCGCCTCGCTCTTCCGAGGCCGCACCGGTGAGAAGTGGCAGGGCGTCGTCTTCGTGGCGCCGACCATCCTGCTCGTCACCATCGGTCTGGTCTACCCGGCGATCCTCACCATCAACCAGTCCTTCAAGGGCCGGTCGGGCGAGGACGCCTACAGCATCGCCAACTACACGGCGATGTTCACCCAGCCCGAGCTCCTCCTGGTCCTGCGGAACACCGCGCTGTGGGTCATCCTCGTTCCGCTCATGGCGACGAGCGTCGGCCTCCTCTACGCCATCCTGGTCGACCGGGCGCGAGGTGAGGCCTTCTCCAAGGCGCTCATCTTCCTGCCCATGGCGATCTCCATGGTCGGCGCCGGCATCATCTGGAAGTTCGTCTACCAGTACAAGCAGACCTCGCGCCCGCAGATCGGCCTGCTCAACGGCATCCTCAAGGCCCTGGGCTTCGAGACCCAGCAGTTCCTGATCAACGCGCCGCTGAACACCTTCATGCTCATCATCGTCATGGTCTGGATCCAGGCCGGCTTCGCGATGACGGTCCTCTCGGCCGCGATCAAGGCCATCCCCGACGAGATCATCGAGGCGGCCAAGCTCGACGGCGTGCAGAGCTTCAAGATGTTCCGCTTCATCACCCTGCCGAGCATCCGGGCCGCCCTCGTCGTCGTGGTGACGACGATCGGCATCGGCACGCTGAAGGTCTTCGACATCGTCCGGACCATGACCGGCGGCCAGTTCGACACCTCGGTGGTCGCCAACGAGTTCTACGTGCAGAGCTTCCGCGCCAACGCTCCGGGCCTCGGAGCGGCGCTGGCGGTGCTGCTGTTCGTGCTCGTCGTCCCGATCGTCATCTACAACATCGTCCAGATGCGCAAGGAGGCCTGAGCCGATGAGCACCTTGCAGCCGGCTGCCCTGCCGGAGTCCGTCAACGACAAGACGATCGAGCCGTCGCCGAGCGTCAGGCCACGACGCCGCAGGAAGACTGCGGCCGGTGACGCGGCCCGCGCCATCAGCTCGCCATGGGCGTCCGGAGTGGCCATCGTCATCGCCGTCCTGTGGACCATCCCCACCTTCGGCCTGCTCGTCACCTCGTTCCGCGAGCAGCGGGCCATCAACACCAGCGGGTGGTGGACCGCCTTCGGCGACCCCGGCGCCTGGACGCTCGAGAACTACCGCCAGGCCCTCGCGCCGGGTACCAGCGCGAGCCTGTCGCAGTACTTCATCAACACCGTGGTCATCACCATCCCCGCGGTGATGCTGCCGATCTTCCTGGCCACGCTCGCGGCCTACGCCTTCGCCTGGATGCCGTTCCCTGGTCGCGACGCGCTGTTCGTCGCGGTCTTCGCCCTGCAGATCGTGCCGTTGCAGGTCGCGCTCATCCCCCTGCTCTCCATCTACACGGAGCGGCTGGGCTTCGGTGCGTCCTACTGGAGCGTCTGGCTCTCGCACACGATCTTCGCGCTCCCTCTTGCGACGTTCCTCATCCACAACTTCATGCGAGAGCTCCCCGGTGAGCTCATGGAGGCGGCCCGCGTCGACGGGGCGGGGCACGTGACGATCTTCTTCAAGATCCTCCTGCCGCTGCTCACCCCGGCGATCGCGGCGTTCGGCATCTTCCAGTTCCTGTGGGTGTGGAACGACCTGCTCGTCTCCCTGGTGTTCCTCGGTGGCACGCCCGACGTCGCGCCCATCACGGTGCGCGTCGCCGAGCTCTCCGGCAGCCGTGGCAGTGCCTGGTACCTCCTGTCGGCGGGTGCGTTCATCGCGATGGTCGTGCCGGTCGTGGTGTTCCTCGCCCTGCAGCGGTACTTCGTCCGCGGGCTGCTCGCGGGCGGGCTCAAGGGCTGACGCCCGTCCCTCCCGGGAAGGTTCAGCCCATCAGCACCATCACGGATGTCGCGCGGGTGGCCGGGGTCTCGGTCGCCACGGTCTCCCGCGCACTCCGGGGGCTCGACCGGGTCTCACCGCAGACCCGTGCGCGCGTGCTGCGCGTGGCGGAGGACCTGCACTACGTCGCCTCCCCCACGGCCACGTCCCTTGCCTCCGGCCGCACCCGCGTGGTCGCGGTGGTGGCTCCGTTCCTCACCCGCTGGTTCTTCGCGACGCTGGTGAGCGCCATCGAGAAGAGCCTGCGCGCCTCTGGCCACCACGTCATCCTCTTCGACCTGGAGGACGACAGCTACGACCACCGGCTCCCGCTCTCCCAGAACATGCTGTGGAAGCGGGTCGACGGCGTCATCACGCTCAACGTCCCGATGACCGCCGAGGAGATCGACCTCGTCGACCGGCTCGGCCTGCCGCTCGTGGCCATCGGGTCACCCGTGCCGGGCCGGCCGTGCGTGCGGATCGACGACCGAGGGGCGATGCGCACGGCGGTCGAGCACCTCGCCGGACTCGGTCACACCCGGATCGGCTACATCGGGGCCGTTCCCGAGAACGTCGCGCACATCCAGACCCCGCAGGACCGGCTCGAGGCCTTCCTCGAGACCGTCGAGCAACAGCACCTCGTGTGCGAGGAGTCGTGGATCCTCGGCTCCGACTGGACGGCAGAGGCCGCCGCACGCGACAGCACGGCCCTGCTCTCGGGCGCGGACCGGCCGACCGCCATCGTCGCCGCCTCGGACGAGATGGCCATCGGGGTTCGGGAGAGCGCCCGGCGCGTGGGCCTGCGGGTTCCGGAGGACCTCTCGCTCATCGGCATCGACGACTACGTCCTGTCCGGCGTCCTCGGGCTGACCACGGTGCGCCAGGATGTCGCCGGCCTCGGTCACGCGGCAGCCGAGCTGCTGCTCAAGGCACTCCTCGAGGATGATCGGTCCACCGCGGAGATCGTCCTGCCGACGGAGCTCGTCGTGCGGGAGTCGACAGGTCGGGTGCCGGCGGCAGCGCAGCCCCAGCTCAGTTGATCGGTCCGTGCCGCGGGGGCGATCCCGCTGGCCGGTCTTCCTCCGCCGGGGTGCCGGAAGCGAGCTCCTCGGGCTCGCGCAAGTAGGTCTTCTTCCCGAAGAACGCCCGGTTGGCCGCCCAGGTCAGCGCCCACAGGACGACCCCGATGCCGAGCAGCCAGGCCGCGATCGTGTACTGGATCGGGTCCCGCCCCGTCACCGGAAGGGTGAAGTAGAAGCAGGCCAGCGCTCCGATGACCGGGAGCACGGTGGGGGTCCGGAAGTGCTTGCGGTTGATCTCGTCCCGGCGAAGGACGAGGACGACGATGTTGACGATGGTGAAGACGCCCAGCAGAAGCAGCGCCGTCGTCCCGCCCAGCGCGGGGACCACCTCGCTCTCGCTCTTGCTGACGTAGTAGATGAGACCGAAGGCGACCGCCGTCGTGAAGATGATCGCCACCCACGGTGTCCGTCGCCCCGGATGCACCCAGCCGAGGGCCGGCGGAAGGACGTCCTGTCGGGCCATGCCGTAGATGAGGCGGCTTGCCATGAGCATGTTGATGAGCGCCGAGTTGGCCACGGCGAACATCGCGATGAAGGGCATGATGTCGCCTATCGGGAAGTCCGGGAGGCCCGCGGTGACAACCTTCGTCAGGGGGGTGTCGCCCTCGCCGAGCTCACCGACCGGGACAAGCGCCACGGCCACGATGGCGACGAGGACGTAGATCAGCCCGGTGAGCCCGATGCCGCCAAGCATCATCCTGGGGAAGTTGTGCACCGGGTCCTGGCACTCCTCGGCCATGTTCACGGCATCCTCGAAGCCGACCATCGCGAAGAACGCCAACGAGGTGGCTGCCGTGATCGCGAGGAAGGTGGTCTTGTCACCGGCGGTGTCGAACATCGTGACCCGGGAGAAGTCCGCCCGGCCGGCGCTCGCCGCGTAGATGCCGACGAGGATGACGAGGAGCAGTCCGGACAGCTCGACGAGAGTGAGCACGACGTTCGCCTTGACGCTCTCCCCCACACCACGGAAGTTGACCGCCGCGACGAGGAGCATGAAGGCGAGGGCGATGACGAGCACGAGGTTGCTGTTCTCGGCGTCGAGGCCGAAGCCGTCGGCGAGGTTCGCGGCGAAGGCGCGGGAGGCCGTGGAGGCCGAGGTGATCCCGGAGCTCATCACGGTGAACGCGACGAGGAAGGTCACGAAGTGGATGCCGAACGCCTTGTGCGTGTAGAGCGCCGCCCCTGCCGCCCGCGGGTACTTCGTGACGAGCTCGAGGTAGCTGAACGCCGTGACGAGCGCGATGGCGAACGCGACGATGAAAGGCGCCCAGGCCGCGCCCCCCACCTCGCTCGCGACCCGCCCGGTGAGCGAGTAGACGCCGGTGCCGAGGATGTCGCCCACGATGAAGAGGAGGAGCAGCCGGGGACCGATCGCCCGCTTCAGCTCGGTGGGCTCCTCGCCCCGCGCACGCTCCCGGTCCTGCTCGATGGCTGTGTCCATGGCGCCCTCCCCACTCCGGGTGGCCGGAACGCCCGCGCGGACCGCCACGGCCGCTCCTGCTGTGGGTCCTCAGGCTAGCGGCGAGGCGACGTGGACGGCACCCTGGAGGCCTGCGAGTCAGGCGTCGATGCGCTCGGGGTCCAGCGCGTGGGCGGAGTCGATGATGAAGTCCTTGCGGGGGCCGACGTCGCCTCCCATGAGCAGCTCGAACACCCCGGCGGCCCGTTCGAGGTCGGCGGCGGTGACCTTGCGCAGGGTGCGGTGCCGGGGGTCCATGGTCGTCTCGGCAAGCTGGTCGGCATCCATCTCGCCCAGGCCCTTGTAGCGCTGGATCGGCTTGACGGTGCGGCCCCGCTTGGTCACCGACGCCATCGTCCGCCGCATCTCGGCCTCGGAGTAGGTGTAGACGACCTCGTTCGGCTTCGACCCCGGGTTGACCACCTCGATGCGGTGCAGGGGAGGCACCGCCGCGTAGACCCGCCCGGCCTCGACGAGCGGGCGCATGTACCGGAAGAAGAGGGTGAGCAGCAGCGTGCGGATGTGGGCGCCGTCGACGTCGGCGTCGGTCATGATGATGACCTTGCCGTACCGGGCTGCCTCGAGGTCGAAGGTGCGCCCCGACCCCGCACCGATGACCTGGATGATGGCCGCGCACTCGGCGTTGCCGAGCATGTCGGTGACGGAGGCCTTCTGGACGTTGAGGATCTTGCCCCGGATGGGCAGGAGTGCCTGGTGGTCGCTGCTGCGGGCCAGCTTCGCGGTGCCGAGCGCGCTGTCCCCCTCGACGATGAACAGCTCGGTGCGATCGACGTCGGTGCTGCGGCAGTCGGCGAGCTTGGCCGGCAGTGACGAGGACTCCAGCGCGGTCTTGCGGCGCTGGGTCTCCTTGTGCAGCCGCGCGCTGATCCGCGACTTCATCTCGGAGGTGACCTTCTCGAGCAGGACGGCGGCCTGCTGCTTCTCGCCCCGCCTGGTCGACGTGAGCCGCTCGGTGAGCTCCGTCTCGACGACACGGGCCACGATCGCCCGGACCGCGTTGGTGCCGAGGACCTCCTTGGTCTGACCCTCGAACTGCGGCTCGGCCAGCCGGACGGTGACGACCGCGGTGAGCCCGGCCAGCACGTCGTCCTTCTCGAGCCGGTCGGTGCCGACCTTGAGCCGCCGGGCGTTGAGCTCGAGCTGCCGGCGGAGGACCTTGACGAGCGCCTGCTCGAACCCCGCGAGGTGCGTGCCGCCCTTGGGCGTCGCGATGATGTTGACGAAGGACGACACCCTGGTGTCGTACCCGGTCCCCCAGCGCACCGCGACGTCGACGCCGCACTCCCGCTCGACCTCGGTCGGGGTCATGTGGCCCTTGGCATCGAGCACCGGCACGGTCTCGGTGAACGTGCCGCTGCCCTGGAGCCGCCACACGTCGGTGACCGGTGGGTCGGGGGCGAGGAACTCGCAGAACTCCGAGATGCCACCGTCGTGGAGGAAGACCTCCTCGGTGGGCACCTCGCCGCGCTCGTCGCGGATGACGATCGTGAGGCCGGGGACGAGGAACGAGGTCTGGCGGGCCCGGGCAAGAAGGCCCTCGACGTCGAAGGTCGCGTCGCGCAGGAAGATCTGCGGGTCGGCCCAGTAGCGCACCCGCGTGCCGGTCACGCCACGCCGGACGGTGCCGATGACCTCGAGCTCACTGATGTCGACGTACGGGGTGAACGCGTGCTCCGGGTCCTTGGTCCCCTTGGCGCCGGCGACGTCGGAGAAGGAGCCGGGCTCCCCCCGCCGGAAGCTCATCGCGTAGGTCCTGCCTCCGCGGTCGACCTCCACGTCGAGCCGTGATGACAGGGCGTTGACGACCGAGGCGCCCACGCCGTGCAGACCCCCGGATGCCGTGTACGAGCCGCCGCCGAACTTCCCGCCCGCGTGCAGGCGGGTGTAGACCAGCTCGACCCCGGTCAGGCCGGTGCGGGGCTCGATGTCGACCGGGACACCACGGCCGTTGTCGCGGACCTCGACCGACCCGTCGGCGAGGAGCAGTACCTCGATGCGGTCGCAGTGGCCGCCGAGGGCCTCGTCGACGGCGTTGTCGATGATCTCCCAGAGGCAGTGCATGACGCCGCGGGAGTCGGTGGACCCGATGTACATGCCGGGGCGCTTGCGCACCGCCTCCAGCCCTTCCAGCACCTGGAGGTGGTGCGCGGTGTACTCGGACGCGGACTTGCTCGTCGCGGTCTTCTTCGCAGCGGTCGTCGGCACGCCATGCAGGCTAGCCGCCGCGCCCGACGGGCCCCGACAGGCGCACCGTCGGCCCCCGGTCGCGCTGCCGCCGCAGGCTGGTGCACGGGACCACGGGTCGCGGAGGCGTCACGGCGAGGTCACGATCCGGACATGACCCGGGCCACACGGCACCGCGGTGTCCAAGGGGAAGCATCCGGCGTGCTTGACTGTTGCAACGCTCGCCGCCGCACCTGGCGGCGATCCCTGACCGACGCAGAACCGCGAGCCGAGGAGGCCGACGTGAACGCCGCACTGGCACCAGCCCTGACCGCCGCGGACCGCTGCGACCGCTGCAACGCCCAGGCCTACATCCGCGCCACCCTCCACGCCGGCGGTGAGCTGCTCTTCTGCGCGCACCACGGCCGCAAGCACATCCCCGCCCTCGTCGGCCTCGCCGAGATCCACGACGAGAGCGACCGCCTCATGGAGCCCCCCACGGTCGGCGCCACGACCGACTGAGGGTGGACACCCTGGCCGACGACGTCGGCGGCATCGTCCCCCCGCTCCTCATCCTCGCCGGGCTCGTCGGCATCGTCCTGCCCGTTCTTCCGGGCCTGCTCCTCGTCCTCGGGGGGGTCCTTCTCTGGGCCCTCATGGAGGGAACGGCGCTCGCGTGGGGGATCTTCGCCGCCAGCGTGGTGGTGGCGGTCGCCGGCTTCGGCCTCCAGTACCTCGTGCCCGGGCGGCGGATGCGGGAACGGGGCGTCCAGACCTCGACGCTGGCGCTCGCGGTGGTCTGCGGGATCGTCGGGATGTTCGTCATCCCCGTCGTGGGCGCCGTCGTGGGCTTCGTGCTCGGGATCTTCGTCGTGGAGCTGGGCCGCAGCAGCGACCGCAGCCAGGCCTGGGTACGGACGAAGCACGCCCTCGTGGGGGTGCTCCAGAGCGTCGGCATCGAGCTCATGGCGGGTCTCGGCATCGCCGCGCTCTACGTGGCGGGGGTCATCGCCTCCTGAGCGCGGCCGGGCGCCCTCCGGAGCGGGTGGGTCAGGGGTTGTTCTCGCGCCGTTCCCAGCGCTCGTCGAGGCGATCCATGAAGGAGCGCTGACCCTTCCGGCGCGAGGAGCCCCGGCGCGCCTGGGTGCTCCCGTCGGCTCGCACGACACCCATCCTGGCCTTGCGCGGGGGCGTGGCGGCGAAGACGGCGGAGGCGACCATGACGGCGAACCCGGCCGCTCCGACCCACATCGTGGTGTTGACACCCACGAGCACCAGACCCAGACCGGCCAGTACGCCGACGGCACCGATGACCCACCGTCGGCGCTGCAGCGACGCGAGCGAGCTGCCCTGCATCTGCGAGGCGAACTTGGGGTCCTCGGCAGCGAGCGCCTGCTCCATCTGTTCGAGCATCTTCTGCTCGTGGTCTGAGAGGGGCACGGATCCTCCCGTGGTCGGTCGGAACGTCCGGGGCGGACGTCCCACGTTGTCCCTGAGACCTCAGGATAGGTCCCGCGGTGGCCGCACGGAAGCCGATGTGTCACGTTGAACGAGACTCGCGGGTCGAACGGCCCCCGACCCGAACCGCGAGCGGGCTCGGTCGACTGCCCGGTCGGCGTCCCGCCAGCCGTGCTCGGGCTCTCCGATGACGCCCTGGATCGGTGCGCGCTCGGCCTCGACGAGCTTCTCGAGGCGCACCCCGACGAGCCGGATCCTCGCCCGTTGGAGCCCGAGGGCGTCGAACAGACCCACGGCCGCGTCGTGGACCGTGCGGCCGCTGTCGGTCGGCTCGCGCAGGGTCCGCGACCGGGTGATCGTCGTGAAGTCGCTGAACCTCACCTTGAGGGTGACCGTGCGTCCGGTGAGCCCTGCGGCGCGCATCCGGGCCGCCGTGCGCTCGCTGAGTCCGAGGAGGTGGCGGTGGATCTCGGCGGCGTCGTCGATGTCGTACTCGAAGGTCTCGTCGCTGCCGATGCTCTTCTCGCGCTGCTCCCGCTCGACCGGGCGGGGGTCCCGCCCCCACGACAGCTCGTGCAGGTGGCGACCGGACGCCTCGCCGAGACCGCGCACCAGGGTGGCGAGCGGCGTGTGGGCGATGTCGGCGACCGTGCGCAGACCCAGCCGGACCAGCGCCTCCTCGGTCCGCTCCCCCACGCCCCACAGGGCCCCCACCGGGAGCTGCTGGACGAACGGCACGACCTCGTCGCGCGGGACGACGACCATCCCGTCCGGCTTGGCGAGACCGGAGGCGAGCTTGGCGACGAACTTGCTCGGCGCCACCCCCACGGAGCACGTGATGCCCTGCTCGTCGTGCACCGTGTCGCGGATGTGCTGGCCGATCGTCGCCGGGCTGCCCAGCAGGCGCACCGCACCGGAGACGTCGAGGAACGCCTCGTCGAGCGAGAGCGGCTCGACCACGGGGGTCACCGAGCGGAAGATCTCCATCACGGCATCCGAGATGGTGCTGTAGAGGGCGTGCTGCGGGGGCAGCACGGTGGCCTGCGGGCAGAGGCGGCGGGCCCGCGCCATCGGCATCGCCGAGGTGACGCCGAACCGGCGCGCCTCATAGGTCGCCGACAGCACCACCCCCCGGGTGCCGCCCCCGATGATGACCGGGGTGCCGACGAGCTCGGGGTGGGAGAGCAGCGTCGCGGAGGCGTAGAAGGCGTCCATGTCGACGTGCAGGACGGTGCAGCCGGTGTCGTCGGGCGGCTCGGAGGAGCCCCGCGCGGGGAGGGCGTACTGGCGGCGGCTCATCGGTGACCTCGTGCGGCGTCAGTCCCGGACGGCGAGGACGTGCCGCACGCTGCCGAGCGCCCCGAGGAGCGGGTGGTCGGGGTGGTGGCTCGCGACCTCCTCGAGCTCGGTGAGCGCGGTGCGGTCGGCCTCGGAGTCGACGAGCGCCGACGGGACGAGGTCGCTGAAGATGCGCACTCCGTGGCTGTCGACGGCCCGGAGCCCGTGGGCACCCAGGAGGCGCAGCACCTCGGGCTCGTCGAAGCGGCGCGGTGCGGGGTCGTCGTCCCCCCAGCGCCCGTCGGGGCGCTCGAGGACGGCGCGGGCCCGGGCGAACTGCCCGGCGAGGGCACGGGCGAGCGCGGCCGGCAGGCGCTGCGCGACGACGAGCGAGAGGGTCCCCCCCGGAGCGAGGACGGCGGCGACGTTGGCCAGTGCGGTGTCCGGGTCGTCGACGACCTCGAGGGTGCCGTGCAGGCAGACCAGGTCGTATGCCGGCCGCGCGCCGTCGGCCGACGGCTCGCCGACGCTGTCGGTGTCGCCCTGCACCGGGTGCACCCGCTCGGAGGTGCCGGCCTCGGCCGCCCGACGGCGCAGGGAGGCCAGGGCGTCGGGACTGGGGTCGACGACGGTGACGTCGTGCCCGGCCGCGGCGAGCGGGACCGCCGTCCCGCCGGTGCCACCACCCAGGTCGAGCACCCGGAGCGGGCGGCCGAGGTCGGCGCTGCGACGGGCGGCGTGAGCGTCGAGAGTGGCCTTGACGGCGGCCGTGCGCAGCCCCGGGTGGCCGCCCGGGCGGCGAGCTCGGCCACGCTCGTCGGCCACTGGTGTCTCCTGGAGTCGCTCGGTCCGGCGGGAGGGCGGGGTCTGCCGTCCACCCTAGTGTCCGGAGCTTCCGGGGCTCGCGTGCCACAGCTTGCGCGAGGGCAGCGCGGCGGCCGCCGCCGGCGGGGCGAGCGGCATCCCGTCGCCGCCGGGCGCGCCCCGGCCGCTGCGGGGGTCCACGCCGGGCGGCCGGATGTCGGCGTAGGGCGACTGGCGGAACCCCGAGGCGTGGACGAGGACCCGGCGCCCGGTGCGCGCGTCGCGCTCGCGGGCCGCCTGCTCGAGCGCCTCCGACCGGGCCACGGCCTCGGCCTCGCCGGCGTCGACGGCCGCGTGGACGGCAGGGAGCCCGCCGACCTGCCACGCGTCCCAGAGCGCCGCGAGCTCCCAGGCGCCGGTCGCGCGGATCGAGACCCCACGCTCCCCCGTACGACGCAGGATCCCCCGCACGAGGAGGAGCCAGGAGTGGAAGACCACGCCGGCGTAGGGGCCCTGGACGTCCTCGAAGAACGTGCAGTCCGCGGGGCCGGTGGAGTCGTCGAGGGTGAGGAAGACGACCCGGCGACCGGAGCGCACCGGCGGGGTCTGGGTCGCGACCTTCACCCCGGCGACCCACACCTCGCTGCGGCTGCGGGTGCCGACGAGGTCGCGGCTTCGGGTGACGCCGAGCGCGTCGAGAAGCGGGCCGTAGAACTCGACCACGTGCGCGGACACGTCGAGCCCGAGGACGTCGAGCTCGGCACGCACCCGCTCCGGGCCGGTGAGCTCGGGCAACCCGGCCCCCGCGGTGAGGCGGGGCCGGTCGCCGAGGTCGAGCGTGAGCTGGGTCGGCTGCTCGCCGGCCGGCACGACCTCGCGGGCCGCCTGCGACTGGGCCGCGGCCTGTTCCCGCACGTCGGCCCCCGGCTCCACGCCCTCACGGGGCGGGGCGATGGTGGGGATGGCACGCCGCCGGCTGCTGCGCGGCGGCGCACCGCCCCCGCGCTCCCACCGCTCGAGCTCGGCGACGTGCAGCAGCAGGTCGCGACGGGTGACCCGGCCACGCCTCCCGAGCCCACCGCTGCCCATGCCGTGCAGGCTGTCGAAGGCTCCGGCGAGGACGAGCCGCTCGGTGACGGGCCGGCTGGCCCGGGCCCGGGTCCAGAAGTCCCCGAGGTCGGCATAGGGCTGGCCCGCGACGACCCGGGCGACCTCCGCCGCGCTGATGCCCTTGACGTCGGCGAGGGAGAGCCGGATGCCGTAGGGCTGGTGGGGACGCCGCCAGGCCGGCACCCCGGCCTCCGGGTCCGGTGCGGCATCGCGTGAGGTGACGTCACCGGCATCCGGCGGGTCACCGGCATCCGGGACGTCGACCCGCTCGATGCGGTACGTGTCGCCCGAGGCGTTGACGTCGAGGCCGAGCACCGGGATTCCGAACGCGCGGGCGTCGTCGAGCAGGAGCCGCTTGGGGTACATGCCGGGGTCGTGGGTGAGGACGCCGGCGAGGAAGGCCGCCGGGTGGTGCGTCTTCAGCCACGCCGAGTGGAAGGTCGGCAGGGCGAAGGCCGCGGCGTGGGCCTTGCAGAAGCCGAAGCTCGCGAAGGACTTGAGCACCTCCCAGATCCGGTCGCGGTCCTCCGCCGAGTACCCCCGCGACTTGGCCGCCGGGCGCCACCACGCCTCGACGTCGGTCTGGCCCTGCGGGGTGCCCATGCTGCGGCGCACCTCGTCGGCCTGGGCGAGGGTGACCCCGGTGGTCTCGGCGACGATGAGCAGCACCTGCTCGTGGAAGACGACGACCCCCTCGGTCTCCTCCAGCGCCGGGACGAGGCTGGGGTGCAGGAAGCGGCGCTCGCTCCAGCCGTGCCGGCTGTCGAGGAACGGCGTGATCATGTCGGACTTGACCGGGCCGGGGCGGAACAGCGAGATGTCGACGATGAGGTCGTCGAACCGGCTCGGCCCCAGCTTGCCGACGAGCTCGCGCTGGCCCGGGCTCTCGATCTGGAACATGCCCAGGGTGCGCGTGGTACGGATCAGCTCGTAGGTGGCGGGGTCGTCGTGAGGCACCCGGGCCTCGTCGTCGAGGTCGATCCGCTCCCCCGACACCCGCTCGACCTCGGCGACGGCGTGGGCCATCGCCGACTGCATCCGGATGCCGAGGACGTCGAGCTTGAGGAAGCCGAGGGTCTCGACGTCGTCCTTGTCGAACTGGCTCATGGGGAAGCCGAGCCAGCTCGCCTCGACGGGGGTGCGGTCGAGGAGTCCGGAGTTGGACAGGACGATGCCGCAGGGGTGCAGGGCGATGTGCCGGGGCAGGCCGTCGAGCGCCTCGACGAGGTCGAAGAACACGGCGAGCCGGGGGCTGTCCAGGCCGCGGCTGCGCAGCTCGGGCAGGTCGGCGATGGCGTGCCGGGCGTCCTTGGCGCGGATGTGCGGGAACGCCTTGGCGATCTCGTCGACCTCGACCGGCGGCAAGCCGAGCGCCGCACCGACGTCACGCACCGCGTGGCGGACCTTGTAGGTGTCCATCATCGAGACGCAGGTGACCCGCTCGCCCCCGAAGCGCTCGAGGACGGCCTCGTAGATCTCGGTGCGCCGGGCCGACTCGACGTCGACGTCGATGTCGGGCAGCTCGGCGCGCAGCGGGGAGCAGAACCGCTCCATGAGGAGGCGGTGGCGGATGGGGTCGACCCCACTGATCCCGAGGAGGTGGTTGACGAGGCTGCCGGCGCCCGACCCGCGGGCCGCCACCCGGACCCCGCGCTCGCGGATGAGGTCGGTGACCTCGGCGACGGTGAGGAAGTAGGTGGGGTAGCCCAGGGTGTCGATGACCGCGAGCTCCTCGTCGAGCCGGGTCAGCACCACCTCTCGCTCCGCCTCGCCGGCGCCGGGGTAGCGCCACCCGACGGCTGCCCGGCAGCGCTGCGCGAGGACCGCCATCGGGTCGGTGCCGGGCGGGATGCCGAGCACCTCGGCCTCGGGAAGGTGGACCGCCCCGATGCCGAGGTCGTGGCGCGGCTCCTGGGTGCACTCGTCGGCGACCAGGGCGGTCATCGCGACGAGCCGGTCGGCACGGGCCGAGTCGCCACCGGTGACCTCGAGCGCGGTCGCGTGCATCGCCGCGGTGCTCGCGAGGTGCCCGGCGTCGGTGACCCGGTCGAGGTGACGGGAGTCCAGGACGACGAGCCGCCGGGCGGCGTCGAGGAGGTCGACGGTGCGCACCTGGTCGGGCTCGGCGTGGCGCACCGCCGCGGTGAGCACGGCGGGGATGCCGGCGGCGTCGGCGAGGGCGAGCAGGCGCGCCGCGTGCGACCGGCATCCGGGGGTGCCGTCGGGGCCACCGTGCAGGACGACCTCGACGGCGAGGCCGTCACGGGGCAGCAGCGCCTGCCAGGCCGTGAGGAGGTGTCGGGCCCGGTCCCGGCGACCGGCGAGCGCGGCGCGCCCGACGTCGGAGTCGGGCCCGAGGAGGACGAGCAGCCTGCTCGGCCCCGGGTCCCGGTCCCCCGAGACGCCTGCCCCGGACTCGTGCGACGTCGGCACGTCGGCACCGGCCCGGATGCTGCGAGAACCGGGTGCACATCGCCCGGAGTCGGGGTGTGACCACCGGGCGAGGAGGTCTGGCGTCGTCACGGGGACGCCGCGCTCCCCGCACAGGTGGGTCTGCGTGACGAGGCGGCACAGCGCCGCCCACCCGACCCCCGGCGCGGTGCCGCCACCCCGGCCGCGGGCGAGCACGGTGACCCGTGGTCGGCGGGGGTCGACGATCGCTCCGCCCCGGACCGGGGTGCGCGGGCGCCGTGACCCGGCATCCTCCCCCGTCCCGACCGCCCCGAGCGCTGCCTGCGGGGCCGTCTCGACGGCGAGGTCGACGCCGAGGACCGGGGCGATGCCGGCCCGCCCGCAGGCCGTCGCGAAGCGGACCGCCCCGTAGAGGCCGTCACGGTCGGTGAGCGCGAGGGCTCGCTGGCCGTGGGCGGCGGCGCGCTCGACGAGGTCCTCGGGCATCGAGGCGCCGTAGCGCATCGAGAACCCCGAGGCGACGTGGAGGTGGGCGAACCCGTCCATGCGCCGGTTCCTCAGGCGGAGCGGACGGGGACCAGCCGACGCGGTCGGGAGACCGGAGGCACCCCGAGGCGGTCGGCCGCGAGGTCGACGAAGGTCTCGGCGTCGCGCAGCAGGTCGTCGGCCTCGCGTGCGGTGACCCGGACCAGACCGGTCTCGACCCCGACCCGTTGCCCCGTCACCGCGGCGAACCGCCCGGCCCACTCGGTGAGCTCGGGAGCGGCCAGCGCCGTGAGCGCCCACACGTCGTGGGGCCCGTCGCTGCCGGGGACCGGCCCGGAACCCGGGGAGGTCGCGGCGCGCGCGGCGACGATCGCGGCCGCGGCCCGCAGTGCGGCGAGGGAGGCGGCGAGATAGCGCACGGACGCGACCGATGCGGCGTACCCGCTGGTCAGCGACTCACGGGAGCGGTCGAGGAGGTCGAGGGTGATCGCGGCGTGGCTCATGGGGGAACTCCGGTCAGTCGTGGGCTCGAAGGAGGAGCCAGTGGTCGTCGTCGCGGCCGAGGTCGAAGACCCCGGCCGTCCCGGACGGCGGGCGGGCCTCGACCCGCCAGACCCGGCGGCCGGGGCTGGGCAGGCCGGGCGCGGTGGGGGCATCGCCCACCTCCCGCCACCACGCCCGCCGCTCCTGCCAGGAGGCCAGGACGGCGCACACGGTGTAGCGACGGCCGCGCCACACGAAGTCGCGGGGGCCGTCGACGGCGGTGTGGGCACCCGGACCCGCGCCCCCGTCACCGGCGGAGCCGGGCCGGATGTCGGCGGCGGAGCCGGGCCCGGTGCCGGCGGTGCGCCCGACGACGACGGGTTCCTGGTAGCGACGCGTCACGGGCACCTCCGGTGGCAGGACGGGATCGCCGACCGGCCCCTTGGAGGAGCCGTCGGGACGACGAGACCGTTGGACTTCTTGTCGAACACCTGTTCGATGCCATCACTGTAACCCCGAGTCCCGACACCGCGTCAAGCCCGGTGCGCTCGCCGCCCGCGACACGCCGCAAGCGATCCCGGACACGCCGCAGGAGGCACGGACGACGCCGCAGCGACCCCCGTGAGGCCACCCCTCGACCCGCCCACCCGGCATCCCGACGAACCGGAACATCTGCGCCGTCACGGTGACGCGGTTCTTCTGCAGAGACGCGGAAGCTTCCGCGCCATGGTGGAGCTTTCCGCGCCGTCACGGTGACGACGCGGAAGGTGGGACCACGGGACACTGCGCGACGGCATCCAGCGCGTCGACTCGACGGTCACGCCGCCGGGGAGCACCGTCACTACGCTGGTCGGATGACCCCCGAGCCGGGCGACCCGGTGCCGTTGCGCGACCTCTCCGGCCACCCCGGCGTCTCGGCCGTCCTGGCGTCGCTCGCCCTCCACCACATCACCCCCGAGGTGCGCCACCTGCCCGACGCGGTGCGCACCGCCCGCGCCGCCGCCGAGGCGCTGGGGGTGTCCCCCGCCGAGATCGCCAACAGCCTGGTCTTCGTCGCGACGACCCACGAGGGTGCCACCCTGCCGCTCCTCGTCCTGGCCTCCGGCGCACACCGCGTCGACGTCGACAAGGTGGCGGACCTCGCCGGGCTGGCCTCGGTCGAGCAGGCCGACCCCGACTACGTGCGCGCCCAGACCGGCTTCGCCATCGGAGGCGTCGCGCCGGTGGGGCACCCCCACCCCATCCGCACCATCATCGACGTCACGCTCGGGCGCTACGACACCGTGTGGGCCGCGGCCGGGCACAGCCACTCGGTCTTCGCGACGACCTACGACGAGCTCATCCGGATCACCGGCGGCCACCCCATGGACGTCGCCTGACGGAGGTCGCAGGCTCACCCACCGCACCCGGCGGGCCGCGTGATGTTACCGGCGGGTTCGACATTTAGTGGCGAACGCGACTCTCCCCAACCCCCGATCGGGGACGCGGCCGAGGGAGATCGCGGGTAGCGTCGAACCCAAGAGCAAGCCCGCGCAGGGCGCTCACCCGCCCGGCGCCTGGCAGCGAAGGGCAGGCACGGATGAAGATCGTCGTGTTGGTGAAACACGTTCCCGAACCGACGGCCGTCTGGTCGTTCTCGGCCGACCACACCCTTGACCGCGGCGCGGTCGCCGGGCGGCTCTCCGAGCTGGACGAGTACGCGGTCGAGCAGGCCGTCCGCCTCGTCGAGGGAGGGCTCGACGCCGAGATCACCTACCTGACCGTGGGCCCCGAGCCGGCCAAGGACGGGCTGCTCAAGGCGCTGGCGATCGGGGGCGACAGGGGCGTGCACGTCGTCGACGACGCCATCCACGGGTCAGACTCGCTCGCCACCTCACTCGTCCTCGCGCGAGCCCTCGAGCACCTCGGCTTCGACCTCGTGCTGGCCGGGATGGCCTCGACCGACGCCGAGATGTCGGTCGTCCCCTCGATGGTGGCCGAGCGCCTCGACGTCAACCAGGCGACCTTCGCCGGCGCGCTGTCGGTCGACGGCACGACGGTGTCCATCACCCGCGAGAGCGACACCGCCACGGAGCAGGTCAGCACCGGGCTTCCGGCGGTCGTGTCGATCACCGACCAGACCGGCGAGGCCCGCTACCCGGCCTTCCGCGCCATCATGATGGCGAAGAAGAAGCCCATCGAGAGGCTCTCGCTGGCGGACATCGGGGTGGAGCCCGGCTCCGTCGGGCTCGCCGCCGCCGCCACCCGCGTCGTCGACGTCTCACCCGCGCCGGCGCGCGCCGCCGGCACCGTCGTCGTGGACGACGGCACCGGTGCCGCCCAGCTCGCCGACTTCCTCGTGGCTCGCGGCGCGCTGTGAGTGCGCCGCCCGGCACCTTCCCGCCGCTCGGCCACCCAGCCGCCCGCCCAGCCGCCCGACCCGCGTGCTCCCTCGCGCCCGCCCACCGGTAGGAGACCACCGTGTCCGAGATCCTCGTCCTCACCGAGCTCACCCCGAAGGGCGTGCGCAAGGCAACCCTCGAGCTGCTCACCGTCGCCCGTCGTCTGGGCGAGCCGAGCGCAGTCGTGTGCGGCGAGGCGACCGACGCCGTGGTCGCCCGGCTCGGCGAGTACGGAGCGACGACCGTGTATGCCGTCGCGGCGCCCGAGATCGACCAGTTCCTCTCCCTGCCCAAGGCCGAGGTCGTCGTCAGCCTCGCCCGACGCGTCCAGCCGGCCGCCGTGCTCGTCACGTCGGGGCCAGAGGGAAAGGACGTCGCGGCACGGGTTGCAGTCCGCCTCGACAGCGGGCTGGTCACCGACGCGGTGGACGTCGTCGCGCAGGACGGGGTGGTGCGGACGACGCAGTCGGTCGTCGCCGGCTCCTTCCACGTCGTGTCCGAGGTCGTCCGCGGCATCCCGGTCGTCACGGTGATGCCCAACGCGGTTGCGGCCGAGGCGGCCCCGGCACAACCCAGGGTGGAGAACGTCGACGTCGAGTTCAGCGACCGTGCCCGCGGCGCCACCGTGACCAGCCGCACCCCGAAGGGCTCGAGCGCTCGCCCGGACCTCGCCGACGCCACCGTCATCGTCGCCGGCGGCCGAGGAGTGGGCTCCGAGGCCGGTCTCGACGTCATCGAGGCGCTGGCCGACGCGCTCGGTGGAGCAGTTGGCGTGACTCGTGCGGTGAGTGACCTGCACTGGGCTCCTCACGACCTCCAGATCGGGCAGACCGGCAAGACGGTGGCGCCGAGCCTGTACCTCGCCGCCGGGGTCTCCGGGGCGATCCAGCACCGGGCGGGCATGCAGTCGAGCAAGACCATCGTGGCGGTCAACAAGGACCCCAAGGCCCCCATCTTCTCGATCGCGGACTTCGGCGTCGTCGGCGACCTCCACACCGTCCTCCCGGCCCTCGTCGACGAGGTCGGCAAGCGGCGAACCTGACCTGGCCCCCGGCCAACGGGGGGCGCACCGCAAGGAGTGATCAATGGCGATCGTCAAGCTGGTCCTCGGCCTGGGCATGACCATCGTGCTGCTGGGGATCGCCGGCGCCCGCCTGCTCCACCTCTACCGCATCGGCGCCTCGGCCCAGCCAGTCGAACCCGGCCGCGTGGGGAGGACCGGTGACATCGCCCGCGCCGAGGTCGTCGAGGTCGCGGCCCAGCGCAAGCTGCTCACGTGGACCGCTCCCGGGCTGGCGCACCTCGCCGTGTTCTGGGGGTTCATCGTCCTCGTCCTGACCATCGTCGAGGGGTACGGGGCGCTCTTCTCCCCCACGTTCCACATCCCCGTCATCGGCAACTGGCCGGCCCTCGGCTTCGTCGAGGACCTCTTCGCCGTCCTCTGCCTCCTCGCGGTCGCGGCCTTCACGGTCATCCGGTTGCGCGAGTCACCCTCCGAGCACGGCCGCTCCTCGCGCTTCTTCGGCTCCCACCTCGGAGCGGCCTGGTTCACGCTGTTCATGATCGTCAACGTCGTGTGGACCCTCATGCTGGCCAGAGGCGCCCAGATCAACGCGCAGGACGTGAACACCACCGACAACGTGCCCTTCCTCCGCGGCGCGTTCGTCTCGCAGTGGATCGCCACGCTGCTCGAACCGCTGGGGGACACCGCCAACGAGGTCATCGAGACGGTCGCCCTGCTCCTGGCCCTCGGCGTGCTCCTCGGGTTCACCGTTTTCGTGACCTACAGCAAGCACCTGCACATCCTGCTCTCGCTGCCCAACGTCGCCCTGGCCCGGCGCCCCCGCGCCCTCGGCGCGCTCCTGCCCGTCCACTCCGACGGGAAGGCGGTCGACTTCGAGGACCCCGGCGAGGACGACCTCATGGGGGTCGGCAAGGTCGAGGACTTCACGTGGAAGGGGCTGCTCGACTTCGGCACCTGCACCGAGTGCGGCCGATGCCAGAGCCAGTGCCCGGCGTGGAACACCGACAAGCCGCTCTCGCCCAAGCTGCTCGTGATGACGCTGCGCGACCACGCCCTGGCGAAGGGGCCGTGGCTGACCGCGGCCGAGGAGGCCCGCGGCGGCCTCGACCCGCAGCGGCAGGCCGTCGCGGAGGTGCCCCTCGTCGGCCAGACGGGCTATGCCGCGGACGCGCCGCTCACGGCGTACACCCCGCACGGCCCGGATGCCGTTCTCGATGCGGACGTGCTCTGGTCGTGCACGACGTGCGGTGCGTGCGTCGAGCAGTGCCCCGTCGACATCGAGCACGTGGACCACATCGTCGACATGCGCCGCTACCAGGTGCTCATGGAGTCCGCCTTCCCGGAGGAGGCCGGCATCATGCTGAGCAACCTCGAGCACGCGGCCGACCCCTGGGGGCGGGGGGTGTCCCGTCGCCTGGAGTGGGCCGAGCCACTGGACTTCGAGGTGAGGGTGCTCGGCGCGGACGGCGGGACGACGATCCCCGACGACGTCGAGTACCTGTACTGGGTCGGCTGCGCCGGCGCGCTCGACGAGGGAGCCCAGCGGACCGCCAGGGCCGTGGCCACCCTGCTGCACGAGGCCGGCGTCGAGTTCATGGTGCTCGGCGACGCCGAGTCCTGCACCGGTGACCCGGCGCGACGCATGGGGCACGAGTACCTGTTCCAGATGCTGGCGCAGCAGAACGTCGAGGTGCTCAATGCGGCGGGGGCCACGCGCATCGTCGTGACCTGCGCGCACTGCTTCAACACGCTGCGCAACGAGTACCCGCAGGTGGGCGGTCACTACGAGGTGATCCACCACACGACGCTGCTCTCCTCGCTCGTCACGCAGCGGCGGATCGTGCCCGTGGCTCCGGTGGCCACGTCGGTCACCTACCACGACCCGTGCTACCTCGGCCGGCACAACCGGGTGTTCGCCGCTCCCCGCGAGGTGCTCGGCGCGGTCCCCGGCCTCACCCTCACCGAGATGCCACGGACCCGGGAGCGGTCGTTCTGCTGCGGGGCAGGTGGCGCGCGGATGTGGATGGACGAGGACCTCGGCACGCGGATCAACCTCAACCGCACGGACGAGGCCCTGGCCCTCTCGCCCGACCTCGTCACCGCGGCCTGCCCGTTCTGCGTGACCATGCTCAGCGACGGTGTCGCCCAGCGCCGGGTCGAGGGTGCGGCCGACGACTCGGTCGAGGTGCTCGACATCGCCGAGGTGCTCCTGCGCTCGGTCCGACCCGACCTCGACGACGCCGCCCCAGCCGGAGCCGCCAGCACCCCGACCTCCGAACAGTGAGGACCACCATGACCGACACCGCCACCACCGCCACGGAGGCGACGGGCCACTTCGGCGGAGCGGGGCTCGACCTGCCGAGCCTGAACCTCATGCTGGAGGCGCTCACCGACTTCGTCGATGCATCGCTCTCCCCCGACCTCCAGCTCGAGCTCGACCACGAGGACCGCTGCCCCGAGGACATCGTCCGGGCCATGTCGGACCCCATGACCCTCGGGGTCCAGCTCGTCTTCATCCCCGAGCAGTACGGGGGGATGGACGGCGGGGCCTTCGACTCCTACCGGGTCTGCGAGGCGATGGCACGCAAGGACATCGGCCTCGCCACCGCGGTGTTCGCGACGTTCCTCGGCTCCGACCCCATCGTCGTGGGGGCGACGGAGGAGCAGAAGGAGCGGTGGCTCGGTGCCATCGCCGAGAAAGGAGTCGTCTTCGCCTACGGGGCCACCGAGCCGGATGCCGGCTCAGACCTCGCCGCCATGACGACCACGGCCACCCCGGTGACCGACGACGGTGGAGCGGTGACGGCCTACCGGCTCAACGGCCGCAAGCAGTGGATCTCCAACGGCTCCATCGCGGACTACTGCACCATCCTCGCCGCCACCCCCGAGGGCCCCACCTGGTTCGTCGTCGCCCGGGACACCCCCGGGTTCGCCACCGGCACCCCGGAGGACAAGCACGGCATCCGGCTGTCGAACACCGCCTCGCTGTTCCTCGACGACGTCGAGGTCCCCGCCGGCAACCTCGTCGGCAGCCGGGGCGGGCTGGGGCTGGTGCAGGCCCAGCAGGTCTTCGGCTACACCCGCCTCATGGTCGCGGCGTTCGGACTCGGCGGCGGCTGGGAGGCCCTCGACCGCGCCATCGCCTACTCCACGGAGCGGGTGCAGGGCGGCGGCCCGCTCAGCGAGAAGCAGGGGTTCACGCACAAGCTGATCGTGCCGCACGCCGTCCGCCTCGAGGCAGCCCGCGCCTTCATGGAGGACACCGCGGACCGGCTCGACCGCGGACTCGGCGACAACGGCGCGATGAACACCGAGGGCGCCATCGCCAAGTACCTGGCCACCGAGGCCGGGAACGCCGCGGCGGACGCCGCGATCCAGGCGCACGGAGGCTACGGCTACACGCGCCCGTACGTCGTGGAGAAGATCCGCCGCGACGTCCGGATCACGACGATCTACGAGGGCACCTCCGAGATCATGGAGATGACCATCGCCCGGGGCCGGTGGCAGGAGCACCTGAAGTCGAGCGGTCGGTACTACGCCGACCTGGCCGCCGAGATGAGCACTCTGCACGGCGTGAACCCGGACGTCGGCGCCGGCGCCGCGGGCCTCGCCGCGCAGTCGCTGGCGGTCGTGCTCGACTGCTGCCGGGTCGGGCGGCTAACCCGCAACCAGCACGTCCTCTTCCGCATCGGCGAGCTGGTCGCCGCCACCGAGACGGCCGTCGTGTTCTCCCGCGCCGCCGACCGAGCGATGGACGGCCGGCGCTTCGAGAAGTCACCGACCCGCTTCACAGGCGAGGCGCTCGCCGCCATGTCCCGGGTCTACGCACGTGAGGTGGCGCAGAAGGTCGCCCTCGACGGCTCGCGCTGGGTCGCCGGAGCGCTGGACCCGGACAGCCCCGTCCTCGCCGGCCTGGCCGGCATCCCCACCGACGCCATCCGTGCAGCCCAGGCCGGCCTGCTCGCCGACATGGACCGCGTCGCCGACCACCTGTACGACCGCGTCCCGGCCTGACCACCACCGCACACCACCCGCGACACACGAACCGATTCGGACACCACCATGAGGCACCACGAGACCCACCCCGTCGCCGTCGTCGGAATGTCGGCGATCATGCCGGACGCTCCGAGCAGTGACGCCTTCTGGGACAACATCACCGGCGGTAGGTACTCCATCTCGCCGACGCCGGACGACCGCTGGGACCGGTCGCTCTACTACTGCGAGGACCGCAGCGTCCCGGACATGACCTACAGCGCGATCGGCGGCTGGGTGCGCGACTTCGACTGGGACCCGATCGCCTGGCGGCTTCCGGTGCCCCCGATGGTCGCGGCCCAGATGGACGAGGGCCAGCGCTGGGCGATCTCCGCGGCCCGGGCGGCCCTCACGGATGCCGGGTGGCCCGGCTGGCCGGTCGACGGCGACCGCGTCGCGGTCATCGTCGGCAACGCGATCGGCGGCGAGAAGCACTACCAGTCGAGCATGCGGATCCGGTTCCCGGAGATGCTGCGTCGGCTCGAGGAGTCGGCCACCCTCGCCACCCTCGCCCCCGAGACCCGCGCGAGGATCGTGGAGGAGACCCGCCGTGGCTACCTCGACAACGTCTTCAGCATCACCGAGGACACCATGCCCGGCGAGCTGGCAAACGTCATCGCAGGTCGCGTCGCGAACCTGTTCAACCTGCGCGGGATGAACTTCACGACCGACGCCGCCTGCGCCTCCGGCCTGGCAGCGCTCAACGCGGCCGTCACCGGTCTGGCCGACCACCAGTTCGACGCCGTGGTCACCGGCGGTATCGACCGCAACATGGGCGTGGACGCGTTCGTCAAGTTCTGCAAGATCGGCGCGCTGTCGGCCACCGGCACCCGGCCCTTCGACGCCGGGGCCGACGGGTTCGTCATGGGTGAGGGCGCCGCCCTGTTCGTGCTCAAGCGTCTGGAGGACGCCGAGCGGGACGGGGACCGGGTCTACGCCGTCATCCTCGGGGTGGGCGGCTCCTCCGACGGCAAGGGCAAGGGCATCACCGCGCCCAACCCGGTGGGGCAGCAGATGGCGGTCGAGCGCGCCTGGGAGCGCGCCGGTGTCGACCCCGCCACGGCAGGGGCCGTGGAGGCCCACGGCACCTCGACCCGCGTGGGCGACGCCTCGGAACTGGCCAGCCTCACCGGCGTGTTCGGCGCCGCCGGGGCCGCCCCGCGGTCGATCGCGCTCGGCTCGGTGAAGTCGAACATCGGCCACCTCAAGGCCGCCGCCGGCTCCGCAGGGCTGTTCAAGATGGTGCGCTCGTTGCACGCCAAGCAGCTGCCGCCCAGCCTGAACTATCGCAACCCCAACCCCAACGTCGACTGGGACACCATCCCGTTCGCCGTCAACGAGGAGCTGCGACCGTGGGCGCAACCGGCGAACGACGTGCGCCGAGGTGGCGTGAGCGCCTTCGGGTTCGGCGGCACCAACTTCCACGTCGTCGTCGAGGAGCACGTTCCCGGCCGGCACCGCCCACCGGCGCGGAGCTTCGCCTCCACCGAGGTCCGGGCCGCGGCGTCCGCGCACGTCCCGAGCCCGGCGAGCCCGGCGAGCCCGGCGAGCCGCGGCGAGCGCGGCGAAGGCGCCGCTGCGGGGCGCCCTGGTCCTCGGCGGGCGCGACGACGCCGAGGTCGTCGCCCAGGTCCGGACCGCACTCGCCCAGGCCCGCACCGGCGTCGCGCCCCCGCGCACCGCCCCGGACCCGAGTCTGGCCGGTGCCGCCGTGCGGGTCGGCGTCGACCACGCTGACGCCGCTGACCTCACCACGAAGCTCACCAAGCTCGAGAACGCGTTCGCCTCGGGCAACCCCGCCGCCTTTCGCCTGCTGCGCTCGCAGGGGATCTTCGTCGGCCGCGGCGCCGCCCCTCCGGTGGCGTTCCTCTACACCGGCCAGGGATCCCAGTACGTCAACATGCTCAAGTCCCTGGCGTCGGAGGAGCCCGTGGTCAAGGCCACCTTCGACGAGGCGGACCGGGTGATGACCCCGTTGCTGGGCCGCCCCCTCAGCTCGTTCATCTTCATCGACGGCGACGACCCGGCGGCGGTGAGGACCCTCACCTCGCAGCTGATGCAGACCGAGATCACCCAGCCCGCCGTGCTGGCCGCCGACATCGCCCTGACGCGCCTCCTGGCCGCGTACGGCATCTGGCCGGACATGGTCATGGGGCACAGCCTGGGTGAGTACGGCGCGCTCGTCGCCGCCGGGGCCCTCACGCTCGACAGCGCCCTCGAGGCGGTCAGCGCGCGTGGTCGTGAGATGACCAAGGTGTCCGTCGAGGACAACGGCGCCATGGCCGCCGTGTTCGCGCCCATGGCCGAGATCCAGCGGATCGTCGACCAGACCGACGGGTACGTCGTCATCGCCAACATCAACAGCACCAGCCAGGCCGTCGTCGGCGGGGCCACCGACGCGGTCGAGCGCATCATCGAGCGCTTCAGCGCCGAGGGGTACACGGCCACCCGGATCCCGGTCAGCCACGCGTTCCACACCTCGATCGTCGCGCCGGCGTCCGGGCCGTTCGTCGACGCCCTGCGGCGGCTCGACCTGCGGCCACCGACCTCACCGGTCGTCGCCAACGTCACGGGTGACTTCTACCCGGCCGGCGCCACGGCCGAGACGGTCCTCGAGTACGCCGGGAGGCAGATCGCCTCACCAGTCCAGTTCGTCAAGGGCCTGCAGACCCTGTACGCCGCGGGTGCCCGGGTCTTCGTCGAGGTCGGTCCGAAGAAGGCGTTGCACGGGTTCGTCGAGGACGTGCTCGGCTCCGAGCACGACGACGTCGTCGCGCTGTTCACCAACCACCCGAAGGTCGGCGACGACGAGGCGTTCAACCAGGCCCTCTGCGGGCTGTACGCGGCCGGCATCGGCCTGGACCGTCACGACATCCCCGCCGTGCCCCTCGGGGGCGTGCCGGGCACCGGCGACAGGGCGTCCGCGACGAGCGGGACCACCACCACCAGCGATACCACCACGACCGATGGGACGACCATGACCAGCGCACCGCAGGTGCGGACCACCCCCGACGAGCCCACGATCCGGGAACTGGGCCTGCTCTTCGCCGACGTCCTCGAGAAGGGCATGCACCTGTATGCCGGAAGCGGTTCCCCCTCCCAGGCGTCCACTGCCGCACCGCAGCCCGGACCCGAGCCGGAGCCGTCCCCCGCAGCGGGCGCACCCGCTGTCGAACCCGTCGTCATCACCGGCGCGGCGCTCGGGCTCCCCGGTACGGAGCAGACCTTCGCCGACGACAACGTCGGGCGGATCCTCGCCGGGCAGAACTTCATCGGCGTCCTGAGCGAGGAGACCCGCCGGCGGATGGTCGACATGCGGATCACCCGGCTCGTCAAGGACGCCACCTCGGGGGGCGGCAGGTTCGCGACGATCGACGACCCGCAGGACGTCATCAAGCTCGCGGGGGTGCACGCCCCGCTCGACGTCGTGGAGCAGTTCGGCGTCGACCGGGCCCGCGACGAGGCCCTCGACACGACCACCCGGATGGCGCTCGGTGCCGGGTTCGACGCCATGCGCGACGCCGGCATCCCACTCGTCATGAGCTACAAGACCACGACGCTGGGCACCCAGCTGCCCGACCGCTGGGGACTGCCCGAGGCGCTGCGCGACGAGACCGGCGTCATCTTCGCCTCTGCCTTCCCCGGCTACGACCGGTTCGCCGAGGCCGTGGAGGGTTACGCCACCGACCGCGCCCGCCGCGAGGGGCTGCTGGCCCTCGAGGGCCTCCGGGCCCGGCTGAGCGACGACGACCCGGCGACCCGCGAGGTCGAGACCCTCGTGCGCGAGCTGCGAGACACCCTCGAGCGCGAGCCCTACCGGTTCGACCGGCGCTTCCTGTTCCGAGCGCTGTCGATGGGCCACTCCCAGTTCGCCGAGATCGTCGGCGCCCGCGGCCCGAACACGCAGGTCAACGCGGCGTGTGCCAGCGCCACCCAGGCCCTCTCGCTGGCCGAGGACTGGATCCGGGCCGGCCGCTGCCGGCGGGTCGTCGTCGTCTCCGCCGACGACGCAACCGGTGAGCACCTGCTGCCGTGGGTCACCGCCGGGTTCCTCGCCTCCGGGGCCGCTGCCACCGACGAGCGCGTCGAGGACGCCGCCACCCCGTTCGACCGACGTCGCCACGGGATGATCGTCGGCGCGGGGGCCGCCGCCTTCGTCGTGGAGTCCGCGGATGCCGCTCGCGAGCGTGGCATCCAGCCCATCGCAGAGGCACTTGCGACCGTCACGGCGAATAGCGCTTTCCACGGCTCCCGGCTCGACGTCCAGCACATCTGCGACGTCATGGAGGCACTGGTCCGCGAGGCCGAGGGGCGCGGCGTCGACCGCCGCGAGATCGCATCCCGCACGATGTTCGTCTCGCACGAGACGTACACCCCGGCCCGCGGAGGCAGCGCGGCCGCGGAAGTCAACGCCCTCCGGCGGGTCTTCGGGCCGGCCGCCGACCAGATCGTGATCACGAACACCAAGGGGTTCACCGGCCACGCCATGGGCGCCGGCATCGAGGACGTCGTGGCGCTCAAGGCCCTCGAGACCGGGATCGTGCCCCCGGTCCCGAACTACCAGGAGCTCGACCCCGACCTCGGCGCCCTCAACCTCTCCTCGGGTGGGTCGTACCCGGTCGAGTACGCGCTGCGCCTCGCTGCCGGCTTCGGGTCGCAGATCGCCATGTCCCTGCTGCGGTGGACCCCGGTGCCCGACGGCCGGCGTCGCGCGCCCGACGAGCTCGGCTACGCCTACCGGGTCGTCGACCAGCCGGCCTGGCAGCGGTGGCTGGACCGGCTCGCCGGTCAGACCGGCAGCCGGCTCGAGGTCGACCACCGACGCCTGCGCGTCGTGGATGCGGGTCCGGCCACCATCCCGGTCGAGCGCTCCGGGCACGTCCCGGTGCCGTATGCCGACCGCCTGGCGCCGACACGGGGGTTCACCGCTCCCGCCGCCGCGACTGCGCCGATGGGCGCGCCGATCGCGACCGCGCCGCCGTCCGAGGGCGGCTCGCCGGCGGCGCCCGCAGGGGTGCCCACTCCCCCCGCTGCAGTGACGAGCCCGGCGGCCGGCCCAGCAGCCACCGCGGCTGCCCCAGCCCGGTCGGCCGAGCCGGCCGAGCCGGCGGGGCCCGTTGGGGACGACGTGCTGGAGACCGTCACCGGCATCGTGGCCGAGATGACGGGGTACCCCGCGGACCTGCTCGACCCCGACCTCGACCTCGAGGCCGACCTCGGGGTCGACACCGTCAAGCAGGCGGAGGTCTTCGCCGCCGTCCGTGAGCGGTGGGGCCTGGAGCGCGACGACACCCTGCGCCTGCGGGACTTCCCCACGCTGAACCACGTCGCCGGCTGGGTGCGAGGGCGTCTCGGGGTCGTGGCCGTCACCTCCTCGGCGTCGGCCGCCCCCGTGCTCTCCCCCTCACCCCGGCCGTTCGGTGAGGGCGACGACCCGATCCTCGCCACGGTCACCCAGATCGTGGCCGAGATGACCGGCTACCCGGCCGATCTCGTCGGGCCGGACCTCGACCTCGAGGCCGACCTGGGCATCGACACGGTCAAGCAGGCCGAGGTCTTCGCCGCGGTGCGCGCCCAGTGGGACCTCGTCCGCGACGACACCCTCCAGCTGCGCGAGTTCCCGACCCTGAACCACGTCGCCGCCTGGGTCAGGAGTCGGCTCGGCGTTGCAGCGCCAGCGCCCGTCAGCGCTGCGGCCGTCAGTGCCGCGCCGCTCACCGCTGCGCCTGTCACTGCTGACGGCGCCTCGGTGCCCGACCCCTCCGCCGACGCCCCGGCATCCGGCACCTCTGCTGCGACGGCGACGGGCGACGCGATCCTCGACACCGTCACCGCCATCGTGGCCGAGATGACCGGCTACCCGGCCGACCTGCTCGACCCCGAGCTCGACCTGGAGGCCGACCTCGGCGTCGACACGGTCAAGCAGGCGGAGGTCTTCGCGGCCGTCCGCGCCCAGTGGGACCTCGAGCGCGACGACACCCTCCAGCTCCGCGAGTTCCCCACCCTGAACCACGTCGCTGCCTGGGTCAGGGGCAAGCTCGGGGTCCCCGACCCCGTCGCACCCGGTGTACCCGCCGCGGCAGTGACCACGAGGACGGCCCCCGAGCCGGTGGCCGCCGACCCGGCGGGAGACGCCGTGCTGGCGACGGTCACGGAGATCGTCGCCGAGATGACCGGCTACCCGGCCGACCTGCTCGACCCCGACCTCGACCTCGAGGCCGACCTCGGCGTCGACACGGTCAAGCAGGCCGAGGTCTTCGCGGCCGTCCGCGCCCAGTGGGACCTCGAGCGCGACGACACCCTCCAGCTCCGCGAGTTCCCCACCCTGACCCACGTCGCCGCCTGGGTCCGCGGCAGGCTCGGCGAGTCGGCGAAGGCGACGGCGCACCCGGCCGGCACCCGGCCCACCGACGCCACGACGACGGCATCCGCTGTCGTGGCCCACACCGTGGTCGGCGACCTCGACGCGGTGGACGCGCTCCCCCGGCGCACCCCCACGCCGTCGCTTCGCCCGCCCGCGGACCACTGCCTGCCGACCGGGGTGACCCTGCGTGATGCCCGCGTCGTCGTCATGCGCGACGAGGGCGGGGTCGCCGACGCGCTGGTGAAGCGGCTGCGCAAGGCCGGAGCCATCCCGCTCGAGCTGGACGCCGGCACCTCCACCGACGAGGTGCACTCGCACCTGGCCGGGTGGCGGGCCGACGGTCCGATCGCCGGTGTCTACTGGCTCGCCGCGCTCGACGACGAGGGCGACCTCGCCACCCTCGACCTGCCGACGTGGCAGGAGGCCTTGCGCCGGCGGGTCAAGGCGCTCTACGCGACGATGCGCGCCGTGTGGGCGGACGACGCCTTCCTGGTGTCAGCCACGCGCCTCGGTGGGTACCACGGGTACGGAGCCGGCGGCGCGACCTCGGCGCTCGGCGGGGCGGTGACCGGCTTCACCAAGTCGTACAAGAAGGAGCGCCCCCACGCCGTGGTCAAGGCGGTCGACCTGCCCGTCGACCGCAGGACCGCCGCCGTCGCCGACCTGCTCGTCGAGGAGACGCTGCGCGACCCCGGCTGCGTCGAGGTCGGTCGCGTCGACGGCCGACGGTTCGGCATCGCCCTCCTGGAGCAGCCGTTCCCGGCGCGCGTCGAGGGCGACGCCGGGGCGTCCGACGACGGGATGCCGCTGACATCCGACTCGGTCGTCCTCGTCACCGGCGCCGCGGGCAGCATCGTGTCCGCCATCACCGCTGACCTGGCAGCCGCCTCCGGTGGGGTCTTCCACCTGCTCGACCTCACCCCCGCACCGGATGCCGCCGACCCCGACATCGCGGCCTTCCGCTCCGACCCGACCTCGCTCAAGGCAACCATCGCGGCTCGGATGAAGGAGCGCGGCGACAAGCCGACTCCCGTGCTGATCGACCGCGAGGTGGCGCAGATCGAGCGCAGGGAGGCCGCCCTGACCTGCGTCGAGGCGGTCGAGGCCGCCGGTGGGACGGCGTACTACTACCCCGTCGACCTGACCGACGCCGCCGCCGTCGCTGCGGTGATGGCCCAGGTCCGCGAGCAGAGCGGGCGCATCGACGTGCTGCTGCACGCCGCCGGCGTCGAGATCAGCCGCAACCTCCCCGAGAAGGAGCCGGCCGAGTTCGACCTCGTCTTCGACGTCAAGACCACCGGGTGGTTCACCGTCTGGCAGGCGGCGCGGACGATGGAGGTGGGTGCCGTCGTCGTGTTCTCCTCGGTCGCAGGCCGGTTCGGCAACAACGGCCAGACCGACTACGCCGCGGCCAACGACCTGCTCTGCAAGGTGGTCGCCTCGATGCGGGCCACCCGGCCCGAGACCCGAGGACTGGCCCTGGACTGGACGGCATGGGGCGGTATCGGCATGGCCACCCGCGGCTCGATCCCGAGGATCATGGAGATGGCCGGGGTGCAGATGCTGCCACCCGAGGCGGGCGTCGCCTGGATCCGACGTGAGCTCACCTCCTCGGCGTACAGCGGTGAGGTAGTCGTGGCGGGCGCCCTCGGGATGATGGCCGGCGAGTACCACGAGACGGGCGGGCTCGACACCGACGCGCTGCGCGAGCGGCATCCGTTCGGCCCGATGGTGGGGGACGTCTCCCTCTCGGTGCACGACGGGATCGTCTCCCGGGTCACCCTGGACCCTGCCCGGCAGGGCTTCCTGCGTGACCACCGTATCGAGGGCATCCCGGTCCTGCCCGGCGTCATGGGGATGGAGGCCTTCGCGGAAGTTGCCGGGCTGCTGGCCCCCGCCGGCCACCGGGTCGGCGGCGTCGAGGACGTCGGCTTCCTCGCGCCCGTGAAGTTCTACCGCGACGAGCCCCGGACCCTCACCGTCTCGGCGGTCACCGGCCCGGACCCCGAGGGTGGGAACGACCTGCTCGCGCAGTGCACGCTCACGGCCGAGCGCCGGCTGCCCGGGTCGGACGAGCCCGTGCGCACGACGCACTTCACCGGTCGGGTGCGGCTCACCGCCCGCCCGGTCGAGGAGGAGCGCACCGACGTCGACACGGCTCGCCGTGAGCCGCTCGTCGAGGCGGAGCAGGTCTACCGCTTCTACTTCCACGGCCCCGCCTACCAGGTCGTCGAGGCGGCGTGGCGTGACGGGGACGGGCCGATGGCCGTGCTGCCGGAGTCGCTGCCCGAGGACCGCTCGCCCGCCGACGCACCTCTCGCCCTGGCCCCCCGGCTCGTGGAGCTGTGCTTCCAGACCGCTGGACTGTGGGAGGCGGCCCGGGAGGACCGGCTGGCCCTGCCCATGAGGGTGGGGCGGGTCCGCGTGCTGCTCGACCCGGCGACCGCCTCCGGTCGCCTCGTTGCCCAGGCCGAGACCCACGACGGGCACGTCGACGCCCGAGTCGTCGACGCCGAGGGCCGCGTCGTGGTGCGGCTCGACGGCTACACGACGGTGCCACTGCCGGGAGGTGTGCCCGACGACCAGCGCGGTCCCCTGGAGGCGACCTTCGGCTCCGGGACCGCGCGGTGAGGAGCGTGCGACGGCTCGCCGTCGTCGACCGGGGTGAGCCCGCCCTGCGGGTGATCGCCGCGGCGGGCTCGCTCACCAGCGCGGAGACCGGCGAGCGCCTGCGCACCATCGCGGTGAGCACCGTCTCGCGCACCCGGGCCTGGTGGGCACGCGAGGCAACCGAGACGGTGGCCCTCCCGAACCCCGAGGACGGGCTCGTTCCCGTGACCGACGTGGTCGCGGCACTGGTCGCGGCCCGGGCGGATGCGGCCTGGCTGGGGCTGGTGCCCTGTGCCGACCGGGCCGAGCTCGCCGAGGCCTGCGTGCACGCCGGGCTGCTCGTGGTCGGGCCCGACGCGGCCGCCATCCGCGCCCTCGGCACGCCGACGGGCCTGTCCGCCATCGCGACTGCTGCGGGTGTCCCCCTGGCAGCACCGGGGTCGTCCTCCGCGCAGGCCCGCCGGCTCGAGGTCGACGCCGTGCGTGACGAGCACGGCACGGTCTGGACCCTGGGGCTTCGCGAGGTGACGGTCGTGCGCGATACCTGGGCGGTGCTGGCCGAGCTTCCAGCCACCGGCGTGCCCGACGACACCGCGGCGGCGATGGAGGCGGCGGCATCCGCACTCCTCGAGCGCGCGAGCTACACCGGAGGTGCCGTCGTCCACTTCGCGCTGGACGGCGACGGTGTGTTCGTGGTCACCCGGGTGGACACCGACGGCCGGGCGACCCACGCCGGGGTCGAGGAACGCACCGGTGCCGACGTCCTCCGGCTGCGGTTGCAGGCCGACCTCGGCGGAGCCCTGCCGGCGACCGTACCGCGGGGCGAGGGATGGACCATCGAGGGCCGCCTGCTGGCTCACGACCCCGACCGCGGCTACGCCCCGACCGGCGGGCGCGTCGAGGTGCTGTCGCCTCCCGTGGGGACCGGGGTGCGGGTCGACGCCGGCCTGCGCGCCGGGGACGTCGTGGACGCAGACCTGGACCCCGTGCTCGCCACCGTGACCTCGTGGGGCCGCGACCGCGGGCAGGCGCTCCAGCGACTCCGCCGCGCGCTCGAGCGGACGAGCGTCGTGCTCTCCGGCGGGGCGACCAACCGCACCGGCCTCATCGGCGTGCTCCGTGCGCCCGAGGTCGTCGCCGGGCCACCCCCACCCGACTGGTACGCCGAGCAGCTCGGCTCCGGTGCGCTCGTGCCGGACGACGACCCCGTTGCCGTCGTCGTGGCCGCGATCGAGGTGTACGAGGCCGATCTCACGCTGGTCCAGCGGTCGTTCCGTGCCAGCGCCGAGCGGGGCCGCCCCGAGCACCCGGAACGCGTCGGAGTGGCGATCGACCTCGGGTACCGCGGGAGCCGACACCGCCTGCGGGTGGACCGGACGGCTCCGGAGCGCTACCGGGTCCACGGCGGCGTCCGGTTCGACGTCCTCGTGGACACGCTGAGCCCGTACGAGCGGCGGGTGCTCGTCGGTGGCCGGACCCGGCGCGTGGTCGCGGTGACCGAGGACGAGGCGATCCGCCTCGAGATCGACGGTGCCGCCCACACCGTGACCCGCGAGGACGGCGTCGTGGTGCGGGCACCGTCCCCCGCCCTCGTGAGCTCCCTGTTCGTGGGGGTCGGTGAGCGAGTGAGCGTCGGCCAGCCGGTCGCCAGCCTCGAGTCGATGAAGATGGTCAGCACCCTCACCGCCCCGCTCGACGGCCACGTCACGGCCCTCGTGGTCCTGCCCAACCAGCAGGTCGAGCAGGGTGACCCGTTGCTGCGGATCAAGTCCTCGCAGGCCTCCCCACTGCTCCCCGACCTCCCCGGCTCGGTCGACGGCTCGACGGTCGACCTCGCCGACCTGGTCCTCGACGACGACGCCCCGCCGCCCGACGTCTTCGACGACCTCACGGCCTACCTGCTCGGCTTCGACCTGGACCCGACGTCGACGGGAGCGCTCCGCCCCGCCTACCGCCGTCGGGTCGGGCGCAGCGACCCGACCGACCCCGACCTGCTCGCCCGCGAGGACGCGTTCCTCGACCTCTTCGCCGACATCGGTGCCCTCTACCGGCCCCGCACGGAGGCCGACGTGCTGGGTGACCCCGACGTCGCCGACCAGACGAGCAGCCAGGAGTACGTCATCGAGTTCCTCCGGTGGCTCGACCCCGACCGCGCCGGGCTCCCGCCCCGCTACCGCCGCCGCCTCCAGCGGGTGCTCGCCCGATACGGCGTCGACGGCTCGACCGAGAGGGACACCCTCGAGCGGGCGACCTTCTGGCTGTTCCGGTCCTTCTCGCGCGTCCCCGAGCTTGCCGACCTCGTCACCGAGGTGCTCGGCCGGCGGCTGACCTCCGCCGAGGAGCTGCGCACGAGGGCGACCCCGGCGGACCGGGCCCGGCTGGAACGGCTGGTACGGGCAACACAGGGACGGCAGCCCTCGGTGACGGACGCCGCCCGTGACGTTCTCTACCACTGGTTCGACGAGCCGGTCCTCAGCACGGTGGTGGCCGAGACCGAGGCGGAGATGCGCGGCCACCTGGCGCAGCTCGCCGCGGACCCGACCGGACCTGACCGGTCCGACCGCATCGGCCGGCTCGTGTGGTGCCCCCAGCCCATGCGGCCCCTGCTGCTGGGAGCGTGGCTCGACTCCTGCTCGGATGCCGGCAGCGACGCGATGGCCTTCCGCCGCTCCCTCCTGGAGACGCACCTGCGGCGGTTCTACCGGATGCGTGACCTGCACGGGCTCGACGTGGATCAGCGCGATGAGCTCGACCTCGTCCACGCCCACTACGAGCGCGACGGCCTGCCGCTGCACGTCGCCGTCGCGTACCTGCCCATGGAGGACCTCCCGACGGCGTCGCACGCGATCGCGCACCACCTCGCTGACCTCGCCGGGGACCGGGCGGTGGTTCTCGACCTCGTCCTGTGGGACACCGGCCCGCGACCGGAGGTCGAGGAGACCGCCCGCGCGGCCGCAACGCTGCTCACCGGGTGTGACTTCGGTCGGCCGCTGCACCGCATCGACCTCACCGTCACGTGGCTCGAGGGGGGCGGGCCCGAGCGGGGCCGCACGCAGCACGTGACCTTCCGGTCGGACCCCTCGGGCTCCGGCTTCGTCGAGGACACGATCTACCGCAACCTCCACCCGATGCTCGCCAAGCGCCTGGACCTCTGGCGGTTGTCCAACTTCGAGCTCACGCGCCTCCCCTCGCCCGAGGACGTCTACGTCTTCGATGGTGTCGCGAAGGAGAACTCCCGGGACCACCGGCTCTTCGCCCTCGCAGAGGTCCGCGACCTCACCGGGGTCCGTGACCCCGCGACCGGGCGCGTCACCTACCCGCGCCTCGGGCGCAGCGGCCTCGCCGCCCTCGCCGCCATGCGCAGCGCGATGGCCCGCTACCCCTCCCGGGAGCGGCCGGCCCCCAACCGGCTCGCCATCCTGGTGCGGCCGACCTGGAACGTCCCGCGTGAGGAGTGGCACGACCTCGCCATGACGTACGAGGGACTGGCCCGCGGTGCCAACCTGGAGAAGGTCGTCCTGCACGTCAGCGTCCCCGGCGGAGAGGACCACGGGCGACCGGTGCTCACGGAGCGGATCGTCGTGCTCGAGGGGCTGGGTGCCGGCGGGCCGACGATCCGGATGCAGCAGCCGGGGCCGAACCCCGTGCGGCCACGGACGCCCTACGCGCAGAAGGTCCTCACGGCGGCGCGCTTCGGCAGTCCCTACCCGTACGAGATCGTGCGGATGCTCACCCCCGCCGAGGGCGACGCGTCACCCTTCCCGCCCGGGAGCTTCGCCGAGCTCGACCTCGGCGCTGGCGACGAGCTCGTCCCCGTCGACCGGGAGCCGGGGGGCAACACCGCCCACGTCGTCGTCGGCCTGATCACGAACCGAACCCCGGTGCATCCCGACGGGATGACGCGGGTCGCCATCCTCGCCGACCCCACCCAGGGCCTCGGCAACCTGGCCGAGCCCGAGTGCCGGCGGGTCAACGCCGCGCTCGCGCTCGCCCTCGAGCGGGGCATCCCCGTGGAGTGGTACGCCGTGTCGTCGGGGGCGCTCATCGCGATGGACTCGGGCACCGAGAACATGGACTGGATCGCCCTCACCCTGCGCAGGCTCATCGAGTACACCCAGGCGGGCGGCGAGGTGAACATCGTCATCACCGGCATCACGGTCGGCGGCCAGCCCTACTGGAACGCCGAGGCAACAATGCTCATGCACACCAAGGGGATCCTCGTCATGACCCCCGCGAGCACGATGGTCCTCACCGGCAAGCAGGCCCTGGACTTCTCGGGGGCGGTGTCGGCCGACGACAACCAGGGCATCGGCGGCTTCGACCGGATCATGGGCCCGAACGGGCAGGCCCAGTACTGGGCGCCGAGCTTCCCCGAGGCGTGCGCGCTGCTGCTCCGCCACTACGACTTCACGTACACGGTGCCCGGCGAGCGCTTCCCCCGGCGCAGGCCCACGAGCGACCCGGTCGACCGCGACGTGCGGCCCTCCCCGCACGCGGGGCTGTCGGAGTCGCGCTTCACGGTGGTCGGCGAGGTGTTCGACGCGGGCGCCAACCCGGAGCGCAAGCTGCCCTTCGACATGCGATCGGTGATGCGAGCGGTCACCGACCAGGACATCGAGCCCCTCGAGCGGTGGCGCCAGTGGCAGGACGCCGACACGGCGATCATCTGGGACGCCACCGTCGGCGGCATCCCGTTGTGTCTCATCGGCATCGAGTCGCACACTGTCCAGCGCACGGGCTTCGTCCCCTCGTACGGGCCCCCCGCCTGGACCTCCGGGACGCTCTTCCCCCAGTCCTCGCGCAAGGTCGCCCGGGCCGTCAACGCGGCCAGTGGCAACCGCCCCCTCGTCGTGCTCGCCAACCTCTCCGGGTTCGACGGGTCTCCGGAGTCGATGCGCCAGTGGCAGCTCGAGTACGGCGCCGAGATCGGTCGGGCGGTGACGAACTTCGACGGGCCCATCGTCTTCGTCGTCGTCTCCCGGTACCACGGCGGCGCCTTCGTCGTCTTCTCCAAGGCCCTCACCGAGACGATGGAGATCGCCGCGGTCGAGGGGTCCTTCGCGTCGGTGATCGGCGGGGCCCCCGCCGCTGCAACGGTGTTCGCCCGCGAGGTGAAACGACGCGTCGAGCGCGACCCGCGGGTCGAGCGCGCCCGCGCCGAGGCGGCGTCGGCGAGCGGCCTCGACGCCGCAGCCCTCCGCGCCAGGGCGGCCAGGGTGGTCGAGGAGGTGCGGTCGGAGAAGCTGCACGACGTGGCCGACGAGTTCGACGCGATCCACACGATCGAGAGGGCCCTGCGGGTGGGGTCGGTCGACCGCATCATCGCGGCCTCCACACTGCGGCCCTACATCGTGGACGCGCTGGAACGGGGCATGGCGCGCATGCCCGAACGCTCCGCAGATGTCACGCCGGCGGCTGCTCCGGTGGGGTGACGAGCGGGCGGCCGAGCCAGCTGTGCACCGGCCTGGCGGTGGTCAGGTCCGCCGCTCCCTCGAGGGCCACGGGCGGCTCCAGGTCGCCGGCCGCCACGACGGTGAGCAGGAAGACGCCGTCCCGGCGCCACCACCCGGGCAGGACCGTTCCGCCGCGCCAGGTGGCGGTAAGCCGGGCCCACCCGTCGTCGCGCGCGTGGGGGGCAACGGCGACCTCGACCCAGCGGGTGTCCGCCCGCAGCCCCAGCCGCAGCACCTTGAGCGCGGACTCCTTGGCCGACCACACCAGGTTCGCGGCGGCGTCCCGCCCGAGCCGCTCGTCCTCGGCCGCCTCGCCGGTCACCCACTCCTGCTCCGCGCGGGTCAGGAAGTCGGTCACGAACCCCTGGCTGCGCGACTCGACGACCTCGAGGTCGACCCCGAGCGCACTCCCTGATCCGGCGGCCCCCAGAACCGCGACCGCACACCCCGCCCGGTCGGAGAGCGAGATCTCCAACGATGCCGGCGCACCTCCGATCGAGACGTACGGCGCGCCCGTGACCCGGTTGAGGACCTCGATGCCGGCCAACGACGTGCGGTCGGTCGCCAGGCCGAGCCGGGCCGCCACGGCCCGCTTGCCGACCCACCGGCGCAGGAGGTACTCCGTGCGTCGCTTGGTGAAGCGCACGCCCTCGAGCCGCGCCTGCTCCCGGGCCGACAGCCAGTCCAGCCCGTCGGGCAGGGCATCCTCGTGACCGGCCCACCAGTGGTTCTGCACCTCAGAGCGCCAGGTTGTCGAAGACCTCGAGCGTCGCCGTCGACCGGTTCATGGTGATGAAGTGGATGCCGGGAGCGCCCTCGTCGAGCATGCGCTGCCCCAGCTCGGTCGCGATCTCCACGCCGACCGCCCGCACGGCGTCGGGGTCGTCCTTGACCGCCTCGAGCCGCGCGACGACGGCGGGCGGCAGCGGTGTCCCCATGAGCTCGGACATCCGGTGGATCTGCCGGAGGTTCGTCACCGGCATGAGTCCGGGGGTGATCGGCAGGTCACGCCGCACCGCGAGCCGGTCGCGCAGCCGGAGGTAGGAGTCGGCGTCGAAGATCATCTGGCTGATCGCGAAGCTCGCCCCGGCATCCGCCTTGCGCACGAGCACCTCGACGTCGTGGTCGAGGTCCGGGCTGTCCGGATGGACGTCGGGAAAGGCGGCGACCCCAACGGTGAAGTCGCCGAGGCTCCTGATCAGCGCGACGAGCTGGTCGGCGTGGTCGAGCCCCTCCGGGTGGGCAGTCCAGGGGCCACGCACGTTCCCGGGCGGGTCGCCGCGCAGCGCCAGGATGTTGCGCACCCCCGACGCGGCGTAGGCCCCGACCACCTTGCGCACCTGCCGCACCGAGGCCCCGACACAGGTGAGGTGGGCGAGCGGGGTCAGCGACGTCTCGTCCGCGATCCGGCCGGTCACCCGGACCGTGCGGTCCTGGGTGGTTCCCCCCGCGCCGTACGTCACCGAGACGAAGGCAGGTCGCAGGCGCTCGAGCTGACGGATCGCGGTCCAGAGCTGCGCCTCCGAGGCGTCGTCGCGGGGCGGGAAGAACTCGAAGCTGATGGACGGGCGCTCCTGGGCCAGGCGCCACGGGATCGAGGCCACGAGGTGCTCGGGTCGTCCCCCTCCGCCGTGGTGCGCCATGGCGGTGAGGTTAACCCAGTGCCCACGCCGTAGGCTCGGTGCAGCCACGATCCGACCGCCTCCCGGGCGGCTGCCAGGAGGTTCCCGTGCCCAGCCCGCTCGACGACTCCGACCTGCGGAGACGGGTCCAGGAGTGCCTGGACGCCGAGCTCGCCCGCCAGGCCGGTGTGCTCGCCGAGCTGGGCCCCGACGTCGACGACCTCCTCGCCGCGGTGACCGGTCTCCTGCGCGGTGGGAAGCGGCTGCGTGCGGCCTTCCTCTACTGGGGCCACCGTGCCGCGGGCCGCCCGGACTCCGACGCGCTCGTGCGCCTCGCGAGCGCGATGGAGCTCTTCCAGGCCGCGGCGCTGATCCACGACGACGTCATGGACGACTCGGACACCAGGCGGGGGATGCCGGCCACGCACCGCGCGCTCGCCACCTGGCACGCCGAGCGGCGCTGGGAGGGCGACGGGGACCGCTTCGGCCTCGCGGGCGCGGTGCTCGCGGGCAACCTCTGCCTCACCTGGACCGACGAGGTCTACGCGACGTGCGGCCTGCCCCAGGCCGACCTGCTGCGCGGCCGCCCGGTCTTCGACCGGATGCGCAGCCAGCTCATGGCGGGCCAGTTCCTCGACGTCGTCGAGTCGATGCGGCCGTGGCACGGGGTGCGTCCCGAGGACCGGGTCGAGCGGGCGGGTCGGGTGATCCGCTACAAGAGCGCCAAGTACAGCGTCGAGCACCCGCTGCTCATCGGGGCGACGACCGGAGGGCTCACCCAGACCGGCCTGTCCGCGCTCTCGTGCTACGGCCTGGCCCTCGGCCGTGCCTTCCAGCTGCGCGACGACCTGCTCGGCGTCTTCGGTGATCCCGAGCAGACCGGCAAGCCCGCCGGCGACGACCTTCGCGAGGGGAAGCGCACCGTCCTGCTCGCCCACGCCCTCGCGGGAGCCGGCGCCCGGGCCGGAGCCCGGATCGAGGAGCTGGTCGGGCGCCGCGACCTCGACGCCCGGCAGGTCGAGGAGCTCCGCCTCGTCATCGAGGGCTCGGGGGCGGTCCGGGTGGTCGAGGACGAGATCACCAGCCTCGCGGGCGCCGCGCGGGAGGCCCTCGCCACGGCATCCGCTCTCGAGCCACGGGCTCGCGCCGCCCTGGGCGACCTCGTCGACGTGGCGACCGCGCGCACCGCCTGAGGCTCTACGCCTGGGCTAGAAGGCCTCCTCCATCGCCCGGCGACGAACCTCGGTCTTGAACCCCGCGCGGATGGCGTCCAGGGGCGTTCCGGGGACCGGCAGCGTCTGGTCGGGGGTGTGCAGCCAACGGAGGATCTGCTCGTCCGACATGCCGCCGTCGGCGAGCACCGTGAAGGTGCCCTTGAGGGCGTGCAGGGGGCCCTGGTCGTCGAGAAAGCCGGCCGGGACCGCGACGACTCGCCGCTCCCCGACCCGGTGGGCGAGCAGCTCGCGGTCCTCGACGAGGCGGCGGACCGTGGACAGGGGGACACCGAGGCGGTCGGCGACGTCGGGAATCGTCAGCCACTCACCGACCAGGTCCTCCACGGCGGGCTGCGGCGGGTCCTCGGGCGCAGTGCTCACGGGCACAGGGTGCCACAGCGTGACATGGCCCGCGGACCGCGACGGTGGGGGCGACACCGGCGGGTTCCCCGCCGCGGGCGGGCCCCTCCGATAGCATCGACCTCGATAACCCCATCCGTCACTCCAGCAACAGCCCTCGGCGCCGCGCCCCCGGGCGGACGGGAGAAGGCCGGTGAGCGGAACTACGTACACTCCTACGGTGTCATCTCCCGGCGACGCGCTGATCGGGCGCACCCTCGACGGCCGCTACCGCGTGCTGCGTCGACTCGCCGACGGCGGGATGGCCACGGTCTACCTCGCGGTGGACGAGCGCCTGGACCGTGAGGTCGCGCTCAAGGTGATGCGCCCCCACCTCGTCCACGACGAGAGCTTCGTCACCCGTTTCCGGCGCGAGGCACGCTCGTCGGCGTCGCTGTCCCACCCGAACGTCGTGGCCGTCTTCGACCAGGGGGAGGACGACGGGAACATCTTCCTGGCGATGGAGTACGTGCCCGGCCAGACGCTGCGAGAGGTCCTGCGCGCCGAGGGGGCGCTCAGCCCCCGAGCCGCCCTCGACGTGCTCGAGCCGGTCCTCCTCGCGCTCGCGGAGGCCCACGCCTCGGGGCTGATCCACCGAGACGTCAAGCCCGAGAACGTCATCCTGAACACCAACGGAACCGTCAAGGTGGCCGACTTCGGGCTGGCCCGCGCGGTGTCGAGCCAGACGATGACGAGCTCGTCGGGGCTGCTCCTCGGCACCGTCGCCTACCTCTCCCCCGAGCTGGTCGAGCGGGGCGTCGCCGACGCCCGGTCCGACGTGTACGCGGCGGGGCTCGTGCTCTTCGAGATGCTCACCGGCACCAAGGCGTTCACCGGGGAGACGGCGATCCACGTCGCCTACCAGCACGTCCACGGAGGGGTTCCGGTCCCCTCGTCCCGGGTTCCGGACCTGCCACCGGCCCTCGACGAGCTCGTCGCCGTGGCGACCGCCCGGGACCCGGACGAGAGGCCCGCCGATGCCGGCGCCTTCCTGGCCCTCGTTCGCCAGACCCGCACGACGCTCAGCCTGGGCGACCTCGACGCACGGCCCGAGGGTCGCGCGGCGGTGGTGGCCGCCGCCGTACCCACCTCGACCGCCGCCCTGCCTCTGCACCAAGGAGCCGGCGCCGTGGCCGACGCCTCGGGGCTCCAGAGCGGCGTGGTGGCGCTCCCGAGGTCCGACACGGCTGCCATGAGCATCCCCCCGCCTGCGCTGCGAGGCGTGGTTGTGGCGGGGCCTCACGCCCGTCCCCGCCGGTGGTGGCCCGCCGTCGTCGGGTCCGCCCTCATCGCGGCCCTGACGGCGTGGTTCTTCTTCCTCGGCCCGGGAGCGACCGCCACCGTGCCGTCGGTCGTGGGCAGCACCGAGGAGGAAGCCGTGGAGGCGGTGCGCGCGGCATCCCTCGAGCCGTCCGTCTCGCGGGCGTTCGACGAGAAGGTCCCGACCGGGACGGTGGTCTCGGTGCAGCCCGGGGCCGGGGAGACGACACAACGGGGGGCACAGGTCGCCGTCGTCGTCTCGAAGGGTCCCGAGCGGTATGCCGTCCCACCGGTGGTGGGCATGACCCTGGCCGAGGCCCGCGCGCGTATCGGGGAGGTGAACCTCGCGGTCGGCAAGGTGACCGAGGCGTTCAACGAGAAGGTCCCCGAGGGCCAGGTCGTGTCCGCCAAGCCCGGGCCCGGCGCGAGCCTGAAGAAGGGCACCGCCGTGGCGATGACGGTGAGCAAGGGCCGCGAACCGATCAAGGTCCCCGACCTCACGGGCAAGGACGCGGGGAACGCCTCCCGAACGCTCAAGGACCTCGGCCTGCGCGTCGACGCGAGCGCCACCGAGAACAGCGACACCGTCCCGAAGGGCAGGGTCGTGCGCCAGGACCCCCGTGACGGGACGCTGTTCCGGGGTGACACCGTGCGGCTCGTGGTCTCCAAGGGGCCGGTCCTCGTCGAGGTTCCCAACGTTGTCGGCCAGCGGCTCGACGAAGCGCGTCGGGCGCTCGAGGGGGCCGGCTTCACCGTCGAAGTGCGCCGTGCCCTGGGCGGGTTCTTCGGAAGGGTGCGCCTCCAGGACCCGGAGGGCGGCCGGGCGCCCAAGGGCAGCACCGTCACGATCACGATCGTCTGACGGCACCGCGACCGACCTGATGACGACCTCGTGACGGCCCTTCCGGGGCGGGCCCGGCTCGCGACCCTGCTGCTCGTCGCCGTCACGGCGGTCTGGGGCTCGACGTTCTTCCTCATCCGCGACCTCGTCGAGGACGTTCCACCCGCGGACTTCCTCGCCGTGCGGTTCGGGATCGCCGCGCTCGTGATGTTCGTCCTGTTCCGCCGCCAGACGATGGCGCTCAGCCGGCACGAGCTCAGGGTGGGCCTGGTCCTCGGTGTCCTCTACGGGGTCGCCCAGGTGCTGCAGACCATGGGCCTGCAGCACACCGACGCCTCGGTGTCCGGCTTCATCACCGGCACCTACGTGGTGCTCACCCCGGTGCTCGGTGCCGTGCTGCTGCGCGAGCGCATCGGCGCGGTCACCTGGGCGGCCGTCGCCCTGGCGACGGCCGGGTTGGCCCTGCTCTCGCTGCGCGGGTTCGCCCTCGGCCTCGGCGAGGCGCTCACCCTCGTGGCGGCACTGGTCTACGCGGGCCACATCGTCGCGCTCGGCCGGTGGTCCACCCCGGGCGCCGCCGTCGGCCTCGCGACGGTCCAGGCGGGCACCATCACGGTCGTCACGTCGGCCGCCGCCGTCCCCGACGGGCTCACCCTCCCCGCGGACGGTGGCCAGTGGGCGTCGCTCCTCTACATGGCGCTCGTCGCCGGTGCGCTCGCCCTGTGGGCCCAGACCTGGGCGCAGGCCTACCTCACCGCCACCCGTGCGGCGATCGTCATGGCCCTGGAACCGGTGTTCGCGGCGTTCTTCGCCGTCGTGCTCGGCGGCGAGGACCTCACCCGTCGGATGCTCGTCGGCGGGGCGCTCGTCGTGGCCGCGATGTACCTCGTCGAGCTTCGGCCGACCGCCCGCGACCCCAACGCCTCGGCCGCCGAGGATCCGCCGGTCGAGGCGCTGCACCACGACGTCTGAGTCGCGGTGCCTTCGAGCGGGTCAGCCGGGCAGGGCGGGGGCCACCGGCTCGAGGACGACCACCGCGGTCTCCCTCGAGCGGAGCGCGGCGAAGGCGTCGAGGTTCGTGTCGATCTGACGCCACCTCTCCCACAGTCGTTCACGCTCCTCGCCCCGGGCGGCGCGACCCACCACGGTGAACCGGTCACCGCCGACCTCGGCCTGCGCCGTGGGGTTGTCCAGGAGGTTCAGCCACCATGCCGGCTCCGGGTCGGCCCAGCCGTTCATCGCCAGCGTCACGTAGTTCGGGCCGTCCTCGACGTACCCCAGCATCACGCTGCGGGGGCGGCCGGACCGACGGCCGGTCGTCGTGAGCCGCAGCGTGCCCCACCGGTTCGGCTTCGGGCGCCAGAGCCCGACGTGGCCCCTTGTGACGCGGAAGAGACCACGGTGGACGTACCACGCGGTGCGGACGAACCAGCGCGGGGGGAGCCTCGGCTTGTTCTGCTTGTTCTGCACGACGTCTCGGTCGCGACCCTCGGACATGCGGCACCGCCTCCTGGGTCGAGGCTACCCGGATTTCGCCGTTCGCCGGACTCGTCCCGCAGTCTCCGGAATACTCCCCGACCAGGAGTTTCTGCCGTGAACAGGTGACGTGCCCGTCGCCACGGTGGTGCTCCGGAAGGGGACAACACGATGCATCATCTCGCCTCGCGCCTCGGCCAGTCCATCGCCGTGGCAGCAGCCCTCGGCCTGGCCACGGCGACCACCGCAGCCGCGCACGAGTGCTTCAACGCCAGCCGGTCCGCACAGGGCAACCTCAAGGCAGGCACGCACTCACAGACGTGGTTCACCCTCGTTGTGGCCGACATCATCGACGAGGAGGTCGAGGAGGGGTTGTACGACGCCGAGACCGGTGAGTGCATCCTCGACGCCTACGAGGACGCCGGCGGCCGGGCCTCCTTCACGATCAAGGTCGTGGGTGGCAAGGACGGCCTCCTCGCCGGAGGCGTCACCAACCACGAGATCATCACCAACGGCAAGGGCATCGACCACCTCTTCCCCGCGTACGGCGAGGCCATCCTGGGTGCCTACGCCGAGTGCGGCGCCGAGTTCCCGGAGGGCCCGTAACCGAAAGGTCACCAACCACGCGGGCGCCGGGCCGCCTGACGCACCGGGCCGCCGTGCGTCAGGCGGCCCGGGTGCGCAGCAGAACCGTCGCAGCGTCGATGGCCGCAACCGTGCCGGTGTCGTCGACGTCGAGGTGCCAGACGGCGCGCACCCGGCCGGGCCCCACGGCATACGTGCGGATGCCGTGGGCGAGTAGCCGCGTGACGAACTCCGGCGCCGACCAGCCGGCCGCACCCACGTCGAGGACGACGATGTTCGTCTCCACCGTGCCGGCATCCACGCTGCCGGGCACCGCCTCGGCGCAAGCGCTGGCGAAGCGAGCGGCGCGGGCGTGGTCGTCGGCCAGCCGCTCGACATGGTGGTCGAGGGCGTGCAGGCCCGCGGCGGCGAGGATGCCGACCTGACGCATCCCGGCGCCGTAGCGCTTCCGCCAGACCCTGGCCTCCGCCATCTGCGCGGCGGAGCCCACGAGCACGCTCCCGACCGGGGCGCCGAGGCCCTTGGACAGGCAGACGCTCACCGTGTCGAACTGCTCCCCGTAGGCCGCCAGCGACACCCCGCTCGCCACGTGGGCGTTCCACAGCCGGGCCCCGTCGAGGTGCAGGGCGACGCCCAGCCCGCGGGTGGCCGACCGCACCGCGCAGATCGCCTCGACCGGCTGGACAGTGCCCCCACCGAAGTTGTGCGTGTTCTCCACGACGACGAGTGCGGTCTCGACCTGGTACGGCCCGACGCCGGTCGTGACCAGCGACAGCGGGCCGGAGGGGTCGAGTAGTCCTCGTTCGGACGCCCAGGACCGGCTGGTGATGCCGGCGAACGCGGCTGCCGCGCCGAGCTCGGCCCGCAGGACGTGCGCGTGCTGGTCGGCGACGAGCTCCTGCCCCGGTGAGACGTGGAGCCGCACGCCGAGCTGGTTGGCGAGCGAACCGGTCGGGGAGAAGAGCCCGGCTTCATGACCCAGCAGCGCGGCGACGCGCTCCTCGAGCGCCCGGACGGTCGGGTCCTCCCCGAAGACGTCGTCACCGACCTCGGCCCGCGCCATGGCCTCCCGCATCGCGGGGGTCGGCCGGGTCAGGGTGTCGGACAGGAGGTCTGCGGCGTACGCAGGCATGCGTGTCAGTCCTCGTTGAGCATCTCGGCGACGAGGAACGCCAGCTCCAGGCTCTGCTGGTGGTTCAGCCGCGGGTCGCACACGGACTCGTAGCGCAGGTTCAGGTCGGCGTCGAGGATCTTCTCCGACCCGCCGATGCACTCCGTGACGTCGTTTCCGGTGAGCTCGACGTGGATGCCGCCGGGCACCGTGCCGAGGCCGCGGTGCACCTCGAAGAAGCCCTCGACCTCCTCGACGACGTCGTCGAAGTCCCTGGTCTTGTAGCCGGAGGCGGACTCGTAGGTGTTGCCGTGCATGGGATCGCAGACCCAGGTCACCGACGCGCCCGACGCGGTCACCTTCTCGACGATCGTGGGGAGCGCCTCCCGGATCCGGCCGGCCCCCATGCGGGTGATGAACGTCAGGCGGCCCGGCTCACGCTCGGGGTCGACCTTGTCGATGATCCGCAGGAGGTCGTCGGTGTCCGCGTGGGCCGAGACCTTCACGCCCACCGGGTTGCGCACCGAGGCCACGAAGTCGATGTGGGCGCCGTCGAGGTCACGGGTGCGCTCGCCGACCCAGACGAAGTGGCCTGAGGTGAGGTACAGCTCGCCCGTGCGCGAGTCGACCCGGGTCATGGGGCGCTCGTAGTCGAGCACCAGGGCCTCGTGCGCCGAGAAGAACTCGGTGGTGCGCATCGCCTCGAAGTCGGCACCGCAGGCCTGCATGAACTTCATCGCCTTGTCGATGTCCCTGGCCAGGCGTTCGTACCGGATGTTCGCAGCGTTCGCCACGAACCCACGGTTCCAGTCGTGCACGTGCCGCAGGTCGGCGAAGCCACCGGTCGTGAAGGCACGGACGAGGTTGAGGGTGGCGCTGCTCGCGTGGTACGCCCGCACCAACCGCTGGGGGTCGGGGGTACGGGACGCCGCGGTGAAGTCGAAGTCGTTGACCATGTCGCCGCGGTAGGCAGGCAGGGTGACTCCCTCCCGTGTCTCGTCTCCGCTGCTGCGGGGCTTGGCGTACTGGCCGGCCATCCGACCCACCTTGACCACCGGCACGGAGGCTCCGTAGGTCAGCACGGCGGCCATCTGGAGGATCGTCTTCACGCGGTCGCGGATGTTGTCGGCCGTCGCGGAGGCGAAGGTCTCGGCGCAGTCGCCACCCTGCAGCACGAACGCGTCGCCACGGGCCACCGCCGCCATCCGCTCGCGGAGCACGTCGCACTCACCGGCGAAGACCAGCGGCGGGTAGCTCGCCAGGGTCGCCACCGCTTCGTCGAGCGCCGCGCGGTCGGGCCAGACCGGCTGCTGGGCGGCAGGCAGGTCGGCACCGGCGGCGAGCCGCTGGCGAGGGTCGGGGGCGGTGGTCGAGCTCACGAGGATCAAGGATAGGTCCCGGCCGAAGCGGCCCCCTGCCCGCCCGTATGCCGGTATGCCGGCTCCCCTCCCCCGCTCTTCCCGACTTCGTCTGTGGGGATGCCGCGACACGCCGCCCGAGGCGGCGCCGCGCGGCATCCCCACAGACGAAGTCGGGGAGGTCGGGTCAGGGGCGGGGGTCGTCCTCGAGGCCCCGGGCGAGGGCGAAGCGCACGAGCTCCACCCGGTTGTGCAGGTGCAGCTTGCCGAGCGTGTTCTGGACATGGTTCTGCACGGTCCGGTGCGAGACGAAGAGCTCGGCGGCGATCTCCTTGTACGACATCCCGGTGGCCACGAGCCGGAGCACCTCGACCTCGCGCGGCGTGAGCTCGGGCATCGGCCGTGCCGCCTCCCGAGGCTGCGGCGGGTCCTCGGGCGCGGACGCCATCCGGTGGAACTCCCCGAGCACCAGGCCCGCCAGGCCGGGGGTGAACACCGCCTCACCGCGGGCGGTGGCCAGCACCGCCTCGACGATCTCCCGGGCCGAGGCCGACTTCACGAGGTAGCCGGTCGCCCCGGCCTTGATGGCCGCCAGCACGTCGTGCTGCTCACCGCTCGCCGAGAGGATGAGCACCCGCGTCGGCAGGTCACCGATCGCGCGGCAGACCTCGTCGCCGCGCATCCCCGGCAGGTTCAGGTCGAGCACGAGCACGTCCGGACGGGTCGCCCGGGCGCGGCGCACGGTCGCGGGGCCGTCGGTGGCGGTGGCGACGACCACCAGACCGTGGGCCACGAGGTCGCGCTCCAGGGCCGAGAGCCAGAGCGGGTGGTCGTCGGCGACGAGGACGGTCGGCGGTCCGCCGCTGGGCGCTGCACCATCCGGCGAGCCCGCGGGCCTGGTCGTCTGGCTCATCGGCGCTCCATGGCGGTGCGGGGGACGGACATCCGGACGACGCAGCCCCCTCCGGGGCGGGTGGTCCACGTTGCCGAGCCGCCGAGGTCCTCGATCCGGCCGCGGACGGAGGTGCTGACCCCCATCCGCCCGCGATCCGAGGCGCCGAGCAGGTGGGCCAGCTCCGCGCCCCGACCGTCGTCGCGGACCGTCAGCCGGATGCCGCTCGAGTCCCCCTCGAGGAGTACCCAGGCACGCGCTCCCGCGCCGGCGTGCCGCACGACGTTGTCGAGGGTCGCGGCCACGGCCGCGTCGACCTCCCGCGCGACGGCGGCGTCGACGAGGACCGGGTCGGCGGGCACGGAGACCGAGACGTCCGGGCTCTCCCGCGCGGTCAGCGGCAGCCGCAGGTCCACCTCGCCGCCCTCCTCCCCGCGCAGGTCAGGGTCCTCCGGCGAGACACCCGGAGCCCCGGTCCCCGAGACGAACCGGCGAAGTGAGCGCTCCTGCTCGGCGGCGAGCTCCGACAGCTCCGTCGCCTCACCCCCGATGTCATCACCGCGTCGATGGATGTACGCCAGCGACTGGAGCACCCCGTCGTGGACCACGCGCGCGATCCGCTCCCTCTCGTGCAGCCGCTCCCGCTCGAGGAGCACCTGCTCCTCCCGCTCGAGCCCGCTCCGCGCGAGGTCGACGGCGAGCCCGACCAGTCCGCCGAGGAGCACCAGGAGCACGATGTTGTGGACGGTCGACTGCGTGGGGGTCCCCACCTCCACCAGGTCCGCGACGGCGATGACGCCGGCAGCCGCCAGGCCGCCCCGGGCGCCGGCCACGACGGCACCCCCCGCGACCGAGCCCGCGGCCCAGACCGTCGGCAGGGTGAACTGCCCGGCAGCGATCGCCTCCGGCGACTCGGCCAGCATCGTGAGCAGGATGCCGGCCACGGCGATCGACACCTCCGCCACGACGACCCGCACCGTGCGCCGCCGGTACACCAGGAGCGCGAGCGACCAGCAGAGCATCACCAGGAGCACGGCCGCCGCGACCTCCGGGCGCACCATCGACTCGTGCCGCTGCCACGCGAGCCACGCGGCGTACACGGCGGCCAGGGGGCGGAAGACGTCGAGCCCCCGATGGAACGACTCGACGACGACCGGCTCGCGTCGACCGGTGCGGGCCGACCGCCTCACCAGCGCGCCCACGGCCGTGAGGTCCGTCAGCTCGCGCGGCGCTCGGGATCGGCGCCCCCGTCGAGGCCCTCGGCATCGAGGACGTCCTCCAGCTCGGATGCCGCGCGCCCCGGCTGGGCCGCCTCGGCGGCCTCCTTGGCCCGGTGCTTCTTCTCGCGTGCGATGCGGTCCTTCATCGCGGTGGCGTACATGTCGACGTACTCCTGGCCGGAGAGCTCCATGAGCGCGTACATGATCTCGTCGGTGACCGAACGCAGCACGAACCGGTCGCCCTCCATGCCCTCGTAGCGGGAGAAGTCGAGCGGGGCGCCGATGCGCACCCCGACCCGGATGAGCTTGGGGACCTTGGTACCGGTGGGCTGCGCCTTGTCGGTGTCGATCATCGCGACGGGCACGACGGGCACCCCGGCCTCGAGCGCCATCCGGGCCACGCCCGTCTTGCCCTTGTAGAGGCGGCCGTCGGGGCTGCGCGTCCCCTCGGGGTAGAGACCGAGCAGCTCGCCCCGACGCAGGACCTTGAGCCCGGACCTCAGCGCCGCCTCGCTCGCCCGTCCACCCGAGCGGTCGACCGGCAGCTGCCCGACCCCCTTGAAGAAGGCGGCGGTGAGCCGGCCCTTGAGCCCCTCACCGGTGAAGTAGTCGGACTTGGCGAGGAACGTCATCCGCCGGGGGACGACGAGCGGCAGGAAGATGGAGTCGGAGAAGGAGAGGTGGTTGCTCGCGAAGATCGCCGGACCGGTCTCGGGGATGTTCTCCGAGCCCTCGACCCACGGCCGGAAGAGCAGGCGAAGGATCGGTCCGAGAATGACCGTCTTCAGCACCCAGTAGAACAACGGACCACCCTTCGTTGCGCGTCGCCCGCACTCTAGTCCACCCCCTCGCGGTGCCGCCCGGCTGGACACGCGTGCGAAGATCGTCTCCGCAGGCCCAGACACCGAGGAGGTCCCGTGCCCGAGCGGCCCGGCGACATGGACGAGCGCGACGTCGACGCACGCTTCGCGTCGATCGTCGCTGGCTGGGAGGGACCGGTCCCCCGTCCGGGTACCGGGGAGGTCGACGAGCCGTCGGATGCGGGCACTCCGTCGCCTCCCGCGCAGCCGGAGGAACGGGCTGGGACCACGCGGTCGACGCCACCGGCGGACCCCCCACAACCCGCGGACGCCGGCGAGGCCGCGGGCGCCGGCGAGGCCGCGGGCGCCGGCGAGGCTGAGGAGCCGCCCGCCCCGCCGTCGCCCTGGGTCAACCCCTCGCCCCTGGACGTCGTGGTTCCGGCGTCGGCCTGGCGGGCCGCCGAGCCCCCGAACCCGGACGCGCCTTCGGTGGGCGCGGGGGACGAGGCATCGGAGGCCGAGGACGAGCACTTCGAGCCCCCGGAGGTGGTCCTGCCCCCTCAGGAGGACCTCCACTTCTGGGGGGCTGTCATCGGCCTGGTCGCAGGACCCCTGATGCTGCTCTACGTCGTGTTCGCCCGGCCCTTCCACAGCGCCCGCTGGTTCACGGCAGCCGTGGTGGTGTCGCTCATCGGGTTCGCCCTGCTCGTCCTGCGGCAGCCGGCGCACCGCGACCCGACCAGCGGGGACGACGGGGCTCGGGTCTGACCCCCGAGCCCGGACGACGGCCCCCTGTGCAGGGTCAGTCGACCGACCGGATGCGGCGCACGAGCACCGAGCCGAGCACGCTCACGGCAGCGGCCAGCAGGTACAGCGCCGGGTAGCCCAGCCCCAGGCCGAGGACGCCGGCCGCGAGGACCGGCGCCAGCACCTGCGGGAGGGCGTTGGCGATGTTGATGACCCCCAGGTCCTTCGCCCGGTCCTCGGCGGCGGGGAGCACCTGGGTGATCAGGGCGAAGTCGACCGCGGTGTAGGCGCCGAAGCCGACACCGAGCACCACCGCGCCGACGTAGGCCGCCGGGAGGGTGGGGACGAAGGCGAAGATCATCAGTGCGGACGCCGCGATGAGGCCCGACCAGATGACGAACGCCTTTCGCCGGCCCGCCCGGTCCGACCAGGCCCCGCCCACGAGCGCCGTCACGACGGTGACCAGGCCGTAGACCGCCGTCAGGCTGAACACGGCATCCTCGGCGGCGTCGTCGGACAGGCCCACGGCATCCTTGAGGTAGAAGAGCAGGTAGAGGATGAGCAGGGCGTTTCCCAGGTTCATGAGGAACCGGGTGAGCCACGCCCAGCCGAAGTCCGGGTGCTCGCGGGGCGAGACCCAGAAGCCGCGCAGGAACGCCCGCCACCGGAACGCCGGTCGCAGCTCACGGGGCAGCTGGATGTCTCGCGAGTCGACGGCATACGGCACCGTCGTGGCGACCAGGACCACGGCGATGGTGAGGTACCCGGCCGCGATGCTGCCCGTGGCCGCCGCGATCCCCGACCCGACGATGACGCCCGCGGTCTGGGCGATGGCCAGGACGCCTCCCACGACTCCCCGCTCCCGGACCGGCACCTGGTCGGGCACCGTCGCGGTCACGGCCGCGAGCATCGCGTTGAGCGCGGCCTGGGCGAGCGCCCACGAGAGCACGAGCAGCCAGACCGAGTCGGCAGCCGAGAGCAGCAGCATCGCGACCGCTCCGGTCCCCGCGCCGCCGAGGACCCACGGCCGGCGGCGCCCCGAGCGCAGGGTGGTCCGGTCGGAGAAGGCGCCCCACACCGGGTTGAGCACGGTCGAGACGAGGGCGCCCACACCGGTCACGAGGGCCAGCACGGCTTCCTTGTGGTCCGGTGACAGCGCCTCGGACTGCTGCGCCAGCAGGACCTGGATGGGGCCGAAGAAGCCCGACCACAGACCGACACTGGCGAGTACCAGCCAGCCGACCCACAGTCGCGGGACCGGTTCGGTCGGCTCCTGCAGCGCCCGGGCGACCGGCTTCGCCGGGGTGGTCACCGGGCACCCGCGTGATGCGTCCGGATGACGTCGGCGTACCAGTCGAAGGACCGCTTCGGCGTACGCACCTGGGTGTCGAAGTCGACGTGCACGAGCCCGAACCGCTGGGTGAACCCGTGCGCCCACTCGAAGTTGTCCAGCAGCGACCAGCAGTAGTAGCCGTGCACGTCGACGCCCTGGCGGACGGCGTCGCCGACGGCGCGCAGGTGTGCCTCGAGGTAGTCGATCCGCGGCTGGTCGTCGACGACACCCGACTCGTCGGGTCCCATCCCGTAGGAGCACCCGTTCTCGGTCAGGAGGATCGGCGGGATGCCGGGGTAGCGGCGGGTCAGCTCCACCAGCAGGTCGGTCAGCGCGCCGGGGACGACCGGCCAGCCGAAGTCGGTCGTCGGGTACCCCGAGATGTCGCGGTACTCGAACGGCAGGGGCGCGTCGCCACCTGCCGCCCGCACCCCGATGGGGTTGTAGTAGTTCACGCCGTAGAAGTCGAGGGGCTGCGCGACCAGCCGGAGGTCCTCTTCCACGGGCCCGGGCATGGTGTCCCCGAACGGGTCCGGGTACCGCCCGAGGAGGATCGGGTCGGTGAAGAGCCGGTTCCACAGGACGTCGACGAGGTCGGCGGCTGTCCGGTCGTCCTCGCTCTCGCTCGCGGGCCACACGGGAGTGTGGTTGGTCGCCGTGCCGACCTGCCCCGAGGTGCCCGAACGCAGGGCCTGGACCGCGAGGCCGTGCCCGAGGAGCAGGTGGTGTGCGGCCGGGACGGCACCGAACACCAGACCCCGCCCCGGGGCCATCTCCTCCTGCGCGTAGCCGAGCAGGGTCACGACGTTGGGCTCGTTCACCGGGCACCAGTGGGTGACGCGGTCCCCCAGCCGCTCGGCGACGACGGCGGCGTACTCGCCGAAGCGCAGGGCGGTGTCCCGGCGAGAGCCAGCCGCCGGCATCCTCGAGCGCCTGCGGGAGGTCCCAGTGGTACAGGGTCGCCATCGGCCGGATGCCGGCCGCGAGCAGGCCGTCGACGAGCCGGTCGTAGAAGTCGAGGCCCGGCCCGTTCGCGGGCCCGGCCCCGGTGGGCTGCACGCGCGGCCAGGCGACCGAGAACCGGTAGGCGTCGGCCCCGAGGCGCGTCATGAGCTCGAGGTCCTCCGGCCAGCGGTGGTAGTGGTCGCACGCCACCGCGCCGCTGCTGCCGTCGACGACACGGCCCGGCTCCGCGGTGAACGTGTCCCAGATGCTGCGGCCCTTTCCGTCCTCGGCCACGGCGCCCTCGATCTGGTAGGACGCCGTGGCTGTGCCGAAGAGGAACCCGGGTGGCAGCCCCAGGTCACCACGATCCCCACTGCTCCTCATCCCGTTCGACTCCTGTCCCGGCGCCGCGTGACGCCGTACCCGTGCCGGACCCTCGGCCCGGCTGGATCATCGCGCATCGCGGCACGGCCGGGGTGGGATGCGGTGAAGTCAGGCGCCCTCGCCGGTGACGGGGTTGTCCGCTCCGGACGGGTGTCCACCCGCGTCCGGAGCGGACAACCCCGACCGACCTGGCGCAGCCGTCAGCCGTCGCCCCGGAGCTCGAGGTCGACCCACACCGGCCGGTGGTCGCTGGCGGCCGCGTACACGGCATCCGGTACGAGCACCTCGCGGGGCGGCAGCACCCGCAGCTCCGGCGAGGCGAACACGACGTCGAGCCGGCGGCGCGGTGCCCGGGCCGGGTACGTCGGCCGGTCCGATGACACCAGGCGCAGCCGGTCGGGAACGTCGAGGAGCCGCCACGCAGCCCCGGTGTGGTCCTCGTTGAGGTCGCCGGCCAGCACCAGCGGCCGGCGGTCGGCGATCGCGGCCAGGACGCGCTCGGTGTGCGTCACCCGCTCGGGCCCCTTGAGGCTGAGGTGCACGGACACGGCGGTCAGCTCGGCTCCACCCGGCAGCGCCAGGCGCACGACGGCGAAGCCCCGGGTGCGGTCCGGCCAGCGCACGGGCAGCCTCCGGTGCTCCGACCCGACCACGCGCACCCTGGCCGAGGTGAACACCGTCGTGCCGCCGCTCCCACGGTGCCGGCCGGGCCAGAGCATCCCGCAGGCGGCGGCGAAACGGGCCACCCGGGCGCCGGAGAGGAGCCGGCGTGGGACCTCCTGCAGGCACAGCACGTCGGGGTCGATCGCCTGCACGACACGTGCGGCGAGCCGGTGGTCGTCGAGGAAGTCGTGGGTGTTGTACGACGCGACACGCACCGCGGCCACGGGCGGTGTCAGCCGCCGGACGCGGCGCTGGGGGCGCGGGCGGCGGTGCGGCTGGGGCCGTCGCCGAGGGCGTCCGTGCGGGCGAGGTCGGCCGCCCCCACGAGCCCGGCCTCGTTCCCGAGCTCGGCCGTCACGATGGCGGCCTCCGGCCGGTAGCCGCGGCCGGTGAGCTGGCGTCGGAACGCCTCGCGCGCCGGAGCGAGGAGGAGGTCCCCGGCCGCGCTGACCCCACCGCCGATGACGAACATCCCCGGGTCGAGGGCAGCCGCGAGGTCGGCCATGCCGATGCCCAGCCAGCGACCGATCTCGTTGAGCAGCTCCCGAGCCAGCGGGTCGCCGTCCCGAGCCGCCTCGGTGACGAGGGGTCCGGTGAGGTCCTCGGGATGCCCTCCGACGCGGTCGAAGAGATCGGACACCACGGGGCTCCCGGCCGACATGAGCACCCGGGCCTCGCGGACCAGCGCGTTGCCGGACGCGTACTGCTCCCAGCACCCCCGGTTGCCGCACTCGCAGCGGATGCCGTCGGGCACGACCTGCATGTGCCCGAACTCCCCCGCGATGCCGTGCCGGCCGCGGATGACGCGGCCACCGATGACGATTCCGCCCCCGATGCCGGTGCCCAGGTTGACCATCACGAGGTGGCTCTCGCCGCGGCCGGCACCGAAGCGGTGCTCGGCCCACACGGCGGCGTTGGCGTCGTTGTCGACGAAGGTGGGCAGCGGCACCCGCTGGCCCAGGGCCTCCCGCAGCGGCTCGTTGCGCCACGACAGGTGCGGTGCGAAGACGACCGTCGCGCGGTCGGCGGCGACGAACCCCGCCGCCCCGATGCCGACGGCCACGATCTCCCCCGGCTCGGCGTCCAGCAGCTCGTCGACGACGGAGACGATGGTGTCCTCGACCACGCGCGGGCTCGTCGAGCGGTGCGGGGTGTCGCGCCGGGCCCGCCGCAGGACCCGGCCTGCAGAGTCGACGACGCCACCGGCGACCTTGGTGCCGCCGATGTCGATGCCGATTGCGAGCGGATCGTCAGTCACGGGGTGCCTCCTGGGGGTCGTCGGCATCGAGGACGGGGATGCGGTGCGCCTCGGCGGTCGAGGGCCCGGCCGCGGCAGCGGTCGTGGCAGCGGTCGTGGCGCCCTCATCCGCCATGGTGTCCTCCGGCGGTGAACCGGCCCGCGAGCGGGCGAGGTCGGTGAGCACGCTCGCCGCCACACCGGCCAGGTCGGCCAGGCGGACCAGGGTCTCGGGGCTCAGCGAGCGCAGGACCGCCACGGAGCGGCAGAGCGGGCACCACGTGCACGCTGGGTCGTGCCCGGCCGTGGGCGGGGCGGCTTCCCCGTCGACCGGTGGGGTGCCCGGGGTCTCGACGGCATCCCCCTCCGTGACCCGAGGATCGGCCGTGTCGTCGGCGGACCGGCGGAGGGCCTCCAGGAGCCGGGTGGCCTCGTCGGCCACCGAGCCCACCTGCTCGTCCCACCGCTCAGCGGCCACTGGCCCACAGCTCCTCGTCCCGCTCGAAGCGCACCCGCAGCTCGCCGCTGCCCACCGCTGCAGTCTGGACGACGCACCGGCGCAGGACCGACGGCAGCGTGACGACGCGCCGTTGCCCGGCGACCTCGATGACGAGGTCGTCGTCGCGGCGCGAGAGCTCGACCTCGACGGCCGTGACGAGGGGGAGCGGCAGGGTGAGCACGAAGTCGGCGCCGTCCGCCTCGACCCGGGTGCGGGGCACGTCGACGTCGGCCATGAGGTCCGGGACACCGTGCGCGCTCGTCGCCTCGGCCAGCCCGGCAAGGGCGTCGACCCCGATCGGCTCGCCGGCGAGGTACGGCGCACACAGCATCGGGATGCCGGCGAAGGACTCGCGCACCCGCTCCATACCGGCGGCCTGCGCCGTCGCCCACGCCTCGCGCCACGGGTCCTCCGCCCCCGCCGGTCCGGCCGGGAGCAGGCGGTTGACGACGACCGCGTCGACGGCGTACCCGTGGAGGGAGAGGGAGGTGAGGACCCGACGGCTCTCGGCGATGACCACCCGCTCCGGGGTGAGGACCACCCGCACACTGGCTCGTGGCGAGGTCAGCAGCGTTCGCACGCTCACCATGAGGTCGCGCCAGGCGCGCACCACGGCGAGGACCTCGGGCCCGGGCGGAGGGACGCCGGTGGCCGCCGTCGCCGCCGGTCGGAGCACGGTGAGCAGGCGACGCTGCGCCGGCAGGAGGCGGTCGAGGTGCCATCCCAGCACCTCGGGGAGCGCCAGGAGCCGCAGCGTCTCGGCGGTCGGCGCGCAGTCGACGACGACGAGGTCCCAGTCGCCACTGTGCGACTGGTGACCGAGGGCGGCGAGCGCAGAGACCTCCGCCGCACCGGGCAGCGAGGTGAGCTCGTCGGCCACCACGGGGTCGACGCCCATCGCGTCGAGCACCCCGAGCAGGTAGTCGCTGACCACCTGCCAGTCCGCCTCCACGGCGGTGTGGGATCCGACCGTGAGGGCACCCAGCCGAGACTCCACCTCCTGGCTGTCGCGCCACGTGGCCGCCGTGGCGAGCTCGACGTCCAGGGCGTCACCGAGGCTGTGGGCGGCGTCGGTCGACATCACGAGGGTCCGCAGGCCGGACCGGGCGGCCCGGACCGCCGTGGCCGCCGCGGTCGTCGTCTTGCCCACGCCGCCCTTGCCCGTGACGAGGACGACTCGGGGCATGTCGGCGTTCAGCCCTCGACGCGCTTCTTGAGCTCGGACAGGGCCAGGTTGATGATGTGCTTCTCTGCCTTGCGCTTGAGGAGCCCGATCATCGGCATCGTCAGCTCCACCTCGAGGTCGTAGGTGACCTTCGTGCCGGCCGGCATCCGGGCGATCGTGTAGGTGCCGTTGAGGCCCTTGAGCAGGTCGGCCCGGACCAGGTGCCACGACACGCTGCCGGTGCCGTCCTCCGCGACGTCCCAGTCGTACTCGAGGACGTAGTGGTCCTTGATGGCGCCAGCGTCGAGGTGGAACTCGACCTGGTCGGCCCACCCGTCGCCGTCCTCGCTCAGGAGGGTGGCCGACTTCACCTCGTGCGCCCACTCCGGGTAGCGCTCGAAGTCGGCGATGACGTCGAGCACGTCGCCCGGCTCCCCGGCGATCTCGATGGAGGACTGTGTGCGGTCGGCCATGGCACGGAGGGTACCGCTCCCCCGGGGTCCTAGAGTTGAGGTGTCCCACCGCACCCAGGCCTCGAAGGAGCCGGACCGTGCACGAGAAGTCGACCCCGCTCAGCCTTCCTCCCACGACCGAGGGAAGCCTCGCGGACCTTCCCGGGCGGTGGGCCAGGGCCGAGCCCGGCCGGGTGTCGTTCGCGGTGAGGGGAGCCGGCGGCTGGACGGACGTCACGGCCGCGACCTTCGCGGCGGACGTCTCCGCCCTCGCCAAGGGGCTCATCGCCGCCGGCGTCCAGCAGGGCGACGCGGTGGGCATCATGAGCCGCACCCGCTACGAGTGGACCGTCGCCGACTTCGCCCTGTGGTCGGCCGGCGCCGTGCCGGTCCCCATCTACGAGACGTCCTCGGCCGAGCAGGTGGAGTGGATCCTCGCCGACTCCGGTGCGGTGGCGGTGATCGTCGAGACCGAGGCCCACCTCGCCGCCGTCGACGCCGGCCGGGGCAGGCTCGACCGGCTGCGCCACGTCTGGGTGATCGACCGGGGGGACGTCGACTCGCTGAGCCGCGACGGCGCAGCGGTCGACGACGCCGACCTCGAGGCCCGGTCGGCATCCCTGGACCGCACCTCCCTCGCGACGGTGATCTACACCTCGGGCACGACCGGTCGCCCCAAGGGCGTGGAGCTGACGCACGGCAACTTCCTGACCCTCGCGGAGAACGCGGCCGAGGAGCTCGCCGAGGTCGTCCGCTCCTCCGGGGCCTCCACACTGCTCTTCCTGCCGCTCGCCCACGTCTTCGCCCGCTTCATCGAGGTCCTCGCGGTGACCGCCGGGGTCAGGATGGGTCACTCCGCCGACCTCAAGGCCCTTCTCGAGGACTTCTCGGCGTTCCAGCCGACCTTCATCCTCGCGGTTCCCCGGGTCTTCGAGAAGATCTACAACTCGGCCGAGCAGAAGGCCGAGACCGGTGGCAAGGGCCGTATCTTCTCCGGTGCCGCCGCGGCCGCCGTCGCCTGGTCGGAGGCCGTGGATGCCGGGAGCGTGCCGCTCGGCCTGCGCCTGCGCCACGCCGTGTTCGACCGTCTGGTCTACGGGAGGCTCCGGGAGGCGATGGGCGGCAGGGTGCAGTACGCCGTGTCCGGAGGTGCACCGCTCGGGACCCGCCTCGGCCACTTCTTCCGGGGGATCGGTGTGACGATCCTCGAGGGGTACGGGCTCACCGAGACCACGGCGCCGGCCACCGTGAACCGGCCGGGCGCGATGCGCATCGGCTCGGTGGGGCTCCCCCTCCCGGGTGTCGACGTCCGGATCGCCGACGACGGCGAGATCTGCCTGCGCGGGGTCAACGTGTTCCGCGGCTATCGCGGGAACGCCACCGCGACCGCCGAGGCCATCCGCGACGGCTGGTTCCGCACCGGTGACATCGGAGAGCTCGACGACGACGGCTTCCTGCGCATCACCGGCCGGAAGAAGGAGATCCTCGTCACCGCCGGAGGGAAGAACGTGGCCCCCGCGGTGCTCGAGGACCGCCTCCGGTCCCACCCACTGGTCAGCCAGTGCATCGTCGTCGGCGACGGCAAGCCCTACATCGCCGCCCTGGTGACGATCGATGAGGAGATGTACCCCGCCTGGGCCGGCAACCACGGTCTCGACGGCGTCCCCTTCGCCTCCGCGCGCGGCGACGAGCGCGTGCTCGCCGAGATCCAGCGGGCCGTCGACGAGGCCAACACCGCGGTGTCCAAGGCCGAGTCCATCCGCAAGTTCGCCGTCCTCGAGAGCGACTTCACCGAGGAGTCCGGGCACCTCACCCCGTCCCTGAAGCTCAAGCGCAACGTCGTCATGCGCGACTTCGAGGACGAGGTCGACGCTCTCTACGGTGGCTGAGCCGCCCCGGCAGGCTGGGTCGGCACCCACCACCTCGGACGTCTGGGCGCCGGGAGACCGAGGAGCCTTCCCCGTGGCCGCGGTGGTCCTGGGCGTCGCGTGGCTGGCCTGGTTCGGCGTGCTGCAGTGGAGCGTCGTGCGGTTCGAGGTCCCGATCGTCCTGACGCTCACGGCGTGCACCGCACTGCTCGCGTGGTGGGTCACCCGGCAGCTGTGGATCGACGTGCCGGGGTGGCTTGCACCGGCCGTCCTCGTGGGGTCGGTCGTGGTGACCCTCACGGTTCCCCTCTTCAGCTACCTGCGGGGTGGCTGGCTCACCGCGGCCCTTGCGGTGCTGACGGTCGGAGGGCTGGGCTGTGCGGTCCTCCTGACCCGACCCGGCCGGGTCTGGGCCGTGGCGGCCTACGGGCTGGCGGTGCTCACCCACACCGTCCTGGGCGTCGTGACGATCCTCGGTGACCCCGCGCCGAGGATCGACGTCTGGGTCATCCTCCAGCAGGCGGCCGACGCCCTCGCGCGGGGGGACAACCCGTACACCGAGCAGTGGACCGGGTCGCCCGGCGTGCAGGACCACTTCACCTACCTGCCCTGGATGGCGGTGGCCACCGCCCCCGGCCGGTGGGTGGCGGGAGACGTGCGGTGGGCGGTGCTCGCCTGGTCGCTCGTGCTCTATGCCGGGCTGTGGGCGCTCGCCCGGGGACGGGCCGAGCGTGCCGCCGCCGTCACCGCCGTCCTCGTCCTCGCTCCGGGCACCCTGACCCAGGTGGACCAGGCCTGGACGGAGCCGGTCCTGGCGGCGGCCCTGGTGTGGTGGGCGGTCCTCGTGCGGCGCGGCCACGCCTGGTGGGCCGTGCTGCCGCTCGCGCTGGCATGTGCCAGCAAGCAGCACCTCGCACTCCTGGCCCCCGTGCTGCTCACGTGGAGACCCTTCGGCGTGAGCCGGACCCTGGCCACGGGAGGGCTGACCGGGCTCCTGATCGCGCCGTGGGTTCTCGCGGACCCCCGGGCCTTCGTCGACGACACGGTCACCACTCTGCTCACCTTCCACCCCATCCGGTTCGCCAACACGTGGTACCTCTACGCCCTGAACGAGCACGGGCTCACCCTGCCCTTTGCCGTGACCGGCGCGGCGATGGTCGGTGCCGTGGCGCTGGCCTCGTATGCCGTCTGGCGGCGACAGCCGCCAGCCGCAGAGCTGCTGCGCTGGCTGGCGCTGGTCCTGGCGGTGGTGAACCTCGTCAACAAGCAGGCCTTCTACAACCAGTTCTGGCTGGTGGCCGCCCTCGTGGCCGCATCGCTGGTCCTGCCGCAGCGGGAGGCGCCCTCGCTCACCGGGCGAGGGCGCTGAGCCGTTCCTGCCAGGCACGGGTGACCTCGGCACGGCTCGTGCCGAGGACGTCCTGCAGCGCCCGGTCGGTCGCCACCTCGGTGGCCTCCTCGGTGCCCGTGGTGGATGCCGCGGCGACCACGCGGCGCACGGCGTCCTCGCCATGGCGCTCCACGAGCATCTCGACCGCCTGCCAGGCCGCGAGGTAGGAGACCTCAAGGTCCGCCGCCGAGGGATGCAGCTCGTCGGCGGTGGGCAACCGGGTCGGCGCCTGGCCGGCCGTGGCTCGCGCCAGGAGGGGCCTCAGCAGCCGGTCCGCGGGCACGTCGGCCCTGGCGTAGCCGACATGGTCGGCATACCCCTCGGCGAGCCAGAGGGCGGGCCGGCCCGCCACGCTCGAACGCACCGCGACGTGTGCCAGCTCGTGGGTGAGCACCACGTCGCGCCCGGCACGGGTGAGCCGGGCGTCCGCTGAGGGGTCGAGGACCACGCGGTCGCCGGTCGCCCTGCCGTCGGGGCCGGTCGGACCCTCGGTCGTCGCGGCAACACCGCCGCCGCCCCGGCCGTCACCCCGGTCGAGCAGGGCGTCCGCCTCCTCAGGGGTGCCGGGTGCGAGCACGAGGACCTGTGCGGGGGTGCCGGTCCAGGTGCGCCGGAGCCAGGGCAGCGCACGGTCCACCACCCGGCTGTGCTCCTCGAGCCGTGCGGTGGGCACCGTGCCGGCCACGACCGCGTGGGCCGTGCGGACGACGTGCAGGCCCGGCATGGCGAGCCAGGGCGGGGCCGGCCCGCTGCCCGCCGGCTCCTCGGCGGCCACGGCCCAGCCTCCGCCGGAGGGCACGAGGTCGTACGCGACCGCGGCGATGCGGTCGGCCCTGTCGAGGCGGTCCACCCGGTAGCTGACCTCGGCCACGGCTCGGACCGAGCGTCCCCCCGAGGCGGGCGTGAGCGTGAGGCGACCGTGGTCGAAGCGGGCGACGCGCAGTGACCGGGCGGCCGAGTAGGCGGCCCGCTGGCGCGCACCGGCTGCCGTCGAGGTCTGGGCGACGGTTCCTGTGTACGCGACCTCGTCCCCCGCCACGAGGGCCGCGGCCCGCCGCTCCAGCACGTCGACCACCAGGGCTCGTGAAGGTGGATGAGGCGTGCTCGTCGCGGGTGCTGCGACGGAGCCGGGCACCGACCCGGATGTCGGGCCGGACCGGTCGGACGTGCAGGCCGAGGTCCCCAGGACGGCGGCGAGGACGACCGTGGTGAGCGCCGCGACGACCCCGCGCGCCTGAGCGCAGGCAGGCGTCAGTGCGAGGGGAGGCTGGCGGCGGTCCACCGGGCCATCGTAGGAACGGTCATCCGACGGCGCGCCCTCCCTCCGCGCGCAGGCCGTCGTCACCGGCGGGCTCGGTCACGGCCCTCGCCCGTGCCGCGCTCTCGGCGTCGACGAGGCCGGCCTGCACGAGAAGAGTGACGACGGCCCGCTCCTCGGTGTCCAGGGTGTGCTGGGGGCGCCCCCGTGCCGTGGAGAGCTCGAGCAGGACGGGAACCATGCAGTCACCGCACTGGAGCTCCCGCACGGGACACGTGCGGCACTCCACGGTCATCGTCGTGTTCTGGGCGGTCATCGGTCTCACCCCTTCCAGGTGGTCTGTGACCACGCTACGAGCCGCCACCGACAGGCCCCCGGCACCGGGGCCGGACCGCGGGTGGTCCCCGCGCGCCTTCGCGGCGGTGTCGGCGCGGCCGCCTACGGTCGCGGCATGAGGATGGTCCAGGGCACGTTCGACGACCTGGGCACCTCCCTGGCGACCGTGACCTTCGTCGTGGTCGACCTCGAGACCACCGGCGGCAGCCCGGCCGAGTGCGGCATCACCGAGATCGGTGCGGTCAAGGTCCGCGGCGGTGAGGTGGTCGGCGAGTTCCAGACCCTCGTCAACCCGGGTTCGCCCATCCCGGCGTTCATCTCCGTGCTCACCGGCATCACCGACGCGATGGTGGCCGGTGCCCCGCGGATCGAGGCGGCCCTGCCAGCGTTCCTGGAGTTCGCCGCGGGCTCGGTGCTCGTGGCCCACAACGCCGGCTTCGACGTCTCGTTCCTCAGGGCGGCCGCACGGCGGACCGACCACGACTGGCCCGGTTTCGCGGTCCTCGACACCGTGCACCTCGCCCGTCAGCTCGTGCACCGCGACGAGGTGCCCAACCACCGGCTCGCCTCGCTGGCCCGGCTCTTCCGCGCCACCACCACCCCTGACCACCGGGCGCTCCACGACGCCCGCGCCACCGTCGACGTCCTCCACGGGCTCCTCGAGCGGGTCGGCTCGCTCGGCGTCCACTCCCTCGAGGAGCTCCTCGACTACACGGCCCGCGTGTCGCCCGCACGCCGTCGCAAGCGGCACCTCGCCGACGACCTTCCGGACGCGCCGGGGGTCTACCTGTTCAAGGACGGCCAGGGCCGGGTCCTCTACGTCGGCACCTCGGTGTCGATCCGCACCCGGGTCCGGTCCTACTTCACCGCCTCGGAGCACCGTCGCCGCATGGGCGAGATGGTGCGGATCGCCGAGTCGGTGAGCCCGGTGGTCTGCGCCACGACACTCGAGGCCGAGGTCCGCGAGCTGCGGCTCATCGCCGAGCACAAGCCGCGCTACAACCGGCGCTCACGGCATCCGGAACGTGCCCTGTGGGTCAAGCTCACCGTCGAGCCGTTCCCCCGGCTGTCCATCGTCCGCACGGTCTCCGACGACGGCGCGCGGTATGCCGGGCCGTTCGGCTCGCGCGGCGCCGCCGAGGCGGCCGTCGCCGCCGTCCACGAGGTCCTGCCGCTGCGCCAGTGCCTCGAGCGGCTGTCCCCGGCCCGGCCGCGGTCGGCGTGCGTGCTCGCCGACATGGGCCGGTGTGGCGCCCCCTGCACGGGCGCCCAGTCGGTCGCGGAGTACGCGGAGGTGGCCGACCGGGCCGTCGAGCTGCTGGTGGGCGAGACGCGCGACCTCCTCGCCGCGCTCCGGCGTCGGATGGCCGACCTGGCGGCGGCCGAGCGCTTCGAGGACGCCCAGGTCGTCCGTGAGCGGCTCGTCGCCCTCGTCCGGGGCACGTCCCGGTCCCAACGCCTCGACCCGCTGGCCCGCATCGGAGAGCTCGTCGCCGCGCGGCGCTCGGTCGCCGGCGGCTGGGAGGTGGTCTGTGTGCGCCACGGCCGGCTCGCCGGCAGCACGACCTCCCCTCGGGGCGCCGATCCGATGCCGTACATCGCGGCCCTTCGAGCCAGTGCCGAGGTGGTCTCGGCACCCGCCGCGCCGTCCACTGCGGCGACGGCGGAGGAGAGCGAGAAGATCCTGCGCTGGCTCGAGGCGCCCGGCGTCCGGGTCGTCGAGGTCCAGGGGGTGTGGGCCTGCCCGGTCGGTGGGTCCGCGCCCGTGCGGGCCGAGCTCGAGCCGCTCGAGACGGCTCGGCGCGACGTGGCCGGCTTCGCCGCGGTCCGCTGACCTCGCGACTAGTCTGGCCCGGTGATCACCGCCATCGTCCTCATCACCGCCGACGTCGACCGCATCCCCGAGGTGGCGCAGGAGATCGCGGAGCTCGAGGGTGTCACCGAGGTGTACTCGGTGGCCGGTGACGCGGACCTCATCGCGATGGTCCGGGTCCGCCAGCACGAGGAGCTCGCCGACGTCATCGCCGACCGGGTCAACAAGGTCAGCGGGGTCACCGGCACCAACACGCACATCGCGTTCCGCACGTACTCGGCCCACGACCTCGAGGCGGCGTTCAGCCTCGGCCTCGACGGCTGACCGCCGCCGCGCGCCCGGCGGTCCTCACCGCTCGGACGCCCGGGTGGCGGCCACCCAGCGCTCCAGCAGCCGCAACGCCGCGCCGGAGTCGATCGCCCGCTCCGCCGTCGCCATGCCGGTGCGCACGGCATCCGTGAGGGCGGCCCGTGAGACGGTCGGTTCCGCCAGCCCGGATGCCGTGGCGAGCGCGAGCCCGGCGTTGAGGACGACAGCGTCCCGCACCGCACCTCGGTGCCCGGCGAGCAGGTCCCGGGCGACCTGGGCGTTGTGGTCGGCGTCTCCCCCGCGCAGGTCCTCGACCGGCGAGTGCTGCAGCCCCAGGTCCGCCGGGTCGAGCCGGAGCTCGACGACACGGCCCTCCCGGACCCACCACACGGTGGACGTCGTCGCCAGGGTGAGCTCGTCGAGGCCGTCGTCACCACGGAACACCGTGGCGGCTCGCCCCCGCTCGGCGAACACGCCGGCGATGATCGGTGCCATCCGCAGGTCGGCGACCCCGACCGCGGCGAACGTCGGCTGCGCCGGGTTGGTCAGCGGGCCGAGCACGTTGAACGCCGTCCCCACACCGAGCTCACGCCGCGCGACGGCGGCATGGCGCATGGAGGGGTGGAAGGCCTGCGCGAAGCAGAAGGTGATGCCGGCCTGCTCGGCGACCGACGCCACCTCGCCCGGACCGAGGGTCAGCGACACCCCGAGCGCCTCGAGCACGTCGGCCGAGCCGGACCGGGACGAGGCGGCACGGTTCCCGTGCTTCACGACGCGCAGGCCCGTGGCCGCGACGACGATGGACGCCATGGTCGAGATGTTGACGGACTGCAGTCGGTCACCCCCGGTGCCGACGATGTCGATGCTCGGGCCCGGCACCTCGATCCGGTGCGCGTGCTCGAGCATGACGTCCGCGAGCCCGCGGAGCTCGGCGACCGTCTCGCCCTTGGCCCGGAGGGCCACGAGGAACCCGGCGAGCTGGACCGGGCTGGCCTCCCCGGCCATCACCTCGGTCATCGCCCACCGGGCGTGCTCCGGCGGGAGGTCCGTGCGGCTCAGCAGGGCGCTCAGCAGGTCGGGCCAGCTCGTCGGCCCGGGACTCGGTGTCGACACCAGGTCAGCCGACCGAGACCCGCTGCCGTGCCAGGGCCGCGATGGCCTCGGACACGGCGATCGGGTCGAGGGGATGGGGCACCACCCGGTCGGCCAGCGACCAGCCGGCCAGCCAGCCGTCCTGCGGGCGGCCGATGAGCACCAGGATCGGGGGGCACCGGTAGATCTCGTTCTTCAGCTGACGGCACAGCCCGAGTCCACCCAGCGGCGTCGCCTCCCCGTCGAGCACGACGACGTCGTGGCCCCCGGCATCCAGCGCCTCGACGACGGCCTCCGGTGTCGCGCACTCACGCCACGAGACGATCTCGACGTCCCTCGCCGGACGACGTCCCGCGGCGGCCCGGACGGCGTCGCGCGTCGTGATGTCGTCGCTGTACAGCAGGACCGACACGCGGTGGACGTCGGCGGTCGAGGGGTGCGCCGGCGCCCCGGCAGGGTGCGAAGGGGTCATGCGGGCATCGTAGCGGCGGCCCGTCACGCAACTTGTCGAGCCTTTCGGGGGGTCTCCGGGGCGGAGGTCGGTGCGAGACGGCATAATCGCGGACGTGGCGACTTCAACTGCAGCCCCTCAGGCCCGGCCCGCGGGACCCGTCCCCTCGATCCCGGGTCAGGGCCCTGCGACCAGGCCCAACCTCGTCGCCGTCGGCACGATGGTCTGGCTGTCCAGCGAGCTCATGTTCTTCGCCGCGCTGTTCGCGTTCTACTTCACGATCCGCGGCCACGAGCCGGAGCTGTGGGCCGAGCGCACGGAGATGCTCAACGTGCCGTTCGCCCTCGCCAACACGATCGTGCTCGTGGTGTCCTCGGTGTGGTGCCAGCTCGGTGTCCTCCAGGCGGAGAAGGGCGTGGTCTCCCGGCCCGCCGGCGCCTCGCTGACCAGGGTGGCGGCGTGGGGCATGCGGGAGTGGTACGTCCTCACGTACTTCTTCGGCGCCGTGTTCATCGCCGGCCAGATCTACGAGTACGCCCACCTCATCGAGGAGGGCGTGTCGCTCTCCTCCGACGCCTACGGGTCCGTCTTCTACCTCGCGACCGGGTTCCACGGCCTCCACGTCACCGGGGGGCTCATCGCCTTCCTGCTGATCATCGGCCGCACGTTCACGACGCGTCGGTACACCCACGCCCAGGCAACGGGCGCGGTCGTCACGTCGTACTACTGGCACTTCGTCGACGTCGTGTGGATCGCCCTGTTCATCATGATCTACGTGTTGCAGTGACCCCAGCCGGATCCCGACCGAGCACCGAACCGCCGACGACGACAGGAACGCACCCGTGAACGCACTGGCAGCCCGCCGCCGGCACCCCGCGGCGATCGCCATCCTGATCATCCTCGGCCTGTTCCTCACCGGCGCCGTGTACGCGGTCATGGCACCCAAGCAGGCCGACGCGACGACGCAGGCGCTGCCGGCTCAGTCCGTCGAGGAGGGAAGGGCCCTCTTCCGCGCCAACTGCTCCTCGTGCCACGGCCTGAACGCCGAGGGCCGCTCGACCGGCAACGGGGACAAGATCGCCGGGCCGGCTCTCGCCGGCGTGGGTGCGGCGTCGGTCGACTTCCAGATGGGTACGGGCCGGATGCCGCTCGCCCGGCCCGACGTGCAGGCACCCGCGAACGAACGCAAGTTCACCCAGGAGCAGATCGACTCGGTCGCCGCGTACATCGCCTCCCTCGCCCCCGGGCCGGCGGTGCCGAGCGAGGAGGCGGTCGACCCCACCAAGGGCGACGCGGCCCGCGGCGGCGACCTCTTCCGGGTCAACTGCGCGATGTGCCACAACTTCGCCGGCGCGGGCGGCGCGCTGACCCGAGGCAAGTACGCGCCGCCCATCGAGGGCGTGTCAGGCAGGCACATCTACCAGGCGATGGTCACCGGGCCCCAGAGCATGCCCGTGTTCAACGACGCCAACCTCACCCCCGAGAGCAAGCGCGACATCATCGCCTTCCTCTACACCATCGACGAGGCCGAGAGCCCGGGCGGCATGACGCTGGGGTCGCTCGGACCGGTCAGCGAGGGTCTGTTCGCCTGGGTCTTCGCTCTCGGACTGCTCATCGCCTCCGCCGTGTGGATCGGCGCCAAGTCGGCCTAGCCCCCCGCCACTGCACTCCCCCAGTCGACGACAGATCGGTACCCCGATGAACGAGCAGGACACACGCCCCTCCGGCAGCGAGGTGGGACCCGCAGCCGGACAGAGCACCGTCGTGCGCCTCGACGACGGGCACGTCGTCGGCGACGGTCTGCCCGAGCGCTTCACCAACCCCGGGCTGCCCACCCACGTGCCGCGCGCCGCCGACCTCGGTGAGGATGCCGCTCGCCGCGCCGAGAAGCAGGTGGCGACGCTCTTCGGGATCTCCATCGTCGGAACACTGCTCTTCATCGTCCTGTACTTCATGGTCGACGTGGAGCAGACCGTCTTCGTGCCCGGCATCGGCGTCACCAGCGCGTCCAACCTCGCGCTCGGCGTGACCTTGGCCCTCGCCCTGCTGGGCATCGGCTTCGGAGCGATCCACTGGGCCAAGACCCTCATGCCCGACGAGGAACAGGTCGAGGAACGCCACCCCCTCCGGGCGAGCGACGAGTCACGCGAGCGGGTCGTGCACGAGCTCAAGCAGGGTGGCCAGACCTCGCAGGTCCTGCGGCGCCCGCTCATCAAGTACACCCTCGGCGGGGCGCTGGGCCTCTTCGCGGTTCCCCTCGTCCTCCAGGTCGCAGGAAGCCTGGGCCCGATGCCCCAGAAGAGCCTGTCCCTGACGTTCTGGCACGGCGGACCGAGCGGGCCCGGCCAGGAGCCGGACTTCCGCCCCCTGCGGCTCATGCGGGACCCCGAGAACACGCCCGTGAAGGCGGACGAGGTCACTGTCGGGTCCGTCTACCACATCCTCCCCGAGGGCCTGCTGGAGCTCGAGGAAGGTGTCCTCGAGGAGAAGGCCAAGGCGGCGGTGCTCCTCATCCGTCTGGAGGAGAGCGAGATCCAGTCCGAGAAGCAGCGGGACTGGGGTCACCAGGGGATCGTCGCCTACTCGAAGATATGCACCCACGTCGGATGTCCCGTCGGCCTCTACGAGCAGACGACGCACCACCTCCTGTGCCCGTGCCACCAGTCGACCTTCGACGTGACACGGGACTGCAAGGTCATCTTCGGCCCCGCGAGGCGGGCACTGCCTCAGCTGAAGATCACCGTCGACGACGAGGGATACCTCGTCTCCGAACAGCCGTTCGTCGAAGCGGTCGGCCCGAGCTACTGGGAGCGTGGTCGCGCATGAGCACCGCACCCGTTCGTCCCGCCGCCGCCCTGCGCGACGGCGACCGTCCCGCCGACGCCCTGCGCGACGGCGACACTCCTGCCGAGGCACCTCCCGGCGCAGCGGCACGCACCGTGGGGGGCCTCGCCGGCTGGGTCGACGACCGCACCGGTGCGGCCAAGCCCGTCGGCTACCTCATGAAGAAGGTGTTCCCCGACCACTGGTCATTCATGCTGGGCGAGATCGCGATGTACTCGATGATCGTGTGCCTGCTGACCGGTGCGTTCCTCACCTTCTGGTTCGTCCCCAGCGCCGGCCACACCGTCTACGACGGCTCGTACGCGCCGCTGCGCGGCGTGAGCATGTCCGAGGCCTACGCCTCGACCCTGAACATCTCGTTCGACATCAAGGGCGGGCTCATCATCCGCCAGATCCATCACTGGTCGGCGCTGATGTTCGTCGTCGCCCTCGTGGTCCACATGTTCCGCGTCTTCTTCACCGGCGCGTTCCGCAAGCCCCGTGAGCTCAACTGGGTCATCGGGTCCGTCCTCGCCCTCCTCGCCATCATCGAGGGCTTCGCCGGTTACTCCCTCCCCGACGACCTCCTGTCCGGCACCGGCATCCGGGCCATGCAGGGGTTCGTGCAGACCGCACCGGTCATCGGCACCTACCTCGTCTACGCCATCTTCGGCGGCCCGTTCCCCGGAGAGATGATCATCCCGCGCCTGTACAGCGCACACATCCTGCTCATCCCTGCGATCCTCATCGCACTCTTCACCGCCCACATCGGCCTGGTCTTCCTGCACAAGCACACCCAGTACCCGGGGCCCGGTCGCACCGAGCAGAACGTCGTCGGGTTCCCGGTGATGCCCGTCTACGCGGCGAAGGCCGGCGGCTTCTTCTTCATCGTGTTCGGGATCCTCGCCCTCATCTCCGCGACCGTGCAGATCAACCCCATCTGGGCGTACGGACCCTACGACCCGTCCGCGGTCACGGCCGGTGCGCAGCCGGACTGGTACATGGGCTTCGCCGACGGCGCGTTGCGACTGCTTCCCGGATGGATGGAGTTCGAGATCTTCGGTGCCACCGTCTCGATGAACATCTTCCCGGGCGCCCTGCTCCTGCTGCCCCTGGTGTACGTGGTGCTCGGTGCCTATCCGTTCGTGGAACGCTGGGTCACCGGTGACAACCGTGAGCACCACCTGCTCCAGCGGCCGCGCAACTCGCCGGTGCGCACGGGCATCGGCATGGCAGGCATCACCGCCTACAGCGTCCTGCTGTTCGCCTCGGGCAACGACATCATGGCGATCAAGCTCGGCATGTCGATCAACGACCTCACGTGGTTCTTCCGCATCGGGTTCTTCGTGCTACCGGTCATCGCCTTCTGGGTGACCAAGCGCATCTGCCTCTCTCTGCAGCGCCGTGACCGGGACACCGTCCTGCACGGTCGGGAGACCGGCACCATCGTCCGCACCCCGGACGGGCGCTTCTTCGAGCGGCACGACACCACGATGACCCCGGAGCACTGGATCCTCGTGCAGCACGAGCCGGTCGCCCCGCTCCAGCTCGAGCCGGCGGTCGACGAGAACGGGGTGGCCCGTCCCGCCGCGCGCAAGGACCGCCTGCGGGCACGCCTGTCGCGGTTCTACTTCGCCGACGCGGTCAACCCTGTGACACCGGCCGAGCTCGCGGCGGCGCAGCACCACGGCGAGGAACACGAGGCGATCGAGCCGTCGGAAGTCTCCGCCTCCGGTGGGGCTGCGGCCATCGAGTCGGCGGAGTCGGCGGAGCCGGCCGGACGGCACTGACCGACCACGCCCGACCCACGCTGTTGCTGCTCCCGGTGGGCCGCCCGACCCCTCGGGGCGGGCGCGCCACCGGCGTCGCTCGGCAGGTGCGTTCCAGCGGTGGGTGCTCCCCCTCGGCTCTGGTGGGAGGCTGGGCGACGTGCGGCCGCTGAGCGAGGAGCAGTTCGACGCGATCGTCGAGGAGGCCCTGGACGCTGTACCCCCGGACCTCATGGCGATGCTCGACAACGTGGCGTTCTTCGTGGAAGCCGAGCCGCCGGCCGACGACCCCGACCTGCTGGGCATCTACGAGGGCACGCCGCTCACCGAGCGCGGAGACTGGTGGGGCCAGGGGTCACTCCCCGACCGCATCACCCTGTTCCGGGGACCCCTGACGAGGATGTGCGAGGACACCGACGACCTGCGGGACGAGATCACCGTCACCGTGGTCCACGAGATCGCCCACCACTTCGGCATCGAGGAGGAGGCCCTTCACGAGCTCGGCTGGGGGTGACCCCCGGGGGAGGGTCAGAGCGCGTGCTCGCCCTTCCAGTACTCGAAGGTCCAGCCGACCAGGGCGGGGACCGCGAAGAACGCGCCGATGATGAACATCCACCAGCCCACGGCCAGCCCGAGGAAGCACACCGCGGCGGCGACACCGAGGAACAGCGGCCACCAGCTGTGCGGGCTGAAGAACCCGTAGTCGCCCTGGATCTCGTCGATGTCACCGAGCGGGTCGTCCGAGGGATCCCTCTCGAGCCGGCGCCGCGTCATCCAGAGGTACCACGCGATCATGAGCCCGAGCAGGCCGCCGAGGATCAGGCCGATGACGCCGACCCACTCGAAGCCCACCTCCGTCGAGCCGGTCCAGGCGCCGTAGATCGCCGCCATGACGAAGGCGAAGACCCCGATGAGGATGCCGATGCGCTCCATTGCCCGCACGGGTCAGTCCCCCTTCTTCTCGTCGACGAACGCGTTGCCGCCGATGTCCGCCGGGCCGAGCGCCTCGACGAGACCGCTGTCGCGGGCGACCGCACCGTCGTGGGCTCCCGGAGGTGCCGCCTCCGGGTGGTGCAGGTCGAAGGCGGGCCGTTCCGAGCGGATCCGAGGCATGCGGTCGAAGTTGTGCCGCGGGGGTGGGCAGGACGTCGCCCACTCCAGGGACGCGCCGTAGCCCCACGGGTCGTCCACCTCGACGAGCGGGGCGGTGCGCCAGGTCTTCCAGACGTTGTAGGCGAACGGGATCATCGACAGGCCGAGCAGCACCGAGCCGGCGGTCGAGACCTGGTTGCCGAGGGTGAACCCGTCCTCGGGCATGTAGTCGGCGTAGCGCCGCGGCATCCCCTGAACCCCGAGGAGGTGCTGGACGAGGAAGGTGGTGTGGAACCCGATGAACAGCATCCAGAAGTGGATCTTGCCCAGCCGCTCGTCGAGCATGCGCCCGGTGAGCTTGGGCCACCAGAAGTAGAACCCGGCGAACATGGCGAAGACGACGGTCCCGAAGACGACGTAGTGGAAGTGGGCGACGACGAAGTAGCTGTCGGACAGCTGGAAGTCGAGGGCAGGACTGGCGAGGATGACGCCCGTCAGGCCGCCGAACAGGAAGGTCACGAGGAAGCCGACGGCCCACAACAGGGGCGTGGCGAACTCGAGCTTCCCACCCCACATCGTGCCGATCCAGTTGAAGAACTTCACTCCCGTGGGAACCGCGATGAGCATCGTCATGATCGCGAAGAACGGGAGCAGCACCTGGCCCGTGACGTACATGTGGTGCGCCCACACGCTCACCGACAGCGCGGCGATGGCGATGGTGGCGTAGACCAGCGTCTTGTAGCCGAAGATCGGCTTGCGGGAGAAGACCGGCAGCACCTCGGAGATGATCCCGAAGAAGGGCAGGGCGATGACGTAGACCTCCGGGTGGCCGAAGAACCAGAAGATGTGCTGCCACATCAGCGGCCCGCCGTTCTCCGGGTCGAACACGTGCGCCCCGAACCGGCGGTCTGCGCCCAGCGCGAAGAGCGCCGCCGCCAGCGCCGGGAAGATGAGGAGCACGAGGATGGAGGTGATGAGGACGGTCCAGGTGAAGATCGGCATCCGGAACATCGTCATGCCGGGGGCCCGCATGCACAGGATCGTGGTGATGAAGTTGACGGAGCCCAGGATGGTGCCGAACCCGGCGAGAGCCAGCCCGAAGACCCACAGGTCACCGCCCAGGCCGGGGCTGTAGCTGTTGTCGGACAGCGGGGTGTAGGCGAACCAGCCGAACGCCGCTGCGCCGCCGGGCGTGAGGAAGCCGGCTCCGGCGATCAGCCCGCCGAAGAGATAGAGCCAGTACGCGAGCATGTTGAGTCGCGGGAAGGCGACGTCCGGGGACCCGATCTGCAGCGGCATCAGGGCGTTGGCGAAGGCCGCGAAGAGAGGTGTCGCGAAGAGCAGCAGCATGATCGTGCCGTGCATGGTGAACAGCTGGTTGTACTGGTCGGGGTTGTCGACCAGCTGCAGGCCGGGGGTGGTCAGCTCCGCGCGGATGATGAGCGCCATGAGACCGGCGAGGAGGAACCAGATGAAGGAGGTGATGAAGTAGAGGTTGCCGATGACCTTGTGGTCGGTCGTCGTGATCCACTTGATCACCGTTGCGCCGGGGGCGATCCGACGGCTGCGGGCGGGTGCGGTCGTCGACCGCAGCATGGTGGAGTCGGTGGCTGCACTCATGGTCAGTCTCCTCCCTCGTTCCCGTCGATGCTGTCCTGGACGGGGTCCGAGTCACGCATGAGCTGTTCCCGGTTCAGGGTGTTGTTGAGCAGGCCGGTCTGGCCCTTGGCGCGCAGGTCGGCCATGTGCTGGTCGTACTCGGCGCGGGAGACGACCTTGACGTTGAACAGCATGTGCGAGTGGTAGGTGCCGCAGAGCTCCGCGCACTTCCCCCTGAACGTCCCCTCCTGGGTCGGAACCACCTGGAAGGAGTTGACCAGCCCGGGGAGCATGTCCATCTTCTGGAGGAACGCCGGCACCCAGAAGGAGTGGTTGACGTCGCGGGCGGTGAGCACGAACTCGACGCGCTCGCGCACCGGCAGGTACAGCGTGGGCACGGTCGCGGGCGCCCCCGGCTCGCCGTTGAGGATTGCCTGGGCGCCCACCTCGTGGACGTCCTCCTCGACGTAGTTGAAGTCCCAGCTCCACTGCTTCCCGACGACGTTGACCGTCACGTCGGGCTGCTTGGACGTGTCGACCAGCGCGGACTCGTCACGCGCGGTGTAGTAGAAGAGCACGATCACCATGAAGATGGGGATGACCGTGTAGAGGATCTCGATGGGAATGTTGTAGCGGAGCTGGACGGGCAGCTCGTTGTCGTCCTTGCGGCGGCGGTAGGCAACGACGCACCACGCCGTGAGTCCCCAGACCAGCGCACCGACGGCGAGCGCCGCGATCCAGGCGCCGATCCACAGGTTGGTGACGACCTCGCCGCCCTCGGTCACGGCCGGCGGGAGCCACCCGGTCGAGGCGTCGCCCCGCAGCTCGTCACTCGCGCACCCGGACAGCGCCGCCACGGAGAGCGCCCCGATCAGCGCCCGGCCACCGAGGCGGCGGCCGGCTGATCGGGGCGATGAAAGGTCGTGCTGGCGCACCGCTGCACCCTTCGTCTGGAGGAGGTGACGGACAGGCTCAAACCCTACTGCACCACCTGCCGTCGGGTCAGTCAGGGGGCGACTACCGTCTAAGCGTGGCGCGACCCCCGACGGAGCAGGGCCTGGGCGGTCTGCTCGACGCCGCTCGAGGGCCGCTGCACCCCGTGGCGGCCCGCACCCTGGAGGCTGCGCTCCCCCTCGCCTTCGCCGATCCCACGAGGCTGCACGGGCCGGGTCGAAGGGCTCGCGCGCTCCTCGACACCGCCCGTGAAGTGCTGGCGGATGCCGTGGGTGCACGGCCCGACGAGCTGTCCCTGCACCCCAGTTCCGAGACCGCCCTCGAGCTCGGCCTCGCGGGGCTGCGCAACGCGCGGCGCCGGGTGGGGGTCCGCATCGTCGCCGGGGCGGCGGAGCGCTCGGTCGTGCTCCTCCAGCCCGGCACCGAACCCCACGTCCCGGTGGGTCATACGGGCCGCGTCGACGTCGACGCCTACGCCGGGTCGCTGACCGGCGCCGGCGTCGCGGCGGCGGTCCTCCAGAGTGCCAACGCCGAGGTCGGGACGCGCCAGCCGGTGGCCGAGGTGGACGCCCTCTGCCGGGCCGCCGGCGTGCCGCTGCTCGTCGACCTCACCGCCTCCCTCGGGCGGGACCACCAGCACCGCATCCGCTCGGGCGCCGCGGGCTCCGTGGTCGTCGCCGACGCCGCGTCGTTCGGCGGTCCCCCGCTGGGGTTGCTGGCCGTGCGGACCGGTACCCGGTGGAGCCTGCCCGGGCCGCGCCGCGAGGCAGAGCAGGGACGCGAGATCGCGCCTCCGTGGGTGCCGCTGGTGCTGGCCGCCGCCGAAGCCTGGCGCCAGACCTCAGCGGTGCTCGAGGCCGAGGACCGCTCCGCCCGGGAGCTGGTCAGCCGCGTGCGCCGAGCGGCCGAGGCGGTGCCGGATGTCGAGGTCCTCGGGGACCCCGTCGACCGGCTCCCCCACGTCGTCACCTTCAGTGTGCTGTACGCCGACGGTGAGGTCCTGCTCGAGGAGCTGGGCGCCCGGGGTCTCGTCGTGGCGTCGGGCTCGGCGTGCACGTCGAGCGTGCTCCGGCCCAGCCACGTCCTCGCCGCCATGGGAGTGCTCACCCACGGCAACGTGCGGGTCACCCTGCCGCTGGAGGCGGTGTCACCGGGGCGGGCCGGCGACGTCGACCGGCTCTGCCGCGAGCTGCCGGATGCCGTCGCGTCGGTTCGCCGGCGCCTCGGGACGGAGGGCCTGTGAGCCCGGACGCCGAGGAACCCGGACCCCACGAACACCTCTCGGGCGGTGCGCCGGTGGTCGACGCCCGAGGCACACGGTGCCCGGTGCCGGTCATCCGGCTCGCGAAGGCAGCCCGCGACCTGCCGGCGGGTGCGACGCTCGTCCTCCTCGCGGACGACGTCGCCGCCTGGTCGGACGTGCCGGCCTGGGCGCGCATGAAAGGACACGCCGTCTCCCTGCACGACGCCGGCGAGGGCTGGACCGAGTACCGCGTCGTCCTCGGGGGCAGGAGCCAAGGCCCTCAGGACGCCAGGTCCACCTGAGGAGCCTCCAGCGCGACGCGGAGGCGCGCGAGGTAGCGCTCGCGCGGCCACTCCTCGGCCCCGAGGCGCCGGAGGTGGTCGGTGGCCCACTGCACGTCGACGAGGCGCCGCGGGTCGCCGTCGCCGTGGAACCGCTCGACGAGGCCGACGAGGGCGACCTTGGAGGCGTCGCGCACCGCGTGGAACATCGACTCACCGGCGAAGAGACCACCGACGGACACGCCGTAGAGCCCACCGACGAGCTCGCCCCCCTGCCACGCCTCGACGCTGTGCGCCCAGCCGAGGTCGTGGAGCCGCCGGTAGGCGGCCGCCATCTCTGCGGTGATCCACCGACCGTCGCGGCGGGGGTCGGCACACCGGTCGACCACCTCGTCGAACACCGTGTCGACGCGGAGCTCGAACCGTCCGATCGCCTGGCGCAACGAGCGCCGCACCCGCAGGGCCCCCGCCGGGATGACGCCGCGGGGGTCGGGCGACCACCAGCCGGTCGTCCCCCTGCCGTGCGGTCCCAGCCCCATCGGAAAGAGCCCCAGCCGGTAGGCCGCGAGGAGCGTGCCGGGCTCGAGGTCCGCACCCGCGGCCACGAGGTCCTCCCCGGGCTCGGCGCGGGCGGCATCGAGGAGCCACGTCGTGGGTGGGGGCTCGACCGGGGGGTGGACCATCTCGGGTCGGCCCGGTCAGTCCCTGGCGGCGCGCACGAGCGGCGCGATCTCCTGGGCCGCCCTGTCACCGTAGGCAGCGGCCACCCGCCCCAGGAACCCGCTGCGCGTCACGACGTACTCCTGGGTGCCGACCGTCTCGAGCACGTGGGCTGCGAGGACGGAGCCGATCTGGGCGCACCGCTCGTGGTCGAGTCCACCCGCGAGGCCGACGAGGAAGCCGGCGCGGAAGGCGTCTCCGACCCCCGTCGGGTCGACCCGCTCGACCTCGCCGGCGATCGGGACGTGGATCGGGGCCTCGCCTCGGGTCCTGATGTCCGCACCGTGTCGGCCTCTCGTGATGACCCGGGTCGTGACGCGCGCGTCGATCTCGTCCTGGCTCCACCCGGTCTTGGTCTCGGTCAGGTACGACTCGTACTCGTTGGTGAAGAGGTAGTCCGCGCCGTCGATCAGCCGCCGGATGAACGGTCCGTCGGCGAACGCGAGCTGCTGGGAAGGGTCGGCCACGAAGCGGATGCCGCGCGTCCGGCACTCCTCGGTGTGGCGCAGCATGGCCTCGGGGTCGTCAGCGCCGATGACGACCAGGTCGAGGTCCCACGCCTCGTGGATCGGTCCGAGCTCGATCATCCGGGCCTCGGACATCGCCCCCGCGTAGAACGTGGCGATCTGCGCCATGGAGTCGTCGGTGGTGCACACGAACCTCGCGGTGTGCTTGGACTCGGAGATGTGGACGTGGTCGGTCACCACGCCGTGCCTGCTCAGCCAGCTGCGGTAGTCGGCGAAGTCCTCCCCCGCGGCACCGACGAGGATGGGACGTGACCCCAGTGCGGCCATCCCGAAGCAGATGTTGCCGGCGATGCCGCCCCGCCGGATCTCGAGGGTCTCGGCGAGGAAGCTCACCGAGATCTTGTCGAGCTGCTCGACGACGAGCGAGTCGGAGAACCGGCCCCGGAACGTCATGAGGTGGTCGGTCGCGATGGACCCGGTGACGGCGATCTGCACTCGACAGAACCTACCGCCCTCCCCGGACCGGGCACGGCCGCCGTCGGACGCACGAGGGCCCGGCCCCCCAGAGGGTGAGCCGGGCCCCTCGCGTGGTGGGTCAGCTGAAGCTGTCTCCGCAGGCGCACGAGCTGCCGGCGTTCGGGTTGTCGATGGTGAAGCCCTGCTTCTCGATCGTGTCGGCGAAGTCGATCGTCGCACCCTCGAGGTACGGGGCGCTCATCCGGTCGACGACGACCTCGACGCCGCCGAAGTCGCGCACGAGGTCACCGTCGAGGGTGCGCTCGTCGAAGTAGAGCTGGTAGATCAGGCCCGAGCAGCCGCCCGGCTGGACGCCGACCCGCAGGCGCAGGTCGTCACGGCCCTCCTGGGCGAGCAAGGACTGGACCTTTCCCGCGGCGACGTCGGTGAGGACGACACCGTGGGCGACGGCCTCCTCGGTGGGTGCCTCGGTGGTCTGGAGCTGGTCGCTCATGGGGTGCACTCCTCGTGCTGGCGATGACTGTCGGTGGGGTCGGTCGACGGGGACAACCCCCGTGGGGTCGCCGGTTGTTCCCCGGCTCCCCCAAGGATACGTCGCCCGGACCCCCGGCGCGTCAACACACCGGTGGCGCCGGCTCACCGCCCGGGTGACCAGGTGCGGGCGACCCTGGCGGTGCGCGCGGCCAGCGTCGCCACCGGGTCGGCGACCATGGCCTCGACCTCCCGCGGGCTCTCGGCCACGGCATACGTACCCGCCAGCCCCAGGCTCATCGTCTCCCGACGGCCCACGAGGCACTCCCCGGCGATGAGCACCGTGGGGCGTCCGGTCTCGAGGGTGGAGTCGGCGACGCCGGCGACCACCGATCCGGCGAGGGTGCTCCAGTCGACCTTCCCGGCACCCGTGACGACCAGGTCGCTGCGCGCGGCGGCCACCGTGAAGCCGCAGTCGCGGAGCACCTGGTCCACGCCGCTGACCCGGCGGGCGCCGAGGAGCAGCAGGGCGTACCCGAGCCCGCCCGCGGCCCCTGCGCCCACCTCCCTCTCGAGGCGTCGTGGCTGGCCGGTGAGGAGGTCGACCGGCATGCCCGGCAGGGCCCGACGCACGAGGTCGGTGAAGCGGCCGAGGGCCGCCTCGAGCGCGTGTGCCTCCTCCGGGGAGGCACCCTTGCGCGGCGCCTCGACGGCACTCGTGCCCTGCAGGCCCAGCAGTGGGGTCAGGTCGTCGGTCGCGAGGACGATCTCCACCCCGGTGAAGCGGTCGATGACCGCGCGGAGGGGCCGGAGGACGTCGTCGGGAGCGTCGAGGAGCGCCAGTCCTCCCCGGGCGAGGGCGGATGCCGGTCCGGCGCCCAGGGCGGCCAGCAGTCCGGCGCCTGCGTCGTTGGTCCCCCCACCGCCGACTGCGACGACGACGCGGTGGGCGCCCTCACCGACCGCGGCCTCGAGCAGCTCGCCGACACCCCAGGTGCTCGTGAGCCCCGGGTCACGCTCGTCCGCGGCGAGGAGGTGCAGACCGGTGGCCTGGCACGCCTCCACGTACGCCGTGCGCCGGCCGCTCTCCTCGACCAGCAGCACCGCCGCCGGAACCTCCCGCCCGAGGGGGTCGCTGACCGTGGTCGCCACCGTGGTCCCACCCAGGGCCCGGGCCATGACGTCGACGAAGCCGGGACCTCCGTCGGAGAGCGGCAGCAGTTCCACCTCGTCGTGGGGCGCCCCCTCGGACCAACCCTGCGCCATCGCCGTGGCCGCCTGCACCGGGCCGAGGGTCGACCCGAAGGAGTCAGGGGCGATGAGCACGCGCACGCGGCGAGGTTATCGGTGCCGGACCGTTCGGGGAGTCGGGGGTGACGGCATACGATCGGGAGGTGACGACGACCCAGGGTTCGCCTCCCGCGCCGCTTCCCCTCCTGGTCCTGGGGCACGGTCGCGACCTGGCGACCGAGCGCGGCGTCGAGTGCCCGGGTGACCTGCCGGCCCCCTCGGACCCGGACCTCGTCGCCCGCGCCCGAGCGGCGCGCACGGCGCTCGGGGAGCGCGCGTTCGTCCTCGGACACCACTACCAGCGCGACGAGGTCATCGCGTTCGCCGACGTCACGGGGGACTCGTTCAAGCTCGCCAAGGAGGCCGCCGCCCGTCCGGGCGCCGAGTACGTCGTCTTCTGTGGGGTGCACTTCATGGCCGAGTCGGCCGACATCCTCACCGCCGACACGCAGACCGTCGTCCTGCCCGATCTCGCCGCGGGCTGCTCCATGGCGGACATGGCGGCGATCGACCAGGTCGAGGAGTGCTGGGACGAGCTGCAGGACGCCGGGGTCGCAGACCTCACCATCCCGGTGACCTACATGAACTCCTCCGCCGCCATCAAGGCGTTCACGGGGCGCCACGGCGGCACGATCTGCACCTCGTCGAACGCGCGGACCGCGCTCACCTGGGCGCTCGACAAGGCCGGCGACGGTGGCAAGGTGCTCTTCCTGCCCGACCAGCACCTCGGCCGCAACACCTACGCCCGGGACCTCGGCCGGCCGCTGGCGGACTGCGTGGTCTGGGACCCGCACCGCCCGATGGGCGGTCTCACCCCCGAGCAGCTGCGCGACGCCACCATGATCCTGTGGCGGGGCCACTGCTCGGTGCACGGCCGGTTCTCCGTCGAGGCCGTCGAGGCAGCTCGACGGGAGATCCCCGACGTCAAGGTGATCGTGCACCCGGAGTGCCGGCACGAGGTCGTCGAGCTCGCCGACGAGGTGGGGTCCACCGAGAGGATCATCCAGACCATCGCCGCCGCCCCGCCCGGCACGGCGTGGGCGGTGGGCACCGAGCTCAACCTGGTACGACGGCTCGCCTCGCAGTTCCCGGAGCAGCGGATCGTCTTCCTGGAGAAGAACGTCTGCTACTGCTCGACGATGAACCGCATCGACCTGCCCCACCTCGTGTGGGCCCTCGAGTCCCTCGTCGACGGCCTGGTCGTCAACGCCATCCGGGTCGAGCAGGACGTGGCGCGCTGGGCGCGGGTCGCCCTCGACCAGATGCTCGCCCTCCCGGGCGAGACCGCCAAGGACTGACCGGCCCCGGCCCACCTCCCCGACCTCCCCGACTTCGTCTGTGGGGATGCCGCGACACGCCGTGCCCGGCCCGCATCGCCGGCAGTCTGGCAGACGAAGTCGGGCAGGTCAGGCCGGGACGAGGCCATCGGCGCGCACGTGCGGGTTGTGCTCGGTGGGCACCCGCTCGCCGGCCGGCGGCGGGCCGGGCGGCGTGCCGTCGCCGAAGGGGCGGCCCCCGAGGGACTCGCGCCCGTGCGGGTGCGCCCAGCCCGACAGGTCGGGCCCGGCCGGCACGACACCGGTCGGGTTGATGTCGCGATGCACCTCGTAGTAGTGGCTCTTGATGTGCACGAAGTCGGTCGTGTCACCGAACCCCGGGGTCTGGAAGAGGTCGCGGGCGTAGGCCCACAGCACCGGCATCTCCGTCAGCTTCGTCCGGTTGCACTTGAAGTGGCCGTGGTAGACCGCGTCGAACCGGGCCAGCGTCGTGAAGAGCCGGACGTCCGCCTCGGTGATCGTGTCGCCGACGAGGTAGCGCTGGCCCGCCAGCCTATTCTCCAGCCAGTCCAGCGCGGTGAACAGGCGGCGGTACGCCGAGTCGTACGCCCGCTGGCTTCCCGCGAAGCCGCACCGGTAGACGCCGTTGTTCACCTCCTGGTAGACCCGCTCGCTCACCTCGTCGATCTCGGCGCGCAGCGGCTCGGGGTAGAGGTCGGGTGCGCCCTCGCGGTGGTGCTCGCGCCACTGCGTCGACAGGTCCAGCGTCATCACGGGGAAGTTGTTCGTGATCACCTTCCCGCTCTGCACCTCGACCAGGGCGGGCACGGTGATGCCGCGGGGGTAGCCGGCAAAGCGTGCCTCGTAGGCGTCCTTGAGCCGCGGGATGCCGAGAACCGGGTCGAGGCCCCCCGGATCGAGGTCGAAGGTCCAGCTGTCCTCGTCGTGGGTCGGCCCGCAGACGCCCATCGAGATGGCGTGCTCGAGCCCGAGGAGGCGTCGGACGATGATCGCGCGGTTGGCCCAGGGGCACGCCCGGGCAACGACCAGCCGGTACCGCCCCGGCTCCACGGGCCACTCGCGTTCGCCCGCGCCGTCGGTCGTGACCCGGTCCTCGATGTACGTGGTGTCCCGCTCGAAGGACGGCTCGACATACGTGCCCTGCGTCATCTGGCCTCCACTCCTCGGTGCGCGCCTGTGTCCTTCAGTCTGAACGGCATAGGGCGCGGAACGCGGATGCCGTGCCATCCACTTCCGACCCTCGACGGAGCCGCTCGCGCTCGCGCCGCACACGCCAAAGGAGCCGGGCGGATGCCGCGGGCGCGGTCAGCGCGGCAGGGCACCGAGCCGGGCGAGGAGCACCGCCTCGGCGACGCAGGCCTTCTCGAACTCCTCCAGGTTCAGCGACTCGTTGGCGCCATGTGCCCGGCTGTCGGGGTCCTCCACGCCCGTGACGAGGATCGCGGCATCCGGGAACCGCTCGGCGAACGTTGCGATGAAGGGGATCGAGCCACCCACCCCGATGTCGACCGGCTCCACACCCCACGCCTCACGGAACGCCGCCCGCGCCTCGTCATAGATCGGGCCTGAGGCGTTCGCGGAGAAGCCGAGCCCACGGTCCGCCAGGGACACCTCCACCCGCGCCCCCCAGGGGGCGTGCTCGACGAGGTGACGACGGAGCAGCTCGAAGGCGTCGTCGTCGTCCTCCTCGGGGGCCAGCCGCATCGACAGCTTGGCCGAGGCGGTGGGGACCAAGGTGTTCGACGACGTGGCGACCGACGGCGCGTCGATGCCGATCGTCGTGAGGGACGGCTTGGTCCACATCCGTGAGAGCAGGCTGCCGGTGCCGATCGTGGAGACGCCGTCGAGCAGCCCGGACTCGGCGCGAAGCCGCTCCTCCGGGAAGTCGAGGTCCGCCGCCACTCCGCCCCGTAGTCCCGCAACCGCCACGTCGCCGGCATCGTCGTGCAGGGTCGCCAGCAGCCGCACGAGGGCCGTGATCGCGTCGGGCACCGCGCCGCCGAACATCCCGGAGTGGACGCCGTGGCTGAGCGTGCTCACCGTGACCACCACTCGGATCAACCCCCGCAAGGTGGTGGTCAGAGCCGGAGTCCCGATGGCCCAGTTGGTCGAGTCGGCCAGGACGATGGCGTCGGCCCGGAGCTTGTCGCCGTGCCGGTCGAGGATGGTCGCGAGCGAGTCGGACCCGATCTCCTCCTCGCCCTCGAGAAACACCGTGACTCCTACCGGCAGCGCCCCGGCGTGGGCGCGCAGGGCCGCCAGGTGCGCCATGATGCCGGCCTTGTCGTCCGCCGCGCCGCGGCCGTACAACCGGCCGTCCCGCTCCGTCGGCTCGAACGGTGGGCTGTCCCAGAGCTCGTCGTCGCCCGGGGGCTGAACGTCGTGGTGGGCGTAGAGCAGGACGGTCCTCGAGCCGGGCGGACCGTCGATGTGCCCGATCACCGCCGGGCGCCCACCCTCCCGGACGATCTCGACCTCCAGACCCTCCGCGCGCAGCAGCACCGCTGTGGCCTCGGCGCTCTCCTCCACGTGCGCCTGGTCGAACGCGTCGAGGCTGACGCTCGGGATCCGGGTGAGCGCCTCGAGATCGGCGCGCAGGTCCGGCATGAGCCCGCGGACGCGTTCACGCAGGGCGGCGACGGTGTCGGTGTGGATGCTCTGGGTCACCCACCCGACCCTACCCACGGCGTGCCGGGACGACGGCAGCCGGCTGCACGGCATCCGCTCGTCTGCACCTACAGTGGGAGCGTGTTCGGACGCAACAAGACGACCAACGAGCAGCTCGCCGACGAGGCCCTCCACCCGCAGCGGGAAGGCGCCAAGAACCGGCCCACGCCCAAGCGGCGTGACCAGGAGGCCGCCCGCCGCCAGCCGCTGGTCGTCGCCGACCGCAAGCGAGCCAAGAAGTTGGACAGGGCACAGCGCAACCAGCAGCTCACGAAGACCCGCCAGGCGATGCTGACCGGCGACGAGGCGGGCCTCCCCCCACGCGACAAGGGACCGGTCCGCCGCTACATCCGCGACCACATCGACGCCCGGTGGAACCTTGCCGAGTTCATGCTGCCCGTCATGCTGGTCGTGCTTGCGCTGAGCTTCCTGCGGACGAGCACCATCCTCTTCTTCGTCATGCTCCTCACGTACAGCGTCCTGCTGGCGGCGGTGCTCGACACGTTCATCATGTGGCGCCGGCTCCGCAAGAAGCTGGCCGCCAAGTTCGGCGAGGAGGCCGCCACCGCCAAGGGCAACGGCATGTATGCCGCGATGCGCGCCTTCCAGCTGCGCCGGTCCCGGATGCCGCGCGCGCTCGTGAAGCGCGGACAGTACCCCGACTGACCGAGCCCGGCCGAGCCGGCCGCGACGGCCGCCACGGCCGCATGGCCGCGCGACCGCAGGTCAGGGTGCGGGTTCGAGGCTCATGGGTCCGTAGACCTTGTGCCCGTCGCGGTGCAGCGTCACGGCGGCAACCCCCGCAGCGGCAAGGTCGTGCCACACCTCACCGAACCAGCTCTCGGCGTCGGACTGCGTCGGGAAGGCCGCCTCGCTGAGCCCCTCGCCGGACATCGGTGCGCCGTCGGCGTCCTCGTAGGTCCAGGTCCACTGACCGCTCACTGCTCCCGCACCCCCACCTCGACGAAGGGGGGTTTGGACACCGTCGCGGGCACCTCGCGGCCGCGCACGTCGACGACGACCTCGTCGCCCAGGGTCACGGACCGGTCGAGCAGGGCCAGGGCGATGCCCTGTCTGCGCGTCGGGGAGAAGGTGCCCGAGGTGACCTCCCCCACGACGGCGCCCGCGGCATCCTTCACCGCGCAGTGAGCGCGCGGTATGCCGCGCCCGGTCGCGACGAGACCGCGCATGAGGCGGCTCTTCTTGGCGGCCCGCTCAGCGGTCAGCGCCTCCTTGCCCCAGAAGGACGGCTTGTCCCAGCCGACGGCCCAGGCGGCGCCCGCCATGACCGGCGAGATCTCGAGCGAGAGGTCGTTGCCGTGCAGCGGATACCCCATCTCGGTGCGCAGGGTGTCGCGTGCGCCGAGGCCGCAGGGCAGGCCACCGCGCGAGGTGACGGCCGCGACGAGGGCGTCCCACACCGACCCCGTGACCTCCCAGGCCGGCACGATCTCGTAGCCCCGCTCGCCCGTGTACCCGGTGCGGCACACGATGACCGGCAGCCCCTCCCACTCGGTCTCGACGAAGCTCATGTAGTCGTGGTCGACCGGAAGCCCGAGCCCGCGCAGCACGTCGTCGGAGTCCGGCCCTTGCACCGCGATGACCCCGTACCGGTCATGGAGGTTCTCGACCGCGACGCCGCTCGGCGCCGGCGCCGCGAGGAGCTCGACGACCCGTGCGGTGTTCGCAGCGTTCGGGATGAGGAAGACGTCGTCCTCGGAGCGCAGGTACTGGATGAGGTCGTCGACGACCCCGCCGGTCTCGGTGCAGCACATCGTGTACTGAGCCCGGCCGGGACCGATGCGTCGCAGGTCGTTGGTGAGGCAGGCGTTGACGAAGTCGGCGGCTCCCGGGCCGGAGACCCGGGCCTTGCCCAGGTGCGAGACGTCGAAGATGCCGACCCGCTCGCGGACCGCCTTGTGCTCGGCCACGATCCCGCCGCCGGGGTACTCGATGGGCATCGACCAACCCCCGAAGTCGGCCATCTTGGCGCCCAGGGCGACATGCCTGTCGTGGATCGGCGAGTGCAGGAGGTCCGTCATGGTCGGCACGTTACCGCCTGCCGGGGACGCCTCCATGGGGTCGATAGGGTGCGCCCATGACTTCCCTGTCACTCACCACGCGAACCCCCGCCGAGCTTCCCGTCGACGCCCTCGTCATCGGCTCGGTCCGCACACCGGACGGTGCGGACCTCGCGGTCGGCCACGGGCTGCCGCGCAAGGCGGCCGTCCACCTCCAGGCCGTGCTCTCCGACGTCGAGGCCACCGGTAAGGAGGACGAGGTGGTGCGCGTCGTCGCCGTGCCGGGCGTCACCGCCACGTCGGTCGTGCTGACAGGGCTCGGCGACGGCACCAGCCGCCGGCCGGCATACCCTCACGCCGCCCTGCGGGCGGCAGCGGGCGCGGCCCTGCGCACGGTGTGCGGCAAGAAGACGGTGGGTGTCGCACTCCCCACCCCCGACCTGCAGTCGGTCGCCGCCGTCGCCGACGGGGCCTATGCCGGGTGCTACGTGTACGACAAGGCGGCGCCTCTGGGGGCCCGCCGCGGGTCGGCCTCGCGGTCGCAGCGCACCGGCTCCGGCCCCCGGGTGCTCGTCGTCTCCGGCGCCGGCCAGGGGAAGGCCGCTCGGGAGGCCGTGGCCAGGGCAGCGGTGCTCGGGCGGGCGCGGGACTGGGCGCGCGACCTCGTCAACACCCCGCCGAACCATCTCCAGCCGCAGTCCTTCGCCGACAACGTCAAGAAGCGCGTGACGGCCTCGGATGCCCGGGTGACGGTCTCGGTGCTCGACGAGAAGGCCTTGGTCAAGGGCGGATTCGGCGGTATCAGCGGGGTGGGACAGGGCTCGACGAACCCTCCCCGCATCGTCACGATGTCGTGGAAACCTCCTGCTGCCAAGGCGTCGGTCGCCTTGGTGGGCAAGGGCATCACCTTCGACTCCGGTGGGCTCAACATCAAGCCCTCGGCCGGCATGGTGACGATGAAGTGCGACATGGCCGGCGCTGCGGCGGTGGCGGCGACCGTGCTCGCCGCCGCCGAGCTCGAGGTCCCGGTCGCCGTGACGGGCTACCTGTGCCTGGCCGAGAACATGCCGAGCGGCACCGCGCAGCGACCCAGCGACGTCGTCGTCATGCGCAACGGCACGAGCGTCGAGATCCTCGACACCGACGCCGAGGGGAGGATGGTGCTCGGTGACGGGCTTGTGTCTCGCCAGCGAGAAGAACCCGGACTGGATCGTGGACATCGCCACGCTCACCGGGGCGCAGGTCGTCGCCCTCGGGCCGGACATCTCGGCGGTCATGGCGAACGACGACGACTTCCGCACTCGCGTGGTCGAGGCGGCGGGCTCGGCGGGCGAGGGTGCCTGGCCGATGCCGCTGCCCGTCGAGCTGCGCGCGAAGCTCGACACCCCCACGGCCGACATCGCCCACAAGGGTGACCGCGACGCGGGGATGCTCACGGCCGGGCTGTTCCTCAAGGAGTTCGTGGGCGAGGGGATCCCCTGGGCCCATGTGGACATGGCCGGTCCGGCGTTCAACGCCAAGGGACCCAAGGGCCACACCCCCAAGGGCGGCACGGGCTTCGGCGTCGGGACGCTCCTGGCGCTCGTGGAGTCCTCGGCGACCTGACGCCCTCGCCAGCCCTGCAACCCTCCCCTCCTCCCCGACTTCGTCTGTCAGACGGCGGTGACACGCCGTCTCTGCGGCGTGTCACCGACTGTCTGACAGACGAAGTCGGGGAGGTCGGGGTCAGCCGCCGGCCTTGCGGCGGAACATCTGCTGGGTGGCGCTGGCCTCGGGGCCGTGTGCGTGGTCGACCTTCGCGTGCTCGGAGTGGTCGGAGACGTCCTTGCCGCCGTGCGACTTCTTCGCGTCCAGCGCGGCGCGGTACTTGGCCTTCACCTCGTCGTCGACAGCGGGCCTGGGCTTCTTTCGGGCTGACATTCGGGGTCCTTCCGTCGGGCGGCGGGTCAGCACCACCCTCGCACGCCCAAGGGCAACGGCTCCACCGCGTTGTGGGCGACGGGTCGGCCTCGGGTGTGACGGCGGCATCCGGCGTTCTCACCCGCCGGATGCCGTCCGCCCGGCTCAGCGGTGCTTGGGCCGGCGCTGCCGCGAGGTCCACTCCCGCATGCGGCGGGGATAGCCGGTGAGGTTCACGTCGTACACCGGGATGTCCAGGGAGCGCGCCACGTCGAAGGCCACCGGGCGGGAGGGCAGTGCCCGCCGCGTCCACTCCCCGTCGTGGGCGATGAGCACCACCGTCGTCGCAGTGACGTTCGTGGCCGGCTCGACGTAGGCCTCCACGCCGCGGCGAGACCTGGCGAAGTGCTCGAGGTGCGCCCGAGCGCCGGACAGGTCCGATCCGCCCTGCGGCGCCCGCCGTGACCGGCCGCGTCTCCACCACGCCATGCGCACACGATAAGGCGTCCACCTCCGGGCCCCCGCGACCACCGCCGATGGCGGGCGTGTGCAGGGAGCGGCCGGGATGCAAGGATGCGTGCCAGCGCTCGGACGGCACAGCCACGTCGCCGGCGCCCACCGTCGCCACAGCAAGGGAGCTGCAACGGATGCCGGCCACCGCCGAGACCAGCCATGACGTCGTCGTCCTCGGCGGGGGGAGCGGCGGCTACGCCTGTGCCCTACGCGCCGCCCAGCTCGGCCTGAGCGTCGCGCTCGTCGAGAAGGACCTCCTGGGCGGGACCTGCCTGCACCGCGGATGCATCCCCACCAAGGCCCTGCTCCACGCCGCCGAGGTCGCGGATGCCGCCCGCGACGCCGAGCAGTTCGGCGTCCTGGCGACGCTGGCCGGCATCGACATGCCGCGCGTCACCGCTTACCGAGAGGGCGTGGTCGACCGGTTGCACAAGGGCCTCCAGGGGCTGGTGCGGTCCCGTGACATCGACTACGTCCAGGGGGAAGGACGACTTGCGGGGCCGAGCACGGTCGTCGTGGGCGACCGACGCCTCGTCGGCCGGCACGTGGTGCTCGCGACCGGGTCCTTCGCACGCACCCTGCCGGGGTTGGACATCGCCGGGCGCGTGATGACCAGTGACCAGGCGCTGGCCCTGGACCACGTGCCGGACAGGGTCGCCGTGCTCGGCGGAGGAGTCATCGGCGTCGAGTTCGCCTCGGTGATGCGCTCGTTCGGCGCTGAGGTGACGATCATCGAGGCCCTCCCCCGGCTGGTGGCCACGGAGGACCCCGCGTGCAGCAGCGCCCTGGAGCGCGCGTTCCGCAGGCGCGGTATCACGGTCCGCACGGGCACACCCCTCGCCTCCGCGACCGACGACGGGGACGGCGTTCGGATACGGCTCGAGGGCGGTGACGAGCTCGTCGCAGACGTCCTCCTCGTGGCCGTCGGTCGTGGACCGGTCACCGAGGGGCTCGGCTATTCCGAGGCCGGCGTTGCCCTGGAGCGCGGCTTCGTCGTCACCGACGAGCGGTGCCGCACCTCGGTCGACACGGTGTATGCCGTCGGCGACATCGTGCCCGGCCTCCAGCTCGCGCACCGCGGGTTCGCCCAGGGGATCTTCGTCGCCGAGGACATCGCCGGCCTCGGACCCGCCCCCGTCGTGGAGTCCACCATCCCGAGGGTCACGTACAGCGACCCGGAGGTGGCGTCGGTCGGGCTCACCGAGGAGCAGGCCCGCGCCGAGCACGGCGACGAGATCGAGGCGTACGAGTACCCCTTGGGCGGCAACGGCAAGTCGCAGATCCTCAGGACGGCGGGCTTCGTGAAGCTGGTGCGCGTCAAGGACGGGCCGGTCCTGGGCGTCCACATGGTCGGCTCCCGGATCGGCGAACAGGTCGGCGAGGCCCAGCTCATCGTGGGGTGGGAAGCCCACGCCGAGGACGTCGCGGCCCTCGTCCACGCGCACCCCACGCAGAACGAGGCGTTGGGCGAAGCCCACCTGGCGCTCGCCGGGAAACCGCTCCACGCACACAACTAGAGTGACTAGCGCCACCGGCCACGAAGGAGAGCTGTCCTGATGTCAGAACGCGTGAAGATGCCTGCGCTGGGCGAGTCCGTCACCGAAGGAACCGTGACGCGGTGGCTGAAGAGCGTCGGCGACAGCGTCGAGGTCGACGAGCCGCTCCTCGAGGTGTCCACCGACAAGGTGGACACCGAGATCCCGTCCCCCGTGGCCGGCACGCTGCAGGAGATCCTCGTGCAGGAGGACGACACCGTCCCCGTGGGCGCCGACCTCGCCGTCGTCGGCGAGGGCGCGAGCGGGGAGGCACCGGCCGGTGGCGAACAGCCGGCCGCCGGGTCGGCAGACCAGTCCGGACCCGACGACGCGGTGACCGACCCCGCCGACGGTGACGCGGTGGCCCACGCGGGCGACGAGGGGGGTCAGGCCCCGGCCGAGCCTCAGGTGGCCGACCGGGAGCCGCAGGCCACCCAACCGTCCGGAGGGGCCCCGATGCCCGCCCAGGACTCCGCACCGGAGGAGCCGGCGCCCGGCACCCCGGCCGGCGGGGGCGACAGCGCGGACACGACCAGCGGGTCCGGCTCCGGCGAGGGGACCACCGTGAGGATGCCGGCGCTCGGCGAGTCCGTCACGGAGGGGACCGTCACGCGCTGGCTGAAGCAGGAGGGCGACGAGGTCGCCGTCGACGAGCCCCTGCTCGAGGTGTCCACCGACAAGGTGGACACCGAGATCCCCTCCCCGGTGGCGGGGACCCTCACGACGATCCTCGTCCAGGAGGACGCGACCGTCCCCGTCGGTGCCGAGCTGGCGATCGTCGGCGGTGCCAGCCGTGGCGGTGGTGCTCAGGGTGAGGGGCAGGCGACTGCGCCCACCCAACAGGCGACCACCCAGCAGGAGCCCACGCAGGAGGCACCGCCCGCCCAAGCTCCTCCTGCGCAGGAGACCCCCGTCGAGCCGGCGCCACCGCAGGAGCAGCGCGCGACCCCGGAGACCCAGCAGGAGTCGCCCGCCGCCCAGGTGACCTCGGCCGCGCCGCAGCAGGAAGAGGCAGCGGGAGGTTCGCCGCAGCAGACCGCCGGAGCCTCCGTCGAGTCCCCGGCCCAGGCCGTCCCCGACAACGCCGCCGCCACGGCGGACCGCACGCCGTCAGCGCCGGTGGAGACCACCACGGCGGGCGCGGCCGGGTCGGGCGGCGAGCCCTCCGACCGGGATGCCGCGGCCTACGTGACCCCGCTCGTCCGCAAGCTGGCGGCCGACAACGGCATCGACCTCGCGACCCTCACGGGGACCGGCATCGGTGGCCGGATCCGCAAGCAGGACGTCCTCGACGCCGCCGAAGCGGCCAAGGCAGCCACCCCGGAGCCGGCCGCCTCGGCGCCGGCCGGGTCGGAGCCGGCCGCCACCCGGGCGGCATCGGCGACCACCGCGAAGCCGGGGGACAGCGCCAAGCGCGGCACCACCGAGAAGATGTCGCGCCTCCGCCGGACCATCGCCCGCCGGATGGTCGAGTCCCTTCAGGTCTCGGCCCAGCTCACGACCGTGGTCGAGGTCGACGTCACCCGCATCTCCAGGCTCCGGGACCGCGCGAAGGCCGACTTCGCCCAGCGCGAGGGGACCCGGCTCAGCTTCCTGCCCTTCTTCTCGCTCGCCGCCGTCGAGGCCCTCAAGACCCACCCGACGGTCAACGCCAGCATCGAAGGCGAAGAGGTGACCTACCACGGCGCCGAGCACCTCGGCATCGCGGTGGACACCGAGAAGGGCCTGCTCGTGCCGGTCCTCCGCAACGCCGGCGACCTCAACATCGCCGGGCTCGCCCGCGGGATCGCCGACGTCGCGGAGCGCACCCGCGGCAACCGGATCATGCCCGACGACCTCGCCGGTGGCACGTTCACCATCACGAACACCGGGTCTCGGGGGGCGCTCTTCGACACCCCGATCATCAACCAGCCGCAGGTCGCCATCCTCGGCACGGGTGCGGTCGTCAAGCGCCCGGTCGTCGTCACGGCCGAGGACGGTGGCGAGACGATCGCCATCCGCTCGATGGTCTACCTCGCGCTGTCCTACGACCACCGGATCGTCGACGGAGCGGATGCCGCTCGCTTCCTGTCCACGATGAAGCAGCGACTCGAGGAAGGCGCCTTCGAGGCGGACCTCGGTCTCTGACCGAGGTCCGCGAGAGTCCGCCATGGCACGCGTCGCCGTCACCGGGTCCTCCGGGCTCATCGGCACTGCCCTCGTCCGCGGTCTGCACGAACGTGGCGACGAGGTCGTCCGACTCGTTCGTCGTGCGCCGAGAGCGGCCGACGAGGTGCGTTGGGACCCCACCCGCCGCCACCTCGACCCGTCGGTCCTCGACGGCGTCGACGCCCTCGTCAACCTCGCCAGCGCCGGCCCCGGCGACCGGCGGTGGACAGCGGCGTACAAGAGGGAGATCCTGGCGTCGAGGGTGAACTCGACCCACACCGCCGCAACGGCCGTGGCGCAGGCCGACCATCCTGTGCGACTCGTCTGCGCGTCCGCAACCGGCTACTACGGGGACCGGGGCGACGAGCCGCTCACCGAGAAGAGCGGCCCAGGCTCCACGTTCTTCACCGACGTCGTGATGGCCTGGGAGGCCGCCGCAGCGCCCGCGGTGGAGGAGGGAGCGTCGGTCGCGTTCTGCCGCTCCGGCATCATCCTGGCCGAGGACGGCCCGATGTCCCGGCTGCTGACGCTTGCCAAGGTGGGGATGGCCGGGCCCATGGGCGGGGGGCGGATGTACTGGTCCTGGATCACGCTCGCGGACGAGGTGGGAGCGATCATGCACCTCCTGGACCACCCCGACGTCACCGGCCCGGTCAACCTGGTCAGCCGCGAGCCCGTCCCCCAGCGCGAGCTGGTGTCGGCGCTGGCAAAGGTGCTGCACCGACCGGCGTTCTTCCCGGCCCCCCGCTTCGGAGTGCACCTTGTGGTCGGCGAGTTCGCCGGCGAGATCCTGAGCAGCAAGAGGGTCACCGGAGATGTGCTCGTCGACTCGGGGTACCAGCACCAGCACCCGGATCTCCAGTCCGCGGTCGAATGGCTGGTCGCCTGAGCCATGTTCTCGGCGATCACGGCGTCGGCCGGACGTCGCTGATGCGCCACCCGACATCGGTCCAGACGAGGTCGACGAGCACCTTCTCACCCTGCTGGGCGGGACGGGTGGTGTCGACCCCCGACGGCCCGGTGACCGCGTAGGCACCGGTGTCGATGCGCGCCGTCAGCACGGCCCCTCGAGCCGAGGCGGTCACGAGCTGGGCCTCGGAGACGGTGTGCCGAAGCCCGGTGTACCGGACCCCTGCCCGAACCATCTCCGACACTGCGGCGGCGTCGCGGTTGGCCGCCACCGAGTCCGGAGCGTCGGCTCCGGACAGCAGTGCCGGGGCACCCTCGCGCCACGCCGAAGCCCGGTGGTCGCTGAGCTGGCCCAGGAGCGCGGCGGGATGCCGGGTTGCCGCCCCGAGGTCCATCCGTAGGTCCGTGGGAGCCGTCGGAGCCGTCGGCGTCGTCGTCGTGGGTGTCCGCGGTTGCCCGGCCGGGCCGGTGAGGCCGGGACGATCGCGCCCGCCGGCCTCGGCCGCTCCATTCGGGCCGCCCGGCGATGCCACCGTCGCACCGATGACCAGGAGCAGCACCACTGCCGCCGCCGAGGCCGCAGTGACCAACACCGTTCTCCCGGTGCGCCGCCGGAGGACCCTGAGTGCTGCCGGTCCGCCGGCGTGCCGCCACCGCCGCTGCCGGCGCTCCCCGGGGAGCAGCCGCCGGAGGAGCTTCCCCCCTTGGCGCGGGTCGGAGTCGGGCCGGTCGCTCGCGCCCGCCCGCAGGCGATAGGTCACCGCCGACACCTCGTCATCGTGCTTCACGAGGTCGAGAGCGACGGGCTCCGCAGCCTCGAAGAGCTGCCAGGCGAGCTCGTGAGCCGTCGGCCGGTCCTGCGGTTCCGGTGCCGCGGCCGCCTCGAGCACGTCGACGAGCGAGGCAGCCGCCGCCCCCGCCCGGGAGAGGTCGGCGAGGGCAGGGCGCAGCCCCGGTGGCCCGGGGACCCGGCCGGTGAGGCAGAGCCAGCCCAGTGCCCCGAGACCGTAGACGTCGGCCGCCGGTGTCGGGTCCGCTCCGAGCACCACCTCCGGCGCGACGTACCCGTCGGTCCCCCACACTCCCGGGGACGCCTCACCGACGACGTGGCTCAGGCCGAGGTCGCCCAGCACCGGGCGGCCGTCGAGGTGGAGCAGCACGTTGCCCGGTGAGACGTCCCCGTGGACGACCCCGAGCTCGTGCAGACGCCCGATCGCCGAGGCGACCGGGGCCAGCACCGTGACGACCTCCCCGGGGGCGAGGTGTCCGCGTGCCCTGACCAGACCGTCCAGCGACCCACCTCGAACGTGGGGCATCACGAGCGCCACCCGCCCGTCCGCCAGCGGCACGCATGCCTCCACGGCGACGACGTGCGCGGATGCCACATGCGCGGACACGGCGGCCTCACGCGCAGCAGCCTCGACCGCCCCCAACGCGGCGTGGACCACCTTGACCACGACCCCGCGACCCACGGAGAGGTCGGCCGCGGCCCAGACCTCGCTCGTCGCTCCCCGTGCCAGCAGCTCACCGAGCTCGTAGCCCGGCACCAGGGGCACCCCAGCCTCCTCCGGCGTGCTGTGCCCCCCGCCGCGCACCCGGGGCTGCTCCTCCGCCGCCCACCCGTCGAGGCCCGTCCTCGTCGTCATGACCCCACCCTGCCGCCCCGTACCGGCCCGGCCGCGAAGTTGTCCACAGGACCCTAGGGTGGTCGCCGTGACCGGCCCCTCGCCCACGATCCTCGCCACGTCCGGCGGTTACCGCTCCGGCCGCCGGACCCAGCTCGAGTTCGACGCGCTCGTCCACCACGCCGTCGACCTCTCCGGAGCCCACGGACGCCGCCCCCGGCTGACGTTCGTCGGCACCGCCTCCGGCGACCCGCGGCACATGAACTACTGGGCGACCGAGGCCGGACGTGTCGCCGGCTTCGACGTCACGTGCCTCGACCTGTTCCCCATGCCGAACCTCGACGATGTTCCAGGACACCTCCTCGGCGCGGACGTCGTGTGGGTCAACGGCGGCTCGGTCGCCAACCTCCTCGCGGTCTGGGACGTGCACGGCCTGCGCCCCGCCATGCGAGCTGCCTGGGAGGCGGGCGTCGTCCTCGCCGGCGTGTCGGCGGGTGCCATCTGCTGGTACGTCGGCGGCTGCACCGACTCCTTCGGCCCCGAGCTGCGCCCCGTCACGAACGGGTTGGCCCTGCTGCCCTACGGCAGCGGCGTCCACTACGACTCCGAGGAGTCCCGACGCCCGGTCGTCCACGCCCTGGTCGCCGACGGCACGCTGCCCGAGACCCACTGCGTCGACGACGGGGTCGGTCTGGTCTACCGCGGCACCGGCCTGGTCGAGGCGGTCAGCGAGGCCGAGGGCAAGGGCGCGTACGTCGTCACGCGCGACGGCGACGGCATCCGGGAGGAGCGCCTCGGTCCGCGGCGGCTCCCCAGCCGCTGACGTTCAGCGCCCGGGCGTCTCCACGACGACGACGCGCTCCTGCTCAGCCGAGACCCGGGCGGCGTCGACGACCGCGAGCGTGTGCACCGCATCCCAGGGGTCGACGGGCATGGTCTCCTGAGGGTCGTCGGACGACAGTGCCCTGCGGACGGCGCGGTAGAGGTCGGCCTGCGTCGCTGCCGCCCGCTCGACGGGGTCCCGGCTGTCGCCGCGGTACAGCCAGCCGCTGTGACCGGCGTCGACGTCGGCCTGCGCGTCCCAGACGTGCACCTCCCCCGTGAAGTCGGCCATGACGTACGCCGCCTCGGTGCCCAGTAGCCGCACGCGGGGGCCCGGGGCGCCCGACAGCGAGGTGGCGCCGAGGTGCGAGACGACGCCGTCGGCGTGGCGGCAGACGAGGAACGCATCGTCCTCCGCAGGGGTCGTCCGCGCCGCGACGGTCGCGAACACCGTCTGCACCGGGCCGAAGAGCTGAACCGCGGCATCCACGAGGTGGGTGTGGAGGTCGAGCAGGATGCCGCCGCCCTCGGCCGGGCTGGAGTTCTCCCGCCAGCGGTCCTTGGGCACGGGGCGCCACCGCTCCCAGCGCATCTCGTACCGGAAGGGCCTGCCGACCAGACCGTCGGCCACGACACGTGCCACCGTGGCGTGCTCTGCGTCGTAGCGCCGGTTCTGGAACACGGTGATCGGAACGCCGGCGTCGGCGGCATACCGCACGACCGAGGCGGCCGACACGGCATCCACGGCGAGCGGCTTGTCCACGACGCAGGGCAGGCGGGCGTCGACGACCCTGCGCACCTGCTCCGCGTGACCGCCGCTCGGTGTCGCCAGCACGACGAGGTCCAGACCGGGAACGGACACCAGCTCATCGAGGCTTCCGACGACCTCGACGGCCCGAATGTCCGCCCGCGCCGCCGACGCCCGTTCGGGGTCACGTGTCGAGACCGCCACGACGTCGCACCCTGCCTCGAGGAGCAGCGGGGCGTGGATGCCCCTGCCGGCGAAGCCGTACCCCGCCAGCCCGACGCGCGTCATCGCCCCAGCCTAGGGCCGCACCGGTTCGGCTCCGGGGGCGGGCACGGGCTCCTCGACCCGGTCACCACCGTCCTCCTCCACCGCACGGTCGTCGGCGGCGAAGCGGCTCGGCCACCACACCCGCGGCCCGATGTCGTACGCCGACGCAGGAACGAGCAGCGAACGCACGACGAAGGTGTCGAGGAGCACGCCGAACGCCACGATGAACGCGATCTGCACCAGGAACACGAGGGGCAGCACCGAGAGCGCGGAGAACGTGGCGGCCAGGACGATGCCGGCGCTGGTGATGACGCCGCCGGTCACGGCGAGGCCGACGAGGATGCCGGGTCGCGTGCCTCGCGTGGCCGACTCCTCGCGAACCCTGGTCATGAGGAAGATCGAGTAGTCGATCCCCAGCGCCACGAGGAAGACGAACCCGTAGAGGGGGATGGAGGGGTCGCTGCCCGCGAAGCCGAAGACGTTCTCGAAGACCAGCGCGGCGACGCCGATCGTGGCGGCGAAGGAGACCACGTTCGCGGCGACCAGCAGCAGTGGCGCGACGACGGATCGCAGGAGCAGGCAGAGGACGACGAAGATGACCGCGAGGATCGTGGGGACGATGACTCGCAGGTCTCGGGCGCTCGCGTCGAGGACGTCCAGGTTGATCGCGGCGTTGCCTCCGACGATCGCCTCCTCGCTCACCGAGTCGAGGTCGACCCGGAGCCGCTCGACCGTCTCCTCCGCCGCGGCGCTGTCCGAGGCGCCCGTCGTCGTGGCCTGGATGAGCACCTGTCCGTCGACGACGTCCGGCGGAACGGGTGGCTGCCCGGGCACCGGGGGGACGAGGCCGGCGAAGGCGCTCTCGACGCCCTCGTCCGCGGTGACCACGGCGAGCGCCTCCTCGAGGGTGTCCTCGGGCGTGACGACCTGGACCGGGTTCGCCGAGCCCGCCGGGAAGTGCCGCTCGATGGCCTTCTGCGCCTCGACGGAGTCCACGGTGGTGAGGAAGGTGTCCTCGATGGATACCCCCTCCGCCTTGAAGGTGGGGGCGAAGGCCGCCGCCGCGAGCAGCACCACGAGGGTGGTGACCCAGGTGCGCCGGGGATGGCGTCCGACGAGGCCGGCCACCCGGCCCCAGACCGAGCGGGTGCCGATCTTGTCCTCGGAGTGGACGTGGTCGAGCTTGGGGACGAACGGCCAGAACACCTTGCGCCCGAAGAGCAGCAGGACCGCCGGCAGGAAGGTGAGCGCCGCGAGGAGGGCACCGGCGATGCCGAGCGCGCCCACCGGCCCGAGCCCGGCCGTGCTCTGCAGGTCGGCCAGGAGCAGGCAGAGCAGCCCGAGGATGACGGTGGCCGCGGACGCCACGATGGGCTCCACGGACCCGCGCCAGGCGCGCCTGAGCGCGGTCCACGAGTTCGGCTCGTCGTGCAGCTCCTCGCGGAAGCGGCTGACCAGGAGCAGGGCGTAGTCGGTCGCCGCACCGACGACCAGGATGAACATGATCCCCTGCGACTGGCCGGACAGCTCGATGAGGTCGTTGGCGGCGAGCTGGTAGACCACGATGGATGCCGCCCCGAGGCCGAACAGGGCGCTCGCCAGCACGGCGAGCGGGAGGATCGGGCTCCGGTAGACGATGAGCAGGATGACGAGGACGACGAGCAGGGCGACGCCCAGGAGGATCCCGTCGATGCCGGCGAACGCTGCCGAGAAGTCGGCGATCAGCCCGCCCGGGCCCCCGATGTACCCCGTGAGGTCGGTGCCCTCCAGCGCGGCGTCGGAGGCTTCCCGCAGGGCGTCCGCCGCCACGACGAGGGGGCTCTGCTCCTCCACCACGTCGGAGGCGGCGGCCTCGTCGAACGGCACCACGACCAACGCCGCCTGGCCGTCCTGGCTGGGCACCGGCGTCAAGGGCGCGTCGCCCACGAGGTAGTCGCCCATCGTCACACCCTCGCCGAGGTCGGACAGCGGCAGGGTCGGGATCGAGTCCGCGAGCTCCTGGAGGGCGGCGAGGTCCTCGGGGGTCAGCGTGCCCGCGTCCTTCTCGGCCACGAGGATGATCGGGATCTCCTGCTGGTCGGTGAACCCGGTGAGGGCCTCGATGACCGCGGTGGACTCGGCATCCTTGGGCAGGAAGGACGCGTTGTCGTTCTGCTGGACCTCCGAGAGTCGCCCGGTGTACTGGCCCCCGACACCGCCGACGACCAGCCAGACCAGGAGGACGACGACGGCCAGGAGGAGGACGGAACGGGGGCGGCGCGCGGCATCGCGGGCCGCGTGGGGCTCGGCGGTCATGCCGACAGGGTAGGGCAGCGCCGCAGAGCGGGCTCGGCCGTCTAGGGTTCCCGGCATACGGTGGGGTCATGCGGTTCGTGCACCTGGGCTTCGCGCCCGACCCGGTCGACTACCTCGGGGGCTGGCAGACCCAGCGCTCGGTGCACGCGCAGGTCGTCGACGGCGATCTCCCGGACACCACCCTGCTGCTCGAGCACGCGCCGGTGTACACGGCCGGCAAGCGGACCGAGCCGCACGAGCGCCCGGTCGACGGCACGCCCGTCGTCGACGTCGACCGCGGCGGGAAGATCACGTGGCACGGCCCCGGACAGCTCGTCGGCTACCCGATCGTTCGGCTGCCCGAGGTGCCGATCGACGTCGTGGCCCATGTCCGCCGGCTCGAGGAGGTCATGATCCGGGTCTGCCGGGAGTTCGGCGTCGAGGCGGTGCGGGTCGAGGGCCGCAGCGGCGTGTGGGTCCCGGGTGACGAGCGGGGCCCGGACCGCAAGCTCGGCGCCATCGGAGTGCGCGTGAGCCGGCGGGTCACGATGCACGGGTTCGCCCTGAACTGCGACGCCGACCTGTCGTGGGCAGACGCGATCATTCCCTGTGGCATCGCCGACGCCGGCGTCTCGTCCCTGACCGTGGAGTCGGGGCGGGTGGTGACCGTCCAGGACGTCCTGCCGTACGCCGAGAAGCACCTCACCGACGTGCTCGGCTGACGGCATTCGGGCGTGTCGTTCCTGCCGCGTAGGCTGGAGCGCGTGACTGTCGCACCCGAGGGACGCCGCATGCTCCGGGTCGAGGCGCGCAACGCCGAGACGCCGATCGAGCGCAAGCCGGAGTGGATCCGCACCACCGCGAAGATGGGGCCGGAGTTCACCCAGATCCACGCCATGGTCAAGGGCGAGGGGCTGCACACGGTCTGCCAGGAAGCCGGCTGCCCCAACATCTTCGAGTGCTGGGAGGACCGCGAGGCGACGTTCCTCATCGGTGGCGACACCTGCACCCGACGCTGCGACTTCTGCGACATCGCGACCGGCCGCCCCCAGCCGCTCGACCTCGACGAGCCCCGACGGGTGGCGGAGTCCGTGCGGTCCATGGGCCTGCGCTACTCGACCGTCACCGGCGTCGCCCGCGACGACCAGCCCGACGGCGCGGCCGGCCTCTACGCCGACACCATCCGCCAGATCCACGCCCTCAACCCCAACACCGGCGTCGAGATCCTTCCTCCGGACTTCGGTGCCCAGCCTGCGCTCGTGGGCCTGGTGTTCGACGCCCGCCCGGAGGTCTTCGCCCACAACCTTGAGACGGTGCCGCGCATCTTCAAGCGGATCCGCCCGGCCTTCAGCTACGACACGTCGCTGCGGGTCCTCACCATGGCACGCGATGCCGGGCTCGTCACCAAGTCGAACCTCATCCTCGGGCTGGGCGAGGAGGACCACGAGATCGAGGACGCCATCGCCGACCTGCACGACGCTGGCTGCGACATCCTCACGATCACCCAGTACCTCCGGCCCTCGCCCAAGCACCACCCGATCGACCGGTGGGTGAAGCCGGAGGAGTTCGTCCACTGGTCGGACGTGGCCGAGGGCATGGGCTTCAAGGGCGTCATGGCGGGGCCGCTGGTGCGCAGCAGCTACCGCGCCGGTCGACTGTGGGCCACGGCGATGCAGCGATGGGGGCGACCGATTCCCGACCATCTCGCGCACCTGGCTGCTGCGGCGTCCGACCCGGCGCGGCAGGAGGCCGCGGCGTTGGTGGCTCGCGCGGCACGCACCGTATCCTGACACCTAGCCCGGGGCCCGTCACGGGTCCTGCCCACCTGATCCAGGAGCCCGACCGACCGTGTCCGACCAGCCCGAGAAGAAGACCGGCCGCATCGCGCAGATCCGCCAGGCCTACCGCGCCATCAAGTCCCTCGACCCCAACCTCGGGTGGTGGATGCTCCTCGCGGCGGTCGGCGCGGCGGCCGTCATCATCGGCATCGGAGCGCTCGTCGGCGGCGGCTGGTTCTGGTACTCGATCATCGTTGCCGTCCCCACCGCCGTCCTGGCCGCGGTCGTCGTCATGAACCGCCGCGGCAACACCGCCATGTACGGCGCCCTCGAGGGCCAGCCCGGAGCGGCCGGCGCCGCACTGACCGGGATGGGGCGGCGCGGGTGGTACGCGCCGCAGGAGCCCGTGGCCATCGACGGCGCCCGCGGCACGCGCCCGAGCGACATGGTGGATGCCGCGATGGTGTTCCGAGCGCTGGGCCGCCCCGGCATCGTCCTCATCGGTGAGGGCCCCACCGCACGGGTCACCCGGCTGCTCAAGCAGGAGGAGAAGAAGGTCGCGCGGGTCGCCCCGGGTGTGCCCGTGCACCTCTGGGTGGTCGGCGACGGTGATGACCAGGTGCCGGTGAAGAAGATCTCCGGGCGACTCACGCGAATGCGGCCCGTCCTCACCAAGGCCGAGACCGCGGTGGTGAACAAGCGCCTGAAGTCCCTCGGCGGGGTCCGTCCGCCCATCCCCAAGGGCGTCGACCCCACCCGGGCGCGGGTCGACCGGAAGGCGATGCGAGGGAAGTGACGCCCGGATGCCGTTGGTGCGTCACGGCATCCGCCCCAGGGTGGCAGGAGGGGTGCTGGCCACCGACGGCGAACGGCCCCGGCTGCACGAGCCGGGGCCGTTTCTCTGCGGTGCGGGGGTCAGAAGCGCTCGCCCGCGAGCTTTCGCATCGAGATCCCCAGGAGGACCTGCACGACGCCCAGCGCCATGGCCATCGCGCTGACGCCGAAGGCCAGGACCGAGGTGAAGAGCGAAGCCCGGAGGAACGAGCCGTTCATGACGGTCACGCGGATCGGGTCCTCACGGTCAAGCTCGGCGTAGGTCTTGCCACCGGAGGCCTCGAGGGCGTGCTTCTCGATGACCTGCGCCTCCGAGTAGGCGGTGAGGGGGCCGTTGACATCCTTGCCGGCGTTGCTCGCCGCGTCCTCCGACACGGTGATGCTCTCGCCCGCGAGCTCGGACTGGACCAGGACCCACGTCGCTGCCCCACCGACGAACATGATCGCGCCGATGATCGCGACGATGAGACCCGAGATCTTGACGAAGCCGTTGCCGCTCCTCGTGCCTGCTGCGTCGGCTGCCGGCCTGTTGGTGGTGGTGTTGCTCATGTCCGCTCCTGCCCTAGTGGTGGTGTCGGGATCTCTCCGACACCGACGATTCTCCTACGCTCTGTAGTAGTTGAGCAAGCGACAACGCTGTCGCTTGCATCACATGCGGGGCGCCGGAACGCCGGGGCTACGGGCGCACGACGATGGCCGTGCCAGCCGCCACGTCGTGGTAGGCCCGCCCGTCCTTCGACGGGATCAGCGCCGGAAGCACCATGCAGAGCAGCACCGTGCGGAGGGCGACCTGCAGGGGGAAGGCGCCGGGTCGCACCTGCCACACCTGGAGGCCGAGCAGCCGGTGCCCCACGGTGCTGCCGGTGAGGGAGACCAGCACGAGGTTCTCGACGGCGAAGACGGCGATCAGGACCCACGAGCTCTGCGGCACCCCGAGGAAGAGAGGAGGCTCTGAACCGGGCTCCGTCACGAGGTCGTAGGGAAGCAGGCCGAAGACGACCAGGCCGCACAGCACCCAGTCGACGAGCCAGGCCGCGAGTCGGCGCAGCAGCGTCGCCGCGGCGGGGGTTCCGACGGAACGGCTCTGATCGCCAGGTGATGCCGGCGGCAGACCGGGTTCGGCGGGCGTGGGCACCACGACACTGTATGCCGCACTCGCCGTTCCGCCGGGCTCGTGCCGGGCAGGGGCCCTCGGGGCTGCGTCCGTAGTGCGAACACGTCGTCCCACATGGCGGATGGGGGTGTCGCGTTACACCGCGGAAACACGAGGGTCACTGTCGGGAAACGCCCTCTGCGTACTGTGCTCACAACGCCGCACGGTGGCGCCCTTCGCCCCCAAGCCCCCAACCAGGAGGTTCTCAGTGTTCAGCTCTGCCGACGAAGTCCTGGACTTCATCAAGGCCGAGGACGTCAGGTTCGTCGACGTCCGTTTCTGCGACCTCCCCGGGGTCATGCAGCACTTCAACGTGCCGGCACAGACGGTCGACAAGGACTTCTTCACGAACGGCCAGATGTTCGACGGGTCCTCGATCCGCGGGTTCCAGGCCATCCACGAGTCCGACATGAAGCTCGTGCCGGACCCGACGACGGCCTACGTCGACCCCTTCCGCCTCGAGAAGACGCTGATCATGAACTTCTCGATCGTCGACCCGTTCACGGGTGAGCCGTACAGCCGCGACCCCCGGAACATCGCGGCGAAGGCCGAGGCGTACCTGGCGTCGACCGGCATCGCCGACACCGCCTACTTCGGCGCCGAGGCGGAGTTCTACGTCTTCGACGACGTGCGCTTCGAGACCAAGGCCAACGCCTCCTACTACTACATCGACTCCGTCGAGGCCGCCTGGAACACCGGGCGCGCCGAGGAGGGCGGCAACCGCGGGTACAAGACGCGCTACAAGGGCGGCTACTTCCCCGTGCCGCCGGTGGACCACTTCGCAGACACCCGCGACAAGATCTGCCTCAACCTCGCCGAGGTCGGCATCACGGTCGAGCGCAGCCACCACGAGGTCGGCACTGCCGGCCAGCAGGAGATCAACTACCGCTTCAACACGCTCCTGCAGTCCGGTGACGACATGATGAAGTTCAAGTACGTCGTCAAGAACACGGTGTGGGAGCAGGGCAAGACGGCCACCTTCATGCCGAAGCCGATCTTCGGGGACAACGGCTCGGGGATGCACACCCACCAGTCGCTCTGGAAGGACGGCGAGCCGCTCTTCTATGACGAGCGTGGCTACGGCGGCCTCTCGGACATCGCCCGGTGGTACATCGGCGGCCTGCTGAAGCACGCTCCCGCCCTGCTCGCGTTCACGAACCCGACGGTGAACTCCTACCACCGCCTCGTGCCCGGCTACGAGGCCCCCGTGAACCTCGTCTACTCAGCGCGAAACCGATCGGCTTGTGTGCGGATCCCGATCGCCGGTGACAGCCCGAAGGCCAAGCGCATCGAGTTCCGCATCCCCGACCCGTCCTCCAACCCGTACCTCTGCTTCGCGGCCCAGCTCATGGCCGGACTCGACGGCATCAAGAACCGCATCGAGCCCCCGGAGCCGGTGGACAAGGACCTCTACGAGCTGCCGCCGGAGGAGCACGAGGCCATCGCCCAGGTTCCTGGCAGCCTGCCCGAGGTGCTCGCCGCGCTCGAGGCCGACCACGAGTTCCTGCTCGCGGGCGACGTCTTCACGGAGGACCTCATCGCGACCTGGATCGAGTGGAAGCGCAAGAACGAGGTGGACCCGATCCGGTTCCGTCCGCACCCGCACGAGTTCGAGATGTACTTCGACATCTAGGTCGGACAGGGCGCTGAGCTGCGGAAACGTCAGCGGGTCACCCGGTTTGTCCGCAGATTGTCCCGCAGAACGACCATCATCGACGAGCGAGTCCGCCCGCGCCGCCAACACCACAACCACGGCAGCACGGGCGGACTCGTCGGCCCTACCGGCCACAGACCAACGGCAAGATCGAACGCTTCCACCGCACCATGTCCGACGGCTGGGGATACGCCGACTGCTACGGATCAGAAGGCGGACGCCGCGATGCCCTGCCAGCCTGGCTCCACGAGTACAACCACCACCGACCCCACACCGCCTGCGGGAACAAGCCCACCCATCACCCGCTTGACCAACCTCCCGGGTCAGTACACCTAGGTGTGGGGGCGCCGTCAGTGATCGCTAGCAACAACAACTGCTTCACGAGTCAAGGTGATGGTTGGCGTGAAGCCCACGCTGGATTCCGCGGCGCGCGGCGAAGACCAGGAGTCGGATGACGGCTCCGACGATGACGAGGTTGAGAAGCATATGGGCGGTCACCAGCAAGCGGATGCTGTCGGTCTTGGCGACGATGTCGCCGAACCCGACGGTGGCGAAGACGGTCACGGTGAAGTAGAGGGCTGTCGCGTGGTTGAGCGGTTCGGTGAAGCTGCCCGGGTCGCTGAGCGAGGTTGACAGGTACACGCGTGCGAAAACGATTAGGTACAGCGGCAGCAGCACTCCGATGGCGACAGCGGCTCGCAGGATGGGGTGCCGTGCATTGAGTATGGCCGGGATCTGGATCGCAACGACCACGGCGAACAGGCACAGAGCCAGGATCAACCACGGAAGGTCGGATCCGCTGATCCCGCCTTTCGCGGGAATCAGGAAGTAGACCGTCCCGAGCACGACAATCGAGACGACGATCTGGGCCGCCGCCCGCAGTCCGACGGTCCACATCTCGCGCCGTGACGTGGCCGTTGTCGCTGGGAACTGGTCCATGGCGCGAACTCTGCCATGACGAACGGAGCCGGGCTCGTGGGTCCCGCCGAAGCAATGGCTGGCGAAGTACGTGGCGGCTCTACCGTCGAACCACGAGCCCGGCGAGACCGCTCCGCTGGAAGGCCGCGCGAACACGCTAGACCCCCGCCGTGACCCGGAGATCCACTTCAGTGTCCCGATCCCTCGCAGAGTCCCGGCGTCGTGCACCCGCTGTGACAACGCACGGTCTCGCCGCCGCTGAAAGACGTTGTCGTGCTGGCCCGCTTCGACCGCGACGCCGTTTGCGGCGGATCGCGAAGATCGCGCTGCCGATCGACTTCGATCCTGGCGGCCCAGACGCGTGCGAGCTGTCACCGCTGGCCACGTGTGCGGGGACAGTTCGAGATGTACCTCGACATCTGAGCGACCCCAGGCGCGGACGCACCAGGCTCGACATGTCCGTGGACGAGTCCTGAGGTATCCCTCCGTGTCGAACGCGGCCCTTGGCGGCGCTGGTCGGCGCCCCTCGTGCTTCGCTCTGAGCTCTTGCTCGGACGGTGCCGCAGCCCCTGCCCGCGACGTGCGTCGTCGGGGTCAGGGGCTTGCCGCCAAGTCAGACCACCAGTCGGACCCCAGAATGAGCGAGAAGCCGTAGAGACTCCACAGGAACTGGTTCAAGTGCACCAGACTCTCGCCCTCGGGAAGGGGTGAGTTCGGCTCGCTCACATAGCGCCAGACCTCCGGGCGGCACGTGAGCTCGCCCCATGGCTTGACGACGGTGCCTTCGATCTGTTCCCACAGGTGCGCTCGAACGTCAGGCCTTGTTCTGCGTGTATTGAAGACCATGCTCACTTCCTCCGGAGAGACCGGTTGAGGCTTCACGAGCTCCGGGTCTCGCAGGTCGAAGCCGGCCCACTCCGGTCCATCGCATCGATAGCGACCGCCTGCCAACGGGAACGTGAGCAGTGATGGTGCGAGCGACTGGGTGACGCCCATCGCTATCCGCTCGGTGCGAAGATCAGTCAACCCGTTGGACGCCTTGAGGCGGAATCGTGGAGCCCGGCTGGCAACGATGTCCTCACACAGCAGAGCGAAGCGCTCGTCGACCAGCGGCGTGATGAGCGGATTCCAGTTGCGCACGTATGCGAAGAGGGACTGGAGCTGAAAGTTCAACGTGAAGTGCAGGTAGGCGTGGAACGTCATGCTCTGGGGCGCGATGCCCTTGGTGGTCAGGGTCTCGTTGACGAACCCGCGGATGATTCTGGCGCTCCGCTCGGCGTACTTCGGCCGCAGGTAAGGGCTGACCGTGCGAGACGAAGCAGTGACAACTGCCTCCTGGAGTGACCGGGGACGTCCGCCGAGCCCTCCGCGTTGGAGATGAGCATGACCCATGATCAGCGGAGGTCCGGGCACAGTGCCCTCGCTCCTTATCGTGTATTGGAGCGAGGCCACCGCAGGCAGCCCGCCCGCGAAGGCGATCTTCCTCCGCGAGAGACGATCGATCTCCTCCCCGTGCGGTGGGTGCTCCCTAGGCGTTCTCAGGCACGACTCCCAGCCCAACACCCTTGCCACCTTGTCTGCGATCTGTCCCTCCACTTCGGCGGGGTAGTTGTTGTTGACCGGCGTCGCTTCAATGCCCGCATGAGCGAGAGAGGCAGCGAGGAGCCTTGAGTCCTTTCCGCCGGAAACCCGTATCTCCCCGGTAGGAAGTGACCTGAGCACGGAACCGGCCTGTATCAGCGCCTCGGACACGGAGTCCTGGCGTTGCTTGAAGGTTGGACAGTTGATACCGACCGTAGTCGGGCCGAGGCGCCTGCCGGAGACTGACTCCGAATGGGTCCGGTTGGTTGACCAGGATGGATCGGGGCGGCACGCGGTAACAACCGATGAAGGGGGTCGACCCGTCGATCGCCGCTCCACCATTGACGGCAGCAAGATAGAAGGACTCATCCATCCTCGGCCGGTCCATCCCGTTGCTTGCCACATGCACCAGCAGGGGGTTGTTACCGACGTGGAGGCCGGAGGAGGTCTCCGCGTAGTAGACCGGCTCGAGCGTCGGCGTGGAATGCCCGGCGCACACTTGTCCATCCTTGCGCCGAACCGTCACGTAGCTGTACAACCCGCCCGGAGAACGGAGGAGCGGACGTTCGTCGCGATCCAGGGACCCGAACCAGTTCCTCAGGCTGCGTGGGTCGGTCACCTCGTCGACGAGATACCCTGAAAGACGTAGATCGTCGACCTGTCCTTGAAGAGGTACTCCGGCAGCGGGTTGAACACATTCCTGACGATCGTGATGACCGTACGGGTTTGCCCGTCGCCCGCGATGATGCGCACCGTGGGCTCGTATTGCGGACCAAGGAAGGAGGAGCCGTGTGCCTCCACCTGGGCAATGAACTCATCCGTTACATCACGAGGCAGCCGGGACACGAGATATGCATCCATATGAGTCCCCTCGACGACAAGCGGCTTTGACACTTCCCGGGGTGAGGGTATCGGGCCATGCGCCTCAAGGCACGGGACTCGTCGAGCAGAGTAGCCGCAGACTTGCCGGCTCGCTCCTGGCGAGGTTGCGCTGAGCGCTCAGGCTGTTGGCTGGAGCAGCTCGACGGCATTGCCCGAGGGGTCCTCGATCACCACTTGGCGACCTCCACCGCCTTCGACCACGCCGGTGCGCACGCGGACGTCGGCGTCCGTGAGCGCGGCCAGCGTCCCATCCAGATCAGAGACGACCACCTGGAACCGGTTCCAACCACCTGGTTCGGGTAGGCGTCCGGCGTCGTCCGCGTGGCCGGCGGCACCTGCGCCGGGCTGGTTGAGCAGCAGCCGGAGTTCCTCGCGCTCGAGCATCGCGAAGCCGGCTGGCGCCTGCATCACGACCGTGAAGCCGAGATGTGTGGTGTAGAACGCGACGGCGTCGTCGACGTCGTGAACGATGTAGCGGACGGTCGCCATGAGACATCTCCTCGTCATTTTCGAAACGCTTCCGTTTCGCTATCGAACGATACCGTACGATCTTGGTCATGAGCCCGGACGGACCCCGCGTCGATCCGCGGATCGCCGAGTCCCGGCGTCGGGTTCTCACTGCTGCGCTCGAGGAACTGGCCGAGGTCGGGTACGGCAGCTTCGCCATCGAGTCGGTCTGCAGGCGCAGTGGAGTGGCCAAGAGCACGCTCTACCGACACTGGCCGGGGAGGCTGCCGCTGATCGCCGACGCATTGCGGTCTCTCAACGAACAACCCGGATCGGCCGCAGCCGGCGGCCCTCTCGCGGATCAGTCACCGTGGCAGCGCGTGGTCGAGATCGTCGGTCACCTGATCACGGCATTCAACGGCTCGCTCGTCGCTGCGTGCACGCCTGCGCTCCTTGATGCTGCCGAGCGCAATGGCGAACTGCGAGACCTGTTCCACGCGTACAACGCCGAACGACGCCAGACCTTGGTGGACGCGCTGGTCGCTCTGGTCGACGCCGGCGACTTCCCGAGGCGCTTCGACCCTGAACTGGCGGCTGCTGCACTGGCCGGTGCTGTGATGTATCGACGGCTGATGACCTCGGCTCCCCTGCGCCCCGACGATGCTGAAGCCCTGGCATCGACCGTGCTCGGGCCACGACCGCCCCAGAGCTAGTCCGAGGCGACCACGACGGCTGCTTCCCAGGTACCGGCCGTCTTTCACACCTGGTGGGCATCGGAAGCGAGCACCTTCAGCGCTCATCCCCGAGCCGAACGGCATCACCCTCGGCGCGGGGCACGTCGTCAGCGGCGGCGACCCCCCGAGTCATGAGATGCGTCGCTCCCAACGGGGCTGGTAGATGACCACGACGTTGTCGGAGCCATCGAAGCGCCGCACGTCGAGCAGGTGGAAGTCGCCTGGCGTGTTCAGGTACGGCGTACCTCCCGCGAGCCAGCGTGCCCCGATCATGAGGTGCAGCTCGGTGACGAGACCCGACAGCAGCAGGCCGTTGACGAGTGTGCGACTGCCGAAGACGACGCACTCACCCCCTCGCGACTGGAGCGTGGCGTCCAGGTCTGCGCGTCGAACGACCGTCGTTCTGTCGCGCCAGGGAGAGTCCGCTGAGAGTTCCAGGGTGTCGGAGACGGCGAGGATGTCGACCTCGTCGTACCTCCGACTGATGGCACGACAGTCGTCGCTGAGGGCTTGGGCCACCCTGGGGTCGGCATCCGGTGGCGCCGGAGGCTGGTGCTGTATACCGGGCCAGTAGGCTCCGAAGAACCTGTACGAGTGGCCACCCAGCAGCACCGTGTCCGCGCTCCGTATGCGTTCCAGGTTGTAGCGGTCGAAGGCGGGGTCCATCGGCAGGTCCATGACCCCGCGCTGCGATCCTTCGGAGAAGCCGTCCAGCGACACGATCGAGCTGACGACGACGCGAGCCATGTGACGATCCTAGGTTCGAGAGGCGCCACGTGGTCGTGGCCCGTTGATGTGGGGCATGGTGCATGGCCTGGCCGGGGCCACCTCCGCCGCCCCACTCGTGACGTCAAGCACCCGTCGACGTCAGGCCAACCGCTGACGTGGAGACGACGTGATGTGGAGTTCCGGGGATCAGAAGCCGCCGAAGTCGCCACCCCCGCCGAAGTCGCCACCACCACCACCCCAGTCACCGCCGCCCCAGTCGCCGCCCGAGGCGTCACCGCTCTCGCCGGCGAACCCCGCGTCGCCGCCGGTGTCGCCGGTGTCGCCGGTGTCACCCGTGTCGCCACCGGAGTCCCCGGTGTCACCGCCGGAGTCACCGACCTCCTGCGCCTCGGGGCTCTGGTCGTAGCCGCCGAAGAGTGAGTTGGCGATGGCCGACCCCACGACGACACCGGCGATGGTGCCCATCATGGACCCGGCCACCATGCCGCCCATCCCCATGCCCCCACCGCCGAAGGACCCGCGCGAGAACGTGTTCTGCAGGGTGCCGGGCGACCGCATCTCCGCACGGGTGGCTGCCCTGGCGAGATCAGCAGGTTCGGCCGAGGTGCCCGCCTCGGACGGTGCGACGGCCGAAAGGTCACGCAGCACCTGTTGGCGCTGCTCGGGGCTCAGCTTGGCGAAGGCCTCGGCGTGGATCGCTTCCAGCTGCTCCGGCGGTGCGGTGCGCAGCAGGTAGCGGTACCGGGCCACCGCCCGCTCGTCCTCGCTCGCCCCCGGTCGAGGCGAACCAGACCCGTACGCGGGGCTGCCGTACCCGCCGGCGCTGGGGTACTGACCATCCTGCCTCGGTGCCCGGCCGAGCAGCTTGTCGAGAAAGCCCATGTGTCCGTCTCCTTGCCTCACGCGGGCGCCGACCGTTGGGCCCGTCTCTGCTAGCAACGGTGCCATGGCGGCACGGGTTTCCGGGGTGACGGTGACAGGGTCGTCGTGGCCTCCGAACCTGTCACAGGCCTTGACATGCGTTGGGAACACGATGCAAAGTTGAGTCGTTGACACTCATATACCCACTACGGGGCCTCGGCCCCAAACACCACAGGGAGGAACACACCATGGCAACCACCTTCGACCCCTTCCGCGACCTCGACCGCATGCTCTCCGGGGCGCTGCGTACCCCGGGGTCCGCGGCGATGCCGATGGATCTCTACCGGACGGGTGACCGGTTCGTCGCCAAGGTCGACCTGCCGGGCGTCGACCCCTCCACGATCGACGTGGACGTCGAGGACCGTACCCTCACGATCCGCGCGGAGCGTCGCGAGCAGGCCGACGGCGACGTCCAGTGGCTCTCTCACGAGCGTCCCGCGGGCACCTTCGCGCGGCAGCTCACCCTCGGCTACGGCGTCGCCTCGGATCACATCGAGGCCGACTACTCCGACGGCGTCCTCACGCTGACCATTCCGGTCGCCGAGGAGGCGAAGCCGCGCAAGATCTCGGTGAGCCACACCGGTGGCCACCAGATGATCGAGGGTCAGAGCTCGCAGGGGCGCGCGGCGAGCTGACCGCCCAGAACACGCGCCGGCGCCCGCGGACATCGCGGGCGCCGTCCCGTGTCCCAGGATGGGCGAGAATCGCGGGATGACGAGTGAGCACGAGTCCCTCATCACCGAGCTCATCGACGCCGGGCGCCATGTCGTCGGGCAAGGGCTGGTGCAGGCCAGCGGAGGCAACCTCTCCGCGCGGCTTCCGGGCACCGACCAGTTCCTCGTGACCGGGTCGGGCACCTGGCTGGACCGGCTCACGACGGCCGACTTCTCGGTGCTGGCCCTCGACGGCGAGCGCCTGGGTGGCGCGACCCTCCCCTCGGTGGAGTGGAGGCTGCACCAGCGGACGTACGCGGTGCGCCCCGACGCCGCCGCGATCGTCCACCTCCACCCTCAGCACGTACTGCTGGTCGACATGCTGGGCCTCGCGATCCGCTTCACCACGCTGGACCACCAGTACTACCTCGGCAGCGCCGGGCGGATTCCGTTCCTCCCTTCGGGGTCAGAGGAGGTCGCAGACGCGGCCGCCGAGGCCGCGCAGGAGCACGACGCCGTGGTGCTGGCCCACCACGGATGCTCGACCCTCGGGAGCTCTGTCTCGATGGCGTTGCGCCGGGCGCTCAACCTCGAGGAGGCCGCGACGATGACCTACCGGCTCCATCTCGCGGGCGACACCTCGGCGGACTTCCCCTCGCGATGGAAGGGCAACATCCTCAGCGTGTGAGTGCCAGGCTTGCGAGGGCGATCAGCCATGACACGAAGGACCCCACGAGGAAGTACTCCGTGACCTCGTCGATGCCGACCCCTTCCACGGTGATCCGGTCGTCGCGCTTGGACTGCAGCTCGGGGAAGCGGATGAGCCCCTTGGCGGCGATGACGAGACCCGCAGCCGTCAGCTGTCCCGACAGCCCCAGTCCGAGGATGAGGAGGCGCTCCATCGGCCCGAGGAGCCGTCCGCCGCGGAGCTGGTCCGAGGGTTGGGGCTCGCCGCCGTCGCCGGATGGGTGAGTCGGGCGCATGGCGCCGACGCTGACGAGGACGAGCCGCACGAGGACGTTCGCCGTCGAGAGGTTCACGAGGAGCAGCGCGAGAACGAGGAGGACGTCCGCGGTGGACGCCGCTGCACCGACGACCGGGGGGTCGGCCCAGTCGAGCCACCGCTCGAGCCACCCACCCGCGGGTGAGGCCCACCCGGAGAGTGCCACGAGCCACACCGCACCGCCCGCCAGGGAGGCCAGCGCCGGCCAGTGACCCTCCCCGGTGCTCACCGCCTGCGCGGAGAACCGGACCCAGAGGCCGAGGAAGAGCAGGGAGGCCACGAGGACCACGAGGTCCACGGGTGCGGTGAGCCCCGCGAGGACGGCGAACGCTGCAACCGCAAGGACCCCCGCAAGCACGGACCCGAGGACGGCTGATCCGCGGACCGTGACACCTCGGCCGCCGGCCCTCGCGAGGTCGGCCACGGCGACTCCGATGAGCCACACGGCGAGCCAGCTCACGGGAGGCCTCGCAGCATCTCCTGGGCGGCGAGCACCGCGCCGATCCCATGCGTTCGCACCCGTTGGGATACCGCCGAGGCGCTGATGCCCTCACGCTCCGCCAGCTCCATCTGGGTGGTGTCCGGTTCCATGAGCCCCCTCAGTAGTCGCAGCGACCGCTCCGAGAAGGAGCCAACCAGATGGTCCCGACAGACCAGAGCGGCGTTGACCGCCGGCACAGCCTCCGCGCCAGGGCCCGGCCCGGCATCGCCCTCCGCCGCCACCCGGTAGGCGGTCCTCAGGTGTCGGGTTGCGGGACGCCGCGCGGCCTGCTCGACCTCCTCGATCGCCTCGCGGGCCGACCACCAGGCGGGGCCGTCCTCGATGCGACGTTCCGCATCCAGCGTCGTGACAGTCCCCCGGCCCAAGCCGATCCGTGTGTCGACCTGCGGCAGCAGGAGCAGTCGCAGACGGAATGCTGCGTCCACCGCTGCTCCCAGGGTCACGTATCCGCCCTGGAACTCGTCACCCACGGTGACGTGGAGAGCACTGACGGGCGGCACCTGCCGGTCGACGGTGGCGAGGGCCTCCTCGAGCGTGCGGTGCAGCTCCTGGCGGTCCCCCACCCAGCGCGACCCCACGACATCGCCGAGGAGCGCACACCGTTCAGCCGGGGTCTTCAGGTTGCGCATATGAAGATCATACCTTCATACGCTGGAGATTAACCCAGAGTCTTCAGGAAGAGGCTCACCGCACGGCGGGCTCTCGACCCACGGGGTGCTCGAGCGACGCCGGGCTGCGCCCCGTCCTGGGCTCCGCAACCCCACGCTCGGTGGCCACGGCATCCACGAGGCGTGCCGGGGTGACGTCGAACGCCGGGTTGAACCCGCGGGTGCCCGCCGGTGCCAGCCGGACCCCGGCCAGCTCGGTGACCTCGTCGCCGGCACGCTCCTCGATCTCGATGCCGGAGCCGTCGGCCATCGACAGGTCGACCGTCGACCAGGGCGCGGCCACCATGAACGGGATGCCGGCGTCGCGGCAGGCAAGTGCAACGCCGAGCGTCCCGATCTTGTTCGCGGCATCCCCGTTCGCCGCGATCCGGTCGGCACCCACGACCGCCAGGTCGACCAGCCCTCGCAACACGGTTGACGCAGCCGCACCGTCAGCCTGGACGACGTGCGGAATCCCGTCCGCCGCGAGCTCGAAGGCGGTCAGGCGGGAACCCTGGAGCAGCGGTCGGGTCTCGTCGGCATAGACGAGCTCGAGCCGGTCGCGCTCGTGGAGCTCCCGGATCACCCCGAGGGCCGTGCCCCACGCCGAGGTCGCCAGGGCGCCGGTGTTGCAGTGCGTGATGACGCGTAGGCGCGGCCGGTCCACGCGGTCCAGCAGCCAGTCGGCCCCCAGGCGCGAGAGCTCGCGGTTGGCGGCCTCGTCGTCGCGTGCCAGCCGGCGCGCGGCGGTGAGCACGGCATCCCGTCCCTTCTCCATCGACGGGCGGACCTGGTCGACGCCCCAGGCGAGGTTGACTGCCGTGGGACGCGCGTGGCGGACCCGGTCGACCGCCGCCCCGACCTGTGCGTCACTCCACCCCTCGCGGGCTCCCTCGTCCATCGCGAGGACGACACCCAAGGCCCCGGCGACCCCCAGCGCGGGAGCCCCCCGGACCGCGAGCTCCGCGATTGCGCCGACGAGGTCGTCGGTGCGGTCGACCACCCGGTACGCCGTGGTGCCCGGCAGGAGGGTCTGGTCGAGCAGGCGCACCGCACCGCGCCCCTCACGGCCTCCGGTGTCGTCCCACTCGATCGCGAGCACTGTCATGAGCGCCAGCCTATGTCGGGAGAGCCGCCGTGCAGAGCCACACGGGGCCAGGGGGCCACCCTCGGGGCCGCGGACCGGCATGATCGGAGCATGACCAGGCCCCAGACCCACCGCGAGGAGTTCATCCACCTGGTCGACCTGACCCACGACCGCGCCCTCGTCGCCTGGGGTGCGTTCTTCTTCGAGCGGCAGGCGGTGGGGCGGTGGGAGATCGTCGACGATGCTCGCCTTCGGGAGACCGCCGGGCGTACGACCTGCATCGGGTCGGCGGCCGAGCCCTTCGGCTCGGCGACCGTCCAGGTGCTCGACCTGGACGGCGCGGTGGTTGCCGAGTCCTCCACGGACCAGCGGACGTGGGCGTGGGTCGACGGCCTGCGTCCGGACACCGACTACCGGTACCGGGTGGTCGTCGACGGGCGCGAGTGGGCCGCCGATGACCTGTGGGACTGGGTCCCCTCCGAGCGCGGCGGCAACGACCTGCTCCCGGTGGGACGCCGCTACGACCTGCGCTTCCGCACCTGGCCGCACCCCGACGCGGAGACCCCGCCCGTTCGGTTCGCCGCGATCGGGGACTACGGGGTCGGCATCCGCGCCGACGCCGAGTCCAGCCGTCGCCAACGGCGGATCGCCGACGTCCTCGAGGCGCTCGTCGCCGAGCACGACGTCCGGTTCGTCCTGTCCCTCGGCGACAACGTGTACCAGGGCGAGGAGGGGCGGGTGGACCAGGAGGGCGGCGGCGAGGACGACGACTGGTACTCCAGCTTCTTCCAGCCGTACCGGCTCGCCATTGCCCGGGTGCCGGTCTTCCCCGCCATCGGGAACCACGACAGCGCCGAGGCCGAGGGAAGCGACGACCGGGCTCAGATGGAGGACAACTTCCACATCGCAGAGCGGTTCCACCGTGGGCTGGAGGCGGCGTCACAGTCCCCCGGACTGTTCTACAGGGTGCGGTACGGCTCCGGCCTCGAGCTCGCGTGCCTCGACACGTCGCTGGACGCCGAGCAGGAGGCGTACCACCGCTACTTCCAGGCGCCTCAGCACCAGGACTGGCTGCGAGACACGTTCTCCGACAGTGGGGTTCGATGGGTCATCCCCTTCTCTCACCACCCCATGTACACGGCTGGGCCGGACCACGAACCCGACGCCGACATGCTCGACGCGTTCCTCCCGCTCTTCGAGTCCGCCCGGGTCCGGCTCGCGCTGGCCGGTCACGAGCACAACTTCCAGGTCAGTGAGGCCGACGGGCGGACGTACGTCGTCTCGGGGGCCTCCGGGCAGCTCGACGAGCGGGTGCCCACGCGGTTCGAGGCGGCGCACACCACCGCGTGGGGCGCCCAGGCGCATCTGCTGCTCGTGGAGCTGGACGGGCCGGAGGCTCGGATCACGCCGGTCTCCGGGCTCCTTCCCGGTGGCCGCCTGCACCTCATGACGGCGCTCACCCCCCGCAACGAGCTCGTGGAGCCGCCGCTCGTCGTGCGGGCCGACTGACGGCCCGTCCCCGGGCCCTCCGGATGGGGACCGGGGCCTGCCCACGCCCCGGCCCGTGAGCGATGCCCTTGCGCCGGTCGGCGCACCGTGCCACGGTCATGGCGTGGGGACGCACCGGTCCCCACGACGGACGGACGACATCAACGAGCCCCGCGTCGAGATGCGCCCGCCGCCTCGCAGCACGTGCAATCGGAGGTATTCGGGATGCCTGGGCCCAGAGTCGTCGTCGGGGTGGACGGTTCCCCCCTCTCCATGGCCGCGGTCACCCGTGGCGCCCAGGTCGCCAGCGCGCGCGGCATGACGCTCCACCTGCTGCACGCCTTCGCCCCCGACCTCCCCATGCTCGGGTTCGGGGCACTGTCCGACGACTCCGTGGTGACGACGCACACCCGTCGCCTGCTCAGCGACGCGGCCGCGCGCGCCCACGCGGTCGACCCCACGCTGACCGTGACCACCGGCTCGCGGGACGGCTATGCCAGCCAGGCCCTGGTCGACGCCTCGCGCACCGCGGCCCTGCTGGTCGTGGGCGCCATGGGTCACGGGGTGCTGAGCCGGGCCAGCGTCGGCGCGGTGGCCATGCAGGTGGTGACCCACGCCCGCTGCCCCGTGCTCGTGGTCGGCCACGAGGGTGCGTCACCTGCTGGGCTGGACCGCGTGCTCGTGGGCGTCGACGGGTCCAAGCCGTCGCTTCGGGCGCTCGCCGTCGCGTTCGACGAGGCGGTCATCACCGGGGGCCCGCTCCAGGTCGTCCAGGCGTGGGAGCCGCGGAGCGCCAGCGACCCCACCCTGACCAGCGACTCGAGCTGGAGCGCGTACGAGCGCGACCTCGAGCGCAACATCGACGCCGCGCTCGCGGGGCGACGGGCCCAGCATCCCGACGTCAAGGTGGAGTACGAGGTCGTGAAGGCCGAGCCGGTGCGGGCGCTCGTCGAGCGCTCACGGGACGCCGCGCTCGTCGTCGTCGGCAGCCGGGGTTCCGGGGGGTTCCCCGGCCTGCACGTCGGGTCCACGGCACTGCGTCTGATGGGCCGCAGCCACAGCCCGATCCTGTTCACCCGCTGACCGGTTCGTGGGCCCGCCGCGCCGGATGCCGGGTCCTGCCGGATGCAGGATGCCGGATGCCGGGTCCCGCCGGATGCCGGACCCCGGGTCCCGCCGGATGCCGGACCCCGGATCCTGCCGAGCCTGACGCCGGACGCCGTCAACCGCCGTCGACGCGCTCGGTGGCGCCGAGCTGGTCGAGCACGAACGCCCACTCCCAGGCGATCTGCTCCCAGGCGGCGTACCGACCGCTGCGCCCACCGTGGCCCGCCGACATCTCTGTGCGGAAGAGGACCGGCCGGGTCTGCGGGTCGCTCGTCACGATCTCCCGGAGCCGGGCCACCCACTTGGCCGGCTCCGTGACGTACACGCGGGTGTCGTTCAGGCTCGACGTCGCGAGCACCGCCGGATAGTCGACGGCGCGGACGTTCTCGTACGGCGCGTAGGCGCGCATCGCGGCGTACACCTCGGGGTCGTCGAGCGGGTTGCCCCACTCCTCCCACTCCCCCGCCGTGAGGGGCAGCTCCGGCTGGAGCATGGTGGTGAGGGCGTCGACGAAGGGAACGGCAGCGTGGGCGACGCGGAACCGCTCGGGGGCGGAGTTCAGCACCGCGCCGACGAGCAGCCCTCCCGCGGAACCACCTTCGAGCCCGACGCGGTCGGCCGCCATCCAGCCAGTGCTGACGAGGTGGTCTACAGCCGCGATGGTGTCGGTGAACGTCGCCGTCTTGGCGTTGAGCTTGCCCGCTTCGTACCACCGTCGGCCCAGCTCCCCGCCACCGCGCACGTGGGCGACCGCGTGCACGACCCCCCGGTCCAGGAGGCTGAGCCGCGCGACGGAGAAGTAGGGGTCGGACGAGATCTCGTAGGCCCCGTACGCCGTGACGAGACCGGGGTTCGTGCCGTCCGGCTGCACCCCCCTGCGGTACACCACGGACACCGGCACGCGCGTGCCGTCCGCCGCGGTCGCCCACTCACGGTGCTCGGCGTAGTCGGCGAGGTCCACACCGCCCAGCACCGGCTGGCGCTTGAGCACCGTGCCGGCGCCGGTCCTGAGGTCGACGTCGATGACGGTGCGCGGGGTGACCCACGACTCGACGACCACCTGGATCGCACCCTGGTCCGGCTCGGGGTTGTCGCCCAGGCCGATGGAGTGCACGGGCTGCTCGACCGGCACGTCCCACGGCTCGCCGTAGCCCGAGGGCGCACCCGGGTCACGCGGCAGCACGCGGAGCCCGGTCAGCCCGCCGGTGCGCAGCGACAGCACCGCGGCACGGTCGAACGCATCGACGGAGACGAAGCGCTCGCCCTCGCCCGAGGCGAGCCAGGGCACCCACTGCTCGTGGCTCGTCGAGTCGATGGGGGCCCACGCCAGGTCGGCGTCCGGGGTGTCGGTGTTGTGCACGATGAGCAACCGGTCGCCGGCCGGCTCCACGTCGTACTCGATGCCCTCGCGGCGACCAGCGACCACTCGCCACTCGCCCTCCGGCTCGTGGGAGTCGAGCAGGTGCACCTCGGAGGTCGTCTTCGAGCCGAGCCCGAGGAGCAACCACCGCTCGTCCCGGCTGGCGGAGACCCCCATCCAGAAGCGCTCGTCGGCCTCCTCGTGGATCAGCACGTCGGAGGCGGGGTCACCACCGATGCGGTGACGCCACAGCTGGTAGGGACGCCACGCCTCGTCCAGCCGCGTGTAGAACGCGAACCGGCCGTCGCGGCTGAGCTCGACGCCGTAGCCGATGCCGGTGATCGAGGTGTCGAGGACCTCCCCGGTCTCGATGACGCGCACCGTGAGGTCGAAGCGCTCGTCACCCGAGGTGTCCACGGCGAAGGCCACCAGCCGGTGGTCGGCACTGACGGTGAGCGCGCCCAGGGAGAAGAACTCGCTGTCCCCCGCCTCGACGTTCCCGTCGAGCACGACCTGCTCGCCGGCCACGGCATCGGCCTCCGAGTCGGGCCGCACCGCAGGGTCTTCGAGAGGGGCGCGGACGTGTGAGGGGTACTGCCGGCCCTCGACCGTGCGCGAGAAGTACCACCATGGACCGCTCACCACGGGCACCGAGAGGTCGGTCTCCTTCACGCGTGAACGGATCTCCTCGAAGATGCTCGTCCGCAGGGGCGCCAGGTGAGCCGTGCGCGCCTCGGCGTACGCGTTCTCCGCCTCGAGGTGGGCGCGGAACGCGGGGTCCTCGGTGTCCCGCATCCACGCGTACGGGTCCTCGAAGCGGTGACCGTGGTGCTCGCGCACGTAGGGACGGCGCTCGGCGGTCGGCAGGGGGTGGATCGGCGACACGGGGCTCGGCATGGCGTCACTGTATTCGGGTGTCGCATGCCCGGCGGTGCGGCCCCACGTCGGGCCCGTCCGCCGGCTCACGCCAGGCAGCGCGGCCCGAGGAGCACCTTGAGGTCGCCGAAGAGGGCCTCCGTGGCGTTCACCCGGAAGGCGTGGTCGAGCCGGATCTCGACGGTCCGGCCGGGCTTGACGAGGCGCAGGTGGACCTCGGTGGTGCCGGGGTGGTTCGTGAGCACGGACTTCAGCTCCTCGATGCGGTGGGCGGTTGCCCGGGCCGTCTCCATGGTCACGACGACCGGACCCCGAGGGACTTCGCTGATGTCGGGGAGGGTGAGCTCCTGGGCGTAGATCGACACCGTGTCGTCGCGCCGGTTGACCTTGCCCCGGACCACCGCGACGGTGTCCTGCTGCAGCAGCGGACCCACCGTCAGGTAGGCGCTGGGGAAGAACAGGCACTCGATCGCGCCGGCCAGGTCCTCGACCGTCGCGATCGCCCAGAGGTCGCCCTTCTTCGTGCGCTTGACCTGCAGGCCGGTGATGAGACCGGCGACGGTGACCGTTGATCCCTCCGGCTTGCCGGTGTCGTCGCTGGTGAGAGCCGCGATCGGCGTGTCGGCATGCGCCGCCAGCACGTGCTCCACGCCGAGGAGGGGGTGGTCCGAGACGTAGAGCCCGAGCATCTCGCGCTCGAACGACAGCAGGGTCGGTTTGTCCCACTCGACCCCGGGCACCGGCGCCAGGCCCATGAGGTCGCCACCGGCCGCGTCATCACCGTCGTCGTCACCGAAGGCACCGAACAGGCTGTCCTGGCCGATGGCCTCCTGCCGCTTGAGGGCGACGAACGCGTCGACGTACTCCTCGTGGACGCGGAGCAGGCCCATCCGCGTCTCGGCCAGGCCGTCGAAGGCCCCTCCCTTGATGAGCGACTCGATGGTCCGCTTGTTGCACACCACGGCCGGCACCTTGGACATGAAGTCGCGGAAGGAGGTGAACCGGCCGAGCTCCTCGCGCACCCGCACGATCTCCTCCACGACGTGGTGTCCCACGTTGCGGATGGCCTGGAGGCCGAAGCGGATGTCGGTGCCGACCGCCGCGAACTGCCCGAGCGAGTCGTTGACGTCCGGCGGGAGGACCTTGATGCCCATCCGGCGGCACTCGCCGAGGTAGAGCGCGGACTTGTCCTTGTCGTCGCCGACGCTGGTGAGCAGCGCCGCCATGTACTCGGCCGGGTAGTTCGCCTTGAGGTAGGCGGTCCAGTACGACACCAGCCCGTAGGCAGCGGTGTGCGCCTTGTTGAACGCGTAGTCCGAGAACGGGACGAGGACGCCCCACAACGCGGCGATCGAGGCCTCGGTGAAGCCGCGGGCCTTCATCCCCTCCGAGAACGGGACGTACTCGGCATCCAGGACCGACTTCTTCTTCTTGCCCATCGCCCGGCGCAGGAGGTCGGCGTTCCCGAGGGTGTACCCGGCGAGCTCGCGCGCGATCTCCATGACCTGCTCCTGGTAGATCACCAGGCCGTGCGTGGTCCCGAGGATGGGTTCGAGCGCCTCGACCATCTCCGGCTGCAGCTTGCCCTTGAGCTGCGGGTCGAGCGGCACGACCTCCTGCTTGCCGTTCTTGCGCAGGGCGAAGTTGGTGTGGGCGTTCACCCCCATGGGGCCGGGCCGGTAGAGGGCGAGCGCCGCAGAGATGTCCTCGAAGGTGTCCGGCTGCATCACCTTGAGCAGCGTGCGCATGCCGCCGCCGTCGAGCTGGAACACCCCCAGGGTGTCGCCGCGCGCGAGGAGGTCGTAGGTGGCCTTGTCGTCGAGGGTGCGGGAGAGCTCGTCGAGGTCGATGTCCTCGCCGCGGTTGGCCCTCACGTTCGCGATGGCGTCGTCGAGGATCGTGAGGTTGCGCAGGCCGAGGAAGTCCATCTTGACCAGGCCGAGCGCCTCGCAGCTCGGGTAGTCGAACTGGGTGATGACCTGGCCGTCCTGCAGGCGGCGCATGATCGGGATGACGTCGATGAGCGGCTCGCTGCTCATGATGACCCCGGCGGCATGCACCCCCCACTGGCGCTTGAGCCCCTCGAGCCCCTTGGCCGTCTCGACGACCTCCTGCAGGTGCTGCTCGGTGGCCACCAGGTCGCGGAACTCCTTGCCCTCGCCGTAGCGCGGGTAGGTCGGGTCGTAGATGCCGGACAGCGGCACGCCCTTGCCCATGACGTCCGGCGGCATCGCCTTGGTCAGCTGCTCCCCCACCGAGAACGGGTGGCCCATGACCCGGGCGGCGTCCTTGACGGCCTGCTTCGCCTTGATCGTGCCGTACGTGACGATCTGCGCGACCCGGTCGCTGCCGTACTTCTCGGTGACGTACCGGATCACCTCCCCGCGGCGGCGCTCGTCGAAGTCGACGTCGAAGTCGGGGAGCGAGGGTCGCTCCGGGTTGAGGAACCGCTCGAAGATCAGGCCGTGGGGCACGGGGTCGAGGTCGGTGATCTTCATGGCGTAGGCGCACATCGAGCCGGCACCCGAGCCACGACCGGGTCCCACGCGGATGCCGCGGTCCTTGGCCCACGTGATGAAGTCGGCGACCACGAGGAAGTACCCGGCGTACCCCTTGGTGACGATGACCTCGGTCTCGAACTCGGCCTGGGTCTGGGCATAGTCGGGGATGCCGCCGGGGAAGCGCTCGCGCAGGCCGCGCTGGACCTCCTTGACGAACCAGCTCTCCTCGTTCTCCCCGGGCGGACACGGGAAGCGGGGCATGTAGCGCCCCTCGTCCTCGGTGAACGAGATCTCGCACATCTCGGCGACGAGCAGCGTGTTGTCACAGGCCTCCGGCAGCTCGCGCCAGGTGTGGCGCATCTCCGCCGGGCTCTTGAGGTAGAAGTCGTCGGCGTCGAACTTGAACCGCGTGGGGTCCATCATCGTCGAGCCGGACTGCACGCACAGCAGCGCCGAGTGGGCCTTCGCGTCCTCGGGGCTGGTGTAGTGCAGGTCGTTGGTCGCCAGGAGGGGCAGGCCGAGCTCACGGGCCAGCCGCAGGAGGTCCTTCTGGGCGCGGCGCTCGACGTCGAGCCCGTGGTCCATGAGCTCGCAGAAGTAGTTCTCGGCACCGAAGATGTCACGCATGTCGGATGCAGCCTGCTTGGCGAGGTCGTACTGCCCGAGCCGGATGCGGGTCTGGATCTCCCCCGACGCGCACCCCGTCGTGGCGATCAGGCCCCTGCCGTAGCGGTCGAGGAGCTCGGTGTCGACCCGTGGCCACTTGGCGTAGACCTGGTCGAGCGAGGCCTGGGAGTCCATGCGGAAGAGGTTGTGCAGGCCGGTGTTGTCGCGGGCCAGCAGAGTCATGTGCGTGTAGGCCCCCGAGCCGGAGACGTCGTCGCCGGGGCGGGTGCGCTCGTCACCCCACGTGACCCTCGTCCGGTCCGTGCGGTGCGTGCCCGGGGTCACGTAGGCCTCGAGGCCGATGATCGGCTTGACGCCGGTGCCCTGGGCCTTCTTCCAGAACTCGTACGCCCCGAAGACGTACCCGTGGTCGGTCGTGGCGAGCGCCGGCATCCCCATCTCGGCGGCGCGGGTGAAGAGGTCGCCGATGCGTGCGGCGCCGTCGAGCATGGAGTACTCGGTGTGCACGTGCAGGTGGACGAACGAGTCGGAGCCCTTCGGCGGCGTGCTGGTCGTCGCGGGCGTCGGGGATCCGTTCGGGGAGGACATCGCCGACCATCCTAGGTCGGGCCGAGGACAGTCCCCGGCGTGTCGAGGCCGTGTCGCCGACCCGATCCCCCGCCTCCCCGACTTCGTCTGTCGGGATGCCGCGACACGCCGCCAGAAGGCGCCGTCACCGACATTCCGACAGACGAAGTCGGGGGGTCAGAGGCGGTCGAGGGCGTCCTGGAGGTCGCGCGGGTAGCCGCTCTCGAAGGTGACCCAGTTGCCGGTCGCCGGGTGCTCGAAGCCGAGCCCGACAGCGTGGAGCCACTGGCGCTCGAGGCCCAGCCGACGCGCGAGCACGGGGTCGGCGCCGTACGTCAGGTCGCCCACGCAGGGGTGGCGGATCGCCGCCATGTGCACCCGGATCTGGTGGGTGCGACCGGTCTCCAGGTGGATCTCGAGCAGGGAGGCGTGCCGGAAGGCCTCCACGAGCTCGTAGTGGGTGACCGCCGGCTTGCCGGAGTCCATCACCGCGAACTTGTAGTCGTGTCCCGGATGCCGGGCGATGGGCGCGTCGACCGTGCCGACGAGCGGGTCGGGCAAGCCCTGCACGAGCGTGTGGTACGTCTTGTCGACCCGCCGCTCCTTGAAGGCGCGCTTGAGGACCGAGTACGCGCGCTCGCTCTTGCAGACCACCATGAGGCCCGACGTGCCGACGTCCAGGCGCGACACGATCCCCTGGCGCTCGCTCGCCCCGCTCGTCGAGACCCGGAACCCGGCTGCCTTCAGGCCGGCCAGGACGTTCGGCCCGCTCCAGCCGACGCTGGGATGGGCAGCCACGCCGACCGGCTTGTCGACGACGACGATGTCGTCGTCGTCGTGCACGACGGTCATCCCCGGCACCGGTTCGGCGACCACCTCGACCGTGGGACTGAGCGGCGCGGTGGGCAGGAGGACCTCGAGCATGTCCCCGGCACTCACCCGGTGGCTCTTGCCGACACTGGACGCGTTGACGCTCACGCCGCCCGTCGCCGCGAGGTCTGCCGCCCGGGTGCGGGAGAGCCCGAACAGCCGGGCGATGGCCGCGTCGACCCTCTCGCCCTCCAGCCCGTCGGGGACCAGAACCGTGCGGGCGTCACCCATCGGCAGGACCGGGGCGGTGAGCCCGCCCGGAGAGCGGGACGCCTCGGAAGGTGAGGACCATGATGAGTCCGGCGGCGACGACGATGGCGATGTCCGCCACGTTGCCGACGAACCACCCGAAGTAGTCGATGAAGTCGACCACGTGCCCTCGGCCCGGGCCCGGAGGACGGAAGAAGCGGTCGACGAGGTTGCCCAACGCGCCGCCGAGCAGGAGCCCCAGCGCGACCGCCCACGACATGGTGCCCACCTTGCGCGCGCTGACCGACACCCACACCAGGATGGTCACCGAGATCACGGTGAGGATCCACGTCGACCCGTCGCCGAGGGAGAACGCCGCGCCCGGGTTGCGGATGAGGTTGAGCCGAAGGGCCGACCCGACGAGGTCCACCGGCTCGCCCGGCGTCAACGAGGCCAGAGCCCACACCTTGGTCAGCTGGTCGACCAGGAGGGTGGCGGCAGCGAGGCCGAGCAGCACGGCATACAGCCGTCGCCGGCCTCCGGTGGGCACCGGGGCCGGCGTCGACGGCGAGGGATGGGCGGCGGTCAGCGACGCTCCTGCTTCATCTTGCATGGCAGACATAGGGTCGCACGAGGAGCCGCCTGCAGACGAAGTTTGCCGATCGGGTTGCCGCAGGACTCGCAGATGCCGTAGGTGCCGTTGTCCAGCCGCTCGAGGGCGTGCTCGGTCTGCTGGAGCATCTCGCGGGCGTTGTTGGCCAAGGAGATCTCCTGCTCCCGCTCGTAGGTCTTGGCCCCTGCATCTGCCTGGTCGTCGCCGGCGCCGTCTCCGGAGTCCCGCATGAGGTCGACGAGGTCGCTCTCGGCGTCGGCGAGCTCGCGGCGCAGCTGGTGGATGTCGGTCTCGAGCTCGGCACGCACCTCGCGCAGCTCCTTGGCCGTCCAGGGCGACTCGTCCTCGCGCACCGCAGGCGTGGGACGCTTGCGGGCCGCGGCCGCCGAGCTGGCCGTCTTCGCCGCCGCTGCGGCCTTGGTCGCACTCTTCGCGGTGGTGGCCGTCTTCGGCGTGGCCGACGTGGTCCTGGCGGCCGTCCTCCTGGCCGGAGCCCTGGTCGCCCGGGCAGCCGCCGCCTTCGGTGTGGTCCCGGCTGTCGTCCGGGTGTTGGTCGAGGTGGTCGCCGTGGCGGCCTTGCTCGCCTTCGCCGTGGTGGCCCTGGTCGTCTTCGCGGTGGTGGCCTTGGTCGTCTTCTTCGCGGTGGTGGCCTTGGTCGTCGTCTTCGCCGGGGTGGCCTTGGTCGTCTTCTTCGCCGGGCTCGCCTTACCCGCCGCAGGCGCGGCCTTGCTCACGGCCCTGGACGCAGCCGTGCTCGCGGCCTTCGTGGCCGGCGCAGCCTTGGCCGAGGCCTTGGTGGGCGCCTTCGTCGCCGTCGTCGCCGTCTTCGCCGTCTTGGCCGTCCTGGCCGCCTTCGATGGCTGGACGGCCTTCGTCGCTGCCGTTGTCGAGGTCTTCGTGCGTGGGGTCGCCTTCGTCGCAGACGTGACCTTCTTCGTCGCGCCCGCCGCGCCCCGAGCCTCGGCGCGCCCCCCAGCCCCCGTGCCAGCGGCCCGCACGGGCGCAGCCTTCTTCGCCGTGGTCGACCCGCCGCCCACGGCGCGGCGGGCGGTGGCGGCGGCGGCAGCGCCCATCTGCTTGGCGGCGGACAGCGCGCCCTTGACCATGTGAAACCCACTCTCGGGTGTTGCGGAGGACCCCATCGGCCCGACCGGTGCGCCGAGGATACGTCCTGCACCCCCCGGTCTCAACGACGAAACGCTGGGGGCACCCTCCTCATCGGGCCCGGCACGACGAGAGGCCCGGCAGCACGGCCGGGCCTCTCGTCGCTCGCCTGCGGGTCAGCCCTGGCGGCCAGCCTGCTCTGCGGGAGCCTGTTCGCCGTCGACGTGGGCAACGTCGTCCTCGTCGCCGCCGGTCCTCTTGAGCTCGGCGAGCTGCCCCTGGATGTAGGTGTGCAGCCGGGACCGGTAGTCCCGCTCGAACCCGCGCAGCTCCTCGATCTTGCGCTCGAGCAGGCCGCGTTCCCGACCCAGCTCCTCGAGGATGGCCGCCTTCTTCTGCTGCGCCTCGGCAACCATGCCCGTCGAGCGCTCCCGAGCCTCGGTGAGCATCTCGTCGCGCTGGGCCGTCGCCGTGGAGAGCATCTGGTCGCGCTGGGAGGTGGCGGACGCAACGACCTCGTCGTGCTGCGCTTGTGCCGTGCCGACGAGCTCGTCGTGGCGACGCTGGGCGGCACCGATGAGCTCGTCGTGACGACGCTGACCCTCGGCGACCAGCTCGTCGCGGCGCGCCTCGCCCGCGGTCACGTGCTCGTCGTGCAGTCGCTGCGCGAGCGCGATGACGCCGGCCGCGCTGGCGCCACCACCGGCACCGGCGAGCGCCGCGGCGCCGAGGGACATGTCCGACTCGCCGCCGCGCTGGTTGGCCGCGGCGTTCTCCCGCTGCTCGGCGTCGCGCTCGGCCTGCTCGGCCCGCTGCCGGGCGGCCGCGATCCGCGCCTGTGCGTCGCGCTCGGCCTCCTCGATGCGGGCGCGCAGGGTCGCGACCTGCTCGTCGACATCCGCACCGGCACGGTCACGGGCGGCGGCGCGAGCGCGCTCCTCCTCCTGGCGGCGCGCGGCATCCTGCTGGCGCTCGCCCTGCAGCGCGGAGAGCTGGTTGCGGCTGTCGCCGAGCTGGCCCTCGAGCTCGCGGACCCGGGCCTCGAGCTGCCCACCACGCTGCTCGAGCTGGGCGGCCCGCTGCTCGAGCTGACCCGAGCGGGTCTCGAGCTCTGTGTTGCGGGTCTCCAGGGCCTGGGCGCGGGCCTGGGCCTCCTGAAGCAGCGCCTGCGCCTCCTGCGTCTGCGCCTCCAGCTCACCGTTGCGGTGCTCGAGCTGGCCGACGCGTCCCTGGAGCTCGGCGTTGCGGACCTCGATGTCCCCGCTCTTGCCCTCGAACTCACCGAGGCGGGCTGTCAGCTCGCTGCGGGTGCCCTCGAGCTCGGAGACCTTGGCCGCGAGGTCGCCACGGGTGCCCTCGAGCTCGGAGACCCTGGCGGCGAGCGTGGCGTTCTTCGACCGCAGCTCCTCGAGGTCCCGGAGCGAGGTGTCCGGTGCCTGGTTCGCCACGACCGGGGCCATGCCGTTGCCCTCGCGGCAGTCGTTCAGGTCGACCCGCAGGTCCTCGGACTCCTTGGACATCCGGCGCATCTCGGCGACGATGTCGTCGAGGAAGTCGTCGACCTCACGCTCGTCGTACCCACGACGGAACTGGGTCTGGGTGAACGTCTTGTTCAGGACGTCCTCGGGCGAGAGAGCCATGTTCAACTCCTGTGGGTGGCCATTGGGGTCACGGTCACCGGCCCCGTGAGCCCGCGCGGGGACGCGCGCGTGACAGGGTCCGGAACCGCCAGACTACGCGATCGGCGGACTCGAGTGACACCTGATGCGTGAGCCCAGCCCTCTCCGCACGCCTCCAGCCTCACGAGGGGAGGAGGATGAGGAGCAGGTACACCGCGAAGAACAGCACCATGAACGACAGGTCGATCGAGACCCCGCCGAGGCGCAGCGGAGGGATGACCTTGCGCAGCGCCCGAAGGGGCGGCTCGGTCAAGGTGTAGATCGGCTCGGCCGCCAGCAGCGCGGCGCCACGCGGCCGCCATTCCTTGGCGAAGATCCGGATCCAGTCGAAGACCACCCGGCCGATCAGCACGAGGAAGTAGAGGAAGACGACGAAGCGCAGGACCCCGAAGACGGCATTCATGGCAGGAAGTGTGACCCACGCGGCTGGGCGCGGGGACGGTGCCCCGTCAGCTCTGGTTGAAGACGGTGCGTCCGGCGGTTGCGGGGTTCTCCTCGGCGTTCACCTCGACGGTCTCCGGTGAGAGGAGGAACACCTTCGAGGTGACCCGCTCGATGGAACCACGCAGCCCGAACACCAGGCCGGCGGCGAAGTCGACCAGCCGCTTGGCGTCGGCGTCGTTCATGTCGGTGAGGTTCATGATGACCGGGATGCCGTCGCGGAAGTTCTCCCCGATGGTCTTGGCCTCGTTGTAGGTCCGGGGGTGGATCGTCGTGATCCGGCTGATGCCGACGGCTTCCTGCGGGCGGACGACCTGCGCCATGGTGTGCCGAGTGGGCAGGTGGGTCACCTCGGCGCCCCGACGCTCCGGGGCCTCGTCGACCTCGTGGTGCTCGTCGTAGGCCTCGTCGTACTCGTCGTCGTAGCGACCCTGGTCCTCGGCGAGGCCGAGGTAGACCATCGTCTTTCGCAGCGCGCCAGCCATGAAGTTGCTCCTCGTTCGTCGGCTCCGCCTCTTCGGCGCCGTGCGTCGTGACCGAAGTTACCGGTGTGACGGACGAGATCCGAGGATTGCCGTCCCGACACGCAGGTGTGTCGCGCCGTGTGCGATAGCTGCCTCCAGGTCCCCGCTCATGCCGGCGGAGATCCACGTGGCGTTCGGGTGGTCGCTCCGGATGCCGTCGCTCACCTCCCGCAGGAGGGCGAACGCGGGCTCGGGGTCGGCGCCGAGCGGGGCCACCGCCATGACGCCGCGGAGACTGAGCGCCGACGCCTCCGCCACGAGGTCGGCGAGGGCCCGCGCCCCCTCGGGCACGACCCCGCCACGCCCCTCCGCCGCGTCGAGGGCCACCTGGACCGTCACGTCGAGTCGTCGGCCGGCGTTCTGAGCGGCCCGGTCGAGGGCGTGGACGAGCTTGGCCCGGTCGAGCGACTGCACCACGTCGGCGTAGGTGGCCACCGAGCCGGCCTTCCTGCTCTGCAGCTGTCCGACGAAGTGGACGGCGAGGCGGTCGCGGTGGGAGAGCTCGTCGACCTTGGCGGACGCCTCCTGGTCGCGGTTCTCACCGATCGCCTCCACGCCCAGGTCGACGAGGAGGTCGACGTCGGATGCCGGGAAGAACTTCGTGACCACCACCAGCCTCAGCCGGTCCTCCCGCCCGGCGGCCAAGCGCGCGCGGTCGATCCGATCGTTGACGGAGGCCAGTCCCCTGGCGAGCTCGTCGCGGCGCGAGTCCGGCACGGGCGCCGGCATCACGAGCCGCCTCGGGCCACGACACCGGCGAACCGACCGGTCAGCCCGTCCCGGCGGTAGGAGTAGAGGTCCGGTCGCTCCCGGGAGCACCCCGGCACCCAGGTGACCGCCACCCCGGCCTCGTGCAGCTGCGCGACCACACCGGCTGCCACGTCGACCGCCGGCGTTCCCTTCCACGACACCGTCGCGCTGACGGGGTGCGCACCGGCGGCCTGCGCCCTCATCTCCTCGGGCACCTCGTAGCACCGTCCGCAGACCGACGGACCCACGACGGCGTCGACCGGGCCGGCCCCGAGGCCGGCCATGACCTCGAGGGTGCGCGGCACGACCCCGGCGACCAGGCCCGGCCGTCCCGCGTGCACCGCGGCGACGACACCGGCGGCGCCGGCCAGGAGCACCGGCACGCAGTCCGCGACGAGCACGGCGAGCGCCACGGCGGGGTTCGCCGTGACGACGGCGTCGCACCTGGGCGGGACCACAGGCAGATCGTCGATGACCGCGACCTCCGCCGCGTGGCACTGGTCCATGTAGACGACCGGTCGGCCGAGTTCCTGCTCGAGCAGCCGACGGTTCGCCAGCACCGCCCCGGGGTCGTCCTCCACGTGCGCACCGAGGTTGAGCCCTGCGTACCGACCGGTGCTCACGCCGGCCGAGCGGTCGGTGACCGCGCGCACGACACCCGACCGCTCCTCGTACCAGGCGAACACCACCCCACCGTAGACGCACCGTCCGTGGGGTCCGCCCCCGAACCCCGACACCCATACCCAGCGTCAGGGGCGGGCCCCGCGGACGCCAGCCGTGCCTCCTGGCTACTTCAGGAAGTCGGGCACGTCCAGGTCGTCGTTCTCGTCGAAGGTCACGGTGCGCGGCGGCGGCGCGTGGACGGGCTCGAGCGGTGCGTCGTTGCGCTCGGTCCGCACGGCCGGCTCGTCGGGGCTCGCGCCGTTGGTGTGGTCGGGCGTGAACACCGGAGGTGCTGTCATCGCGGCCGGCTGGCCGGTCGGGGTCGCGGGGGACGGCGCAGGAAGGGAGCGGCCCTGCACCGTGCCGAGCGCGCGGCTGTCCGCGCGGTGCGTGGGGGCGCCGCCGTCGAAGCCGGCCGCGATGACCGTGACCCGCACCTCGTCGCCCAGGGCGTCGTCGATGACCGCACCGAAGATGATGTTCGCCTCGGGGTGCGCAGCCTCCTGCACGAGGCGGGCGGCCTCGTTGATCTCGAAGAGCCCGAGGTCGCTACCGCCCTGGATCGAGAGCAGGACACCGTGGGCACCGTCGATGCTCGCCTCGAGCAGGGGGCTCGAGATGGCCAGCTCGGCGGCCTGGACCGCGCGGTCCTCACCACGGGCGGAGCCGATGCCCATCAGGGCGGATCCGGCGCCCTGCATCACCGACTTGACGTCGGCGAAGTCGAGGTTGATCAGGCCGGGCGTCGTGATCAGGTCGGTGATGCCCTGCACACCGGAGAGGAGCACCTGGTCGGCGCTGCGGAAGGCGTCGAGCATCGACACCCCGCGGTCGCTGATCGAGAGCAGCCGGTCGTTGGGGATCACGATGAGGGTGTCGACCTCCTCGCGCAGCTGCGCGATACCGGTCTCCGCCTGGTTTGCCCGGCGCCGGCCCTCGAACGTGAAGGGCCGGGTGACGACGCCGATGGTCAGTGCGCCCAGGCCCTTGGCGATGCGCGCGACGACCGGGGCCCCGCCGGTGCCCGTGCCGCCGCCCTCCCCCGCGGTGACGAAGACCATGTCGGCGCCCTTGAGCACCTCCTCGATCTCCTCCGCGTGGTCGTCGGCCGCCCTCCTGCCGACCTCCGGGTCGGCGCCGGCGCCGAGGCCGCGCGTGAGCTCGCGCCCGACGTCCAGCTTGACGTCGGCATCGCTCATGAGCAGTGCCTGGGCATCGGTGTTGACCGCGATGAACTCGACGCCCTTGAGACCGACCTCGATCATCCGGTTGATGGCGTTGACACCGCCGCCGCCGATGCCGACGACCTTGATGACGGCCAGGTAGTTCTGGGGTGCTGCCACGATGCGGGCCTTCCACTGGTGTCACGGAATTCGGTCGGATGGTGCACCGCAACCCTCAACGTGAGGTTGACAGTAACGGTTCTGTCACGGTTCGATGGGTCGACGCTAGGTCGGCCCCAGAGGTCAGGCAACGACACCATGGGCGTGTCGCGACATCTCACGCGAAATCCTCGCATGCCTCGCGACACCGGCCACACCAGCCCCATCGGTCACACCCCACTCACCGCTGTCACGGGGTCGCAGACCGCACGTGACTCCGGATCGACCTCGATCTCGACCGGAGCGTACCCGCGGCATCAGCGGGTGACCGGCGTGTCGGGTGCACTGACGTCGACGACGGACGCCCCGGTTCGCAGAAGGGCGCGCAGGATGGCGACCTTCCGGTCGGCATCCTCGCCGCCTCCCCACACGACGGTCCGGGGTCCCAGGGTGAAGGTCACGAGCTCGGCGCTGCTGACGGTCACCGACGACACCTGCCGCTCGAGGTCCTCCGGCAGGGCCCGCACGACGGTGAGCGCGGCGAGCAACGCGTCGCGGGTCATGCCGCGGGACCCGGTGGCACTGACCACCGGCAGCCCGGCCGGCGCCGCCCGAACGGTTCCGAAGGCGACGCCCGTGGCATCCACCACCTCGAGTAGACCCTGAGGGTTTCGCACGACGATGGCCGGCGTCCGAGGCACCACGTCGACGGCGAGGGTCCCCGGGAGGACCCGCCGCACCGACACCTCGGCGACCGTCCGCCGCTCACGAACCCGCGCGGCGACGGCATCCGTGTCGACCCGTGCGAGGGGCACTCCCTCCGGGACGCCCACGAGCTCCGCCACGGCGTCGGCCTCGCCGCCGGTCACGCCCGACACCCTGATCCGGTCCACCCCGAGGAGCGTGCTCCAACCGACCGTCCAGACGAGCAGTGCCACGACGCCGACCCCGGCCAGACCGAGCGCCACCCGCCGCCACGGGCGTCGTCGGTTCGACAGGGCCCGATCGCGGAAGCGGTTGGCGGCAGAGGCATCCGCTGCCGAGGGTCGGCTGGCGCGGGTCGAGCGGACGCTCATCACGAGGCGCCGTCCGGGCGCTCGCCCAGCGCCGCGAGGAGGACCGGGACGAGCGCGGTGACGTCCCCCGCGCCGACCACCAGCACGATGTCGTCCGGTCGGGTGGCTGCCACCGTCGTCGCCACGGCGTCCTCCCGCGTCGGACCGACGAGCAGTGTCCGGCCGCCCTCCAGGTCGGCCAGCACGTCGCCGACGAGAGCGGGGCCGACACCCGGCACGGGCTGCTCTCGGGCGCCGTACACGTCGAGCAGAACGACGTGGTCGGCCGGCGCCAGCGCCTCGGCGAACTCGTGCGCGAAGTCCCTCGTCCGCGAGTACAGGTGCGGCTGGAAGATGACGTGCAGCGCCCCACCCCGGCGCCGGACCACGTCTGCGGCCGTCCGCACCACGGCCGAGACCTTCGCGGGGTTGTGGGCGTAGTCGTCGACCACCGTCACGCCGACCACCTCGCCGCGCACCTCGAACCGGCGTCTGGCACCCGTGAACCCGGCCAGGGCCGTCAGGACCGCGGCCGGTTCCGCACCCAGCCCGACCACGGCGGCGAGGTAGGCGGCACAGGCGTCGAGGACGTTGTGGTCCCCCGGCACCCTCAGCTCGAGGTCATGACGGATACCGTCGTGCCGCAGGACGGAGGTGGACCCCAGGCCGTGGGCGGTCGTGCTGACGACCTGGAGGTCGGCGTCGTCGTGGAAGCCGTAGCTCACCACCTGCAGCCCACGGCCCGACCCGCGCTCGCCGAGGGCCCGCGCTCCTGCGTCGTCATGGCAGACGAGGAGGGGGCCGTCCCCGACGATCGTCTCGACGAACGCCTCGTACGCCGACTCGACCCCGGCCATCGTGCCGTGGAAGTCGAGGTGGTCGGCCTGCACGCTCGTCACGACGGCCACGTGCGGGCGGTAGGCGAGGAAGGAGCCGTCGCTCTCGTCCGCCTCGACGACGAAGACGTCACCCTGCCCCACGGCCGCGTTCGTTCCGAGCTGGGCGACCTCGCCCCCGCACGCGAACGACGGGTCCAGCCCTGCCTCGATGAGGGCGACCGCGAGCATGGAGGTCGTCGTCGTCTTGCCGTTCGCCCCTGCGACCGCGACGCGCCTGGCGGGGGTCATGAGGACGGCGAGCGCCTGTGCCCGGTGCAGCACCCGCAGGCCCGCCCGCCGCGCCGCGGTCAGCTCCACGTTGTCGTCGCGGATCGCCGACGAGACGACCACGGTGTCCGCATCGGCAAGGTGGGCGGCGTCATGGCCGACGTGGACCCGGGCACCCAGCCGGCGCAGCTGCTCCAGTGCGGGCCCAGCCGCGGCATCGGATCCCGACACCTCGACTCCGTGGGCGAGGAGCAGCCGCGCGACGGCGGACATGCCGGCGCCACCGATCGCGATGAGGTGTACCCGGCCGAGTTCCGCGAGCGAGGGAACGGGGTCGGTGAAGCGGAACCTCGGTGTCCCACCGCCCACGGTCAGCGCCGCCCCGACGCCGCGACGACGACGAGGTCCGCGAGGAGCTCGTCGCCGCCGCGCTCTCCCACCGAGGCGGCGCCGGCCGCCATCCCGGCGAGCCGCGCGGCGTCGAGCGCCAGCGGCCGGACCACCTCGGCCACCCACTCGCGCGTGACCTGTCCATCGTCGACAAGCAGCCCTCCCCCCGCCGCAACGACGGCGGTCGCGTTGAGCCGCTGCTCGCCGTTCCCCACGGGGAGCGGGACGTAGACCGCGGGGAGCCCGACGGCCGTGAGCTCGCAGACGGTGTTGGCGCCGGCCCGCGCGACGACCAGGTCCGCGGCGGCGTAGGCGAGGTCCATCCGGTCGCAGTAGGCGAGCACGACGTACGGCGCACCAGGCACGGCATCCGGAACGAACTCCTTGCCGGCGCCGGTGACGTGAAGGACCTGCACGCCGGCTGCGGACAGTTCGGCGGAGGCGCGCGCGAACGCCGAGTTGAGGCGCTGGGCGCCGAGCGAGCCGCCGGTCACGAGAACGGTGGGGGCGTCGGACAGCCCGAAGCTGCTCCGAGCCTCGGCCCGGAGGGCGTCCCGGTCGAGGGTCGCGATCTCGCGGCGGAGCGGCATCCCCGTCACCGTCGCACGCGGCAGGGGGGTTCCCGGGAAGGTGACGGCGACGCCGGCCGCGATGCGGGCACCCAGCCGGTTGGCGAGTCCCGGCCGCGCGTTCTGCTCGTGCACGACGACGGGGATCCCCCGGCGGCGGGCAGCCAGGTAGGCAGGGGTGGCCACATACCCTCCGAAGCCCACGACCACGTCGGCCGCCGTGCCCTCGATGGCGTCGGCGGCGGCGCGCACGGCGCCCCTCAGGTTGACCGGGAGCCGCAGGAGATCGGGCGAGGGCCGCCGCGGGAAGGGCACCTTGGGCACCTCCAGCAGTGGGTACCCCCGCTCGGGGACCAGACGCGACTCCAGGCCCTCCGCGGTGCCGAGGGCCGTGATCCGCATGTGCGGGTCGCGTCGGCGGAGGCAGTCGGCGAGGGCCAGCAGCGGCGACACGTGGCCGGCGGTGCCACCACCGGCCAGGAGCACCGAACGGGGACCGCCGCTCACGACCGGGAGCCCCTGGCCCGCGTCCGGGCCCGGGCCGGCAGCACGGCGATGGTGCGGCGCAGGGCCGAGGGTCGCGCCGACAGCGCCTCGGCACACCCCGGTTCCGACCGCGCGAAGGACAGGAGGATGCCGAGTGCGAACATCGTCGTCACGAGCGAGGACCCGCCCGAGGAGACCAGCGGCAGCGGGACGCCGATCACCGGGAGCAGGTTGATCACCGCGCCGATGTTGATGAGCCCCTGCACGACGATCCAGGTCATCACCCCCGCGGTCGCGACCCGCACGAAGAGGTCGTCGGTGCGGGTGACCAGCCGGTAGCAGCCGACTGCGAGCCCGCCGAAGAGCAGGAGGACCGCGAGCGTGCCGGGCAGGCCGAGCTCCTCGCCGATGATCGCGAAGATGAAGTCGTTGTGGGGCTCGGAGAGCAGTCCCCACTTCTCGCGGCTCGCACCGAGGCCGAGGCCCAGCCAACCGCCGTCGGCCAGGGCGTACCGGCCGTGGAGTGGCTGACGCGCGGCGCCGAACTCGTTGGTGTCTCGACCGAGCCAGACGTCGAACCGCCCTAGCCGGTTGGGGCTGGTGACGATGAAGGCGACCGCCATCCCGACGAACGGTAGGCCGGCGAAGACGAACCACCGCAAGGGCACTCCCGCGGCGAACAGCACGCCGGCGACGATGGCACCGAGGATGAGCACGGTGCCGAGGTCGTGCCCGAGGACGACGGCGCCGATGCTCACGGCTGCGACGGGCACGAGATAGGGAACCAGGACGTGCCCGAACCGGTGCAACGTCTTCCGCTTCGCCGCGAGGACGAGACCACCGGTGAGCACCAGCCCGACCTTGACGATCTCCGACGGCTGGATGGTGACCCGTCCCAGCCGAAGCCAGTTCTGGTTCCCTTGGAAGTCGACCCCCATGGGCGTGAGAACCAGCAGCTGGAGCACGATACCGACGACCAGGATCGGCAGGGCCAGCCGCTTCCAGCCCCCTACGCGGATCCGCGAGGCAACCACGAGGGCGAGCGTCCCGAGTGCGGCGAACCCGGCCTGCTTGAGGAAGATGCTGTAGGCCGACGAGCTCTTGTCGAGCGACACGATCGCCGACGCGGACAGCACCATGATGAGGCCGAAGATGACGAGGGCCCCGGTGACGCAGACGAGCAGGTAGTACGTGGTGACGGGTGTGTCGAAGCGGGCGAGCCAGCCGCCCACCCGGGTCGAGGCGGCGGCGGTGCCCGTGCGCGCCGGTGCGGTGGCACTGGTCACGGGCTACTCCCCCGCGACCAGCCGGTGGACGGCTCCGACGAACGCGTCACCCCGAGCGCCGTAGTCGGCGAACATGTCCATGGATGCCGCGGCGGGCGCGAGCAGGACGACGTCGCCCTCGTGCGCGAGCGCGAGGGCCTCCCGCACCACCTCGTCCATGGCACCAGTGTCCGTGCGTGCGACGTCCACGACCGGGACATCCGGGGCGTGTCGGGCGAGTGCCTCCGCGATGACCGCGCGGTCGGCGCCCACGAGCACGACGCCCCGGAGCCGGTCGGCCGAGCTGGACACGAGGTCGTCCACGGCCGCGCCCTTGAGCAGGCCGCCGGCCACCCAGACGACGTGCTCGTACGCCGTGATGCTCGCCCGCGCCGCGTGCGGGTTCGTGGCCTTGGAGTCATCGACCCACCGGACGCCCGCGACGATGCCGACCTCGGCAATGCGGTGGGGCTCCGGGGTGAAGGCCCGCAGCCCGGCACGCACGGCCCCCGCGGGGACCCCGTGGGCCCGAGCAAGGGCAGCGGCCGCGAGGGCGTTCGCGACCAGGTGCGCCGGCGCCTCCGGCAGTCCCGCGCGCAGGTCGTCCAACGTCGCGAGCTCGGCTGCGGCGGTGCGCCGCTGCTCGACGAACGCCCGGTCGGCGAGCACCTCCTCGACGAGTCCGACCTCCGACAGGCCGGGCACTCCCAGGGTGAACCCGACCGCGCGACACCCGTCCTGCACCTCCGCCTCCTCCACGAGGCGGCGGGTCACCTCGTCCTGGACGTTGTAGACGCAGGCGACCTCGGTCCGCTCGTAGACCTTTCCCTTGGCTGCCGCGTAGTCCGCCATGCTGCCGTGCCAGTCCACGTGGTCCGGCGCCACGTTCAGGCAGGCCGAGGCCTGCGGCGCGATCGAGTGCGACCAGTGCAGCTGGAAGCTCGACAGCTCGACCGCGAGGACGTCGTAGGGCTGCGGGTGCAGCACCGCCTCGAGGAGGGGCGTGCCGACGTTGCCTGCGCTGCACGCCCGCAAGCCTGCGGCCCGCAGGATCGACGCCAGCATCTGCACGGTCGTCGTCTTGCCGTTGGTGCCGGTCACTGTCAGCCAGGGGGCCGCACCCTCGCGGGCGCGCATCCGCCAGGCGAGCTCCACCTCACCCCACACCGGGATGCCGGCGGCCGCGGCCGCCGTGAGGAGTGGTTGGTCGGGCCGCCACCCGGGTGAGGTGACGACGAGGTCGATGCCGGCGTCCGGCATCCGCTCCACGACGTCCGCACCGAAGGCGACGTCGGCACCGAGGATGTCGAGGATCCGTGCCCGCTCCGCGAGAGCGTCCCCCCCGACCGGCCGTGCGGCGTCGACGACGGTGACCATCGCTCCCCGCTCCAGGAGGGCGTCGGCGGCCGCGAACCCGCTGACGCCGAGCCCTGCGACGAGGACGCGCAAACCGGCCCACTCGGCGTCGCGGTGGGTCAGTCCGGCAAGGCGGCCGGAGGTCGGCGGGCTCATGCGGCGCCCACCACCCACTCGGCGTAGAACAGGCCGAGCCCGAGGGCGACGAACAGCCCCGCCACGATCCAGAACCGGATGACTATCGTGACCTCCTGCCACCCGAGCAGCTCGAAGTGGTGCTGGAGCGGGGCCATTCGGAACACCCGTCTCCCCGTTGTCTTGAAGCCGATGACCTGGATGATCACCGAGAGGGTGATCGTGACGAACAGGCCGCCGAGGATGACGATGAGCAGCTCGGTGCGGCTCAGGATCGCCAGACCGGCGAGACCCCCACCGAGCGCGAGAGACCCGGTGTCCCCCATGAAGATCTTGGCCGGCGACGCGTTCCACCAGAGGAAGCCGAAGCACGCGCCCATGCCGCAGGCGGCGACGATCGCCAGGTCGTGCGGGTCGCGCACCTCGTAGCACTTGATGCCGGGGTTCCACTGACAGTTCTGGTTGAACTGCCAGATGCCGATGAGCACGTAGGCGGCGAAGACCATCACCGACGCGCCCGTCGCCAGGCCGTCGAGCCCGTCGGTGAGGTTCACCCCGTTCGAGGTGCCGGCGACGATGATGTTGGCCCAGATGACGAAGAGGATGACGCCGAGGAGCGGGCCCGCGAAGGCGAGGTCGAGAGCGGTGTCGCGCACGAACGACACCGACGTCGACGCCGGCGTGCGGAAGGCCTCGTTCGGGAACTGGAGCGCGAGGATCGCGAAGATCACGGCGACGAGCGTCTGCCCGGCGAGCTTCTCGCCGGTGCGGAGACCGAGGCTGCGCTGCTTGCTGATCTTGATGTAGTCGTCGAGGAACCCCACGAACCCGAGGCCGGACATGAGGAAGAGCACGAGCAGGCCGCTCACGGATGGGCGCTGGCCGGTGATCAGGTGGGCGATCGCGTACGCGCCGAGTGAGCTGCCCACGATCACCGCGCCGCCCATCGTCGGCGTGCCCCGCTTGGTGTGGTGCGAGGTGGGCCCGTCGTCGCGGATGAACTGGCCGTAGCCCTTGCGGACCAGGTAGCGGATGAGCATGGGGGTGCCGAACAGGGAGATCACGAGCGACATGACGGCCGCGATGAGCACAGCCCTCACGCGTGCTCCTCCCTCGGTCCGGCCAGGCGGTCTCCGAGCAACCGTAGTCCGGCGTCGCGGCTCGACTTGAACAGCACCACGTCCCCCGGCCGCAGCTCGTCGCGCAGCAGCACCTCGGCGGCGTCGATGTCGGGGACCTCCCGCACCCGGGTTGCACCGGTGCGGTCGACCGAGTCGGATGCCGTGGCGCCCCCTCCCGGCGCGGTCGCCGCCCGGGCGCCCTCCGCCAGCGGTGCGGCGGCGGACCCGACGACCACGAGCTCGTCGACACCGCGGGAGACGACCTCGGCGCCGACGCCGGCGTGGAGGGCGACCGACTCGTGGCCGAGCTCGAGCATCGTGCCCAGGACCGCCCAGGTTCGGGCTCCCTCCCCCAACCGCTCCAGGGCGAGGAGGGCCGCGCTCATGGAGTCCGGGTTGGCGTTGTAGGCGTCGTTCACGAGCGTGACGCCGTCGGGCCGTTCGGTGACCTCCATGCGCCACCGGCTCAGAGGGCGCGCCGATTCGATTGCGGCAGAGGCCTGTTCGAGCGTCATCCCCAGTTCCAGAGCGACTGCCAGCACCGACAGGCTGTTGCCGACGTGGTGGCGGCCGACGACACCGAGGCGCAGCGGACGGGTGCCGTGAGCGGTGTGGACGGTGAAGGACGCCCGCCCTCGGGGGTCGAGGACGACGTCGCTCGCGCGCACGCCGGAGTCCTCGCTCTCTCCCACGAGGACCACCCGGGCCGCGGTGGCTCCGGCCATCGCGCGGACAGCGGCGTCGTCGGCGTTGAGCACGGCGACGCCGTCGATGGGCAGGGCCTCGACGAGCTCGCGCTTGGCGCTGGCGATCGCCTCCCTGGACCCGAACTCCCCCACGTGGGCCGTGCCGACATTGAGCACGACCCCGATCCGCGGGGGGGCGATGCGGGCGAGGTGGGCGATGTGGCCCGCACCGCGCGCGCCCATCTCGACCACGAGGAAGCGGGTGTCCGCGGTGGTCCGGCACACGGTGAGCGGCACGCCCACCTCGGAGTTGTACGACCCGACGGGTGCGACGGTCGGGCCGACGGTCGCGAGTACCGTGCCCAGGAGGTCCTTGGTGCTGGTCTTGCCGGAGGACCCCGTGATGCCGATGACCTCCAGGCCGGGAACCCGCGCGACCACCGCCCGAGCCAGTTCGGCGAACGCCTGCTGGGTGTCGGGCACGACGACGCAGGCGATCCCGTCGAGCGGACGCTCCACGAGCGCGGCCACGGCACCGCGGGCGACCGCGTCGGGAGTGAACGCGTGGCCGTCGGCGTGCTCGCCGACCCGGGCGACGTGGAGACCCCCTGGCCCGGCCTCACGGGAGTCGGTGACGACGGGGCCGTCCACGAGGAGCGACGCGGGGTCGACCCCCGGCGGGACGACGACGACGCCGCCGGTCACCGCCGCGATCTCGTCGAGCGTCATGGCGATCATGCGAGGTTCCCCTCGGCCCCGAGCCGCAACGCCTCGCGGACCTCGTCCCGGTCGACGAACGGGTGCACGACACCACCGACGTCCTGGCCACTCTCGTGACCCTTGCCGACGACGGCGACGGTGGCGGCCGGGCCCTGGCCCCACACCGACCGCACCGCCCGGCGGATCGCCTCGCGGCGGTCGCCGACGACGAGCACCTCGACGTCGCGGCCCGTGGCGCGTGCCGACTCGACCCCGGCGAGCACCGCCTGGCGGATCGAGACAGGGTCCTCGCTGCGGGGGTTGTCATCGGTGACGACGACGACGTCGGCCACGGCTGCGGCGGCGGCGCCCATGGCAGCACGCTTGTCCCTGTCGCGGTCGCCGCCGGCACCGGTGACGCAGACGAGGGTCCCGGGAGTCGTGGGCCGCAGGGCCGCGAGCGCGGCACGGATGGCATCGGGGGTGTGCGCGTAGTCGACCACCACCCGCGGCGCTCGCTCAGCACCGTCGGCGGCGACGGTCTCCATCCGACCCGGCACCCTCGGGTCCTGCAGCACCGCCGCGGCGACGGCATCCGGATGCTCGCCGAGGACGACCAGCGCGGCGGCCGCCATGGCGGTGTTCGTCACGTTGAAGGCGCCGGGAAGGCTCGACCTCAGGTGGAGGTCGACCCCCGGGCCCGCGAGCCGGAACCGGGCTGGGTCCGCTGCGTCAGTGGTGACGCACCAGGTCGCCCCGGGATCCGCCCCCAGGGTCTGGACGGGGATGCCGGACTGCCCGGCGAGGCGCCGTCCCCAGTCGTCGTCCACGCAGACGAGCCCGGCCCGTGCGTGCTCGGGCGTGAAGAGGGACGCCTTGGCGGCAAAGTAGTCCTCCATGTCGGCATGGAAGTCGAGGTGGTCCCGGGAGAGGTTGGTGAAGAGGGCGAGGTCGTAGACGACGCCGTCGACCCGGTGCTGCGCAAGGGCGTGGCTCGACACCTCCATGACACATGCGTCGAGACCGCGCTCGCCCATCACGGCGAGCAGCGCATGCAGCTCCGGCGCCTCCGGGGTGGTGCGCACGCTGCCCAACCGCTCGTGGCCGATGCGGGTCTCCACGGTGCCGATGAGGCCGGGGCGTCGGCCGAGTGCCACGAGCGCGGAGTGCAGGAGGTGCGCCGTGGTCGTCTTGCCGTTGGTGCCGGTGACGCCCACGAGGCGCAGTGCCAGGCCATCGGTGCCCACGATCAGCGCGCAGGCGGCGCCCAGCACGTCACGCGGGTGGTCGACGACGAGCGCCGGCACCTCGAGCCCCTCGGCCCGCACGCGCGCGACGCCCTGGGGGTCGGTCAGCACCGCCACCGCGCCGGCCTCGACCGCCGCCCCGGCGAAGTCCGCGCCGTGTGCCCGGGCGCCAGGGAGGGCCGCGTACAGGTCACCCGGGGTGGCCGCCCGGGAGTCCAGCGTCACGCCCGTCACGACGGACTCAGAGCGCGGGTCCGGGGCGCCGACGAGGGCTGCGATCTCGGTGAGGGGGGTGCGGCGGAGGTGCTGGGGTCGAGGAACGGCCACGCTGCCCGACCCTACCCTCCGCTGCGCGAGCGACCGTTCCGCAGAAGGGTCGGGTCGGCGAGCGCCTCGGCCGGCGACACCTTGAGGGTCACCTTCGGTGGCTTCGCCCCGGTCGGTGGGATCTTCAGCTCCTGGAGGGCGTAGGTCGTGACGTCCTTGAACACCGGTCCTGCGACGTACCCACCGAAGAAGGGGTAGGTGGGCTTCTGCACGATCACCGCGACGACGATCTGGGGGTCGTCGGCCGGTGCGTAGCCGATGAAGCTCGCCGTCCGGCCGCTGTAGCGCTGGGCCCGGGCGTCGTAGAACTCGGCGGTTCCGGTCTTGCCCGCGATCCGGTAGCCCGGGATCTGCGCCTCCTCCGCGGTCCCCTCCGGACTGACGACGCCCTCGAGCATCCGGCTGACGTCGTCGGCCGTGGTCTGGGACACCACCCGGGTCCGGGCGGACGCGGGTACCTCCGTCACTGACCCGTCGCGGTCCTCGACACTCGCGACGAGGCGAGGTGCGACCCGCACGCCGCCGTTGGCGATCGTCTGGAACACCGAGGCGGCCTGGATGGCGGTCACCGACAGGCCTTGGCCGAAGGCCACCGTCGCCTTCGTGGTCCCGCTCCAGTCCTCGCTCCGCGCGAGCAGCCCACGCGACTCCCCCGGGTAGCCGACCCCCGAGGGGGCGCCGAGGCCGAACTTGCGGAAGTACGTCTCGAGGGTCTTCGGCTTCAACGTCTCGCTCACCAGGACGGTGCCGATGTTGCTCGACTCGGCGAGCGTCCCGGCGACGGTCCGGTACAACGTGGGGTGCTCGTGGCTGTCCTTGAAGCTCTTGTCGTACCGCGGCAGGCGGTTCGGGATGATCACGGGGGTGGAGGGCGTGACCGTCCTCTCCTCGAGGGCGGCCGCGATGGTCATGACCTTCGACGTCGAACCCGGCTCGAAGACGTCCGTGAACGCGACGTTGCCGAGCTTCGCCCCCCTCTTCCCCACGTCCCTGTTCGGGTCGAAGGTGGGGTAGGAGGCGACGCTGAGCAGGTCGCCGGTCTTCGCGTTCATGATGACGACGGTGCCCGACATCGCCTTGGTCTCCTTGATCCGCTGCGCCAGGGCGTTCTGGGCGTACCACTGCAGGCTCGAGTTGATCGTCAGGGTGACGTCCTGGCCGTCGACGGCCGGCTCCAGCGACGTCTTTCCCACAGGGATGACCGTGCCGTCGCGCCCGAGCTCGAAGGTCTGCCGTCCCGGGATGCCGCGGAGCTGCTCCTCCATCATGAGCTCGACGCCGTTGCCCGGCTTGCCGTTCTGCATCACGTATCCCACGAGGGCCGCCGTGGTCGTTCCCTGTGGGTAGGTGCGCTCGGACCGGGTCTCGCGGCGGTCGCGGTAGATGCCGGGGATCTCCAGCTCGGCGATCGTGTTCCACGTCAGCGGAGTGACGTCGCGGCTGAGGATGCGGTAGCGCGAGGTGCCGGTGAGCTGCGGCACCAGGTCGGTGGTCGTGGTCCCGAGCAGTGGCGCGAGGAGCGTTGCCGCCATCCGCACCGCCTCGGCGGAGGTCGCGGGATCGCAGTCGTGCTCACCGGTCTTGAAGGTGCACACAGCCGTCTGGTCCACGACGACGACCTCCCGGACGACGCTCGAGGCGAGCACGGTGCCGTCGGCCGCGAGCACCTTGCCGCGCATGGCCGGGATGACCTGGGCCGCCTCGCGCTTCAGCTGTGCCTCCTTGGCCACGGCGTGGGCGTCGAAACCCTGGATCCGCACGAGCTGCGCGGCGAAGATGCTGAGCACGAAGAGGCTTGCCACCGTGAGGAAGCGCATCCGCCGGCGGGGGTTGCCGGCCGGAGTGCCCCGGTCCGGGCGTCTCGGGCGCCGCCCACTTCCCCCACCACCGCGTGTGACCGGCGTGCCGGGTCGCCGCGGTGCAGGGCGCGCCGCCCTTCGCAGGTCGATCGGCGGCGGGGCGCGGCGGTGTGGTCCGTGGCGCTGTCCCGCGTGGCGAGGCGCGCCGCTTCGGGGTGTCACGCTTCGGGGTGTCACGCTGCGGCGCGGCACGCGTGGGCGTGGCCCGTGACGTCTGCGACCGACCCCGGGCGGCATCCGTCCGGCCCGTGGTCGCCCGGGTCGAGCCCGCGCGAGGACGCGCGCGCGGCGGGGGCTTCCTTGGCTCGCTCACGGGTCTCCGTCGGTGTCGGTGTGGGTGGCGGTCAGCGGACCGAGGTGCTCGGTGACGGCTGCACTGAGGGGGAGGCGGTGGGTGTGGCCCGGGGGGGTGTGGTGGTGGCCGTCGGTGTGGGGGCTGGGGTGCTCGAGGAGGGGGTCCCGGTGGAGGCGGGTGTTCGGGACGTGGTCGGCGCCGGCGACGGCGTGCCGGCTCGAGGGGCGGACGGGGTGGGAGCCGGTCGCTGCGGCGAAGGCCCCCTGGTGACCAACGGCGTCGGCTCCGTGACGACGTCGAACCGCGTGTTCTTCTGGGCCTGCTTCGCCACCCCGAGCACCTTGGCGTCGGAGAGCCGGAGGAAGGCGGCCGTCTCGGCCGGAACCATGCCCATCGCACGGGCCCGCTTCGCCAACGGCCCCGGCCCCGACACGGCATCGATGGAGTGTCGGAGGGAGTCCTGCGTGTCGGCCAGCCGGTCGGATCGCTGCTGGAGGTCCCGCATCGTGAAGGAGCCCTTGGCCATCGCGGTGTTGAGAAGGAGGACGGCCACGAAGCCGGCGAGCAGGAGGACGATGCACAGCGCGAGGAACGCACCGTTGCCGCGGATCTCGGGGGGCGACACGACCCTGAGGTGACGCGTCCCGGCAGCCGCGCGTCGGGCGCTGGGGCGAGACAGCGGACGCGTAGGGGCCAGCTGGCTCATGCGGAGCCTGCCTTCCCGGTGTCGAGACGCTCGGCGGCCCGCAGCCGGGCCGAGGCGGACCGTGGGTTGGCGAGCTGCTCGGCCGGCCCCGGCACCTCGGCACCGCGGGTCAGCAGCCGCAGGTACGCCGCGTGCTCCGCGAGCTCGACCGGCATCCCGACGGGGGTCCTGCTGCGTGCTCCGGCAGCCAAGGCCTGTTTGGTGATGCGGTCCTCCAGGGAGTGGTACGACAGCACCGCGATGCGGCCACCCGGGGCGAGGGCGGTCACCGCCGCCACCACCGCCCGCTCCCAGACCGCCAGCTCGGCGTTGACCTCGATCCGCAACGCCTGGAACGTGCGCTTGGCGGGGTGGCCGCCGGTGCGCTGGGACACGGCCGGGACCGCAGACCGGACGACCTCGACGAGTCGGGCGGAGGTCTCGAAGGGCGCCTTCTCCCGCTCGCGCACGATGGCGGAGGCGATCCGGCCGGCGAAGCGCTCCTCCCCGTACGTCCGCAGGATGCGGGCGAGGTCACCGTGGGATGCCGTGTTGAGGACGTCTGCGGCCGTCCGCCCGGTCGACTGGTCCATACGCATGTCCAGGGGCGCGTCGTGCCGGTACGCGAACCCGCGCCCCGGCTCGTCGAGCTGGAGGGACGAGACGCCGAGGTCGAAGAGGATCCCCCGAGCGGTACCGTTCGCGTGCTCGGCCAGCACGGCGGCGATCTCGTCGAAGACGGCGTGCACCGCGACGAAGCGGTCCCCGAAGGGCGAGAGCCGCACGCCGGCGAGCCGCAGGGCCTCGGGGTCGCGGTCGAGGCCGATGACCCGTGCGGCCGGGCAGCTCTCCAGGATCGCCTCGGCGTGCCCACCCATGCCGAGCGTGGCGTCCACGCACACCGCTCCCTGCTCCTGGAGCGCAGGGGCCAGGAGCTCGACGACGCGGTCCCGAAGCACGGGGACGTGCCGGTCCGCGGCGGCTCCTCGGCTCGTCATCGTGCTCCTCGGGTGTCGTGGTCGCGTGGCGGGCGACGTGGTGTGCCGGATGGTTCGTTCGGAGGTGGTGTGGCTCGACCCGGCTGCTGGTCCCCATCCGATCCGGGCCCGGCACGGGGGAAGTCGCGTCGGGAGACGGTTCGGCTGGAGGCCGGCGGTCGGGTCGAGGTGGTCGGGTGGGCAGGTCCACGGCGGGCGTGTGGGACCGGGGGTTCCACGGGTCTCACAGGCCCGGCACCACCTCCTCGGACCCGACGGAGTACGACGAGTACGCGGGCATGACCTCGGCGAGGTAGTCGGACCAGGCGCCCGAGTCCCAGACCTCCAGGCGGCTGCCGTTCCCGATGACGGTGCAGTCCTTCTCCAGCCCCGCGTAGGCGCGCAGCGGGGCGGGGATCGTCACGCGACCCTGACGGTCGGGGGTGTCGGGGTGTGCTCGCGCGCGGAACACCCGGACGAAGTCACGGATCGGGCGGGAGGAGGCAGGAGCCGCCTGCATGGCTGCCGAGATGCGGTTGAACTCCTCCGTCGGGAACACGTAGAGGCAGTTCTCCTGCCCGGTCGTCATCACGAGGCCTTCGGCGAGCCCTGCCCGGAAGCGTGCGGGGAGGAACAGCCGACCCTTCTCGTCGAGGCGAGGCGTGTGGGTGCCGAGGAACTCCACCACGTGCGCCACCTCCTCGACCCGTCGGATGCACCGGCTCGCTCCACTTTACTCCACAACGAGCCGAAAAGGACCGAATCTGAGGGCATGAGTTGTCCAGAAGAGTTCATCTGCCCAGTTCACATGTGGTGGAGCGAAGTGGGGCGAAGTTTGACATACCCGCGGAAGGATGGCGCACCCGGCGACCCGACGCGCCCCGCGGTCCGCGCGATCTCCGGCGTCGAAGGTTTTCGGGAGCGAAGTGGAGGGCCCGTTCCGACTCCCCTCGACGGGGCTTCGTGAGGCAAGATCGAGGCACCCTCGCCACCGGCCGATCGTTGGGCCGGTACCGACCGAAAGGGACCGCCGTGAGCGACCTCGAGAACGACCGCCGCACCGCGCCGGACTCCGACCAGTCCCGGCCGTCGCGCGGTGCCTCCCTCGACCAGGTGCTCCAGGTCTCCGCGTCCCTCGCGGCGGCGATGAACTCGGTCATCGAGGGCAAGCAGTCCGTGGTCCGCACGGCCATCACGGTGCTCCTGGCGGAGGGCCACCTCCTGGTCGAGGACGTACCGGGGGTGGGAAAGACGCTCCTCGCCAAGACCCTTGCCCGGTCGATCGACTGCACCGTGCGACGGGTGCAGTTCACCCCCGACCTGCTGCCGAGCGACATCACAGGGGTGTCCGTGTTCAACCAGGACGTGCGGGACTTCGAGTTCCGACCGGGAGCGATCTTCGCCAACGTCGTGGTCGGCGACGAGATCAACCGGGCGTCGCCCAAGACCCAGAGCGCACTGCTGGAGTCGATGGAGGAGGGGCAGGTCACCGTCGACCGCACGACCTACACGCTGCCTCGCCCGTTCATCGTCATGGCCACCCAGAACCCGATCGAGATGGAGGGCACGTACCCCCTCCCCGAGGCGCAGCGCGACCGGTTCATGGCGCGCATCTCCATGGGGTACCCGTCGGCGCGCTCCGAGCTCGACATGCTCGAGCTCCACGGCGGCACCTCCCCCCTCGAGGACCTTCAGCCGGTGACCGACGCTGCGACCGTGTCGTCGATGATCGCCGCGGTCCGGCAGGTGCACGCCGCGCCGGCGGTGCGGCAGTACATCGTCGACCTCACGCACGCCACCCGCTCCAGCACGGCCCTTCGCCTCGGCGCCTCACCGCGGGCCACGCTCCACCTCCTGCGCGCCGCGCGCGCCCACGCCGCGCTCGCCGGCCGGGACCACGTCCTGCCCGACGACGTGCAGCAGATCGCCGTCCCCGTCCTCGCGCACCGCCTCATGCCGACCGGCGAGACGCAGATGGCGAGGCGCACCACGGCTGACGTCGTGAACGACCTGCTCCAGCGAGTCCGAGTGCCCGCACCCACCCGTTGACCGCAGTGCGCACCCTCCGACGATCCCTGACCACCCGCGGAGCGGCCTTCGCCGGCTGCGGGCTGGTGCTCGTGCCCTCAGGAGTCCTGCTCGGCCAGCACGACGTCACCCGCATCGGTGTCCTGCTCCTGGCGCTCACCGCGATCGCCCTGCTCCTCGTCCGCCGCCACGGCCTGCGGCTCGACGTCGTCCGCACCGCCTCACCCGCGCGGGTCTCCATCGACGAGCGCTCAGTGGTCACCGTCCGCATCCGCAACAGCGAGCCGACGAGTTCTCCGGTCGTCATGGCGGAGGAGTCGATCGACTACGCGCTCGGTGACCGCCCCCGGTTCGTCCTCCCCTCTCTTCGTCCGGGAGAGTCGCACGAGGTGCAGTACACCGTCCGCTCGCACACGCGCGGGGTGCACCGCATCGGACCCCTGGGGGTGCGGGTTCGGGACCCCTTCGGCCTCACGTTGCGCACGGCGGCCGTGAGCGGCAACGCCGAGCTCGTGGTCCTGCCGCGTGTCGTGCCACTTCCGGGGGGGCGCTCGCTCGGCAGCGGGATCGGCTCGGAGGGCTCGGTTCCCCACATGGTTGCCCTGCACGGCGAGGACGACCAGACCGTGCGCGAGTACCGCGACGGGGACGACCTGCGGCGGATCCACTGGCCGGCGACGGCCCGTACCGGCGACCTCATGGTCCGCCAGGAGGACCGCCCGGCCAAGCGTCGGGCCGTGGTCCTGCTCGACTGCCGCGCCTCCGGCCACGGTGGGTCGGGGCGGGGCAGCTCGCTCGAGTGGTGCGTGACCACGGCAGCCTCCATCACCGCGCACCTCGTCGACGGGGGGTATGCCGTTCACCTCCTCACCCCGGACCCGGGCGCCGACACGGGGACCCAGCACGACGAGACCCTCGAGGACGGCCTCGAGACCTTGGCGCGGGTGTCCCTCGGTCGCGACGACGGGGTACGGGCGGTGCTCCACTCGGCGAACGCGCTCACCTCCCAGGGAGGGCTGGTGGTCTACGTCGGCGGTCCCTTGGCCGACGCCGACTCCCGGACGCTCGCGGCCCTGCGCCAGCCCGGTTCCGCCGGTGCGGCCATCGTCGTCGAGCCGGAGGCGTTCACCAGTCGCGGCTCTCGAGGGCTTCCGACGGCGAGCGACGCGCACGCCGGCGCCACGGTCGCAACCCTCCAGTCCTCGGGGTGGATGACGACGATCGTCGATGCACGAACGAGCCCACCGGCCGCCTGGTCGGCCGTCGTCGGCGCCCAGGTGGTGGGAGCCCGATGAACCGCGTCCGACCGGTCGAGGCACTGCTGGCCGCACTTGCGACCCTGGCCGTCACCCTGCCGCTCACGACCCTGTTCACCCCCTCGTCTGCGTGGTTCCGCCCCAGCTTCCTCCTCGTCACCCTCATGGCCCTCCTCGGCATGGGGCTCCGGTGGGTCACGGCGTCACGCCCGCTCGTGGTGCTGGGTCAGGCCATCGCGCTCACCATCGCGTCGGCCCTGCTGCACGGTCAGGGACACCTCTGGCGGGACGCGGTCCCCACCCCGGAGACCGGGCGGGCGGTCGGCATCCTCCTCGGGCAGGCCTACCAGACGGTCACCGACTACACCGCACCCGCACCGGCGAACCGCGGCACGGTGCTCGCGGTCAGTGTCCTCATCGGCCTGACCGCCCTCGCGGTGGACGCCATCGGCGTCACGTACCGGAGCCCGGCGCTGGCCGGCATCCCGCTGCTGGCGGCATTTCTCGGGTCGGCCACCAACTCCGGTGACGGTCTCGGACCCTGGTACGCCGTTCCTCCTGCGCTGTGCTGGCTCGCCCTCGTGGGACGGCAGGGAGTGCGCTCGCTGCGGTCGTGGGGGGCGGCCACCCCACGCTCGTCGACCGGCCGGCTGGTGGACCCCGCCAGCGCCTTTGCCACGACGGGCCGGGTGGTCGGGGTGGCTGCCCTCGGTGCGGCGGTGGTGATCCCGAGCGTCGTTCCGCACTTCCCCACCACCTTCCTCGCGGACGGCCTCGGGCGCAACGCCGACGGACGCGGGGGCACCGGCTCGCAGGTTCGCCTCTCGACGAGTCTCGACATCGCGCGGGATCTCGGCAGCCGGTCGAACAACCCGGTCCTTCGCTACCGGAGCACCTCGGACCGGCTCCAGCCACTGCGCGTGGGGATCCTGGACACCTACCGACGAGGCCAGTGGGAGTCCCGATCCGACTTCACCTTCGTGCCCGTCGACGGGCGCATTCCCGGACCCACCGCGGGTTCCGAGGTGCCACGACGCGTGGAGCAGATCACCGTGCTGGAGAACGGCATCGGTGTCCCCCAGGTCGCACTCCCGGAAGGGACGACCGGTAGCCCGTTCCCAGCGGGCACGTGGAACATGACGGTCGAGGGCCTTGTGCAGGTGACCCAGCCCGTCGCGTCGTACACGGCGGAGTACGTCGAGCTGGAGCCGGACGCTTCCCAGTTCGGGGCCACGGTCGGGGGTACGCCGGGGGGCGAGGAGAACCTGGCCCTGGACCCGGGCTCGGAGTCCGAGGTCCGCGCGCTGCTCGACCAGCTGACCGATGACGGTGACTCCCCGCTCGAGGTCGCCAGGGCGATCCAGGCGCACCTGCGCGGACCCCAGTTCACCTACTCCGTGGAGCTGGCCGACGAGACGGCGGACGGCTCGCTCCCGGAGGAGCCGCTCGCGCGGTTCCTGGAGACCAAGCGCGGGTACTGCGTGCAGTTCAGCTCGGCGATGATCATGCTCTCCCGTGCCGCCGGCATCCCCGCCCGGATGGCAGTCGGCTTCCTCCCGGGTGCCCCGGACGAGGAGGACCGGCTGGTGCGGGCCTCCGACGCCCATGCCTGGCCGGAGCTGTGGTTCCCCCGTCTGGGCTGGGTTCGCTTCGAACCCACGCCGGGTACCCGAAGCGGTGTGGCACCCGAGTACAGCCTGGTCCCGACCGACTCGGGGTCGGGGGCCTCATCCGCACCCAGCGCCACGGCGTCCTCGTCGTCGTCGATCCCCTCCAGAGGGCCACTGGAGGACGTGACCGCGGACGACACCGGGATCGCCGACGGCGCCGCCGGCTCGGGTGTGGCGCAGTTCCTCTCCGACAACGCGACAACCATCGCGGTCCTTCTCCTCGCCGCCCTCGCCGTCGCGGTCGTCCCCCTCGGCGCGTGGCTGGCGCGGCGACGGGCCCGTCGGTTGGCTCGCGACGACGCCGACCGGATCGAGGCGGAGTGGCAGTCGCTGCTGCTGCGGCTCCAGGACATCGGCTTCGTGCCGCCGGACGGCGCAACGCCACGACAGACTTCACGTGGGATCGGGCAGGCGGCCTACCTGACGCCCGACGAGAGCCAGGCCCTCGGCCGTGTCGTGTCGACGCTCGAGCTGGCGCGGTACGCGCGCCCCGGCTCGGAGCTCGACGACGTCGCCGAGGACGCCAGGACGGTGTGGCGCGGGGCCCTGTCCCGCAGGCGACGGACCGACCGCATCCGCGCGCTGCTCCTCCCGGAGGAGGGCCGTCAGCACTGGCGCAGCACGCTGCGTCGCCTGGTGCCGTGGCCCGGGGTGGGTGCGCGGTCCGAGGGACGCGACGACGACTGAGGGCGCGCCCTCGAGGGCGTGGGACAGTGAGCCCATGTCCCTGCGCCGCGTCGACCGAGCCGTGGAGCAGTACACGGCGCTGCGCGACCGGCTGCTCCCGGCGACCGATGCCTTCGTCGAGCTGGTGACGGCCATCCTGGACGACGCCGGCATCAACTACCTGACGGTGACGGGACGAACCAAGACGGTGCCGTCGTTCGCCGCCAAGGCGCGCGGGGTGCTGGCCGAGGACCCCGTCGCCGACCCCGTGCTCGCGGTCACCGACCAGGTGGGCGTCCGAGTCATCACGTACGTCCAGCGCGACGTCGACGCCGTGGCCGACCTGCTCGGGGAGCAGCTCACGGTCCTCGATGACCGCGACCTCGGTGAGGAGACCGCCGCCGCCGGCCGGTTCGGCTACGCCAGCCGGCACCTTCTGGTGTCCCGCGGAGCCGGGGCCCCCGCGGCGTACGACCCACTCGTCTGTGCGTCGATCCAGCTCCGGACGGTGCTCCAGCACGCCTGGGCGGAGTTCGAGCACGACATTCGCTACAAGGGCACGGTCCCACCCGAACAGGTGCCCGACCTCGATCGGCGGTTCACGCTGGCGGCCGGCCTGCTCGAGCTCGCAGACCGCGAGTTCGGTGCCATCCGGGACCGCCTCCAGGCCGGCCTCGGCGACAGCGACGTCGACGGCGGGGACGCGCTCGACCCGCGGATCAGCGCCCAGGAGCTGGCGACGTTCCTCGCCGGGCGGTACTCCAGCGCCGGATGGTCGCGCACGCAGCACTACGACTGGATCTCCGGCCTGCTCCTCGAGCTCGGCATCGCCTCGCTCGACGAGCTGAGCTCGACCCTGCGGGAGGTGGACAGTGCGGCCGTGACCGCCGCGATGGGCTACCGCTATCCCCCGGGTGCGGTGCGGCGCCTCGACGACGACCTGCTGGCGAGGTTCGGCGAGGACTACGTCGCCCTCCACGGGAACGCCCATCGCCGTGAGGCGCTCGAAGCCCGCCGCGCGCACCTACCGGTCTGATCCGGGAAGGGCGGGCGACGGGCCCCGGGGCAGCGTCGGCGCGTCACTTCACCTCGGCCCGGCGGACGATGACGAGCCCGACCACCAGCGGGAGCAGGAACCACAGGGTGCCGGCCACCGCGAGCTGCTGCCACTGCTCACCGGAGACGCTGCCCATGAACAACGGGGTCTGCGCGAAGTTGTAGTCGACCCACGGCTGCAGGTCGGCGAACCACTGCTGGTTGGCGGCCAGCAGGCCGAGGAGCGGGGGCAGGACGAGGGTGTACACGAAGTACGCCACGATCGCGCCGGCGGAGTTGCGGATGACGACGCCGAGGGTGAACCCGAACATCATCCCCAGCACGCTGCCGAGCACGATGAGCGCGAACTCGGTGACGGTGGCGTTCCACACGGGGTCCTGGCCGGTGACGAGGCTCCCCACGAGGGTGCCGAGGGTTCCCACCACGAGGGCGACGAACATCGCGACCACGCCCACCCCGACGGCGGCGAGGAACTTCGCGCCCAGCACCCGACCCCGGTGGGGCACGAGGGTGAACGTCGTGAGGCCGCTGCGCTGGCTCCACTCGCTCGTCACGGCGAGGATGCCGATCATCGGCAGGATCACCGTCATCGGCGCGCCGATCGCGGCGGCGAAGTTGTCGAAGGTGAGCGCGTCGTCGGGGGCGAACAGGATGAGGGCGGCGGTGGCGAGCACGCTGGTGATGACGATGCTGGCCATCAGCCAGAAGCCCGAGCGGGTGTCGAACATCTTGCGAAGCTCGACGCCGACGATGCGGGTCAGGGGAATCCGGCTGGATGCCGTTCGCGCCCGTGCCGGGTGCGTCGCCCGGTCGGGGGCGGTGGGGTCGAGGACGGTGGTGGTCATGCTGCAGCTCCTTCGCGCTGGGTCTCTGCGGTGAGCTCGAGGAACATCTCCTCGAGCCCTGCGCCGTCGGCGGCGCGGAGCTCGGTGAGGGCAAGGCCCGCGCGTCGCGCGACCTCGCCGACCTGCTCGGGGGTGGCATCGGTGTGCACGCTGCCGTCGGAGTGCGTCACCGTGAGGCCGTCCCGCTCCATCGCCGCAGCCAGGGCGGCGTTGTCACGAGCACGCGCCACGGTTCCCGCGGAGGCGAGCAGCTCGGCCTTGGTGCCCTGCGCGACGATCCGACCGTTGCCGATGACGACCAGGTCGTCGGCGATGACCTCGATCTCGTGCAGCAGGTGCGAGGAGAGCAGCACCGTTCCGCCGCGGTCGGCGTAGGTCCTCAGCAGGTCCCGCATCCATCGGATGCCGGCCGGGTCGAGCCCGTTGGCCGGCTCGTCGAGGATCAGCACGTGGGGGTCACCGAGGAGGGCGGCACCGATGCCGAGCCGTTGGCGCATCCCGAGCGAGTAGTTGCGCACCCTGCGGTCGGCCTCCTCGTCGGTGAGGCTGACGAGCTCGAGCATGTCGCGAACTCGGCTGCGGGGCAGGCCCATCGTGCGCTGGACCAGGGTGAGGATCTCGCGTCCGGTGCGCCCGGCGTGCTGGGCGGAGGCGTCGAGGAGCACCCCGACCTCGGTACCCGGGTTCGGCAGGTCGGTGAACCTGCGCCCGTCCACCAGGGCCGACCCGGAGCTGGCGGGAGTCAGCCCGACGAGGATGCGCAGTGTCGTGGACTTGCCTGCGCCGTTGGGGCCGAGGAAGCCCGTGACCCGGCCCGTGGCCGCGGTGAAGGAGATGTCGTCGACCGCGGTGAACCCGCGTCCGTAGGTCTTCGTGACTGCGTCGATGGTGATCATGGCGAGCATCGTGTCGGTGAAAGGGTCGCCGTCACATCGGTGATGGACCTGAGCCTTACCCTGAGTCGACCCTGAGCCGTCTCGGGGCCGGTCGAGCCGATCTGAGCCGACGGGGTGGCTGCGGCCGCCTGCGGTGCCCTTCGTCCGCACCCCTGCCGGTGGCCTTGGCATGCTTGGGCGCGTGACGGACGACCTCGAGCGGTTCATCGCCGCCCAGGACAGCGGCGGGACGTACGACGCGGCGTTGGCTGAGCTGCGGTCGGGCAGAAAGCGGACCCACTGGATGTGGTTCGTCTTCCCTCAGATCGCGGGCCTCGGCCGGAGCGAGGCTGCGCGGTTCTACGCCCTCTCAGGGGTCGACGAGGCGCGGCGCTACCTGGCACACCCGGTTCTCGGGGCGCGTCTGGTCGAGTGCACCGAGGTCCTGCTGACTCTGCCGACATCGGAGCCAGTGGACGTGATGGGCGGTACGGATGCGCAGAAGCTGCACTCGTCGATGACCCTCTTCTCGCGCGCCGCCAACCCCTCGGAGGCCGCCCCGTTCAGGGCAGTCCTCGACCGCTTCTTCAGGGGCACGGAGGACCCCGGCACGCTCAGCCGGATCTGACGATGCTGCCGCCAACGCCCCGGCTCCTCTTGGGGGCGACGCCGAGGGGATTGTCGCGGCCGCCCTGCGATGCCACTCTGTGCAGATGGGTCGTCGACAGGCGACGGGCCCGGACAGGGGAGGAACCATGAGGACGAAGACGACACGGGCAGCCGTCGCGGCGCTGGCTGCTGGAGGCGCCCTGCTGGTGACGGCGCCCCCGGCGCTCGCCGACCACACCCACGTCAAGGTCGTGGGCAACGGTCGGTGCGTCGTGATGGCCGAGGGGGCGGGCGAGGAGAATGTCGTGCTGCCGGCATCCGTCTTCGAGAACAACCCCAACGTCGACGCCCCTCAGCTCGCAGGGCGAAGCCACCCCCTGCACGTGCTCGTGCACCTGGGACAGGCCGGCGAGCAGGTCCACCTGTTCGTCTACGGCACTCCGGCGGCAGACGCCGCCTGTGCCGCCGGATACGTGAACCGGTAGGTCGAGGCAACGGGAGGCCCTCGGGGCAGCCGGTCGATCCGCACGCCTGCCGTACGCTGGCCGGCGTGACCCGGTACACGCGGGAGGATGCGGCGCAGCGCGCCGGAGTCGAACCGTCCCACCTGGACCGCCTCGTGGATCTGGGGATCGTCGCCCCCGCAGAGCCGGGTCGCTTCTCACCGGGTGACGTGCGCCGAGCCCTGATGGCCACGTCCCTCGAGGAGGCGGAGATCCCCCTCGACCTCCTGGTGGCGGCGCTGCGAAGTGGCGCCCTGTCGCTCGACTTCCTCGACGGAGTCGCGTACGAGCGGTTCGCCGCACTGGCCGGCGAGACGTTCCAGCAGGTCGGTGATCGCACGGGCGTGCCCCTGGAGCTGCTGACCGCCATCCGCGAGGCGAGCGGCTCGGCGCAGCCCTCACCCGATGACCGGCTTCGCGAGGACGAGATGGCGGTCGTGCCGTTCCTCGAGCTGCAGGTGGGATCCCATTTCCGGCCGACCGCGATCGAGCATCTGCTCCGCGTCTATGGCGACTGCACCCACAGGATCGCCCAGGCCGAGGCCGGATGGTGGAGCTCCGAGGTGATCGAACCGGCCCTGGCCGCCGGCAAGGGAACGGAGGAACTGGCCAGCTCGGACTTCGCCGAGCGGAGCACCCCGTTGGCGGAGAGCGCCGTCCTCGGCCTCTACCACGCGCACCAGGCTCGAGCGTGGATCGCCAACCTCATCGAGGGTTTCGAGGTGCTGATGGCGAAGGCCGGGATCCACAGCAGGCTCGAGCGACCACCGGCGATCTGTTTCCTCGACATCGCCGGGTTCACGCGGCTCACCCAGGAACGCGGCGACGAGGCGGCCGCCGACCTGGCGACCACGCTGGCCCGACTCGTGCAGCGGGGTTCGGTGCCGTTCGGCGGCACCCCGATCAAGTGGCTCGGCGACGGCGTCATGTTCTACTTCCGGGATCCCGGCCCAGGTGTGCGCGCAGCGCTGCAGATGCTGGACGGGCTGGCAGCCGCGGGCCTCCCACCAGCCCACGTGGGCCTGCACACGGGACCGGTGCTCTTCCAGCAGGGCGACTACTTCGGGCAGACCGTGAACCTCAGCGCGCGGATCGCCGACTACGCGCGGCCCGGCGAGGTACTCGTCAGCCAGGCTGTCGCCGACGCGTCACAGGAGGACGGGATCGCGTTCGTGGAGATCGGCGAGGTCGAGCTCAAGGGCGTGTCCGGGAGCACGCACCTCCTGCGCGCGCAGAACGCCTGATCCGTCCCCTTTTCCACGCCGCCATCAACGCCCCGGCGAGGGTTCACCGGCCGGCGACCGCCGAGGTGACCGTCGCGCCCGTGAGGCCGTACACCAGATGCGCTGTTGCGTCCTGCAGGACGACCTTTCGGTCGTACTCCCAGATCGGCTTGTAGACCCCGATGAGGGGCAGGATCACGTAGGACGCCCCGAAGGCGATCCCGGCCAGCCCCACCCCGGCCGGTAGCGGTCCGACCCTGCGCAGAAGGGGCAGCGCCATGCCGCACACCACCCCCCATTGCACTCCCGTGGCCCAGTGCACGGCGTTCGTCATCGCCCGCGCGGACGACGGAGGCGGCTCCCGATGGAGCACCGCGGCAGCGAGCTTCCGGCCAACCTGCCCGGGCGCCGAGGCGCCCTCGTACGAGGTCGTCCCCGCTGCGGTCTCCCAGTCGACGAACCCCTGCTGACCGCCACCCCGGCGGTAGCGGGCATACCAGGTCAGGTCCATCGCCAGCGTCCCTACGGCACCGCCCACGGCACCCGCTGCCAGCCGTCCTGCCGCCGAGGACAACACACCCATCCGGACCTCCCACGTCGTCGGACCGCAGCCCCACGCACCATACTCCCGGACGAGCTCCTGCTGATGGGTCGGGAGAGCGCTCCGCAGAAGGCGGCAGCGGCGACCGCCACCCCGGTGTCGCGCCGCTCAGTCCCAGGTGACCGGCCATGCCTCGGCCCGACCACCCAAGAGGATGGCCGGGCCGGGACCATACGGGGGCTAGCAGCCGGAGCTCGAGTTGCCCGGTCCTTCGCAGGTGTCGGTCTCCTCGTGCTTGGGGTTGTTGTTCAGCGTCCCGTTGCTGGACTCGGTCTCCTGCGTGTCGACCGTCTGGCTCTTGCCGCCCGAGTTCTCGGAGTTGCCCACGGGGTCGCTCACCACGGGGTAGATGCAGGACACGGTCCCGTTGCTGCGGTCGAACGTGCCGCCCGCGGCCTCGCACTCGAGCTGGCTCGGCGACGCCGCGAAGGCGGGTGCTACGCCGATGAGAAGCAGGCCAGTGATCGCGGTCGTTGCCAGTGCTCGTTTCATGGAGTTCCTCCTGAAGTGGGCGCGACCCCTGCGGCGCGCCCTGCTCAGCACAGTGGCACTGTGTCCGGTACCGGGCAATGGCCCGGTCTAGCTATTGCCACGTGGGACACAGCCGTGAACGAGTGCGAGACCAGAACGCCGGGCCCCCGCGGGGCGCGGCGCGACATCGTGCCGGTGCCCTCGGTCACCCTGCCACCGTGTGACGTCACGCAGGCATCCCCCCATGACACCGGCGATCGACCGTTCGGAGTCGGTGAGGCTCGGCTCGGGTTCCGGAAGGTTGTGGTCCCGCTTCTACCCCTTCGTTCTCCAGCTTGAGGGTGCTGGATGGTAACCGCGTGTGCGTCCTGTTGCGGGTCGTCTGGTGGGTCACATCCGTGCCATGTCGCCCGAGGGCCGGCTCTACCGTGGTGAGGGACCACATGGTGTGGCCAGTCGGTGGTTGTGATGTTCGCGATTCGCGCGTCCGCGCTGGTGAAGACGTTTGGAAGCACTCGGGCCCTGGACGGGCTGGACCTGACTGTCGCGGCGGGGGAGGTGCACGGTTTCCTCGGGCCCAACGGCGCCGGGAAGACCACGACGATCCGCATCCTGCTGGGTCTGCTCCGCCGTGACGACGGGCAGGTGAGTGTCCTGGGTGCCGACCCGTGGCGGGACACGGTCGGGCTGCATCGGCGTCTGGCCTATGTCCCCGGTGAGGTGAACCTCTGGCCGAACCTCACTGGCGGTGAGGTCATCGACCTGCTGGGCACGCTGCGCGGTGGCCTGGACGAGGGGCGACGGGCCGAGCTGTTGGAGCGGTTCGCCCTGGACCCGACGAAGCGCTGTCGGGCGTACTCCAAGGGAAACCGGCAGAAGGTGGCGCTGGTCGCCGCCTTCGCTTCGGACGTCGAGCTGTACCTGCTCGACGAGCCGACCTCCGGCCTGGACCCGTTGATGGAATCGGTGTTCCAGGACGTGGTGCGCGAGGCGAGCGAACGCGGGCGCACGGTGCTGCTCTCCAGCCACATTCTCTCCGAGGTGGAGGCACTGTGCAGCCGGGTGACCATCGTGAGGGCCGGCCGGGCCGCCGAGACCGGGACCTTCGCCGAGCTGCGCCACCTGACCCGAACCACGGTGGTCGTGGAGACCGCCGAGAGCGCCAGGCGACTGGAGCAGATGCCGGGTGTCCACGACCTTGCCCATGACGGCATCCACTGGGAGTTCAGCGTGGACCCCGGCGACCTCAACACGGTGCTCGCCGAGCTGGTGGACCTTGACGTGCAGTCGCTGGTCAGCAGCCCACCCACGCTGGAGGAGCTGTTCCTGCGCCACTACGGGGAGCCCGTCGCCGGGAAGACGCGGGGGGAGCCGCACCTGGCAGGCGTGCCGTGACCGCGTTGGCCGGCACCGCCGCGTTGACCCGCCTCGCGGCGCGTCGGGACCGGGTGCGCCTCGCCGTCTGGGTGCTCGGCCTGAGCGTGTTCGTCGGCATGACCACGGCGCTGTGGGCCGACCAGCTGAGCAGTCATGAGGACCTGCTCCAGGAGGCGCGGCTCGCCGCCGCCAGCCCCGGCATCCGGATGCTCGGCCTGGCCTCGGCGGCCAACGTCGGTGCCTACGCGATGATCCGGAACTTCGTGCTCCTCGCAGTCCTGGCTGCCTTGATGAGCATCTTCACGGTCGTGCGCCATACCCGGCAGGGCGAGGAGACCGGCCGTTCGGAGCTGCTCGGTGCCGGCGCTGTCGGCCGTCATGCCGAGCTGGGCGCGGCGCTCATCGTGGCCGGTGTCGCGAACACCGCCCTTGCCCTGGCCTTGGGTCTCACCATGGTGGCTGTCGGCCAACCCGCCGGCGGCTCGTTCGCGTTCGGCGGAGCGGTCGGGGCGCTCGGCGCCGTCTTCGCGAGTGTCGCGGCGGTGACGGCGCAGCTGACCTCCAGCACGCGGGGTGCCAGTGGATCGGCCGCGGGCGTCCTCGGCGCATCCTTCGTCGTCGCGGGCGCGGCCAACATGGCCGGGGACGTCGCCGGAACCGGCGTGCGTGTGGAGAGTGCCTGGCCGGTATGGCTGTCGCCGATCGGCTGGGGCCAGCAGATGCGGCCGTTTGCCGGTGACCACTGGGCGGTCCTGCTGCTGTGCGTGCCGATGGTGCTCATCTGCGTCGCCCTCGCCGCGGTGCTGACCACGCGCCGGGACTTCGGCCTGGGCATGGTCCCGCAACGTCAAGGGCACGCACACGCCCCCCGGACGCTGCGTTCTGCCTTCGGGCTGGCCTGGCGCCTGCAGCGCGGCACCCTGGCCGGCTGGTGCATCGCGATGCTCGGTTTCGGCCTGGTCATGGGAGGGATGGTCGAGCAGGTCCAGGGTGTGACGGGCAGTGGGCGGGACTGGTACGAACGCGTCGGTGGCAGCGCCCAGATCGTGGACGCCTACCGCGCCTCCATGCTGCAGATGGCGGCCATGGCGGCGGCGGTCTACGTCGTCCAAGTGCTGCTGAGGATGGCCAGCGAGGAGGCTGACGGGGTTCTGGAGCCAGTCCTGGCCACCGCCACCAGCCGGACCCGCTGGGCCGTCGCTCACGCACTCAACGCAGCCCTGGGCGCGGCCGCGCTGCTCCTGGTGTTCGCCACCGGTGCGTCCGTGGCGGGAGGCGCGGTCCTGGGCGGGACCGCGGAGCAGCTCCGCACGCTCCTGGGCGCGGCGATGACCCAGCTGCCAGCGGTGCTCGCCATCGCAGCGGCCGTCTTCGCCCTGGTGGCGCTGCTGCACCGCCGAGCCCCTGCTGCAGCCTGGGCAGTGATCATCGGGTGCATCCTGGCCGGACCGCTCTTCGGACCCACCTTCGGGTTGCCTCAGTGGGTGCAGAACCTGTCCCCGTTGACGCACGCCCCCAAGGCCCCCGCCGTCGACGTCACCATCGCACCAGTGCTCGCCCTCACCCTGGCCATGGTGCTGCTCGCCGTGTCCGCTCTGGCGTGGCTCCGGCGCCGCGACCTGGCCCTTCCCGCCTGACCGACCGGACAGCCACCACGACGAGGGGGCAACGGCCGGGCGCGGACTGCAGCCGGAGTCATCCCGGTCTCGACGAGGTCGGCGACCCAGGCGCGCGGGCTGTCCCGGGCCAGCGGTGCAGCGCTCGCCGGCGATGTGGACACGGCTACTGACCTGCGACGCCTCCGAGGAGCCCTCCCGATCAGTCCGGGCTGGCAGCTCGCTCCGATACGCTGCTGCCGTGAGGTCGGGGTCGTGATGGCCACCCTCTGCGCGACCTGCGGCACGGAGGCCGCAGCAGGTCAGCACTTCTGCGGCAGCTGCGGCGCCGCACTGCCGATCGTCTGTGCAGCGTGCGGGACGGCTAACCCGCCGGATCATCGCTACTGCGGCCATTGCGGCACGGCCCTCCCCTCGGGGATCGCACCAGCGACGTCGGAGCCGCCTGCGACATCTGTAGCGCCCGTTGCGGAGCGCCGCCTCGTCAGTGTCCTGTTCGCCGACCTCGTCGGGTTCACGCCCTTCTCCGAGGGGCGCGACGCGGAGGACGTTCGCGAGGCGCTCACTCGGTACTTCGGCATCGCGACCGAGGCGATCACCCGCCACGGAGGGGTCGTCGAGAAGTTCATCGGCGATGCGGTCATGGCCGTCTGGGGCACCCCGACCACGCACGAGGACGACGCCGAGCGCGCGGTGCGGGCCGGCCTGGAGCTCGTGGCGGCCGTGCCGGCCGTCGCGCCCGGAATCGAGGCTCGCTGCGGCGTCCTTACCGGCGAGGCCGCGGTCACCCTCGGCGCAACGAACCAGGGGATGGTCGCGGGGGACATCGTCAACACCGCGGCGCGTCTGCAGTCGGCCGCGGCACCGTCGACGGTGCTCGTGGGAGAGTCGACCTTCCGCGCCGCCTCGGGGGCGATCGCATTCGAGCCCGCAGGGGAGCATGCGCTCAAGGGCAAGGCCGCTCCGGTCCAGACGTGGCGGGCCCTCCGCATCGTGGCCGAACGCGGCGGTCGAGGGCGGGTCGAGGGCCTCGATGCGCCGTTCGTCGACAGGGACGCGGAGCTGCGCCTGCTCAAGGACCAGTACCACGTGGCCGGGTCGGAGCGCCGCATCCAGCACGTCTCGATGATCGGTACCGGCGGCATCGGCAAGAGCCGACTCTCGTGGGAGCTGGAGAAGTACCTCGACGGCATCGCCGAGCGTGTGTACTGGCACCGCGGGCGCTCACCGGCGTATGGACAGGGCACGACGTTCCGGGCCCTTGGCGAAATCGTGCGCGCGCGGGCCGGCCTCGCCGAGAGCGACGACGACGTGACGTCACGCGCCCGGATCGGCGCCCTCCTCGATGAGCTGATGCCCGCGTCGCCGGACCGCGCGCGGGTCCAGTCCGCGCTCCTGCAGTTGCTCGGCGTCGCAGGGGACGTGCCGCCAGACGAGCTGTTCGGGGCGTGGCGGACGTTCTTCGAGCAGCTCGCGGCATCGGGGACGGTCGTGCTCGTGTTCGAGGATCTCCACTGGGCGGATGCCGGCACGCTCGAGTTCGTCGACCACCTGCTCGACTGGGCGCGCGACCACCCGATCTTCCTGCTCTCACTCGCCCGGCCCGAGCTGCTCGAGCGGTGGCCCGAGTGGGGGACACCCCGCCGCGCTCACGCGCGCCTCGTCCTGGAGGCCCTCCCAGAGGGGGACATGCGGCGGTTGCTCCATGGCCTCGTGCCAACCCTGCCCGACGCGACCGCCACGGCGATCGTGGCTCGCGCCGAGGGCGTGCCGCTGTACGCGGTCGAGATGGTTCGGATGCTGCTGTCGAATGGGCAGCTGCGGCTCGGCGACGACGGCGTGCTGGAGCCGGCCGGCGACCTCGGAAAGCTGGCGGATCTTGCCGTGCCAGAGACGCTCACCGCGCTCATCGCAGCGCGGTTGGACGCCCTGGCGCCACCGGATCGGGCGCTGGTCCTCGACGCAGCGGTCCTCGGTCAGAGCTTTTCTCCTGCAGGACTCGCCGCGGTCTCCGGCCGAGCCGAGTCGGAGCTCGAGCCGCGTCTCCGGTCACTCATCCGGCGGGAGCTCCTCACCCACGTCGTCGACGTGCGCTCGCCCGAGCGCGGGCACTACGCGTTCGTGCAGGCACTCATCCGCGAGGTCGCGTACCGCACGCTCGCGAAGGGTGACCGCCGGACGCGCCACCTCGCGGTTGCGCGCTGGCTCGAGTCACTCGGTGATCCTGAGCTCGTCGCCGCGGTCGCCGGCCACTACCTGGCCGCCGTTACGCTCGCGAGGCCGGGCGAGGAGGCCGAAGAACTGACCGTGAAGGCCCGGGTAGCACTCCGGGCGGCAGGCGATCGCGCGGCTGCGCTCGGCTCCCCCGCCCAGGCGAGGGCCTTCTATGAGGAGGCGCTCGGCCTCACGACAGACCCCGCCGATCGCGCGGTGCTGTTCATGCTCGCCGGGGAGAAGGCACTCGCGTCGGCCGAGTTCGAGGCCGCGGACGGGCACCTCGCCCGGGCCGTCGAGCTCCGTCGCACACTCGGCGACCGGCAGGCGCTCGCGCGGGCTCTCGCGGAGCACGCGCGGGTGCTGCTCGGGGCCACTCGGTTCGACGATGCGGCTGCTCTCATCGAGCCCGCGATCGCCGAGTTCGCCGACCTCGAGGCCGATCCTGCCGTCCTGCCGCTGCGCGACCAACACGCGCGCCTGGTGTACCTCTCCGGGCCGCCCGAGCGTGCGATCGAGCTCGCGTCGCCGCTCCTCGACCTTGCCGAGTCGTCCGACCAGCCGGCGATCCTCGCAAGCTCGCTGATCACGATCGGCTCGGCGTTGTCGATGCTCGGCCGTCACGCTGAGGGACGGCCGTTTCTCGCTCGCGCGCGCCGGATCGTCGAGGAGAACGGCCCCACCGACCTGCAGCTCCGTGCGTTGAGCAACGCCTACCTCCTGGAGGCCGACGAGGACATGGCAAGAGCCTGGGAGCTCGGCTTGGAGGCTCACGCGCTAGCCACGCGCCTGGGCGAGCTGGCACACGCCCACCGGGTCGCGGGGACCCTGTCCAGCTCCGCGATCTGGCTCGGCCACGTCGATGCGGGCGAGCGCATGATCGCGTCCGCCCTCGACGACACGACGGACCCCAGCGACCGCGCCCTGCCCCTGGGCTCGCTCGTCGTCCAGCGAGTGTGGCGCGGGGAGACATACGGGGATGAGCTCGCCGAGATCCTGGCGACCGCGGAGGGCGGAACCGAGAGCTTCTGGCGGGTCACTCGCGACGAGCTCCTGGGCTACGCAGCACTGGCCGAGGGCCGTATCGACGACGCCCGCGCCCTCTGGCGACCGATCGCACCCGACCCGGACACCTTCGCGCTTGTCCAGCTGGTCGCGCACCTGGACCTCTGGCGGGCCGACCCCGACGCGGCCGAGCGCGTCATGGAGGACGGCGTGAACAAGCTTCCCGACGCCGGCGCCAGCGCTGTGGTTCGTCGGGCCCTGGCTGCAGGTATCAGCGGCCTGCGTGGGCACCGGGCGGCGGCGCTCGACGCGTACCGCGAGATCATGCCGGCCCTTCGCGCGTGCGGTGTCCCGCTCCAGGACGTGCTGTTCGCGATCGACCTCGTCCACGTCATCGGGCCGGATGACCCATTCGTCGCGGAGGAGGTCGCGTTGGCCCGGGAGACGATCGACCGCCTGGGGTCGCCGCTGCTGCTCCGCCTGCTCGAAGAGGCCGAGGGCCAGCGCGCAGAGGCTCCTGCTCACTGACGTCGCGAGCCGCGCGTCACGGATTTGCGCCTGACGGTCCATCCTGCGGTGGCAAGCGGCGGCACCGTGGCTTCGCAGAGCGCGCTGTCGATCAGTCCAGGTAGTCGCGCA
>CAVXML010000008.1:0-307214 GCA_963763015.1 uncultured Actinomycetota bacterium | reverse complement strand
GGGCTCGCCCACGACGTCAATCGTTTTGTCGCGGATCTCGCAGAAGTAGCGACCCTTGAGGTGGTCGAGACCAGACAGCGGCTTGACGTCACCGGTCCTGAGCGGAAACGGGAAGTAGTACTCCCTTGCCACTCCTGCCGTGAGGGTCTGAGACTCATTTGCACGCCACAGCTTCTTGAACTGGGGGTAGTCATTCTGGAAGACCTGGACCAGGCCGGCGTGCCCCCAGGCCTCCTCCTTCTCTCGCACTAGATCGAGGGCGCGAGGATGACGGCCGACGAAGCGAAGGATCGAGGTCAAGCGCTGCTTGCCATCAACCGTCTCGTACATGACCCGCTGAGAAAGGGTGCGCTGCAGGAGGATCACTGAAGGCAGCGGGATGCCTCGAAGGATGGACTCAATGAGCTTCTGAGCGGTCGTGGTGGGCCAGACGTCCGCCCGCTGGTAGGACGGGCTGAGGCTCAGTTCTCCGTCCTCCGCGTAGCCGACGAACTCCGACACCGGCCAGGTGTTGGCCACCGCCTTGATCGGGCCGCTGCTCTCGTTGTCCTGCTCCTCGTCGACCTCACCCCATGCGGCGAGCCAAGCCTGCGTCGCGCTTGCCCTGGTGGCTCCACCTTCGGCCTCAGACTCGAGGATCTCCTCGAAGTGCTGTCGGAGCTCCAGGGCGCGCTCGATCCTTCCCGCCAGCCTCGGCAGAACGAGTGACTCGTCGGCGGTGGCGGGCTCTCCTAGACCTGTCGCGAGGCTGGTCAGGAATGCCTCGGGGGCGGTTTCGTCCAGGTTGTTCTCGAGGCGAAGCCATCCTTGAACCTGGACAAGGCACGATCGCCAGGTACCGCTCGAGAACGACACCGCCTCGGGCTCGATCTCCGTGGTCGGCTCAAACTCCGTGGGCGTCGGGCCCGTTCGAGACAGACCCGCGATGCCCTCTGAAATGTTCTGCGTGATCTCGCTGAGGTCATCCACGACTAGCTCGTCTCCTGCACTTTCGCTGTTGGACCTGAAGACAGTTGGCTCGTTCGAGTACACCGGATCTGTGCGGGGACGATCCTGCGATCCGTCGGCGATTAGGCGCCCGGCGCCCTCCAACAGCCGATTGAGGCCGGTCAGGGTGATGGTGTCACCTCGCGAGTAGCACTCTTCATCCCAGGTCGCGCCAACCGCCGCAGCGATCCGTCGGCCGCATTCCACTTTTCCTGGTGTCTCGGTGAGGTCCAGGCCGACCGCCCTGCCTATCGCCTCGAGAGCCGACCGCTTCTCCTTGCTGCCGGGTCCCAGCGGTTCTGCGGGCTGTCGGCCGAGTCCGTACATGCGCGCAACTGCCTCAGCCTTGGAGGTAGCGCCTTCGTAACCCACCTGCGCTTGACCCTTCGACGTCTCGTCTGCTCGCGACTGGTCGCGAACAACGCGCCAGTCCCCTTGGGAACAGTAACAAGGTGCGTCCCGTCGGCCGCGCTTTCCGTCGAGGCTGTCACAGAAGGTCGCGGCGCCGCTCAAGTGCTTGGGAGTCGGGTGTGCCCCTAGGCCGACATGGGCGTATCGAGAGACTGCGACGACCCTGTCAGCTGCGCAGTCAACGCGTCCGGCGACAGTGAATCTGTCAACGGGCTTTCGGCAGCTCGGAGCACACTTTCGACCAATGACTGCGGAAGGTCCCTTCGGTTCTGGGCGACGTGAGTACGGAACACGTGCCATGCCGCTCCAACCGCCACCCCGTTCCCGACCTGCTTGTACGACGCGGAGTCCGGCTGGCTGCCGAAGGAGAAGGAACGTGGGAGGCCCTGCAGGCGGGCTGCCTCGTGCGGAGTGAGCCTCCGGCGCCGGCGGCCGCCTACGACGGAGGTCTGGGTGATGGCTACGAGGGCTGGCACGTAACTTGCGGGCCTTCGCGCGGATGCCTGAAGGACGGAACTGCAGGATCGGCATCCCAGAGAGAGTCGGCGTCCTGGGCCTGCCACTCGAGCTTGCGGCGCGACGGTGGGAAGTTGCGGAAGTCCTTGTTGGCGCTGAACCAGTCGTCGATCACCTCCCGGTGATCGTCGTAGAACTGCGCGTTCTTCTCGAGGATGTCTGACTTCCACTTTGGATGAGCCGCGTGCCTCAGGTCTCGTATCGACCGGCGCGACCACCGCCACTCGTCAGCCCACAGGGGGAACCCCGGCAATCGCGTCCCCGTCGTTGCCCACATCCGCTGAACCAGGTCATCCCAGGCAGAAACCCAACGAAGCTCGTCCGGGTGAGGCGGTACCTCTCGACATCCGCGATGGCCGCATCGTCATCAAGGATCCACTCGACATCCCAGTCGTGGACGTTCCAGCCGGCGACCGCGCCCCGAACCACGGTTGGCGCCACGTCGACTTCGGCCATTGCTCGTTGCGGGCCTACGAAGGTGCCGAGTATGAAGACGCGGTCCCGGATCTGGGCGTGCCTCCGAGGGACGGCGGGAGGAAGTGAGGGGAGAACACTGAGGGTGTTGACGAGACTCGGTAACCGATCTCTCGCAACGTCCGAATGATGACGTCCCACTCGTGCGCGTGACGTGGCCCTGCGATGTTTCTGACGTTCTCGAGCAGGACAACAGCAGGCCTACGGTCCTCGAGGATGCGTGCGATGTTCCAGAAGAGCGTTCCTCGTGCCTCGTCCATCCCGCGCTGGTAGCCGGACTTCGAGAACGGCTGGCACGGGAAGCCAGCCGCAAGCACGTCGTGCGGCGGAACGTCGACTGGACCGTCATCAGGAGTTGCCATGGTGATGTCGGTGTTGACGACAGGGCGCCGCGACTCGGGCAGCGGTTCCACCCAGTTGCGGAGGTAGGTCTGCCGCGCCTCTTGGTCGATCTCCGAAACGTAGACGCATTGCCCGCCAGCGTGGTCGAGCATGGCGTGGAAGCCGCCGATGCCGGCGAAGAGATCTGCGTACCTGAACGGTGCAGAGTCCTTCGCCATGGCAGCAGAGCTCAGCTGAAGCAACAGCTGATCAAGCTTCCCGCGCGGACTGGTTGAAGTGGAGCGGCAGGGCGTCGTTCATGGGAGCGGAGTCCTCTGGTCGTGCGCATCCCACAGGGTCGACCCGATGCGCCAGGGGCGAAGCATCACCTCGCAGGAGGTACTCCATCAACAGGGTCCGACAGGCTGTGGAAACCAGGTCCTCGGTCGGGCTCGTGTGGACTCATGACCGCTTGGGCCACGGCGCCCGGGTCCCGACGTACCTGGCACTCCCACACCCTCACGACGTGCCATCCGTGATCTTGTGCCAGGTCTGTGGACCGGCGGTCCCGCTCGGCGTTGCGGCGCATCTTGTCGGCCCAGAGCTCCGCGTTGGGTCCGGTCCACGGCGTCTTGCGGCCGTGCTCGGGACACCCGTGCCAGAAGCACCCGTCCACGAAGACGGCGACGCGGCGCGACGGCAGGACGAAGTCCGGGGTGCAGCCCTTGGCGATCTGCCGGTGGAGCCTGAACCGCCCGCCGGCCGCATGGACCGCCTGGCGAAGCAGGACCTCAGGAGCCGTGTTGACCTTGCGTCGCCCAGCGAGGTGCGCGCCCGCCTCAGTGCTGACCCACCGCTCCGCCACGGCTCCAACCTACGTCGGCGGTGCCCCAGATTCGTACCCCAGAGAAGTACTGCAGTGGGGTACGAAAATGGTGTGATTGCGTACCCCACAACGCCCTGACCCGTGCTCAATCACCCTCTCGCGGAACCACTTCGGGGATTTTGCAAGCAGGGGGTTGGAGGTTCGGGGTCACCCTCCTCGGGCTCGAGCGGGGCCACGACGTCCTCCGCCTTCGCGTGGGCGAGGAGCAGGGCGACGTCGGCGGCGCCGAGGGCTTCGTGCCGAGCCTCGGCGGCCGTGACGACCGAGTCCTCGTCGACCGACGACACGTGGGCCAGGGCCTCCACCCGCGCGGCCCGCCACGTGCTGCGACGGGCCGGGGACGCGGAGGCGAGCAGGAGCGCGGGGTGGGCGGACGGCATACGGCACAACCTGGCCCGCCGGCAGCGGCGCGCTCGCTCCCCGGTGTGCCATCGGGGCACCTGCGGGGCGGGCGGGCGTCAGCCGGAGAGGTCCTCCGCGGTGGGGCGGTCGTGGACCCGCAGCAGCGTGGACTTGCCGAGGAGGGAGTCGAGCAGCTCGACGGCGACCTCGGCGGTCGCGTTGCGCACATCGACGGCGGGGTTGAGCTCGACGATGTCGATCGAACGAAGCAGCCCGGTGTCGGCGACCATCTCCATGGCCAGCTGCGCCTCGCGGTAGGTCGGGCCGCCGATGACGGGGGTTCCGACACCCGGGGCGACCTGGGGGTCGAGGAAGTCGAGGTCGAGGCTGATGTGGACGTGGTGCTCCGGGGTGAGGCCCCGAAGGGCACGCCGCATCGTCTTGCGAAAGCCCATCTCGTCGAGGTAGCGCATGTCGAAGCACTCGACCCCGATGTCGTGCAGGAGGCGTTTCTCGCCCGCATCGACGCTCCGGAGGCCGATCTGGCGCACGACGTCGGCCGTGATGGCCGGCGTCGTGCCGGACAGGCCGGTCAGCTCGTCGGGACCGTGCCCGGTGAGGCAGGCGACCGGCATCCCGTGGAGGTTGCCCGACGGCGTGATCGCCGCGGTGTTGAAGTCGGCGTGGGCGTCGAACCAGAGCACGCGCATCGGGCGCTCCGTGCCGCGGCAGTGCCGAGCGACCGCACTGATCGACCCGATGGCCAGGCAGTGGTCGCCGCCGAGGAGGATCGGCAGGTGCCCGCCCTCGAGCTCGGAGAAGTACGCGTCGTGGACCAGCCGGTTCCACTCGCTCACCTCCGCGAGGTGCCGGTAGCCCGCGACCGGGGGTCGCAGGGGGTTGTCGGGCCCCTCCAGGTCGCCGAGGTCGCGGACCTCGTGGCCGAACGCAGCGATTGCGTCGGCGACGCCGGCCACCCGGAGGGCACCCGGCCCGAGCCGGGCCCCGATGACGCTGGCGCCGACGTCGGTGGGTGCCCCGATCAGGCTGACTGCGGACACACGGTGGCTCCTTTCGCGAGCGCTGGCGGGGTGGTCAGCGGACGACGATGACGGGGACCGGGGAGTGGCGCACGACCTTGGCGGCGCTGGAGCCGAGGAAGACCTGGCTGAGCCGATGGGTCGAGCTCGAGCCGACGACGAGCACGTCACCACGCCCCCAGTCGAGGGCGTCCATCGCGCCGCCCCAGCTGCGCCCCTCGGCCACGGCCAGCGTCAGCGTGTCGTCGGTGAAGCCGAGAGTGCGTAGGTGCTCGGCGGCCTTGGCCTGCTCCTCACGGGCCTGCTGCACCCAGGCCTCGTGAACCATGTCCTCGGCGCCGCTGACCCGACGTGGGTACATCGGTCGGGAGCGGATGGCAAAGGTCACCACCCGGATCGACGCGCCGGTACGGCGGGCGATCTGGGCCACGTTGTGGAGCAGGCTCCACGTGGCGTCGTCACCGCGGAAGGCGACGGTGATCCGGGTGATCCTGGCGCCGGGGCCGGCCTGGTAGCCGCGGGGGGCGATGGCGATCGGCACGTCGGAGGAGTGCAGCAGCCGGTCCGTCTTGCTCGTGATGCCGACCTGTCCGTGGGCGACGTCGTCGCCCGAGCCGACGACCACGAGCGCGGCGCCGATCGTGGCGGCGCGGTCCAACAGGGCCTGAGGGACCGAGCGGCCCGACACCCAGCTCGTCTCGGCGGGCACGTCATCGTGGGCGCTGAGGTGGGTGGCCGCCTCGGCAGCGCACTCGGCCCCGGTCTCGGCCGCCCACGCCTCGAACTCGCGGTCCGTGTGTCCGGCCACGACGGTGGGCCAGACCTGGGGGACGACGGTCACCGCGTGCACCGACTCCCCGTCGGAGCGCGCGAGCTGGCACGCGAGGTCGAGCGCGCCGAGGTCCTCCGGGTGTGGGCTGTAGCCGAGAAGGAGGGGCATCAGTCCTCCTCGTCACCGCGGGGCTCGGCGATGTCCTCGAGGTCCACGACGTGGTTGAGAGCCGCGTGGCGCCGGCCGTAGGCGAAGTAGAAGGCGAGGACGACGACGAGCCAGAGGCCGAAGATCAGCCAGGTGATCGCCGGGAGCTTGACGAGGATCCATACGCAGGCGAGGACGGCGAGCACCGGGGTCACCGGGTAGCCCGGGATGGTGAACGGGCGTTCGAGGTTCGGATGGGTGCGGCGGAGGACGATGACGCCGACGGCGACGACCGAGAACGCGACGAGGGTGCCGATGGAGACGGTGTCCCACAGGTAGTCCGAGGGCACGAGACCGGCGATGAGCGCGATGACGACCGCGGCGACGACGGTGTTGAAGCTCGGGGTCAGCGTCCGCGGGTTGACCTGCGTGAAGCGCCGGGAGATGAGGCCGTCGCGGCCGATGGCGAACAGGATGCGGGTCTGTCCGTACAGGGTGACGAGGGTGACCGAGAAGATCGAGATGACCGCGCCGGCGGCGAGGATCGTGCCCCAGATCGTCGACCCGGTGACGTCGTTGAGGATCTGCGACAGCCCGGCGTCCTGTGCGGCGTCCTCACTGAACCAGGCGGTGGGCTTGGCGGCGAGCCCGGCCAGCGCGACGAGCACGTAGACGGTCGTCACGATGACCAGCGCCCCGATGATGGCTCGAGGAAGGGCCCGCTGCGGGTCCTTGACCTCCTCACCAGCGGTCGCGACGGCATCCAGGCCGATGAACGAGAAGAAGATCGTGCCCGCTGCAGCGGTCATGCCGCCGATGCCGGCGCCGAAGAAGCCGTCGAAGTGGTCGGCGTTGAAGGCGGTGAGCCCGATGACGATGAAGAGGATGAGGACGCCGAGCTTGATGAGCACCATGATCGTGTTGATCCGGGCCGACTCGGTCGCACCTCGCAGCAGCAGGAGCATGCACAGGAACACGAGGACGACGGCCGGCAGGTTGAGCACGCCGCCGGTCGCCTCACCGTCCGAGCCGGGGATGAAGGACGTCGAGAGCGCCTGCGGGATCTGGAACCCGAGGGTGGAGTCGAGCAGTTCGTTGAAGTACCCGCTCCACCCCACCGCGACGGCCGACGCGGCGACGCCGTACTCGAGCAGGACGCACCCCGCGATGATGACGGCGACGAGCTCTCCCATCGCGTGGTACGCGTAGGAGTAGGTCGATCCGCTCACCGGGATGGCGCTGGCCAGCTCGGCGTAGCACAGGGCGGACAGGCCGGCGGCGAGGCCGGCGAGGAGAAAGCTGAGGATGACCGCGGGTCCGGCCTCGGGCACGGACTCGCTGAGGACGAAGAAGATGCCGGTGCCGACGGTGGCCCCGACACCGAACATGGTGAGCTGGAACGTCGTCAGGGTGCGCCCGAGCTCCTCCCCCGGGTGGTGGTGCCGCCGGAAGACGACCGGCTTGCGCCTGGAGAGCTGGCTGCCGAGTGGAAGGGGGCCGGACCTGGTGGGCGCAGACATGGGGACGGCCTCCTCGAAGCGCTGGGGCTGCTTCTCCCTGGTCAACCTAGAGCGCTACCGGCCGGTAGGCATTCGGAACCGGGTCAGCCGGCGACCTCGTCGACGAAGCACCAGCGCCACGCCTCGCCGGGCTCGCTGCTGCATGACGGGGTGACCGGTCTCGTTGGAAGTGCGCCTCGGCGTGCCGGCCCGGCTACGAGTCGCAGCAGCCGACCTTCCCGCGTGCGCGCACGACCGCAGGTGCACCCAGCGAAGGCCATCGGCGAGGCACCGTCGGCTGCCTCCACCGACGTGGGCGCCCTCGGGACCTCGGCGGCCGCGAGGTGCTCGCAGCCCCCGCGATCGGGTCCGGAGGGCGCAGCGGCGAGCCGCGGACGGCACCGTTGCGGGTCGCGCTCACCGCGCGGCCCGAGCCGAGGCAGCTGGTCCAGTGGCCTACCCGGCGTGACGCGCTACTGCGCTGGTGGAGGGTGCACCGTGACTTAAGGTTCGCCATCCGTGGGGTGCGGCCGGTCACCGATGTCTTGCTGTTGGCGGTGCAGCTCGCGGGTCAGCTCCTCACGCACCTTTGCGTAGGCGGGGTCGTCGTAGACGCTTCTCAGCTCATACGGATCGGACTCGAGGTCGAACAGCTCCCACTCCGGTGGGAACACCGCGTCCGAGGCGCCGGGCTGGCCGAGGCCGTCGTTGTAGTAGTAGATGAGCTTGTAGCGCTCGGTGCGCACGCCGTAGTGCGCCCAGACGCCGTGGCCGCCGTCGTGCTCCCAGTACCGGTAGTAGACGGCCCGACGCCAATCCTTCGGCCGCTCGCCGCCCAGAAGTCCGCGCATGCTGCGGCCCTGCATCCGGGGCGGGGCATCGACGTCGGCCAGGTCGAGCAGCGTCTGGGCGAAGTCGACGTTGAGGACCAGCTCTTGGCAGACCGAAGCGGGAGGCACCTCGCGTGGGTACCGGACGAGCAACGGCATCCGGAGGGACTCTTCGTACATGAAGCGCTTGTCGAACCAGCCGTGGTCCCCCAGGAAGAACCCCTGGTCGGAGGTGTAGACCACGACCGTGTCCTCGCTGAGGTGCTCGGTGTCGAGGAGGTCGAGCAGGCGGCCCATGTTGTCGTCGATGGAGGCGACGCAGCGCAGGTAGTCCTTGATGAAGCGCTGGTACAGCCACGAGTCGAGCTCCTCACCGACGAGCCCCTCGGGCGGAACCTCCTTGACGTCCTCGGACCCGAGGTCCGTCATCCGCATCCGTGCTTGGCTCGCCGCCATGGAGCGGTTCGCATAGTCGTCGCGGAAGGTGACCGGCTCACGCATCTCCCGCTCGGCAAACAGGCCCTGGTGGCGAGCGTCGGGCTCCCAGCTTCGGTGTGGTGCCTTGTGGTGCACCAGGAGGCAGAACGGCTTGGACGGGTCCCGGCTCGAGATCCAGTCGAGGGACAGGTCGGTGATGATGTCCGTCACGTAGCCCGGGATGCGCTCGCGCCCGGCGGCGCTGAGGAACTCGGGATCGTGGTACTCCCCCTGCTCGGGAAGAATCCGCCATTCGTCGAAACCCACAGGGTCGTGACCTGCACCGTGGCCGAGGTGCCACTTTCCGAAGATCGCCGTCTGGTAGCCAGCGGCCTGCAGGATCGCCGGGAAGGTCGGCTGCGCGCTGTCGAACGGCGCGCTCAGGGTCGTCACCCCATTGACGTGGTTGTACGTCCCGGTCAGGATCGCGGCGCGACTCGGGGCGCAGATCGAGTTGGAGCAGAAGCAGTTGTCGAACCGCATACCCGCTGCGGCAAGGCGGTCCAGGTGCGGCGTCTCGTTCACCCGGCTGCCGTACGCGCCGATCGCGTGCGCGGCGTGGTCATCGGCCATCACGAACACGATGTTCGGCCGGCGGCGCACGCCTCAGAGCCTAGTGACAGGGCCGCCGGCAGGGCGGCGCGAAGACTTCCCTTTCGACTTGGCCCGGGGCCCAATCGCTCGGATGCCGAGGCGGCGGCGGGGATCGACACGCGAACCGTCGACTCAGTGGTCACCCCCCCGTTCACACGAGCAGCTCGTCCTTCCGTCCTGTGGGGCATCCTTCAGACGCAGACAGCAACAACTACAGTTCTCTGGTTCTCGGCGTACCTCATGCCGCTGACGCCGTGGCCATCGCGCCGCCCGCTACGGCCACTCCAGCTGCACCCAACCGCGCCCGCACGAGCCGAACAGCGGACAACACTCACACCCGATACGCCGTCACGACCTCAGGAGGACTCCCTGACCACCGCCGCGCGCCCCCACCCCGGCACGGATGCCGCCGCCTCGACGCCCTGGTGGCGCCAAGCCGTCGTCTACCAGATCTACCCGCGCAGCTTCGCCGACGCCAACGGCGACGGGCTCGGTGACCTGCCCGGCATCCTCTCGCGGGTCGACTACCTCGTGGCGCTCGGGGTGGATGCCGTCTGGCTCAGTCCCTTCTACCCCTCGAAGCTGGCGGACGGCGGCTATGACGTCGCCGACTACCGCGACGTCGACCCTCGTCTCGGCACGCTCCAGGACTTCGACGCGCTGGTGGAGCGGCTGCATGCCCACGGCATCCGCGTCGTCGTCGACATCGTCCCCAACCACACCTCCGACGAGCACCCCTGGTTCCAGGAGGCGCTACGGGCCGGTCGCGGTTCGGCGGCTCGCGAGCGGTACATCTTCCGGGAAGGCTCCGGTCCGGAGGGGGAAGATCCACCCACCGACTGGCGCTCGTTCTTCGGCGGGCCCGCCTGGGAGCAGGTCGCGGACGGCCAGTGGTACCTGCACCTCTTCGCCGTCGAGCAGCCCGACCTCAACTGGGCGAACGCCGAGGTCCGCGCCGACTTCGTGAAGACGTTGCGCTTCTGGGGCGACCGTGGCGTCGACGGCTTCCGCGTCGACGTCGCCCACCTGCTGACCAAGAACATGAGTGAGCCGCTGCCCAGCCAGGCGGTGCTCGAGGTGCTGCCGGTCGACGGCACGCACCCGCTGCTGGACCGCGACGACGTGCACGACGTGTACGCGGAGTGGCGCGCCGTCCTCGACGCCTATGTCCCCCCGCGGTCCGCGGTCGCCGAGGCGTTGGTCGCCCCGTCACGCGTCCCCCTCTACGCCAGCCCGACGTCGCTCGGCCAGGCGTTCAACTTCGACCTGCTCGAGGCGGACTTCGACGCCGGCCAGTTCCGACAGGTCGTCGAGGACAACCTCGCCCTGGCGGCACGATCGGGCTCGTCGAGCACGTGGGTGCTGTCGAACCACGACGTGGTCCGGCACGCCACGCGCTACGGCCTCCCCTCCCCAGGGCGCGGCCCCAACGGTCGTCCCGCCGACAGGCACGGCCGCCGGTGGCTGCTCGCTGGTGGGGGGGACGGCCTGGACGTCGCGGGCGGCCTCCGCCGTGCCCGAGCGGCGACCCTGTTCCTGCTCGGTCTGCCCGGATCGGCCTACCTCTACCAGGGCGAGGAGCTGGGGCTGCACGAGGTCGCGGACATCCCGGAGTCCCAGCGCCAGGACCCCGTGTACGTCCGGAGCCGGGGGTTCGACGTGGGACGAGACGGATGCCGTGTCCCCCTTCCCTGGAGCAGCGCAGGACCCTCGTTCGGCTTCGGGTCCGGGCCTGCGCACCTGCCGCAGCCGTCGTGGATGGCGGAGTACGCCGTCGCCGAGGAGGAGGCCGACCCGGGGTCGACCCTGAACCTCTACCGGAAGGCCCTGCGACTGCGCCGCGCGCTGCTCTGCGGGAGAGAGCCTCGAGTGGCGCGAGACGGGCCGCCCGGACGTGCTGCGGTTCGCCCGGCATCCGGGGTGGGAGGTGGTGACGAACTTCGGGACCACGGAGATTGCCCTTGGACGTCGGTGAGGTCCTGCTGTCGTCCGGGTCGCAAGGACCCGACGTCGTGCCCGCGGAGACGACGGTCTGGATCGCTCCCCGCGGCTGACCTCGCCCACGTCGGCGCCGGGTCAACGGGTGTCACCCGTTTGCGAGGACGATCTCGTGCCGCTCCGTCGTGGGCGGGAAGCCGGTGTCGAACGTGGCGTTCACGGCGGCCAGCCTTCTCTGTCAGACTGAGTACCTCGACCGCACGGGCAGGCCCTGGCCTGTGGGTCCGGCCCGGGCGGTCGCAACGGTGACCATTGGGTGGACCCATGACTGCCTACGCCATTGCGCAGCTGCATGAGAAGGTCGAGACCTGCGGACGCCCCCTGTCACCGTCGGCGGATCCCAGACCACCGGGGCGTCACCGCGTTCGACGTGGTCGCTTGAAGGGCAGGGGCCGGGATCGCCGTGAACCCGACTCGATCGGCCGTGAGCCTGCAGTCGAGCAGCTGATCAGCGCTGTGCTTGACGGCCCTTGGGTTCCGCATCCCCATCGACTCTGGCGCTCGGAGGCGGCCGATGAACAGTGAGCAGGTAGTTGGCCTCGTGGGGGCCTTGTTGGTTCCGGTGGTCGCCGCGGTCGTGGGAGCTTGTGCGATCGCCTTCCAGGACTGGCGCGTTCGGCGGTCTCGCGCCGGGAGACGCAAACTGGCACTCGAAGACGCAACGAGACAGGTGACCTTCGCTGGGGAGTGGTGGAAGACGACAGGGGCCCTCCTCGGTCCGTCCTCCGAGGCACTCAGCGAGGCACGAGCGCGGGTGACCGAGTGGCTGGAAGAAGCGTCCGAGCTCGTGGCTCAGGCAGAAGCGCTGAGGCTCCCCGAGCCGGTACGAGTGTCGCCGATACGGAGACTGCTGCTGCTCTACCCGCTCCGACAATGGCCAGCGAAGCTTGCGCGCGTGGCGTACTTCATCTCGCTCGGATGGTGGCTGCTCGTACTCGGGAGTTTGACCAGCCTGGCACTGGATAAGCCAGACAGAGATTGACTCCTGGATGTTCGTTGAGGTGACCCTTCCGGCTATTTGGGCACTCGTCTTCCGGACGGTTGCAGTGTCGCTCGACGGTGCGGACTACGGAGCCGGCGGCCCGCTGTTGCTGCGCCGGCTCCATCGTCGGCCAGCTGTCGCCGTACAAGTGCTGTTCTTCGTCTCGCTGGTGCTCGTGTTGAGCCAGGCAGCAGCCACAATCAAGGACTTGGCATATGAACCGCGTTTCGCTCCGGATGAAGGGGCCAAGTTGATCGTCATCATTGCAGTGGCGGTAGCACTGCGCCGTTGGGCGCTGTGGATCGAGTCCACGCCACCCCGAACCCCGGCGCGGGGCTGAGCAGGGCACGTCGGACTGGCGTCGTGGTCGGTGCCACGGCAAGGGCCGCCGCGGCGCACACGGCGTATTCATCCTCGCCGCAGAACTGGCTCAGGTCGAGCGGGGCTCGATCTCGCGGTGGGGCCGGCGCTGCCACAGCGCCCAGTCGTCGCTCACGTCGGCGGCGGTGCGCTGGAGAAGCGGCAAGAGCTCGTCGACCAACCGCTCGGTCGAGGTCTCGGCCGCGTGGACCGTGATGTTCATGGCGGCCCGCACCGTGCCGGTGCCGTCACGCACCGGCACGGCGACCGAGCGCACACCCGGCGCGAGCTCCTCGTCGGCGAGCGCCCAGCCGCGGGCCCGAACCCGCGCCAGCTCCTCCTCGAGCTCCTCGCGCGGCCGGACGACGTAACCGCGCAGGCCCGCTCGGCTGGGCGTCCCGAGCACCTCGTCGAGCCTGGCCGGGTCGAGGGCAGCCAGCAGCACCTTGCCCTGGGAGGTGGGCGGCGCAGGGAACCGGGTGCCCACCTCGACCCTCAGGGCGATGATCTTGGGTACCGACACCCGAGCGACGTAGACGATGTCCGAGCCGTCGAGCTGGGCCATCGACGATGACTCCCCGGTGCGTCCCACCAACGCCTCGAGCCGCGGCCTGGCGATCTCCCACAGACCCAACGACGAGACGTATGCCGTGCCGAGGGCGAGCACCCGGGGCGTGAGGGTGAAGACGCCATCGCGTGAGCGCACGTAGCCGAGCTCCTCGAGGGTGAGCAGGAGCCGGCGGGCCGTGGGTCGTGCCAGGTCGGTGGCCTGGGCCACCTCGCTGAGCGACATCTGCGGCCGCTCGGTCGAGAACGACGCGATGACGTCGAGGCCGCGGGCCAACGCCTCGACGAAGTCGGCTCCCTGGCCACGTCCGGCCATCACACCTCCCTCGGTTGACGCGTGCACAACCACGCCGCGGGCGGCACCCTACGTGGTCGCCGCCGACTGCCGCCCGCAGTCACAGTCCGCAGTCACAGCCCGGAGTCACGGTCCGCAGTCGTCGGCCGCTCAGCTCTCCTCGCCGGCCCCCGGCTCGCCGAACACCGTGCCGCGCGCCCGGGTCGTGTCCGTGCGGAACTCGGTGTACTGGTAGGGGTTGTCGAGCACCTTGTCGTCGTCGCCCGGCAGGGCCGGGTTCATCCCGGCATCCCAGGCCTCGTCTCCCATCTCACGGACGAGGTGCTCGACCGTCGCCTCTGCCCGGCGCCGGAGGTCGGCGAGGTCGCAGCCGACGAGCGCGCCCTCGTGCTTGACCACCCTGCCGTCGACGACCACCGTGTGCACGTCGCCGCGCTGCGCCTGGAAGGCGACGTGGCCGTAGGGGTTGAGGAGGGGGAAGGACACCGGCGAGCGGTCGTTCTTGATGAGTACGACGTCGGCCTTGGCGCCCGGCACCAGACGCCCCAGCTCGTCACGCCCCAGCGCGCGGGCTCCGCCGCGGGTGGCCCAGTCGACGACGTTCTCGGCGCGCAGCCGCACATTGGTGACGGTGTCGCCCTTGGCGTGCGCCTCGAGGTGCTCGCGCGAGCGGTCCGCGCCCAAGGTGGTGCGCATGGCCGAGAAGAGGTCGCTGCTCCACCAGACGCTCGTGTCCATCGACAGCGAGACCGGGATGTCGTGGCGACGCAGCTGCCATGTGGGCGGGTAACCCTGCCCGGCGCTCTGCTCCGACTCGGTCGACACCGACGCCGACCCGCCCGTGGCCGCGATGCGGTGGTAGGAGTCGGCCGACAGCGTCGCGGCGTGCACGTAGACGTTCCGCTCGTCCATGAAGCCGTTCTCGTGCATGAGGCGGATGCCGTCGTCGTTCGTCGCGCCCCAGACCCCGGCGTGCGTCGTGACCGGCAGCTCGAGCTCGCGCGCCACCTCGAACGCGGGGCGCTCGGGAAAGGCTGGATCGCCGGTGACGTCGAACGCGAGCTGCCATCCGTAGAGGTCGCCGCGCCGACGTTCGAGGAACGAGCGCACCGCGGGGTCGGCCGTCCACTCCCACGGGCCCGCCTGGATGTTTCCGTAGCCGAGCACGAACCGGCCCGGCACGGACTGGAGCGCGTCGACCGCGGCCTCGGCGTGCTCGACGGACTGCAGCCCGTGCGACCAGTCGACGGTCGTGGTGACCCCGGCCTCGAGGGCGTCCCAGGCGGAGAGCAGGTTGCCGGTGTGCACGTCCTCGGGGCGGAACTGCCGCCCGTGCTCGAGGTAGTACCAGACGAAGTACTGGGTGAGGGTCCAGTCTGCGCCGTACCCGCGCATGGCCGTCTGCCACATGTGCCGGTGCGTGTCGATCATGCCGGGCATGAGGATGCCGCCCGTCGCGTCGATCTCGAGCGCCCCCTCGGGCGCCGTGAGCCCGGAACCCACCTCTGCGACCCGGTCCCCGACGACGAGCACGTCGCCTCCGGTCAGCACGCGATGGGCGTCGTCCATCGTCAACACGGTTGCGTTGCGGAACAGCACTGCCCGCCCGTCGGCCACTTCGTCGTGAGCCATGACCCTCTCCTCGTCCACGTCGTCGGACATGTGTCCGCTGTGCGGCATCCTGTGCCGTTGACCGACAACTGTCCGCCCGTCGCTGCGCACTGTCAAGAGTCCACGACAAGCGGCTCCATGACCCAATTGGCACTTGACAGTGCTCGGCCCGCGACGTGACACTCAACAGACCCAGCGGAGACGGACAGGTGTCCGTTTGCAGTGTCCAGACCGAGGAGTCAGACGATGTCCGAGCGCAGCGGCCCCCTGGCGGGTCTGCTCGTCGCCGACTTCTCCCGGATCCTCGCCGGCCCGTACGCGACGATGCTGCTCGCCGACCTCGGGGCGGAGGTCGTCAAGGTCGAGTCGCCCGGCGGCGACGACACCCGCACCTGGAGCCCACCGGTGCGCGACGGCATCTCGACGTACTACCTGGGCGTCAACCGCAACAAGCGCTCCGTGGCCCTCGACCTCAAGGACGAGGGCGACCTGTCCGCCGCCCACGAGCTGGCCCGTCGCGCCGACGTGCTCGTCGAGAACTTCAAGCCCGGCGGCTTGGCCCGGTTCGGCCTCGACTACGACAGTGTGCGCGCCACCAACCCCGGTGTCGTCTACGCGTCGATCAGCGGCTTCGGCAGCGGGCCCGGTGGGCGGGACCTGCCCGGTTACGACCTCATGGTGCAGGCCATCTCAGGGCTGATGAGCCTCACCGGTGACCCCGACGGCCCGCCCTACCGAGCGGGCATCTCGGTGTTCGACGTGATGGCGGGGCTGCACGCGACGATCGGCGTGCTCGCGGCGCTCAACACGCGGCACGAGACGGGCACAGGGCAGCACGTCGAGGTCAACCTCCTGTCGTCGGCGCTGTCGGGGCTGGTCAACCAGTCGAGCGCCTACGTGGCCGGTGGGGTCGTGCCGAGCCGCATGGGGAACAGCCACCCCAGCCTGTTCCCCTACGAGCCGCTGCCCTGCGCCGACGGCGACCTCATCGTCACCGCCGGCAACAGCGGCCAGTTCCGCCGCCTCGTCGCGGTGCTCGGTGTGCCCGAGCTGGCCGACGACCCCCGGTTCCGCGGGAACGAGGACCGCACGGCGAACCGCCACGAGCTGCGGCCGTTGCTCGTCGAGCGCCTCGCCGGCCGCACCACGATGGAGTGGTTCAAGGACCTCACCGCCGCCGGTGTGCCCTGCGGACCCATCAACTCCGTCGACGGGGGCGTGGCCTTTGCCGAGTCCGTGGGCCTGGACCCGGTGGTCGTCGTGGGCGAGGGGGAGGCGGCGGTCCCGTCGGTACGCAACCCCATCCGCTTCTCGGCCACGCCGCCCGACTACCGCCTGGCGCCCCCGGCCCTCGACGAGCACGGTGACGAGATCCGCCGCTGGCTCGCCGAGCCCGCGCCCGCTCCGGCGAAGGAGCTCGGCGCATGACCACCTTCCCGACGTCCCTCGGGACCTCGAGCGCCGACGAGATCCGGCTCCTCGGTCAGGACCTCACCGCCGACCTCATGGGCAAGGTCGGCTTCGGCGAGCTCGCCTTCTGGCTCGTCGCGATGCGCCGGCCCACCCCCTCGGAGACCAGGGTCTTCGAGGCAGTCCTGGTCGCCCTGGCCGACCACGGCTTCACCCCGACCGCGATAGCCGCCCGCCTCACCTACCTCTCCGCGCCGGACTCCCTCCAGGGCGCCCTCGCCGCCGGCCTGCTGGGCGGCGGCTCGCGCTTCCTCGGTGTCACGGAGGACTGCGGTGCCTTCCTCGACGCCGTGGTCGTCGAGCTCGGGAACGACCTGCCCGAGACCGACGAGCAGTGGGATGCCGTGGCGCTCCAGGCCGTTCGTCGCACCAAGGAGTCCGGCCGGTACGTCCCTGGGCTCGGTCACCCGGTGCACAAGGACGGAGACCCGCGCACCCCCGTCCTCATCGGGATCGCCGAGGAGGAGGGCCTCCGAGGGCCGCACCTGCGCCTCTTCGAGGCCGTCGGACGGGTGCACCACCAGGTGCTCGGCCGGCGGCTACCGCTCAACGGTGCGGGTGTCTGCGGTGCGGCCCTGGCCGACCTCGGCCTGCCGGTCGAGCTGCTTCGCGGCTTCGCGCTGCTCGCACGGGCGGCCGGGCTGCTCGGGCAGATCGCCGAGGAGCGGCGGCATCCGATCGGCATGGACGTCTACCTGGCCGTCGACCGCAACGCGGAGTACGTCGACCCGCAGTCCTGACTCCCGGAAGGAGACCGCCATGGCGCAGGTCGTCGCCGTGATCGCCTCGACCCACCATCCCTTCTACTACCGCGCGAGCACCGCGGTCGGCGAGGAGCGGCCACCGTTCGCGGACGAGTGGGTCGCCAAGATCGAGCGCTTCCGGGAGACGCTGACCCGCGCGCGCCCCGACGTGCTCGTCATGGTGGGCAGCGACCACTTCCACCAGCTGTGGCTCGACAACATGCCCCAGTTCCTCGTGGGCAAGGCACCCGCCTATGACGCCAACTGGTACAACGAGGAGCGCGAGTTCGGGCTCCCGCGGTTCCGGCTCGACGGCCACGAGGAGCTCTCGTCGCACATCCTGCGTGGCGGTCTGGACTCCGGCTTCGACCTCGCCTTCAGCAACGAGCTGCGCATCGACCACTCGATCACCTGCCCGATCATCACGCTGCGCCCCCAGGCCGACCTGCCCATCGTGCCGATCTACACGAACATCTTCGCGCCCCCGCTGCCGCAGCCGAGGCGCTTCGTCGAGCTCGGCCGCACGATCCGCGAGCTCGTCGAGTCCTGGCCGAGCGAGCAGCGGGTGGCCATCATCGGCACGGGGCACCTGTCCCTCGAGCTGGGCGGCCCCCGGCAGTTCGGCCCGCACGGCCCCGATCCGGAGTTCGACCACCGGGCCGTGGAGTGGATCGCGAACGGCGACCTCGACGGGTGCCTCCGCGAGGTCACCCTCGACAGCCTCCACCAGCCCGGGAACGCGACCCACGGCTTCATGGACTTCATGCTCATGATGGGGGTCGCGGGCGAGAACGCGAGGGCGGACCACGTGGACTCCCTCGACCTGTTCCACACGATGGAGGCCTACTTCACCTGGTACCCGAAGGGAGACCCGGCATGAGCAAGTACCTCCTCGACAAGTTCCTGTTCACCGTCGACCGCGACCCCGCCCTCGTCGAGCGCTACCGCGAGGACCCGGCCGGTCTCGTCGCGTGGTGGGAGGAGACGCAGGCGAACCGCATCCTGGGCGCCGTCGACGGCGAGGCGAGCACCTGGCTCGCCTTCGACGAGGAGGAGCGAACCGCCCTCGTCGGCCACGACCACGTCGCGCTGTTCGAGCTGGGCGCGCACCCGTTCCTCACCCTGACGTTGTTCATCGCGATGTTCGAGCGCGACCACCCCGAGCCGCTGTCCTACCAGAAGCGCTACGGCGCGGCCCTGGCGCACTTCTCGCTGCCGTACCCCGACATCGCCACCTGACCGTGCGCGCCGCGACCATCACCGTCCACGGCCGGCCCCCGGAGGTTCTCGACCGCGACGACCCGCTGCCTGGTGACGGCGAGCTGCTCGTGGCGGTGACCGCGGTGCCCATCACGCCCCTGGACGTCCTCTGTGCCAGCGGTGCGTCGTACTTCGGTGCCCCCGCCCTTCCCTACGTTCCCGGAGTGCAGGGTGTCGGCGTGGTCCGCGACGGGCCGGTCGACCTGGTCGGTCGGCGCGTCTGGTTCCCGAGCTCGGCAGGCATGGCGCCAGGTGACGGCGGCTTGGCCACTCTTGCCACCGCCCGAGCCGCCGAGGCAGTCGTCGTCGACGCCGACCTGCCCGACACCACCGTTGCTGCGCTCGGCCTGTCGGCCGTGGCCGCGTGGGAGGTGCTCGCGGGCCGGGCGGCCCTGCAGGCGGGGGAACAGGTACTCGTGCTCGGCGCCGGTGGTGTCGTGGGCCAGGTGGCGGTGCAGGCCGCCCGCCTCCTCGGTGCCCGGCGAGTCGTCGCGGCCGCCCGCTCGGACCAGGCGTGTGAGCGGGCCGTGGACTGCGGCGCGGATGCCGTGGTCGACCTTCGAGCCGACGAGGATGCCGGGTCGCTGGCCGAGCGGCTGCGCGCGGCGTGTGACGGCACCGTCGACGTCGTGGTGGACCCGCTCGCCGGCGTTCCCGGCACCGCCGCAGTGCTCACGCTGGGAGACCGGGGTCGGCTCGTCAACCTCGGCAGCAGCGCCGGAGCCGCCCTGGAGGTCGACTCCGCAACGCTGCGCAGCCGGTCGGCATCCGTGCTCGGGTACACCAACAACGCCCTCACCGACGAGCGGCGCCGGGAGGTGTTCGCGACGGTGCTGGCCCGTGCCGCCGCCGGCGCGATCTCGGTGACGCACGACGTCGTGGGGCTCGACGAGGTGCCCAGGGTCTGGGCCGAGGTCGCGGCGGGACGAGCCCCCCGCCGCATCGTGGTCAGCCCCTGACGGGACGTGGCAGCACAGGGGCCCGACGAGTGCTTGTCGCACGGCTCTGTCACACTCGACACCTCGGCCGAAGGGGAGCATCAGGCCCTACGTCAGTCCGGCCGGGGTGCGATGGCCTGCGACGGAGGGTGAGGCCCATGGTGACGAATGCGGTTGCGAACGTCGACGAGATCGAGGAGTTCGAGGACGCCGGCTGCCACTACCGGCCGATTCGCCATCACCTGGGCATCACGGCGTTCGGGGCGACTGCGTGGACGGCCCGTGCCGCAGGCGACCGCGTCATCAACGAGCACGACGAGGGCGACCCCACGGCGGACGAGGAGCTCTTCCTCGTGCTCCGCGGCCACGCCGAGTTCGAGATCGACGGTGACCGCGTGGACGCACCGACCGGAACGCTCGTCTTCGCCGCCCCCGGCGCCAGGCGGACGGCGTCCGCTAAGGAGGCGGGGACGACCATTCTCCTGGTGGAGGGGACGCCCGGAAAGGGGTACGACGCCCGCGGCTGGGAGCTGTGGGCCCCGCTCGCCCCAGCCTACGGGGCGGGTGAGTATGCCGTTGTCGCCGACCGACTGCGCGCCCTGGTCGCGGCCTCGCCGCAGTACCCGATGTTGTTCTTCAACCTCGCCTGCTGCGAGAGCCTCCTCGGCCGGACCAGTGACGCGCTCGAGCACCTCCGCCAGGCGATCGCGATGTCCGAGGAGTTCCGCGGTTCCGCTCGGGAGGACAGCGACCTCGACCCGATCCGCGACGAGCCCGGCTTCCGAGAGCTCGTCGACCCCTGACGCCAGGACGGCCCCTTTCGCACGGAGACCGACCGGCGCCGCCGCAGGGACTCAGGCGGCCGGCATCCGGCGCAGTGGTCAGGAGGCCAGGGGCGGGCGGTCGAGGACGGTCGGCACGTACTCGAGCAGCTGCAGGCGCCCGTCGAACGTGCGGCTCTCGACCAGCTCGAGCGCGACATCGGGGTACCCGTCGTACACCCGCTCAGAGCCGGTCGCCCCGGTGATCACCGGGAAGACCACGACCCGGAAGCGGTCGACCACACCGGCTGCCAGGAGGGACCGGGCGAGGGTGAGGCTGCCGAGGGTGCGCATCGCAGTGGTGCCGTCACGCTTCATGGCGCGAACGACCTCGACGGCGCTCTCGGTGACCAGCCGGCTGTTGGCCCAGGTCAACGGCTCCTCGAGGGAGGACGAGAAGACCACCTTGGAGATGTCGTCGAGTCCCGTGAACTCCTGGGACGCAGCCATCTCGGACATGAGTCGGTACGTCGTGGAACCCATGAGGGCGACGTGGTCACGCTGCTCCGGTTCCTCTAGCCACCCGAGGTACTCGGGCCCCTCGAGACCCCACCAGCCCGGCCATCCCTCGGCCGACGCGTAGCCGTCCAGTGAGGTGATGAAGTCCACCATCAGCTCTGCCATCGTCTCGTCCTCTCTGTCGGGTCATGGACGCGTGCCCTGCCAGGAGCGCCCGGAGGCGGGTTGTCGGTGCGCCCGCCCTCCGTTTCGTTCCGTGCGACACTCCGGCCTCCGGCCATTCTCCCGCCGACCCTGCACCGTGTGACGCTCCGTCGATTGACACCTGCTCCAGGACCTCGGGACACTGATCCCACTCTCGTTCGGGGAAGGAGAGTGGTGACTCGCCTGGTCATGCTCGACGGCTCTGGCGGCGCGTCTCAGGAACGGCACCTGAGCCAACCGCGGCTCGTGCTCGGGCGCGGACAGGACGCCGACTGGGCCTTCGGCGACCAGGCGGTGAGCCGTCGGCACGCGGCGATCCACCACTCAGCGGACCACGACGAGATCGAGGACCTCGGATCCATGGCCGGCACGCTCGTCAACGGCATCCGGGTCGAGGGCCGGCGCACCCTCCACGACGCCGACCTCGTGCAGCTGGCGTCCGTGCGGCTGCGCTACGTCGGCGACCACGCCGGCAGCGCCGCGGGAACCCAGGCGACCGATCCGCGCGCGTCCAGCGTCTCCTTCGGCGTCGACCAGCAGCACGGCGGGGTCATCAGCAACGTCGGCCACGACCAGTACAACTCGTACGTGCAGCAGATCATCGTCAACCGTGAGGACGCCTTCCGGCAGATCGCGTCGATGAGCAGGGTCGCTCGAGCCCTGTTCATCCTCGGCTTCTCGCTGGCCGCCAGCGGGGTGCTGGGGTTCATCGGCTCGATCCTGTACATCATCGCCAGCACCGAACCGGACATGAGCAGTCCGGAGGCGTTCGAGGAGTCCACCCAACCACCCGAGCTCTTCGGCTATCCGGTGTTCGCCCTCGCCTTCGGCGTCGCCCTCGTCGGCATGGCGCTGGTCTTCCTCGGCGTGATCATCCAGTTCACCGTGTCCACGCGGAAGAAGGAGGTGGAGCGTCGGTACCCACTGCCGCCCGGCTGGGGCGGGCACCAGGTCTGAGGAGGAAGCATGACGTTCAACATCGGAAGCCAGAGTGGTGGCGTGGTCAACAACGTCGCAGGGAACCAGCGCGTCGAGGGAGGCCAGCACGGGGTGATGGTCTCCCGGGAGGACGCGGCATCCGCTGCCGCAACCCTGCTCGAGCTCCTCGCGAGCACGCACCTCACCGCGCTCAGCGACGAGGACCGCGCCAGCGTGCACGAGGATGCCGCCGTCATCACCGAGGAGATGGCCGCACCGGAGCCTTCCCCGCAGAAGGTGGCCGGCCGGCTCGAGCGGCTCACCTCGGTGCTGTCCGCAGCAGGTGCCTTCGTGGGCGCGGGAGCGGCTCTCGTCGCCCCGTTGACGAGCATCGCCTCGTGGCTCGGACCGCTCGGCGGGTCGGTGCTGCAGATGCTGCCCGTTCTCTAGAGTGCCGCCCCGCCGGGGCGCGGAGGCCGGCTCCGGGTGAACACCGAGGATTCTGCCGCTTACGGAGGGGAACTGCCCGGGTCTACAGTTGACGCACGCTTTCGGACGTCAGGTGCGGTTCCGGGCCGTTGTGGTTCGGCGGGTGCCTGGGTCGGCTCGCTCACCGGGAGGTGGGGTCGTTGGAGGAAGCCGCTGTTCTCGTGTCCCTGTCGGAGGCCGGGGCTGACGAGGTACGCCTCGACTCCCTGACTCGGCAGCTGCGCGACGAGCTGCTGGAGCTCGACGTCCGCGACGTCCGCCCCGCACCCGCAGACACCGAGGCACCCCCCGGCAGCCGCGGCTTCGACGTGGCGACGGCGGGCCAGCTCGTGGTGGCGATGGTGGGCACCCAGGGCATCGCCGGGTTGGTCTCGGCCGTGCTGGGCTGGCTCGGCCGCGGGCACGACTCACCACGGAAGGTCCGGCTCGAGGTCGAGGGTGATGTCCTGGAGCTGTCCGGGGCGTCCAGCGAGGAGCAGGATCGCCTGGTCGAGATGTTCCTGAGCAGACACGCCGTGGAGGCGTAGTCGTGGACGGCCAGCGCCGAGCGCTGCTCATCGCCAGCGACGAGTACGACCATCCCGGCCTGAGCCGCCTCATGGCGCCGGCGGCAGACGCGGAAGCCCTGGCCACCGTCCTGGGCGACAAGGAGGTCGGCGGCTTCCATGTCAAGGTCGTGCACAACGAGCCCGCCTACGTCGTGGGTGGCCACATCGAGGACCTGTTCGTGGAGAGCCAGTCGGACGACCTGGTGCTGCTGCACTTCTCGGGCCACGGCCTGAAGAGCGACTCGGGCGAGCTGTTCTTCGCGGCCCGCAACACCCGCCCGGACCGGCTCGGGTCGACGGCTGTCTCGGCCGACTTCGTCCAGCGGTGCATGCGCAGCTCGCGTGCCCGCAGCATCGTGCTGTTCCTCGACTGCTGCTACGGGGGAGCCTTCGGCGAAGGGGTGGCCGTGCGCGCCGCCGGCTCGGCCAATGTCCTGGAGAGCTTCCCGGCGGGGAAGCTCGGCGGCGGCCGTGGGCGGGCGGTCATCACGGCATCCAGCGCGATGGAGTACGCCTTCGAGGGGAACAGCCTCGCCGACGACCGCCAGCAGCAGCCATCGGTGTTCACTTCGGCCCTCGTGGAGGGGCTCACGAGCGGGGAGGCCGACCGCGACGAGGACGGGCTCGTCTCGCTCGACGAGCTCTACGACTACGTGTACGACCGGGTCAGGGAGCGCAACCCCAAGCAGACACCCAGCCGCGACGTCGAGCTGCAGGGTGACCTCTACCTTGCTCGCAGCCGACGGCGTCGCCTGCGCTCGCTCCCGATCCCAGCCGAGGTGGAAGCGGCCCTCAAGAGCGACAACATGTTCACCCGGCTCGGCGCGGTGGCCGAGCTTCGGGCGCGCATGGCATCCCCTGACGTGGGGGCGGCCCTCGGCGCCTACGAGGCTCTCGTGGAGGTCTCCCGCTCGGACATCCGGTACGTGCAGGAGGCGGCGTCCGAAGCCCTGGAAGGTGCCCCGGTCTCACCAGATCCGGCCGAGCTGCACTTCGGGACCATCTCCAGCACGGACCTGCCCGTCGCCAGGACCATTCGTCTGACCGGCCCGCCGCTCACGGCCGCCGTGACGGTGTCGCAGTCGGAGGCATGGGTCACGGCCAGCGTGGAACCCCCCGAGGTCTCCGTGTCCGTGGACACGGCCACGACCGGCCGCCTCTCGGGCACCGTGACGCTCACCGGACCGACCGGCCAGGCCGTGGTCCCGGTGACCGCAGAGGTCGTGGCCGCGGCCCCCGCATCTGCCGACGCGCCGCCGGAGAGCGAGCCTTCTGTGCCCGACACGCCCACCCCTACGGCACCACCGCCGGCCGGGGCATCGTCCCCTGGGGCCGCGTCTGCCTCCGCCCCGGTGGCGAGGGCCACGAGCGAGCAGAAGGCCCCAACGGCAGCGAAGGGGCCCGAAGCCGGAACGGCCGCTCAGCCGAAGGCGTCAGAAGTCGGCCGATCCGCCTCTCCCGCAGCGACGTCCAGGCAGTACTGGAAGCTCAGCGGCATCACCGCGCTGGTGTCGGGCGGCCTCATGCTGCTGTGCATCGTGCTCCCGCTGGAAGATGAGACGACCACGTTGGACGCCGACCGCAGAAAGGCGGCATATTTCCTTTACATCGGCCTTGTCGTCCTCGTCATGGGGACGCTTGCCCTCAGTGCCGGGCGGAGGATGCAGGGGCTTGGGGGAGTCATCGGAGCATCGACCATCGGCACCGTCGTGGTCTTCGACATGGTGAACACACTCGAGGAACGCGAGCTCTCCGGGATGGATATGGGCTTCTGGGTGGGCTTCGTCGCCCCATTCGTCCTCCTCGTGGCCGGCGGCCTCGCCGTCGCCGCCGCCCGGCGTGAGTCCGACCTGGGCTTCGCCGCCCTCTCGCGCACGGACTGGGCCTCCTGGTGCGTGCTCGCCCTGGCGGTGGCCGGAGCGCTGACGCTCGTTCCCGCCGCGTTGGAGACGTATACCGGCTATCCGGGCTGGGGCCTCCAGGGACTTTGGGTGGCCATCCTCGCCGTGTGGGTGCCACTGGGAGCCGTGCTCGCCCGCCCGGTTCTTTTGGGTCGGTGGATCCTCATCGGATGGTGCCTGGCATGCGCCGCTCCCGTCACCGCGACCTGGCTGGCCTGGGATGACTACGACGGCACCGCCCACGGTATGTGGTTCGTCCTCCTGACCCTCGCCGCCATGGCCGCTCTGGCGCCGATGGTGCACCGCACCCGCCAGGTCGCCGGCACATGACCGTCGAGCTGAACCACACCATCGTGCACGCCCGTGACAGGCACGCCACGGCGCGGCACCTCACGACGCTCCTCGGCCTGCCGGAGCACACGACCTACGGGCCGTTCGCGGTGGTGCAGCTCGACAACGGCGTCTCGCTCGACGTCGCCGACGACCAGGGCACGCCGCACCGGCAGCACTACGCCTTCCTCGTCTCCGAGGCGGAGTTCGACGCCATCCTCGCCCGGCTGATCGCGAGCGGTCTGACGTACTGGTCGGACCCGTTTCATCGGCACGAAGGCGTGATCAACCACAACGACGGAGGTCGGGGGCTCTACTGGCTCGACCCCAACGGTCACAACCTGGAGATCCTCACGGTCCCGTACGGCGGCTGGCCCGGCTGAGCGGGCCGAGCTGGCGGCTTCGTCCTCAGCTCGACCAGGTGATGACCGTTCTGGGCGGAGCCAGCCGGGAACGTGAGCCCGCCGACCTGTGGAGAACTCGTCGGGCGGTCGGTGGACATCTGTACGATTGATGCATGGCAGGAGGACCAGCACTCGCGGAGCGCCGTGCCCGGATGGTGGCGGCGCGGGCGGCGGTGGACGGGCTCGGGGGTGAGCTGTGGCGGGCCGGGTCGGCGGAGCTGGAGGAGGTCATGGCGGAGGCCGACGCGATGGTGGCCGCGGGTGAGGCGGCCCGGGTGTCCGTGCTTGCGGAGGTGTTGAGCAGGGGGGAGACGGGGGCGGGGCCATCGGCGTTGACGCCGGTGATGTGGGTGCGCCAGCACGCTGCCTCGACCAGGGCAGGTGGTGCCGCTCAGATCGTCGCAGTCGCCCAGGCGTTTGCGGTGGCCGGGAACGCCCCCATCAAGGATGCCGTGCTGTCCGGTGAGCTGCCGGTGCGCAGCGCGGCGGTGGTTGTCGCGGAGGCGGAGCGGTTGCGCCCGCTGCTGGCCGACGGGGTGGAGCCGGCAGTCGTGGACGGGTTGATCGAGATGGCGGTCGCGCATGGGCCGCGGGGGTGCCGGATGCTGCGGCCACGGCTGGTGGCCGAGTACTGCCGGGACGGTGAGCTGCAGCGTGAGCAGGATGCCGCGAAGCGGTTCATTGCACTGTCGCAGCCGCACGTGGACGAACTGGGGTTGGCGGAGTACCGGTTGACGCTGGACCCGGAAGGTCGGGCGGTACTGGAGGCCGCGCTCGGACCGTTGTCGGCCCCACGCCCCGTGGAGGGGGACCGGGACCTGCGTTCCAGCGACCGCCGACGCGGTGAGGCCCTCGTCCAGCTGGTGCGGCGCGCCGTTGCCACCGACGACTCACCCGGCAAGGGTGTGAAGTCGCAGCTGCTGGTGACCGTCGACTTGGACACGCTCCGCTCCGGGCTGACCGGGGCCGGGGAGACCCTCGGCGGAGCCGACGCCGGCACGCTGCTGGCGCCGGAGACGGTGCGGCGGCTCGCATGCGACGCGTCGGTCGTCCCCGCGGTTCTCGGCAGCGCCGGCGAGGTGCTCGACCTGGGCCGGCAGGTCCGCCTGTTCACAGCCGCGCAGACCCGACGGTTGTGGCTACGAGATCGGCAGTGCACCTTTCCCGGGTGCGACATGCCTGGTCAGTGGTCCGACGCGCATCACCTCGTGCATTGGGCGGACGGCGGGCCTACCGACCTGTCGAACGCCGCGCTGTTGTGCGAGCGGCACCACACGACTGTCCACACCCGCCGGTACGCCGGCGCCCTGGTCGAGGACGGCGCCGGCACCCGGGTCGAGTGGGACCTCACCGTCGGCTCGTACGACCGGTTGCTCGCCATCGAAGCAGGCCAAGAACCAGCGTGACCCCGCACCGCACCCCGCTCTCCCTCAAGCGGGGGCATCGCCGCGCGCGAACGCGCCGCCACTTAGTTGGGGCGGTCACTCACCGCGGGGTGTCCGTGGCGGTGACCGCCCTTTCCCTGTTGTGAAGGGCGTAGATGCCGTGCGTGCGCCGGTAGATGTCGCGGAACGCGGCGTACTGCCGGTCGTGCACCTCACGAACCGCCGGGTCGGGGACGTACGTGGCGGCGACCTCCACCCGCGAGGGGACCTCCGCCCACTCCAAGGCACCGACTCCGATGGCCGCGATGAGGGCGGCACCGCGGGCGTTGGCCGCGACCGGGTCCGCGATCTGGCGGACGGGGATGTGGAGGACGTCGGCCATCGTCTGGCACCACAGGGGTGAGCCGGCGCCGCCGCCGATGAAGCGCAGCGACGAGATGCCCTGCGGCCGGCCGCGCCGGGTGAAGCCCTCGACCACGTCGAGCATCCAGCGGGTGTTGAGCGCGATGCCCTCGAAGACGCTGCGCGCGAGGTCGGCCCGCGTCGTGGAGAGCGACACGTTGAACCAGCCGCCGCGCACGTGCGGGTCGTCCACGGGGGTGCGTTCGCCGTTGAGCCATGGGGTGAAGACGACTCCGTGGCAGCCGGGTGGCGCACTGGCGGCGAGGGTGTTGAGGCGCTCGAGGGCATCGGCGGGCGCGGGCGCGGCGTCGAGCATGCCGTCCTGGGCGTAGACCACCGAGTCGAGCAGCCAGTCGACAGCCTTGCCGGCGACATCCTGCACCGTGGCGACCCAGTACCTGCCCGGCACGACCGAGGGCAGGGAGGCGATGTTGTGCACGACGTCGGTGCGCTTGAACGGCACGTGGCAGCTCAGCCACGCCGACGTGCCGATGTAGAGGTGCGCGTCGTAGTCGCCGGTGGCTCCCGCTCCCACCGCCGCTGCCGTGGTGTCACCCGTGCCGGCGACCACCTGAACCCCGTCGGGCAGCCCGAGCTCGGCCGCCACCGCCGGCATCACTGTCCCGACCACGCTCGCCGGGCGAACCAGCGGTGGCAGACGGCGGAGGTCCAGGCCGCAGCGCCGTGCCAAGGCGGCATCCCACCGCACGGTCGTTGGGTCGCGGTTGTCGGTGCACCACCGCAGGACGGCCGTGTCCCAGCCGGCGACCGCGCGGCCGGTGAGCCGCATGGTGAGGTACTCGGGCACGTCGAGGAGCCACACGGCAGCGGCATCCGCCTCAGGGCGCTCGTGGCGCAGCCACGCCGCCTGCCCCACGGGATCCTTGCCCGTGCGGGTCGGCACGCCACCGGTCCTGGACAACCAGTGACGGAGCGCCCTTGCGTTGTAGCCACCGGGCACCCGCAGCCCACCGCCGGTGAGCTCCTCCGAGTAGTGGCGGCCGCGCGAGTCCATCCACGTCAGGGCCGGGTGGACGTGTCGCCCCTGCGCGTCGACGGGCACCAGCCCGCCCCACTGGCTGCTCATGCACATGGCGGTGACCTGTCCGAACTCCGCCGGATGCCGGGCGCGCAGCCGCGCGCTCGCGGTCACGATCGCCCGCCACCAGTCGTCCGGGTCCTGCTCGGCGCCGCCCCCCGGGAGCAGCCGCAGGCCGACGGACTCCTTCTCGTGGCCGACGAGCACCCCGTCGGTGCCCGCGAGTGCGACCCGGGGCCCGCCGGTGCCCAGGTCCACGCCGAGGACGAAGCCGGTCACCGGGCCACGTCCCCGGGCGATCCGGAGGACTCGAGGTCGCGGTGCGACCGGGCGTGCTGCGGGAGCCGGCTCGCGACGAGCACGCCCGGCACGGCGAGCAGGGCGAACGCCCCGAGGGCGAGGTAGGGGTTGCCGACGACGACCTGGACGGCGAGCACGAGGACCGCCCCGCCGAGGTTGCCTGCCATCAGCAGGAACCCCGTCGCCGTGGCGGCCCGCTCGGGACCGGCCTCCAGCTCGGACCAGTCCAGGGCGAGGGGCAGGCACGCGAGCAGGAAGAAGCCCACGACGGCGAGCGCGACCGCGATGAGCCAGACGGTCGGGAGGACGGCGACGAGGGGGAACACCACGACGGCGAGGACGGTCGTGGTGAGCAGGACGGTCCGGCGCCGGTCGCGCCGCGCGGCGAGGTCGGGTAGCACGGCGGTGCCGACCAGTCCGGCGATGGTCGTCGTGGCGATGATCGTGCCACCCGACCCGGGCATGCCGAGGTCCTCGAGGATCGGGTCCAGCCAGGTCGCCAGCGCGTTGAAGAGGCCGACCCCGACGAAGAGCAGGGCCGCGAGCTGGAGGAGGAGCCGGTCCTGCCGCAGCCAGCGCAGTGACGGTGCGCGTCCGGCATCCACGATGAAGGCGGGCGGTACGAGCGCCAGGGCCACGACGAGCGACAGAGCGGCCGCGGTGGCGAGTGCGGCGTAGGCGCCCAGGAGGAGCGACAGGCCTCCTGTGTCCAGGAGCGGGGCTGCCGTCGTCGCCGCGAGGAGGATGCCCACGAACTGGGCACCGCCGCCGACGGCGATGGCCCGGGTGCGCTCGGTCGCCGGGAACCACCGAGCGGCGACCTTCGTGGTCGCGTTGAGCACCAGCGGCTGCCCGGCCGAGAGCACGATCTGTCCCGCGAGCACCCATCCGTAGGACTCGGGGTCGACCATGCGGAGCAGCGCCCCGGCAGCCGTCAGCCCTGCCCCGGTCGAGAGCGCCAGTCCGAACCGCCGGTCGGCCCACCGGCCGGCCGGGATCGCGAGGAGCACGTAGAGCACGGGGTTGACGACGGCGAGGTCGCCGACCGCGCCCTCGGAGACCCCCAGCTCGTCAGCGGCGCGGGTGGTCACGGGTGCGAGCGACAGCCACAGCACCTGCGTGCTCGCGACGAGGGCGGCGAAGGCGGCGAGGAGCGCCCAGCGAGCGGTTCGCACCCGGTGGACCGGGACCGCGCGTGTCCCCGCCACGGGCTCAGACACCGTCGACCATCGAGAAGACGCGGTCGAAGCGCTCCAGCGCGTCGTCGATGACGGCGTCCGTGTCGGCCATCGACGTGTAGAGCCGCGAGCCGGCGAGGGTGATGATGCCGTTGGCCGTGTAGGCCGCGCCCATCTGCTCCATGAGCCGCTTGCGGGGCTTGTTCTCCCGGAAGAGCTTGACCGGGTTGTGCATGTCGAGCAGCATGACGCCGCTGCACTCGAGGTGGACGATGGACCCCTGGTTGTAGACGACGTACGGCAGGCCGTGCTGGGCCACGAGCCGCAGCAGCCCGGCCGCGAGCCGGTCACCGGCGCGGCCCGCCACGACGGGCGCGTTGGTGCGGGCCATCTCCTCGATGGCGAAGTAGCCGGCCGCGCAGGACAGGGGGTTCGCGGACAGGGTGCCGCCGACCTGCACGTGCGCGCCGCTCTTGCCGTCGAGCCCGGAGCCGAAGACCGCCATGACGTCCTCCCGGCCACCGACGCCGCCGGCCATCGGGTAGCCACCGGAGACGGCCTTGCCGAGCACCGTCAGGTCTGGGGTCACCCCGAAGTAGCCCGCCGCACCGCCCATCCCGACCCGGAAGCCGGTCACGACCTCGTCGAAGATGAGCAGGGCACCGAACTCGTCGCAGAGCTCGCGCACCCGGGCGTTGAAGGCCTCGGGCGCCGGCCGAGTGCCCGACTCCGGGCCCAGCGGCTCGACGACCACGGCGGCAGTGCCGCCCCGCAGCCGGTTCTCGACGAGCTTGCGGCGCAGGGTGCCGAGGTCGTGCGGGAACGTCTCGCGGGTCGCACTCGTGGCTCCGAAGGGGATGCCCTTGGCGTTCATCCGGTACGTGCCCGGCACGCGGAGGCCGTACACCAGGGTGTCGGACCAGCCGTGGTAGGCGCCGCCGACCTTGACGACGACCTTGTGACCGGTGAACGCCCGGGCGGCCCGCACGGCGGCCATGACGCCCTCGGTGCCTGACCCGAGCGAGCGGTACATCTCGATGTGCGGCATGTAACGGTGGATGGCCTCGGCGAGCCTGAGCTCGTACTCGTGGAAGAGCCCGGTCACCGGGCCCGACTCGCGGACCACCTCGGCCACCTTGTCGTTGACCGGTGCGTAGTTGCTGCCGAGGATCGTCGGCCCCCCGGCCTGGAGGAAGTCGATGTACACGTTGCCGTCGCGGTCGGTGAGGTGGGCACCCTCGGCGCGGTCGATCGCGAGCGGGAACGGGGAGTTGAACGCAAGGTTGTGCTGCACACCGCCGGGGATGCGCGCCCTCGCCCGGTCGGTGAGCTCCTTGCTCGCCCGGCACTTGGTCTCGAACCACTCGAGCACGTCGTCGAGGGCGTCGTGCCGCAGCCCCCGAACCGGCTGCGCGACAAGGGCTTCGAGCCGCCGCATGGTGTCGTCGACGTCGGGGTAGGCGCTGATCGCGTACCCGAGCCGTGCCGACTCGGCGCCGGGCGCCTCGGCCGGGACACCGGGCTCGGCCACGAACGACGCGCGCTCGCTCATCGCGTCGCGCGCCGCCGCGTCGGCGCTGGGCAACGGCACGGCATCCGGAACGAACTGCGCGGGAAGGGACTTCGTGACCTGCGCGGCGATCCGCTTCTCGTCGGACCGCAGCTTGGCGAAGGCGATCTCGCGGATCGGCGCCGGGATCGAGTACACCTTGCCCGACTCGGTCGTCAGCGCCAGCAGGTAGGCGATGGACACCTTCTCCAGCAGCGCCATGTTGAACACGGCCCGCTCCGGGTCGGTGCCCACGGCCACGATGCCGTGGTTGGCGAGGATGAAGGCGTTGTCGCCGCTCGTGATCTTCTTCTGGACGTTCTTCGCGAGGAAGCCGGTGCCCGAGGGGGCGTAGTCGATGATCGCGACCTCGCGGCCGAGGAAGCGGACCTGCTCGTCGGTGAGGGCCGGGATCGGGCGACGTAGCACGGCCAGCGCCGAGGCGTACGGCTGGTGGGTGTGGACGATGGCGTGCACGTCGGGGCGCTCGCGGTAGATGTTGGCGTGCATGCCGCACTCGATGGACGGTGCCAGGGAGGCGCCCGAGCCGGCGCGCGCGGCATCCGGCACGTGGGTGCCGTCGAAGTCGACGATGCAGACGTCCTCGACGCGCATCCGGTCGTACGAGTAGTTGCTCGGGGTCACGGCGTAGAGCCGGCGGCCGGGCACCCGGACCGAGACGTTGCCCTCGGTGGCCTTGAGGTAGCCGCGGTCGAGCATCGTGCGACACATGTCGACGACGTGCTGGCGGGCGGAGAGGTGCTCCACGGGTGCCTCCTGGGTACGCGGGCCGATCGCCCAGGACCAGCGTGCCAGTAAGTCTGGACGAATGTCCAGACTTTTGGCACAATCGGGTCATGTCGATTCGGCCAGCCACCCACCGGGCCAGCGGACGCGCGCGCCGGGCCGCCCTCCTCGACGCCGCGATCGAGGTGATCGCCGAGCAGGGCGTCGCCAGCACGACCCACCGGGCGATCGCCGCACGAGCGGGGATGTCGACGTCCACGACGAGCTACTTCTTCTCCTCGCTGGACCAGCTGGTCGCCGCCGCGCTGCACGTGGTCGGCGAGCGCATCGTGGAACGCGTGGATGCCGTGACGGCGCAGGTCGCCGACGCCGAGCTTGACCCCCGCGAGGCGATCGACCGCTTCGTCGACGCGGTGATGTCCGAGCCGGAACCCGACACCGTCGCGCAGTTCGAGATCTACCTCGAGTGCCGCCGCCGGCCTCAGCTGCAGCCCACCGCCCACCGGATCATGGCGAGCATCGAGCGGGGTGCCGAGGCGTCGCTGCTCGCGCTGGGGATCGCACACGCCGACGAGCGGGCGCCGATGGTCGTGGCGCTGCTCGACGGACTGGCGCTGCACCGGCACGCCCGGCCGCGGGGCTCGTCGGCCGACCGCCGCCTCGTGAGCGAGGCCCTGTACTCCCTGCACCGCGGCTTTCTCGAGGCCGACGCCGCGGAAGGTGCTCGACGAGAGTAGACAACACGCCGTGCGGAGCGTGCCCCGAGCGGCGTGTTGTCTCCCGTCGACTTGGGTCGTCAGAGCACCTGGTTGCCGTACATCTCGCCCAGGGGGTCGGCGATGAGCTCGATGCGGGCCCCGTCGGGGTCGCGGAAGTAGACCGACACCCCGCTGTGCACCTCGTGCTGCACACCCGCCTCGGCGAGCCGGGCGACCAGGGCGTGCCAGCGCTCGGGCTCCACGGAGATCGCCATGTGGTGCAGGCCGCCCAGCACCTCGGCGTACGGCCCGACGTCGAGCCCGGGGAAGTCGAAGAAGGCCAGCAGGTTGGAGTTGCCGATGTCGAAGAAGAAGTGGGAGGAGCCGGGGTAGTCGCGGTTCTCGATCAGCTCGGTCAGCGGGAACCCGAGCACGTCCTGGTAGAAGCGGACGGTGCGCTCCACGTCGCTGCTGATCAGCGCCGTGTGGTGGAGCCCGCGGGCCGTCGAGGCGGGGCGCGACCCCGCCGGGCGCAGGTGCGCCTCGCGGATCTGCTGCCGCCGGGCCTCGAGCTCGGCGGGGTCGGGCCTGGTGGCATCGGGCCTGGTGCCGTCGGGTCCGGTGGCGTCGGTCGTGGTCATCGGTTCTCCTCGTTCGGTGGGGACGCTGCGGGTATCGGGGTGCCCTCCGTCGCGCGGGTGAGCACATCGACGATGCCGTCGCGCTGGACTGCCCGGGGGTTGGCGGAGGGCCTGGCGGTGGCCAGGTCGGCGGCACGTGGGACGTCGGCGAGGTGGAAGCCGAGAGCCGCCAGGCGGGTGGGACCACCGAGGCCCGCCACCAGTGCCTGCAGGCCCGATGGGGCGTCGTCGACACCGAGCGCGGTGGCGGCTGCCGCGATGGCCGTCGGTGCCGCCGGCGCGTTGAACGCCATGACGTAGGGCAGCACCACGGTGTGCGTGGGTGCGTGGGGGAGGCCGAAGCTGCCGCCGAGGGTGTGGCAGAGCCTGTGGTGCATCCCCATGGTGACCGTGCCGAGGCAGGTGCCCGCCAGCCACGCTCCGTAGAGCAGGTCGGCGCGCGCGTCGAGGTCGTCGGCATCACGGTGGAGCGACCGCAGCCCGCCGGCCAGGGCGCCGAGTCCCTCGGTGGCCATCCGGTCGGTCTCGGGGGTGCGGTCCGGCGCGTAGAGGGCCTCGACGGCGTGGGCCATGCCGTTGACCGCGCTGGTGACGGTGACGGCCCATGGGAGCGTGGTCGTCAGGGCCACGTCGTAGACGACCACCGCGGGCAGGATCTCCGGGCCGGACCGGGTCACCTTCTGGCCGTCGGCGGTCTCGCCGAGGATCGAGGTGACCTCCGAGCCGGCGTAGGTCGTGGGGACCACGACGTGCGGCATCCCGGTGCGGGCGGACAGGGCCTTGCCGAGCCCGGTCGTCGAGCCACCGCCCACCGAGACGACCGCGTCGGCCGCCACCTCCTTCGCCCGGGCGAGGGCGGCATCGGTCACCTCCACCGGGGTGTGCTCCGCGGCACCGTCGAAGGTGGCGGCCGCTGCGTCGCCCAGCGCGTCGGCCACCCGCGCCGCGAGACCTCGCTGGCCGCGGGTCGAGAGGACCAGCGCGCGCCGCCCACCGATGCGCCTGAGCTCTGACCCCACTCGCGACACCGTGCCCATGCCGAAGACGATCCGCGACGCGTCGGTGTCGTGCTCGAAGGAGTGCATGGTCCGTCCTCGGGTTCGTGAACCGATCATGGCCCACGTCGGCGACGTACGGCATCCCGCGGGAGCGCGGCAGCCAGCAGGCGTCAGTGCGGCAGGGTCAGTACCAGTGCGGGGACCGGGCCTGCCACTTCTCGAGGGCCGAGCACGGCGAGCCGTAGACCGACTCGATGTAGTCCATCCCCCAGGTGATCTGCGTGGCCGGGTTGGTCAGCCAGTCACTTCCTGCGCTCGCCATCTTCCAGCCCGGAAGTGACTGGGGGATGCCGTACGCCCCCGACGACGGGTTCGTTGCGCTCCAGCTCCACCCCGACTCGTTGTGCCAGAGCTCGACGAGGCAGGTGAACTCGGCCTCGTCCCAGCCGTAGGACGCCGTCATCGACCGCGCGATCTCCTGGGCCGCGCGCGGCGCGCTTCCGGGCGAACCGAGTGCCTGAAGGCCGAGCAGGCCGGTGGTGCCCAGCCGGGCGGCCGCCTCGCGGAGCCCGGCGAGGTCTGCGGCGCCCTTCTCGAGCACGGCCAGCCTGGCGGTCAGAGCCTCCTGCTGCTTCCCCAGCTCGGCCGCCTCCGCGCCGGCACGTGCGGCCTCCTTCTCGGCGGCGGCGCGGCGGGCGCCCGCCTCCTCGACCGCGCGGGCGCGGGTGTCGCGGGCGGCGACGAGCAGCCGCTCCCGGGCGGCGGCATCCGCTGCTGCGGAGCTGGCGGCGTCGAGGCTGTCCCTCACCGCTTGGGCGTTCTGGTCGAGCACGACGGCGAGGTCCGACATCACGCTGGGCGGGGCAACCACGAGGGTAGCCAGGTCCTGGAAGTCACCGCCCTGCATGTAGATCAGGGCAGCCCTGCCCGACAGCTCGCGGTCGGCGGCCGCTCGGGAGCGGCGAGCCGCGGACAGGTTCTCGGTGGCGATCTGCACGGCGGCCTCGGCCTCGGCGAGCTGCTGCTGGGCGCGTTCGTCGGCAGTGACCGCATCGGACACACCGCGTTGCAGCGTCTCGAGCCTGGCCTCGGCCAGCTCGAGCTCCGCCGTGATGTCGGCGACCTCCTTGGCCGCGGCTGCCGCGGCCTTCCTCGCCTCCGCCACCTCGGCCTCGCTGGGCACGGCCGGGCTTGACGCGGTCTCGCTGGGCGTCGGGTCGGCCGCCGCTGGTACGGCGCCGACGAGCTGCTGGTGCGCTGTGGTCGTGGACGACGGTCCCCCCGCGGAGCCCGGGACGGCGGCTGCGGAGGCAGCGCAGGGAATGACCGGCACCACCAACGCAACCGCGGCGGCGACGGCGGCTCTTCGGACCACGAGCGACAGGCCCATCGCGGCATCATCCTCCCATGAGGGGACGATGTCACCCGAAGGAACTGGTTGGACGTCACACGACTCCCCTCGCGAGTCAGGTACCTCTGGCGTCACGCTGGTCACGGGTCTACCGTCGGAAGGGAGCGAGCCGGGGGTGGTCGCATGGGGCAGACGACCGACGAGGCACTACCCGAGCCGGCGATCCGCCGCCACGGCACCCGACCGGGCCCAGTGCTCTGGGCCGTCGTCGTGGGCCTCGTTGCGGTCCTGGCCATGGCACCCGCCGCCGCGCTCACGGCATCCCGGCTTCCGCAGCCCCTCACGGCGTCGCAGCTCGACCTGCCGAGCGACGATCTCGCCGCGACGACCGGCATCCGGGCGGTGCCGGTCGGGCTACCGCCGGGCACCTCGATCCGCACGGTGGCTGACGTTCATCCGCACGCCGCTGACGCGGTGGGGCCGGAGTCGGCCGACCGGCTCCTCGCGTTCCTCGCGCCGCCGGCAGAGGGCTTCGACTGGCCGTCCGTCGGCGAGGTCACGACCGACTATCCGTACCGCTTCAGTGCGGTCGACGAGGTGCTCGATACCGTCGACGCGCCCCGGCTTGCCGACGGGGGAGCGGCCTTGGGCGCCGCGCTGTTCCTCCTGGCCGCCCAGCCAGAGATCGCCTACGGGCTCCAGACCAACTCCGTGCGGCTCGCGTTCGCCGTGCTCGACCGCGCCCGAGCCGGAGGCGGCTGCGACGCCCAGCTCAACCTGCTCGCGCTCGTTGCCTCGGACGCCGAGGTACCGGATGACGCGATCGAGTCGGAGGCGGCCCAGGCCCGGCACGTCTGCCCTGACGACCCGACACCGGGCTGGCTTGCCCTCATGAGGGACCTCAACATCGGTCTCGGGGAGCCCGAGGAGACCTCGGTCGCCCCCCTCTTCGGCGCCTTCCTCGAGGCGGCGGAGGAGAAGGCCACGGAGTTCGTGCGCACGCACCCCGGCGACCCGGGGGTGCTCGCGACCCTCGGCGACGTCTACCTCGCCACCGGGATGAACCTCGCGACCCCGCAGCCGTTCACCTCGCGCCGGGCGTTCCGTGACGCGGATGCTGTCTTCGCGCGCCTCCTCGAGGCGGAGGAGACACCCGCCGCCCGGCTCGGCGCGGCCCGCGCGAGGCTGGGCCTCGCGCGACCTCAGGATGCCGCCCGCCTCGCCGTCGCTGCGGCCGACGGGTCGGACCATCCGGCTCGTGCGCTCCAGGTGGCGATCACGGCGGAGGAGGCCGCCCGTCGGTTCGCCGTGGCGTCGACCCTGGCCGAACGACTGGCCGAGCTCGGGCGGGACGCGTTCCCTGACGTCATGGCGGTCATCCCGCTCGACGCTCCGCTTTCCCTCGGCGCGGACGTGCTCACGCCGGTGCAGATCTCGCTGCTCGAGTCCGGACAGGGTTCTGGCGGCGGCGTCGTCGCTGACGAGGGCTTCGTGCCAACCTTCTGGGACGTGCCCGCCCTCACGGACGCCGCACCGTCGTGTCCCGACTGGGTCTGGCGCCGCGACGCCCTGGTCGCCGGCAACGCGGCTGCGGCCGCGCAGGGGTGGCCCGAGGATTTCGACGACATCGACCCGTCGCTCTCGGGGTTCGGTTGCCCCGACGGCGAACGCCTCAAGCGGCAGGTCGACAACGAGCTCGCCGGGGGCCTGCCCTCTGAGCTCGAGGTGTCGGAGGCGCGGGAGGAGGCCGAGACCCTCCTCGACGACCGCCAGAACCTCCTGCGGTGGGCGGGTGACCTCTCCGGCGCCCGGCGAGAGGCTCTACGGTGGGCCGAGCACTTCGGCCAGGAGACCGCGCTCGCCCACCAGCGGCTCGGCGAGATCGCCTACCTGGCAAAGGAGTACGACGATGCCGCCGCGCACTTCGCCACGGCGGCGGCGCGCTGGCGGGTGCTGTCGTCGGGCAACGACCTTGCGGTCGCCCAGTCCCTGCTCGGCCGGGGGGCGGCGCTGCTGCGAGCGCGCCGGCCCGACGAGGCGTTGCCCGTGCTCCGTCCCCTCGTGCTCGAGGGGGCGCAGGGGTACGGCTACCAGTCCACGCTCAGCGACGGCTTCGCGACCGCCCACGAGTTCGCCCGCCTGTCCTACTTCGCGGCCTCGCTCCTCGGGGACCATGAGCTCTCCGTCGGGATGGACCGGGCTGCCGCCGAGGACTTCGCCACGGCCCTGTCCTGGGCGGACTCCCTGGAGGGGGAGGTCCGGCTCGACGCGGTGCGCAACTCCGCCGCGATCGCCGCGCTCGGCACCGGCGATCCGAGCAGCGCGCTCGAGCTGTCCCGGGCCGCGGTCGCGGCTGACCCCCTCAGCCCGGTCTACCTCCTGACCGCAGCGGAGGTTGCCCGGCGTGGCGGGGACGACGAGACGGCCGTCCGGCAGAACCGGGGAGCCCTCGAGAGCGACCCGACGAACTACCCCGCCGCCAACAATCTCGGCGTGCTCCTCGCCCGTCGGGGCCACCTCGAGGAGGCGTCCACGGTGCTGCGCGCCGCGGTCGCCGCCGAGCCCGCGTACGCGCTCGGGTGGCACAACCTCGGCGTCGTCGAAGGACGCCGGGGGCCGGTCCACGTCATCTCGTCGCAGGGCGCACTCGCGGAGGCGGCCTCCCTCGACCCCACGTACGCCGACCGCCCACCCCGCACGGCCCTTGACACAACGACCTACCGCACGTCCCTCGACGTCTCGAAGCCGCTGCCCGAGGGCTGGTCCTTCGCCGGCTCGCAGCGCACCGCCCCGGCGGCCACTGTGGGCCTGCTCGCTCTGGTGCTTGCCGGCGCCGGCCTCGTGTCGCTGCGCGGAACCACGCTGCCGACCGGGGCCAAGGACTGGCTCGAGGGGACGGGCCCGCTCGGCCGGCTGCGCGGTGTCGCCCGGCTGCGCCGACCGCAGTGGGCCGTCGTCGCCACGGTCGCGGCGTTCCTCCTCGCGTTCTGGCGGGAGCTGCTGTGGCCGTGGACTGCCCTGACGTATGCCGTCGCGCTCGTGGCGCTCGTCGGGGTGGGCATGGCCGCGCGGGTGGTCGTGGCCTCGCGACGGGTGGCCGAACCCCCGGACTCGCGCGAGCCGGCCGAGTCGCCCGACCCGGCGCGATCGACCGGTGTCGAGCACGCAACCTGGCCACCGGGAGTGCTCGTCGGTCTCGTCGCCGGGGCGTTCGGCAGTCCGCTCGCGCCGATGCCGGTCGTCCGGGCCCCGGCCGGGGACACCCGCGTCGCCATGGCGGCGCCCCTCGTTCTCGCGGTGCTCTCGCTGGGGCTGCTCGCCGAGGCGGCGTGGTGGCGCACGCCCCTCACGACGTCCCTGTGCGTCGCGGCCTTCGTCATGGCCGGCTCGCTCCTGCTCCCCGTGCAGCCCCTCGATGGGGCACGGGCCGGTCGGGCCGGGGTACTCGGCGCGGTCGGGGTGCTCGGAGCGGTGCTGCTCCTCGGGCTTGGCCTCGTGTGATTGCGGGCGAGGAGACTGACGCCGGTTGGATCCCGCGTGCGTGCGTCAGGGCTGGCGACGGCCGCCGGCTCCCGCCACGCCGGCAAGGTCCAGGGCGGGCTCCGTCCTGAGCGCCCAGGGCCCGGTCGGCCCGACCGTGGTGAGTCGCCCGCCGGAGACTCCCCGAGCTGGGCACGGAGGTTTGAGGCCGGGTCGGATGCTGCGCGCTCGTGGTGCACGCTGGTCCTCGTCAGGGCACCGTGATCTCCGCCGCCTCCGCGAGAGCGTCCTCCGTCGTGAGCTCCCGACCGGCGCGCTCGACCTCGGCCAACCGCTCGCCGAGAGCTCGCCGTGAGGCGGCCAGTCGCCGCTCGAGGAACGCGCGGTCCGGCGTGCTCAACGGCATCCGGTTCAGGGTCCGTTGCTCGTCGGCGCACGCGGCGAGGCGCACCGCGCGCGTATGGTCACCGGCCAGGGAGGCGGTCCCGGCAGCCAGCTCGACGAGCTCGAGGGTGAGGTCCGGGTCGCCGTGGTCGCCCACCGAGCGAGCCAGCTCGCGCACCAGGTTGGCGGCCTCGGCGAGGCGGCCGGACGCGAGAAGGGCGCCCGCCCGGTTCACGTGGCCGGCGGCGATGGCCCAGTCGTCACCGCGCACCGTGTCGAGGCGCTCGGCCTCCGCGATGAACGGGAGCGCGGCCTCCGGATGTCCGGTGTCGATCTCGAGCAACGCCATGTTGGTGAGCGCGGTGGCCTGTCGCTGGGGGTCATCGATCTCCCGGGCGATGGCGAGGCTCTCCTGGAGCCGGGCCAGCTGCCCGCTCGGGGTCCCCGAGGGCTCGGTGGGCGATGCCGAGGCTGTTGAGCACGGTGGCCTCTCCGTGGCGGTTCCCGGCTCGACGCCAGAGCAGCAGGGACTTGCCGAGGATCTCCTTGGCCGTGACGACCTCCCCCTGCTGGAGGAGGAGCAAGGCGAACGAGTGCAGCAGCTGGGCGAGCTGCGGCCCCTGCTGGGCCGCGGCGGCGCGGCTCGCCCGCTCCAGCCACCGGCGGCTCTCCGCGTCGTAGCCGGTGAGGTACCAGAACCATCCCAGCGCGGTGCACAGCCGGATGCCGGTCGCGCCGCGGCCGTCCCGGTCCGTGCTCGAGTCGGCGGCCACGTCGGCGGACGCGTCCCCGCTGGTGCCGCCGCCCGAGCCACCGAGCGACCAGTCGAGCGCGGCCCGCAGGTTGTCCATCTCCCGTTCGATGAGCCCGCGGGCCGCTCGCGCGGCGGGGCCCCTCAGCCGCTCGGCCGTGCGCTCCGCGACGCCGACGTAGTGCTCGGCGTGCCGCCGCTGGAGGTCGTCGAGCTCGCCCGCGCGCACCGCGAGGTCGCGAGCAACGGTGTGCACGGTGTGCAGCAGCCGGACGCGCGGCCCCGCGGGGTCGTCGTCGACCCGGACGAGCGCGGCATCGAGCAGCCCGGACACGACGGCCACCGATGAAGGCGTGTCGAGCACGGCGCCGAGCGCGTCGAACGTCCCTCCGGAGGCGCCGAACGCCGCGAGCGCGCGAAAGCCCTGCTGCTCCGGCTCCGCCACCATCCGATAGCTCCAGTCGACCGTGGCGGTGAGGGTCTGCTGCCGCTGGGGGTGACCGGGCAGCGGGAGACCGAGCGCCTCGTCGAGGTGGTCCAGGAGAGCCCTCGGGGGCAGCAGGCGGACCCGGGCGGCGGCGAGCTCCACTGCGAGCGGGAGGCCGTCGAGCCGGTGGCAGAGGGCGACGACCTCGACGACGTTGTCCGCGCGCAGGTCAAACCCGGGATCGGACAGGCGGGCCTGCTGCACGAACAGGCGCACGGCATCCGCCCGACCGGCGGCCTCCGGCGTGAGGACGCCTCCGTTCAGCAGCGGAAGCGAGAGGGGAGGCACCGGGTACTCCTGCTCGCCGGCGAGGCGCAGGGGTCGCCGGCTCGTCGCGAGCAGGCGCGGGCCACGTGTCGAGGCGAGCAGCTCGCCCACGAGGGGAGCACCGGCATCCGGCAGCTGCTCGAGGTTGTCGAGGACGAGGAGCACGTTGCGCTCGCGGAGGTGCTCGAGCACCTCGACCCGGCCGTCGCCGGAGCGCCCGAGCGCGTCGGCGAGGCTGGTCCACGCGACGGAGGGCTCGGTGGCCGTGGTGAGATCGGCGAAGTGGACACCGTCGGCGAAGGCCGGTGCCAGCTCCTCGGCCGCCGCCAGGGAGAGCCGGGTCTTGCCGGTGCCGCCCGGGCCGGTCAGTGTGACGAGCCGCTGCGGACCGTCCGCGAGGAGGGCCTGCAGGGCCGCCACGTCGGCGTCGCGGCCCACCAGCGGCGTGGGTGCGGAGGGAAGGCTGCCCGGTGCCCCGAGGGTGCGCAGCAGAGGGAAGGTCGAGGGCAGCCCGGGGACGACGAGCTGGCACAGGTGCAGCGGCTCGGGGATGTCCTTGAGCCGGTGCAGGCCGAGGTCGAGCAGCGAGATGCCCGGCGGGAGCCGGTCCGTGACCTGGCGCGCGGTGGCCTCGCTCAACACGACCTGGCCGCCGTACCCCGTGGCGGACACCCGAGCCGCGAGGTGCACGTCCAACCCGACCAGCCCGTCCTCGAACGGCTCCGCGTGGCCCGTGTGCAGGCCCATCCGGACCCGGAGCGCGACCCCCGCGGGCCACGACGACTCCTGGAGCCCCAGCTGACCCTCGACCGCAGCGGCCACGGCGTCGCTGGCCGACTCGAAGGCCACGAAGAAGCTGTCACCCTCGGTACCGAGCTCGCGACCCCCGAACGTCTCGAAGGCCGTCCGCAGCACGCGCCGGTGGATCGTGAGGACCTCGGTGTAGGACGCACCCAGCCGGTTGAGCAGTCGGGTGGACCCCTCGATGTCGGTGAAGAGCATCGTGAGCTCGGAGGGGGCCGTGTCCCTCATCCGCTCATCATCGACCGGGGGAGCGTCGCCCGACAATGGCCGGGCCGGCTGCGCGGGGCCGGTCGGCTGCCCGACCTCGTCTGTCAGCGTGCTCGAATCCGCGCCCTGGTCGGCGTGTTGCGCGCTCACCGGCAGACGAAGTCGGGGGGAGACGGGGGGAGGTGAGGGGCGGATCCGCGCCTAGGGTGGCGCGGTGACGCTGTCGCCGCGGACTCGGCTGGTGCTCGCCAGCGCGCTCATGCTGTTCGTCGAGCTGGCCCTCATCCGGTGGACCTCGTCGAACAACCTCTACCTCGTGCACCTGACGAACTTCGTTCTCCTGGCGAGCTTCCTCGGCATCGGGCTCGGGTTCCTGCGTGGCAACCGCGGCCGCGACCTCTTCCCGCTGGCGCCGCTGCTGCTCGCCGGGCTGGCCGCGTTCGTCCTCACCTTCTCCGTCCGCACCGGCACGACGACCTCCGGCGGGTGGGCGCTCGTCGGGTCCTTCGGGATGCCGCCGCTGCCCCGCTGGCTGTCGCTCACCGTCGTCTTCCTGCTCACTGTCGCCGTGCTGGGCACCATCGCCCAGGAGGTGGCTCGCACGTTCTCGACCTTCGAGCCGCTCGAGGCCTACCGCCTCGACATCGGCGGCTCCCTGGTGGGGATCGTCGCCTTCGCCGGGCTGTCGTTCCTCCGGATGCCGCCGCTGGCCTGGGCGGTGCTCGCGGCCGTGGCGTTCGTGGTCCTCCTCGGCGCAAGGGTCCGGTCGTGGCGCTGGCTCCCCGCAGCCGGGGTCACCGTCACGGTCGTCCTGCTGGGCGTCGAGTCGTTCGTCGGCTCGTACCAGTGGTCGCCGTACTACAAGATCCGCACCGAGACGGCCTCGGGCGGCAACGTGCGCGTCGACGTCAACAACACCCCCCTCCAGACCAGCGCCTCGGTCGACCAGATCACGGCGGACTCGCCCTTCTACCTCTACCCCTACACCTACGCCGGTGCCCGCGACGACGTGCTCGTCATCGGTGCCGGCACGGGCAACGACGTCGCCGTCGCGCTCAGCCAGGGTGCCCGGCGGGTCGACGCGGTGGAGATCGACCCGGCGCTCGTGCAGATCGGGCGCGAACGGCATCCGGACCGGCCGTACTCCGACGAACGGGTCACCGTGCACGTCGACGACGGGCGCGCGTTCATGGAGCGAGGGGCCGGCAGCTACGACCTCATCCTGTTCGCGCTCCCCGACTCGGCGACCATCGTCACCGGACAGTCGGCCTTGCGGCTGGAGAACTACCTCTTCACCACGCAGGCGCTGGAGCGGGCGCGCTCGCTGCTGAAACCCGGCGGCACCTTCGCGATGTACAACTACTACGAGCCCTGGCTGCTCGACCGCTACGCCAACACGATCCGCACCGTCTACGGCGCCGCGCCCTGCGTCCAGCTCGGGCCGACGCACGGTCAGCGCCAGCAGGCGGTCCTGACGCTGCGCGACGACGCCTCGACCGGAGGCTGCGCGACCACGTGGGCCCCGACGGTCGGTGAGCTCGAGCCGTCGGTCGACGACCGGCCGTTCCCCTACCTCGGTACCCGCACGATCCCGTCGTTCTACCTGTGGATGCTGGCCCTCGTGCTGGCCGCCTCGCTCGTCCTCGTGCGGTGGGTCGGCGGACCGTTGCGGCGGATGCGGCCGTACACCGACCTGTTCTTCATGGGCGTCGCGTTCCTCCTGCTCGAGACGAAGAACGTCGTGCAGTTCGCGCTGCTGTTCGGTACGACCTGGGCGGTCAACGCCGCCGTGTTCACCGGCGTGCTCCTCAGCGTTCTGGCCGCGGTCGAGGTGGCGCGCCGGGTGCACATCGCGCGACCCCTGTGGCTGTACGTTGCGCTGCTCGCCGCGCTCGCGCTCGCCTGGGTGGTTCCCGGCGACCTGCTGCTCGACCTCCCACCCGGCCCCAGGTTCGCCGTGGGGGTCACGATCGCCTTCCTGCCGATCTTCCTCGCGAACCTGCTGTTCGCCGTGCGCTTCAAGGGTGTCGGGTCCTCGACGACCGCCTTCGGGGCGAACCTGCTCGGGGCCATGGTGGGCGGCGCCCTGGAGTACCTCGCCCTGGTGCTCGGCTTCAACGCCCTGCTCGTCATCGTCGCGATCTGCTACAGCCTGGCCCTGGTGACCGGGCGCAAGCACCTCCTGCCGGCGAGCCCGCTCGCGCAGGTCAGGAGCGGCTGAGCCTCGCGGGAGGTACAGCCTCCTCCTGTCGAGCGAGCAGGACATGCCGGGGCCGGGCCGCCTGCACCGGACATGTCCTGCTCGCTCGACGTCGATACGTGGTCTCTTCGCGAACCCGAGTGGCGCTGGCGGCCGGTGTCCTCATGCCGCGGCCCCAACGACGGGACATGGGATCCGGCATCCGCGAGCCGTCACGTCGACCCGATGCGCTCGACGACGAACGCCAGCTTGCGCACCCGTCCCCCGTGCAGCCAGTCGCTCCACAGCCGGTGGGAGGCCAGGAGGTCCACGATCGACCCGGGCACAGCCGCACCCGCACGGCTCGCGGCGGCAGCATACGCGTCGACCACCGCACCGACAGTGGCCGCGTGCGAGCGACTCGAGTCTGCCTGCCAGCGGATGCGGAGGCCGACAGCCTCCAGCGCTGACAGCAGCTCCGGGAGCGGGATGGGCCAGACCGTGTCAGGGTCCGGCATCTGGTTGCGCTCCGCGTCGGTGAGGGGCACGCCCTCCTCCACGGTGAAGGCGAAGCGCCCACCCACGGGGAGCGCGGATGCGACCTCCCTCAGCACGCTCTGCTTGTCGCGGAATGCGAGCATCGTCTCGAGGAGAACGACGACATCGAACCGCCCGCGCGGAAGCGGGGGGACCCGGGCGACCTCGAAGAGTGCGGCGAGACCGGCCGCTCGAGCCCTGTCTCGTGCCACCGCGACGGAGGCGGGGTTCGCGTCCACACCCAGGTAGGTGCATCCCAGCTCGCGGGTGATGAAGAGCCCGGGCCCGGCCACCCCACAGCACGCATCGAGCACCGAGACCCCCGGCCCGACCCCTGCTTGGCGCGCCAGGGCGAGTATCTCGCCGGCCGTCATGAAGCTCTCCTGACCGACGAACTGGCCTGGGGCAAAGGCGGGCTCGCGCATCCTCCACAACGCCAGGTCCGGCACGGCACGCTCGTCGGTCCTCACTGCGGGCCTTGGCTCGACTCGATGGTCGCCGGAGCGCTGTAGGTCACCAGGAAGCGGTCACGGAAGGCATCCATCCTCCAGACCGGCGCATCTGGCGCAGGACGCAGGCCCTGGTGCCAGCCCCAGCCCGAGATCTCGTCAAGCACGTCGTCATCGCGGGCGATCACCGTGATGGGCACATCACGGTTCGCCCCATGACCGCTCACGATCGTCGACGGCTGGTGGTCCCCCAGGATGAGCAGGACGAGGTCGTCGTTCCCGTACCTCTCGACGAAGGAGAGAAGGCTCGTGAGGGAGTAGACGATGGAGCTCCGGTAGGCCGCCGGCACGTTGCCACGGTCACTCCACAGCTGCCCGGCCGTCACGGCGTCGTCCCGGATGCCGTGGAAGACAGCGCCGTTCCCCAGCCTGCTCCAGTCGACCACCCTCGGCAGCGGCGCCCAGGGGCCGTGGCTGGAGGTGAGGTCGAGCTCCGCCATGACCGGCGCACGACCGGACGCGCTGAGCTCCCGCTGCGCGAAGGCCGCCAGCGCGTACTGGTCCGGCATGGCGGAGAAGCCGAACCTCGGGCCGGCATACCCGAGGCTCGTCCGGTCGTAGACCTCGTCGAACCCGTAGAAGGCCTCTCCCTCCGGCCAATCCCCGCGGTTCGAGGGGAGCACCGCCACCGTCCGCCAGCCGGCGTCCCCGAAGGCCGAGGTGAGGGTCGTGCGCTCGCGTGACAGGAGGCGCTCGTAGTGCCACTGGTTGTCCACCCACAGACCCGACTTCAGCGTGGCGTGGGCCAACCAGCTGTTGCCTCCGAACGTGGGAGACGTGAGGAACGCGCTCCTGGCGTCGTAGCCGGAGGCGCGCAGCCGGGTGCTCCCGGCATCCAACAACGCCGTGACCTCACTCGACCCCTGCCCCTCGAGCGCGACGCGGCCGTAGCTCTCGACGAAGGCGACGACGACGTCCTTGCCCCGCAGTCCGGCCAGGTCGCCCGCCCCGCCGCGCATCGGATCGACCCCGACCGCCGCATCGAAGCGGTCCTGGTCGCGCAGGGCGACCTCGGCGGCACGAACCTTGCCGGCCACGTAGGGCCCCACCCCTGCCGCTGCGACCGGACCCACCGCTCCCACCTGCACGCCGACCACCGCAGCAGCGACCCAGACGACCGTCAGGGCGCCGACCCAGCGAGCTGCCGTCGCCCGGCGACGGACGAGGGGTCGGGAGAGGCGCCCGATGGCCAGGGGCAGGCAGACGACCACCGCGCAGGTGAGCCCCACTGCCACGAGCGCAGCACCGATCACGGCCACGGTGCCGACCGAGTCCCGGACGAAGCCGACCCCCGAGCCGAGCAGGCTCCGGTCGGTCATCACGTTGAACGGCCGGTCGAGGACGACGAAGGCCGCGAGGTCCAGGACCTTCATCAAGGTCAGGACGCCGAGGACGCTTCCCACGACCATGGCCACCCTGCGGGTCCACCGAGCCGGGAGGGCGAGGGCAAGACCGGCGACGAGCAGGACCTCGACGGGGAGGCGGAGGAAGCTCGAGACGGTGATGTGGTCCGGCTGGTTGGGAGACAGGAGGGTGAACCACACGAGCACGACCGCCACGACGTTGACCGCGAGCGCCCTCCTGCGCCGGCTCCTGTCCCTGGCCGGTGGCGGCCCGGGCTCCTCGGCTGGTGCCCGAAAGCCGCTGTCGGTCACGATCTTCTCTGGCTTCGGTCTCGGTGCGCGACATCGGCTTCGGCTCCGCAGACGCGTCGCGTCGGCGCCACAGCGACCACACGTCCCGTCCGAACGACTCGGCCAGCAGTGCCAGCCCGACGACAAGGCCGGTCACGGTCAGCCAGCGCGGCAGCACATCCGCCGCCGCGACGATGAGCACGATGCCTGCCGTCGCCGTCACCACCTTGCGCCAGTAGCGGTACTCGAGCCGCCCGCGCATCCACGGCAGCACCCACCCGGCGACGAGGAAGGCGTAGCGCGCCAGCCCTGCCGTCAGCACCCACCACCCATAGGTGGGCGCGACATAGATGCTGAGGACGAGGATGAGGAAGGCGTCGACCTCGCCGTCGAACCGCCCCCCGAACTCGGTCACCGTGCGAGTCCGGCGAGCGACCCACCCGTCCATCGCGTCGAGCAGGAGTGCCGGGACCGCCAAGGCGAGCACGGCAGGGGCGACGTCCCGCCCGATGAGCGACTCGACAGCCAACGCGGCTGCAGTGCAGGCGAGGAGCCCTCGGAACAACGTCACGAGGTTGGCCGGCCCGACGTCGTCCTTCCCCCCGACGGCGAGGCGATGACCCGCGAGGCCCGTGAGGACGACCGCGCACGCCAGACCGACCGCCCACCCCACGGGACTCAACCCGACGGTGGAAGCCATCGCGGCCAGACAGCGCACCCTGCACGAGCACCGCCGCCGCCTGCGACCACGCCGACGGCCGGTGACTGCCGCCGTGAGTCGATGGACACCGGAACGGCAAGTGGCGCAGCCGACGTCCCGTTCATCGCGGTGCGAGCCGACGACGGCTCATGCCTGGAGCCTGGGGTGGGCCGGGACGGCGGCGGGCCGGCCGGCATCCCCGGCGTCGACCTCGTCCCCGGCTCCCGGCTCGAAGGTGTGTGCACCGCGCAACGCCTTGGTCGCGAGGTACCGGGCGTTCGCGGGGCTCCAGTGGACCCTGGTCGGCACGCGCTCGGTGACGGTGATGCCGAGCCGGCCGAGCTGGTTCGCCTTGTCGGGGTTGTTGCTGAGCAGGGCCACCGTCGGCGACTCCCAGCGCCTCGATCATCTGCACGGCGACGGTGTAGTCGCGCGCGTCCGCCTGGAAACCCGAGCGCCACGTTGGCGTCGTAGGTGTCGAGCCCGACGTCCTGCAGCGCGTAGGCGTCGAGCTTGCTGTAGAGCCCGATCCCTCGGCCCTCCTGCCGGAGGTACAGGAGGTAGCCGCCTTCCTCCGCGATGCGCTGGACCGCCTCGCGCATCTGCGGTCCACAGTCACAACGCTGGCTGCCGAAGACGTCCCCGGTCAGGCACTCGCTGTGCAGCCGCACCAGGGGCACAGGAAGGTGAACGGCGGCCGGGTCCGCGGAGGTGACGCGGTCACCCAACCCCATGGCGATGTGCTCCCTCCCGTCGACGAGACCGTCGAAGGTGAGCACCCGCGCCACCGTGCCGTATCCGTCGGCGAAGGAGAGCGGCACCATGACCTCGGTCCGGATCGTCGCGGCGGGTGCACGGTCGGTCATGTCGTCGGTCCTTCCGGGTCGTCCTGCTCGAAGCGTGCCGAGAGCGCGTAGCGCAGGAGCACGGTGTCGTCGATCTGCCGGACCTCGGCGAGGCGCGCCCGCCGGTCACGGTTCCACGGCAACGGGCCGTCGGCGACGACGCGGTGCGCCCCGGCGTCGGCCACGAAGAACGGCGCCACGACGAGCTGGAGCTCGTCGGCGAGGCCAAGAGCGAGGAACTGGGTGAGCACGCTCTGGCCGCCCTCGACCATGAGCCGGCGAACCCCTCTGGCGGCCAGGTCCTCGCCGACCCAGCTCATCGCCGGAGACTCCCCGGCGTCGACCACCGTCGCGGCGGCGCCCAGGCGCTCGCGCGTGCCGCCCACCGAGGGGCTGGCGCAGTAGACGAGGGCGTCGCCGTCTCGTGGTGCGAAGACCGCCGCCGCGGCATCCATGGTCGGATGCCGGGTGATGGTCACCTTGCACGGCGTGGGAGCCCGACCTTCGGCGACCCGCCGGGCACGGCGCTCGGGGCTGCGCACCACGAGTCGGGGGTTGTCCGACCGCACCGTTCCCGCACCGACGAGGATCGCGTCGCAGCTCGCCCGCACGGCGTCCACCCGGTCGAGGTCGGCCGCGGTGCTCAGCATGAGTCGCTGCCCCGACCTGTCGTCGAGGTAGCCGTCGAGAGACGTGGCGCAGCTCAGCACGGTGTAGGGGCGCTCAGCCACGGGCGGTCCCGTCCACCGCGCCGCCGACCGACCGGTACCCGGCGCGTCCGCGCGGGCCGGTGCCGGGCGGCATCCTCAGAGTCGACTGTCGCGTCAGGCCCACGAGGAGCGACACCGCTCCGGGCAGGGTCGCGACGAAGACGATCGCACCGTAGGCGACCGCCACGGCCAGTCCCTGCCCGGCATCGAGCCCTGCCGCTCCGAACGCCCACGCCGCGGCTCCCTCACGTGGCCCCCAGCCCGCCAGGTTGAGCGGCACCGCCGAGACGAGCAGCACCAGCAGGGCGATGGGCAGGAGCTCGACCACCGGCAGCCCCACGCCGACAGCCCGGGCCGCGATGGCGAACGTCGCCACGTGCCCGCCCACGACGCCCAGCGACGCGAGCACGATCCCCCCGGATGCCGTGGGCTCCAACAGCGCTCGCCCGTCCGCCGTCACCACGCGCCCGATCCGGCCGACGATGCCCTGACCTCCACTCCGGGCGCTCAGTGCGACCCCGACAGCCAGAGCCGCCACGGCGAGGAGCGCCCACGCTGGGCCGCCGATACCCGGTGCCGCGAAGGGGCGGGTCACGAGGAGCACCGACACGGTGAGCACGACGAGGACGACCTGGCCGGAGGCCCGCTCCCAGGCGACCGTGCGGAGGCCGCGCCCGACGTCGTCCACCCCGCGGCCATGGTGCACGCCCCGGCTGACGTCGCCGAGCACCCCGCCGGGGAGGGTCACGTTGAGGAACTGGGAGCGGTAGCAGGCGGCGACCGCCGACGGCATGGTGAGCCCCGCCTCGAGGCGTCCGGCCACGAGTCGCCACCGCCATGCGGCGCAGACGGTGGTGAGGAAGGCAACGCCCGCGCCCATCGCGAGCGCGGTTCCGTCCGTCGCCCGCAGGGCGTCCACCACCGGTCCGCCGCCGAGGGTGGCGACGACGACGCCGAGGATCGTCGCCCCACCCAGCGGTCGGAGCCACCGCCACCACGACCCGTCGATCCCGGCCTCCGCCCGTCGGCGTGCGCCGGCGCCCGGACCCGGGCGGCGCACGGTGCCCAGCTCGAGATGACGTACGGGGGGCGGGGCCGGCCGGTTCATCGGGGTCCTCCCTGAGGTCGGGCCAACACGTCGAGGTGGTCGACCACCACGTGCAACCGACCCTCCTCGACGTCGGCCGCCCGTCGGGCGAGGTAGCCCACGCTCGACTCGGCCAGCTCGGGTCGTTGCTCGCAGGCGGCCGCCACCCAGCCGTCGAGCCACCCCGCCACGAGGTGGCGGCTCCGCGGGCCGAGCCGCCACGGGCTGGGTCGGGTGGTCACCTGGGCGCCCAGGGTGCGGAACATCTCGACGGCGACCCCCACGGCGTCGGGACCGAGCAGAGTGCGGCCGCCGGCCGTGCGCCGCTGGTGGTCGTCGAAGGCAGCGCCGAGCACATCGTCCATGGGATCGGCGGGGCTCAGCTCGACCCGGCCGACGACCGAGAGTGTCATCAACGCGGGGGAGCTCGCCGCGACGCACAACCGCACGAGGCGGTCCAGCTCCTCGGCGGTGAGCATGTCGAGCAGGGCCGACGCCGTGACCAACGTCGCGCCGGCCAGGTCGTCGGGCCGCAACCGGGTCACGTCCCCCTGTCGCTCCTCCACGGTGACGACCGAGCCGTCGGCCGCAGCGGGCGCGTCGACCACGGCGCCGGCCAGCAGGTGCTCGTCGCGGTCGTGGAGCACCCAGTGCTGCGGACCGTCGAGCATCGGGGCCAGCCAGCGAACCATGGAGCCGGTCCCCGACCCCAGGTCGTGCACCACCGCGGTCGGTCCGGCCAGCAGGCCCGTGTGCACCTCGCGCACCAGGTCGGTGGACCGCGCCGCGGCGTCGGCCGGCTCGCGGAGCGCCAGCCACTCCTCGCTCACCCGCACCGCCACGTCCGTCACGCCGCCACCTCCCGGAGGATGCCGGCGAGCCGATCGGCGGTCACCGACCAGTCGGTGAGCGTGGAGCGGCGCGCCCGGGCCGCTCGGCGGAGGTCGGCACGAAGCCCGGCGTCGGTGAGCCAGCATCGAAGTGCGTCGGCCAGGCGCGCGGCATCCCCGGCCGGCACGAGGATGCCGGGCCGGCATCCGTCCGGCGCCCGTCCGAGCGCCTCCGGAAGCCCACCGACGTCGCTGCCCACGGTCGGGATGCCGCGGGCAAGTGCCTCGGTGACGGCCATGCCGTAGGTCTCGGTTCTCGACGGGGCGACGACGAGGTCCGCCGCCGCGTACGCGGCGTCCAGGTCGGGGCCGACGAGGGGGCCGCTGAACAGGAGGCGGTCGTGCAGGTGGAGGGCCGCAGCACGGCTCCGAACGTGCTCCGCATAGGCCGGGTCGACCGCCATCGAACCGATGCAGGTGCACGACCACCCCACGTCCACCACCTCGGCCAACGCGTCGACGAGCACGTCGGGCCCCTTCACATGGGTGACCGCACCCACGCAGACCAGCCGCTCACCGGTGACGGTTCCCGGCACCACCGTCGCCTGGTCGACACCGGGGACCACGACGTGCACCCGACCGGGCTGCAGTCCGTAGGTGCTCAGGAGCCACTGCCGGGTCCACCGGCTCGTCGCGACGACCGCGACGGAGGCGGCGAGGACCGCGCACTCCCGCGAGAGCCGCTCGGCGGCACGCCCGCCGGTGGACCCCACACCGAGCGGCAGGTGCACGAGGACCACGAGCCGGAGGCGTCGTCCCTCGGGCACCAGCACCTCCGGGACCGCCGACGCAACGAGCCCGTCGAGCAGCACGACGGCGTCGTCGGGCATGCCGGCGAGCGCGGTTGTCAGGGCGGAACGGGAAGGGCGGTCCGCCGATGGCCAGTCTCCCTTGGCGACGTGCCGGTGCACCGTCCAGCCGCATGACGAGAGACCGGCAGCCACCCGCCGGTCGTACGTGGTGCCGCCACTCGGCCGCCTGGGGTCGTCCACCGCCTCAGGGACGACGACGTGCACGGTGCTCACGGCGCCCGTTCGTACGACGCCCACGCGACGTGCGACTCGTGCAGCGTGACGGCGATGGAGCTGACGCCCCCTGCCCCGGGGCCGAGGTCGCCGGCACGCACGCGAGCGGCGAGCCGGTCGGCGACCACCTCGGCGAGCCGCTCGGTGGTGGTGTTCACCTGGTCCAGGGTCGGCTCGTCATCGAGGTTGCGGTAGCTCAGCTCACCGACGACCGCAGCAAGGGCGTCGGCGGCCCTGCCGAGGTCGACGACGATCCCGTCGGCGTCCAGGGACGGTGCGCGGAAGGTCGCGTCGACGACGTACGTCGCGCCGTGCAGCCGCTGCGCGGGCCCGAAGACCTCTCCGCGGAGGCTGTGGGCGACCATCATGTGGTCGCGGACGGTCACGCTGAACACTGGGCTACTCCTCGCCGTAGGTGATCGTGTGGCACAGCGCCGGGAGACTGCCGTCCGCCAGGCGCCGGAGGGTCTGCGGGAGATCGTCGAAGGCCGAGCTCCCCGTCAGCAGGGCGTCGAACGTCGGGTCCTCGAGGAGGCGCAGGGCGAGCCCGAGGCGGTCGGTCGTCGAGCGGCGACCCCTCCGGGCCGCGGAGACGGCCCCGACCTGGCTCGCCCGGATCGACAGGCGACCCGAGTGGAACGTGCCGCCCAGCCGCAGGTTCACCTCGGCGTCGCCGTACCAGCTCAGCTCGACGACCGTTCCCTCCGCCGACAGCAGATCGATCGAGAGCTGGAGCCCGGTCGACGTGGCGCTCGCATGGACGACGAGGTCACGTCCGCCCTCGGCCTCCGCCGGCAGGGCGAAGTGGGCGCCGATGGCGCCGACCACGACGGCGCGCTCCGGGTCGACGTCGACCACCGTGACCTCGACACCGGGCACGCCGACGAGGAGGCGGGCGACACAGAGCCCGACCATGCCCGCTCCCACGACGGTCACCCGGTCGCCGACGAGTGGCGCGGCATCCCACAGCGCGTTGACGGCCGTCTCCACGGTGCCCGCCAGCACCGCCCGGGCGGCTGGCACGCCCTCCGGCACGAACACCACCGCAGAGGCCGGCACGACGTATGCCGTCTGGTGCGGGAAGAGGCAGAACACCGTCCGTCCGACCACCTCGGGTGGCCCGTCCTCCACCACCCCGACGTTGAGGTAGCCGTACTTGACAGGGGCGGGGAACTCGCCCTCCTGGAAGGGAGCTCGCATCGCCGTGTACTGGTCCGGGGGCACGCAGCCGCGGAACACGAGCGTCTCGGTGCCGCGGCTCACTGCCGAGCGCAGGGTGCGCACGAGGACCTCGCCGGGTCGCGGGTTCGGCAGCTCCACGGGCCGGATCTCCCCCACGCCGGGTTCCCGCAGCCAGAACGCCCTGGCCTGCACCGCCATCGCGCCCTCCTCGGGGTGTCGGCCGGAACGGGTCGCCGCCGCGGAGTCGGACGGGCCGTACCCGTCCACACGGATGAACCGCGGATGTGGTTCAGCGTGGCGGGGGCCGGAGCAGTGTGCAACCGTTCGGTGAACCGCCGAGGCGCCGGTTGCGTGTGAAGGGCAGGGACTGCGGCGCTGCCCGGACGCCGACGGCATCCCCGCGAGGGACGGAGGACATCATGTGGGTGCGGATCGTGACGGCCGTGGCGGCCCTGGTCTCGGCGGTGGTCCACCTCTGGCTGTGGTGGTTCCAGAACTACCGCGACATCGACGTCATCGGGCCGGCGTTCCTCGTCAACGGCGTGGCCGGGGTGGTGATCGCGGTCATGCTGCTGGTGTGGCGGCACTGGATCCCGGCATTCCTCGTCACGGGGTTCGGGGCGAGCACCCTCGGGGCGTTCATCATGTCGACGACGGTCGGGCTGTTCGGCGTCAACGAGACATGGTCCGGCGGGTGGGTGCTCACCGCGGCCGCCTCGGAGGTCGTGTGCATCGTCGGTGGCCTGATCCTCCTCCGCGAGGCGTGGATGAGCAGGCGGACCGCGGACTACTACTGACTCAGACGCTCAGCCGCAGCAGCACGACCCCGTCGGCCGTCCGCATCTCCACGGTCTCGATCTCGCTGCGGCTCGTCGCGGTCGCGGCGGACAGGCGCATGGTCCGACCAGGGAGGCCACGCCACGTCGCCACCTGCTCGGCCCGACCGTCTCGGGTGCGGACGACGAGTGCGTACTCCGCGCCGCTCGAGGCTTCGTAGTCCTCGTCCTCCGCCGCGTACGAGCACGTGACGTCGAGGCGTGTCCCCCACGCGACGTTCGCGACGAGCACGTCGGCCCGCACGGCTGTCGGTGCGACCGGCACCATCGGCAGGCCGGGCGTCCTCGTCGCCGCAGCCGCCGGGGATGCCGGGGAGTCCGCTTCCCGGTCGGCCTCGACGCCTACCCACACCGCCAGCGTGGTCGCGACCACCGCTGCCACGGTGGCCGCCAGGGTCCCGACGAGCACGGAGCGACGGCGCTGGGTCCTCTGCACCTCGCGCACCAGGGAGGGCAGGAGCGTGCTGGGAAGTGGTGGGCCGTCAGCGGGCTCGAGCTCGTCCATGTGGACGTGAGCCAGCAGCCCCGGGAGGCCGGCCAGCTGACGCACCGACCGGCTGCACTCGGCACATCCGGCCAGGTGTCGCTCGAAGTCGAGGCGCTCGCTCGGAGCGAGGGCGCCGAGGACGTAGACGGCGTCGAAGTGGGCGAATTCGCAGGTCATGCGCCCACCCCCATTTCCTGGAGAGCCAGTCGGAGCGCCCGGAGCGCGTAGTGGGTGCGCGACTTCACCGTGCCCTCGGGGATGCCGAGCCGGTGAGCCGCCTGGGCGACGGAGGCCCCGCGGTAGTAGCACTCCAGCAGCACGGCGCGATGATCGGTGGACAGGGAGGTCACCGCCTCGGCCACGAGCCAGGAGAGCAGCAGCTGGTCGGTCTGGTCACCCGGCTCGTGGGCCTCCGGCACGTCGGCGACCGGAAGCTCGCTCTGGGCCCGTCTGGTGCGCCACTCGTCGATGACGATGTTGCGCGCCACCGTGAAGAGCCAGGCACGGACCGAGCCGCGGGACTCGTCCAGCCGCTCGCGGTTGCGCCAGGCGCGCAGCAACGTCTCCTGGACGACGTCCTCGGCGCGCATGCGGTCCTGCCCGGTGAGCCGGAGGCAGTACGCCCACAGCGCGGCCCCGTGCTCGTCATGCAGCTGCTGCATCAGCGCCGCCGCGCTCTCCGGCATCCGACCTCCTTTCCCCTACACGCAGCACCACCGGTCATGGTTCACCACGTGGCGTGGGCGACGCGAGGACCGAGCTGTGTGCAGGAGGCGCCGGGGGCCCGTGGCGGACGCGGCTGTCAAAGGTTTGTACCAAGTGAGGGTCGAAGCCTACGGTGGCGCGATGGGCGGCTCACGACCAGCCGGGACCGCCCGCCTCCTCCAGGGTGGCGGGCGCCCGTCGGCGTCCCGCACGGAGTCCGCGGTCACGGCGGCTCTCACCGCGGTCGGAGAGGCCCCCTCCATCGTCGAGGCGCTCCGCCGGATCGAGGACGTCCAAGCTGGCGCCACCCTGGCAGACGTGGCATCGGCGCAGGTGCTCGGTGAGGCGGCGGCACAGCCGCGCGACCAGGTGCTTGCCATCGCGGCCGTGCACGGCCTCGGCTCTCTCCCGGACGCCGCCGGCCACCCGGCCCTGCTCGCCCTGCTGGATGCCGGCCCGGCCCACATCCGTGAGCACGCCGCCTGGGCGCTGGGCGCTGGCCCTCCGGTGGCGGCAGCGATGGACCACCTCACCACCATGGTGGCCACCGGGGGGTTTCCCGGAATGCTGGCCCAGCGCACCCTCGAGCAGTGGGCCGAGCTCTCGCCCACCCACATCCGCCAAGGTATCGGGCGCGCGCTGGCCGCCGCATCCGACGTCGGCGCGCGTAGCCGGCTCGTGGAGACGCTGGGCCTGGTGCCGGGTCGCCCCGGTGTCGAGACCCTCGTCGCCCTCGCCACCGACGTGGCCGAGGAACCGGCCGTCCGGGCCGCGGCGCTCGGCGCGCTCGGTGACGTCACCACGGCCGACGACATCGACGACGTCCTGGCTCTGAACGGCGTGGCCGACGGCCAGGGAGCACTCGCCGACGTGGCCCGAGCCGCCGTCCACGACTCCTGGTCGACCGCGGGGCCGGTGGAGGTGCTGACCACCGAGGATGTCCCTGCCGCGTCCGCGGGCCTCACCGTCGTGCAGCTGTTCCTCCACGCGGAGATCGACGCCGAGCTGTCCCACGCCGGACAGGGAGACACCGGCGGCATCGCCACGCTGCTGGTCCAGCTCGGCGACGCCCTCGTCGACCCAGGGGGGCCGGGCCTGCGCACGACGCGCACCATCACCGTGTCCCGTGGCCGGCCGGCGGACGCCCTCATCGGTCTCGAGCGGCTCGCTGCGCAGGGCCACCACTACGCGACGGTTCCGCTGTGGGGCGAGCCGGTTCACGCCGCCCAGGCCTGGCCGCTGCGGGTGGCGGCGCGGCGCGGCATCCGCCGGGTCCTGCGTGCCGCCCGTCCGGTCGACATCGTGCACCTGCGCATGGCCGACGTGGGGTCGATGGCCGCGGCCGAGGCTGCTGCGGAGCTCGGGATCCCGACGGTACTCACCCTCGCCCCGGACCCGCACGCGCTCATCCACGCACGTGAGGAGGCCGGGACCCTGACTCGTGAGTGCTTCGGCGCCGCCGACCTGTCCGAGCACCTGGTGTTCCGTGACTGGCTGCTGCGGCACCTCGCGGCCCGCGCCGACCACCTCGTGCTCTTCCCCCGGCCCGCCCTGAGCGGGGACCTCGAGACGCTGCTCGGGGTCGACCTCACCGACCCGACCGTTCGAGCCACCGTCGTCGCGGAGGGGGTCGACCTCGACACCGGCGAGCGGGCCGCCGGCCCTGCCGATCTGGCGGACCTCGACGGCGTGCTCGCGCGGCTGCCGGCGGAGCGGCGCCACCTGCCGCTCGCCCTCACCGTCGGCCGGCTGCACCGGGTCAAGGGAATGGCCACCCTCGCGAGCAGCTGGGCGTCGGACCCCGAGCTGCAGGGGGCGTGCAACCTGCTCGTCGTCGGCGGTGACCTCGACGACCCCACCGACGACGAGGCCGCCGAGCTGGCCGGCATCGATGCCGCCGTGCCGTCCGCGGATGCCGCGCGGCGTGGTCTCCTCCTGGCCGGGCACCGCCCCAACACGGTCGTCCGCCGGTGGATGACGGCAGCACTCGAGGGCCGCCCCGGGCTGGCGGCCCCGTCGGGCGTCTATGTCTCGGCCAGCCTCAAGGAGGAGTTCGGCATCGCGATCCTCGAGGCGATGGCCAGCGGCCTGCTCGTCGTCGCGCCCGCGGCGGGTGGGCCCGCCACGTACGTCGAGGACGGGGTGACCGGGGTGCTCGTCGACACGACGCGCGCGGAGGCCCTCGCCTCCGGGCTGAGCACGGCGCTCGCCCTGGCGAGCGACCCCGGTGCCACCAGGAGGGCCGACGCGGCTCGGGCCGGTCTGCGCGAGCGGTTCAGCATCCGCACGATGGCGGCCGCGCTCGACGAGGTCTACCAGGAGGTCACCAGCGTCCTCCAGGACGAGGAGCTCGGATGGGCGCCCGCCCGAGCCGGCGCAGGGACCGCCGGCTCGTGACCTTGCTCGTCATCAGCCCCGACTACGCATCGCACCTCTATCCCCTCGCCACGCTCGCGACCGCCTGGCGGGATGCCGGTGAGCGCGTGGTGGTCGCCACCGGGGAGGCCACCCACGACCTCGTCGAGGGCTTCGGCTACACCCGCACCGACCTCCGCCTCGGGCGGGGGTCGAACCCGGGCGTCATCCGGCCCGAGGACCAGCCCCGCGGAGAGGACGCCGCGCTCCGCGGGTTCTTCGAGGCCACCCGGCGGGGGGCGGTGCAGACCCTGCTGTTCCAGGCCAGGGCCCGGCGCACCGACCTGCTGTGGGACCCCGTGGGTACCGCACAGCAGGTACAGCGCGTCGTCGACCGGGTGCGGCCGGACCACGTCATCGTCGACCACCTCGCGTTCAGCGCGCGGATCGCGCTGGTCGCCAGCGGCATCCGGCATGCCGACGTGGTGCTGGGACACCCCACGGCCCTCTCGGTCGGAGACGAGGTCTACGGCTGCCCGCCCGCCTTCCCGCGGGCGCTGCAGCAGGAGCCCGAGGACCTGGCCGAGCTGAGGCGGGTGTGCGAGGAGGTGCGCGACGACTTCACCGGCCAGTGGAACGCCGCCCTGGCCGCCCTGGCGCCTGATGCCGCGCTCACCGAGGACGCCTTCACCGAGACGGGGGACGTCCTGCTGCTGAACTACCCGGCCGAGCTGCACCCGCCGGCCCGGACGGCGGCGCTCGGGGACCACGCCTTCCTCGGCTCGGCGGTGCGCGCCGAGCCCGCCGACGACGAGGTCGCCCGCTGGCTGGCCAGCAGTGACGAGCCGGTGGTGTACGTCAGCCTGGGGAGCTTCCTCTCCGTCCGTTCCGACGTCCTGGCCCGGGTGGCCGCGGCCCTGGCGGGCCTGGACGTCCGCGTCGCCCTGGCGAGCGGCGCCAGGCCCGTCGACGAGCTGGGCCCGGTGCCGAGATCCTGGCTCGTACGCCCGGTGCTGCCCCAGGTGACCGTGCTCTCGCGCGCCGCGCTGGCGATCTCGCACGGCGGGAACAACAGCGTGACGGAGGCCCTCACCGCAGGTGTTCCGCTGCTCCTCCTCCCACTGTCGACCGACCAGTTCGCCGGCGCCGCGGCGCTGGAGGATGCCGGGCTCGGCCAGGCGCTGAATCCCAACACCGCACTGCCAGAGGAGATCCGAGAGGTCGCAGCCCGGCTGCTCGATCTTCAGGCCCCGATCCGAACCCGACTCGACCGGCTGAGCCGCTCCCTCGTCGACCGTCCGGGCCCAGCCCGCGCCCGAGCCGCGCTCGCTGGGGCCGGGACGCGCTGACCGTTGCCCGGACCCCGCCGGCACGGTGACGAATCGGCGACCTATACCAATTTGTGAGCTGCTAAGCCCCCAGAACGGGTATGGACGTGGGCAAGATCACTTCATCAGGTGTGTGTAAGCGCTTTCAACGACGAGGGCCGAGATGAGAGTCAGCGGGAACGCGGGGCGCGGTGTGACGATCTACTCCGTCGCCGAGCGCGCGGGGGTCTCGATCGCGACCGTCTCCCGGGTGCTGCAGGACTCGGGGGTCGTCTCGGATCGCACGCGCCGTCAGGTCCTGGAGGCGGTGGAGGAGCTCGACTACGTCCCCTCGGGAGCCGCCCGCAGCCTCGCCGCCCGTCAGCACGACACCTACGGCCTCCTCCTGCCCGAGCTGAGCGGGCCGTACTACTCCGAGCTGCTGGTCGGCTTCGAGACCCGAGCCGGGGAGCTGGGCCGGGGTGTCATGCTCCTCCTCGGCGGTGCCAGGGACCTGGCAAAGCCGTTCAGCACGCTGGCCAGCCGCGTCGACGCCATCTGCGTCTTCGGTGGGCTGGCTGCGCACATCGGGAGAAGCACCCGGCCGATCGTCGTCGTCGCGGGGGGTGCGCCGCCCGGGGTGGAGGCCATCACGGCCGAGAACGTCGACAGTGCACACGAGCTCACCGAACACCTTCTCGCGCACGGGCGCACGCGGCTCCTGTTCGTCGGTGACACGACGGCGGCCCCTGACGTCCTCGAGCGGTACGAGGGGTTCACCCGGGCGCACGAGAACCGCGGACTGCGTGCCGCCGAGCCCGTTCACGTCGAGTTCCGGGAACGCGACGGCATCGTCGTCGCGGAGCGCCTTCTCGCGGGCGACCTCGCTGCGGACGGTCTGGTGTGCTGCAACGACGAGGTGGCCCTGGCGATCATGGCCCGTCTCACCGATGCCGGCATGGACGTCCCGGACGACGTCGCCGTCGTCGGCTGGGACGACGTCATGACCGCGCGATACATCCGGCCCGGTCTGACGACGGTCCGTCAGCCCGTCCACCGGCTCGGCACCCTCGCGGCCGACCGCCTCCACGAGCTGGTGGGCGGCGCCCCACCCCGAGCGACGCGCCACGTCCTGCCCACCGAGCTCGTGCTCCGTGGCTCGTGCGGGTGCGAAGAGCACGCTGATTCGTCCGCACGGGAGCTGAACCCAGACCTACCTTTCGACACCACCACCGAGAAAGTGAGAGACCGATGAGACGCACGACCGCCATCACCGTGGCCACCGTGACCGCCGCAGCGCTGACCGTGGCCGCCTGTGGCCGGGAAGAGGCCGGAAGCACCGGAGGCGAGACGGGCGAGGCCGTGGCCTCCGGCGCAGCCACCGGCACCATCACCGTCTGGGCCATGGGCGCCGAGGGAGAGAACCTCCCCACGCTCGCCAAGGAGTTCGAGACCGCGAACCCCGGGGTCAAGGTGGAGGTCACCGCCATCCCCTGGGATGCCGCCCACGACAAGTTCACGACGGCGATCACCGCCAACAAGACGCCCGACGTCGCCATGGTCGGCACGACCTGGATGGGCGAGTTCGCCCAGCTCGGTGCCCTCGACCCGACGCCAGGCGAGATCGACAAGTCCGTGTTCTTCGAGGGCGCCCAGAAGACCACCGAGGTCGACGGCACCTCGTACGGGATCCCCTGGTACGTCGAGACCCGGCTCGTCTACTACCGCACCGACCTCGCCGAGAAGGCGGGGATCACGAGCCCGCCGACCGACTGGGACGGCCTCAAGGCGATGGCCAAGGCCATGCAGGACAAGGCCGATGCCACGTGGGGCATCGGGTTGCAGGCCGGCGGTGTGGGGTCGTGGCAGTCGATCATGCCGTTCGCGTGGTCCGCCGGCGCAGACCTCACCAAGGACGGCGGCAAGGCGTACAACTTCGACAGCCCTGAGGTGCTGAAGGCCGCGCAGTACTACCAGTCCTTCTTCACCGACGGGATCTCGGACAAGGCGGCCCCGGCGACCCCCACGACCGAGCCCGACTTCGCCAGTGGCAAGGTCCCGATGTTCATCTCCGGCCCGTGGATGATGTCCGCGGTCGAGAAGGCCGGTGGAGAGGGGTTCAAGGACAAGTACGACGTCATGCAGATCCCGGCCGACAAGACCTCCTCGTCCTTCGTCGGCGGGTCGAACCTCGTGGTCTTCAAGAACACCCAGAACCGCGACTCCTCGTGGAAGTTCGTCCAGTGGCTGGCCGACCCCAAGGTCCAGGTCAAGTGGTACCAGCTCTCCACGGACCTGCCGTCGGTCAAGAGCGCCTGGCAGGACCCCGCCCTCACGGCCGACACGAAGCTGGCCACCTTCGGCAAGCAGCTCGAGACCGCGCAGGCTCCGCCGTCGTTCCCGACGTGGGAGCAGGTCGTCACGTCCTTCGACACCGAGATGGAGAAGGTCACCAAGACGGGCGCTGACCCCGCGGCCGCACTGAAGACCGTCCAGTCCCAGGCCGACTCGATCGGCACCGGCGGCTGACCATGTCCACCGCCATCCAGCGCGCTCCCAGCAGCCAGCGCGCCACGGGTACCGAGGGTGGCCCCTCTCGCAAGCGTCGCTCGACCGGCTTGCGAGAGGGGCGGGCAGCCTGGGTGCTGGCCCTGCCGTTCTGCCTGCTCTTCCTCGTCTTCACCCTCTGGCCGGTGGCCCAGTCGCTGTTCATGAGCTTCACGGACACGCGGGCCAAGGACCTCCGGACTCCGTTCTCGGTCGAGGTCATCGGCCTCGAGAACTACACCCGGGCCCTGTCGGACGAGACCTTCCTCAGGGCGATCCGGAACACCGCCTACTTCGTCCTCGTCGGGGTTCCGCTGACCATCATCCTGGCGCTGGCGGCCGCCGTCGCGCTCGACCGGGGCATCACGAAGTTCCGGTCGGTCTTCCGGCTGGGGTTCTACACACCGGTCATCACGTCGATCGTCGCGGTGGCCGTGGTGTGGCAGTACCTCCTCCGGGACGAGTTCGGGCTGATCAACACCGTCCTCGGCTGGTTCGGCATCGACGGCCCCAACTGGCTCGGTGACGCGAGCTGGTCGATGCCCGGGCTGATCATGATGGCCGCCTGGCGCAACTTCGGCACCGGGATGATCATCTTCCTCGCCGGGCTGCAGGGCGTGCCCTGGGCGCTCCACGAGGCTGCCTCGATCGACGGGGCCAACGTCTGGCAACGGTTCGTGCACATCACGCTGCCGCTGCTGCGCCCGGTGATCCTCTTCGTCTCGGTGACGACGATGATCGGCTACCTGCAGTTCTTCGAGGAGCCGTTCGTCATGACGAACGGCGGACCCCTGGACAGCACCTTGTCCATGTCGCTGTACACCTACCGACAGTTCGGCTTCGGCAACTACGGGTATGCCGCGGCGCTCAGCTACATCATCTTCGTCGCCGTGGCGGTCATCACCGCCATCCAGTTCCGAGCCCTACGAGAGAACACGTGAGGCCGGCATGAACACCTCCACAAGAAGCCGCTGGTGGCTCTACGCCATCCTGACCGTCGCCGTCCTCGCCGTTGCCGCGCCGTTCATCTGGATGCTGCTCGGCAGCGTCAAGACCACTGCAGAGCTGCGCCAGACGCCGCCGACGTGGTGGCCCGAGGACCCCACGCTCGACAACTATGCACAGCTGTTCTCGAAGGCGAACTTCGGCGCGTACTTCATGAACTCGACGGTCGTTGCCGTCGTCGTCACCGCGGGCAACCTGCTCTTCTGCTCCATGCTCGGCTATGCGCTGGCCATGCTCGAGTTCCCGGGCAAACGGGCGCTGTTCGCGCTCGTCATGGGGACGCTGCTCATCCCGGGAGTGGTGACCTTCGTCCCGCTGTTCGTCCTCGTGGCGAACGTCGGGCTCGTCGACACCCTGCCGGGCCTCATCCTTCCGTTCCTCGTGACACCGTTCGGGGTCTTCCTCATGCGGCAGTACATCAAGGGCCTGCCTCACGACCTGCTCGACGCAGGTCGGGTCGACGGCGCCGGAGAGCTGAGGATCTTCGCGCGGATCATCCTGCCGCTGTGTGGTCCGGCACTCGCGACCCTGGGCATCCTCACCTTCCTCGCCAGCTGGAACAACTTCCTCTGGCCCCTGGTCGTCGCGCAGACCGAGGACACCTACACGCTGCCCGTCGCGCTCGCGCTCTTCTCCAAGGGCCAGAACGCCACCAACTACGGCCTCCTGCTCGCGGGGGCCACCGTCGTGGTCATGCCCATCCTCCTGGTCTTCCTCGCCTTCCAGCGCAGGTTCATCGAGGGCATCGCCACCACCGGGATCAAGTAGCCCACTGACCGCCCCTCCGTCGCAGTCCCCTGACCCACGATCGGAGTCGACACCATGTCAGACCACACCATGTCCACGTCCTCCGGCAAGCATCCGGAGACCCGTCCGACGCCCGCCCGGCCGGCGCGACGCCACCTCCTCGTCGGCGGCGCGGCGGCTCTCGCCGCCCTCGGCCTGGGTCACCCGGCGTACGCGGGCACCGCCACCGGCGGAGGTGCGCACGCACTCGCGGCCGCCCGAAACGGCACCGGTCCCTCGCTCGCGACTGCACCGCTGGGCGGCCGACACCTGGCACAGCCTCGACGCGATGACCGACCCGGACACCGGGCCTCCCGGCCGACAACATCCCGGCGTCGCTCGCGCCCGGAGACCGTTCGGGCTACACGTCACCGACGAACATCGGGGGGTACCTGTGGTCGACCGTCGTCGCGAGGGAGCTGGGCATCATCTCCGCGGCCGACGCGCGGGCCCGCCTGGTGCGCACCCTCACGACGCTCGAGGGGATGGAGCATCACGAGCCCAGCGGCATGTACTACAACTGGTACGACGAGGCCACCGGTGAGCCCGTGCTGATCTGGCCCGAGAACGGCACCACGGTGCACCCGTTCGTGTCGAGCGTCGACAACGGCTGGCTCGGCGCCGCGCTGCTCGTGGTCAAGAACTCGGACGCCGTGGCGGGGCCGCTGGCGGCCGAGATCTTCGCGCGGATGCGGTGGGACGCCTTCTACAACCCGGGGGACGGCCTCGGCGGGCACCCGGTGGTTCGTCCCGGCGGTCTGATGCACGGTGGCTTCTTCGTCTTCGACCACGACCGCCCCGGCGGCGTCTACCGGGGCACGCACATCGGCGGGGGCGACGTCTGGCTCACGACGCACCACTACGACACGATCGTCTCCGAGACGCGCATCACGAGCTACCTCGGCATCCTGACCGGCCAGGTTCCCGCGAAGCACTACTTCGCGCCGTGGCGCACGTTCCCGGCGACGTGCGACTGGGACTGGCACGAGATGCAGCCGGTCGGGGAGAACCGCACCTACCTCGGGATCTCGGTCTACGAGGGGGCCTACACGTACCGCGGCATGCACATCGTCCCCGGGTGGGGCGGAAGCATGTTCGAGGAGCTCATGCCGGCTGTCTTCGTGCCCGAGGAGGACTGGGCGCCGCGCAGCTGGGGCGTCAACCACCCGCTGCACGTCCGGGCCGAGCGCGAGCACGGCCTCGTCGAGGCGGACTACGGCTACTGGGGCTTCTCGCCCTCGAGCAACCCTGCCGGGGGCTACCGCGAGTACGGTGTCGACGCGCTGGGCATGAACCCCGAGGGATACTTCTCCGACCAGGAGAAGACGAACTACGACGTCGGGTTCGGTGAGTGCCGCCCGGCCACGAACCCGAACCCCGACTTCAAGACGGGCGTCGTGACCCCGCACGCCTCGTTCCTCGCCATGATGTACGAGCGGGGTGAGGCCACCGCGAATCTGCATGCGGATCCAGAAGCGGCTGGGCGCGTACGGAGCCGGTGGCTTCTACGACGCCGTGGCCATCGACGGCACGGTCGCCCGGCGCTACCTCTCGCTCGACCAGGCCATGGTCATGGGAGCGCTCGGCAACGTCCTCGAGAAGGACCTCCTGCGCCGGGCGTTCAGCACGCCTGACGTCGAGGCGGCCCTGCGGCCGGTCATCGGCATCGAGGAGTTCAGCGCCGGCGTCGTGGGCGGGTAGGCCCATCATCCTGGCACGACGGTTGCCGCCGACAGGCCCGGCGGCAACCGTCGTGCGACCCACGTGGAGGGGGACCGGCCACGAGGGTCACGACGAGTGGGAGGCACGACGTGGAACCCATGAGGCTGGCGAGACCCGGGCGGTCAGCCGTGGACCGCCCGCCCTGGGTGCTCGAGTCGGCCGGGGGCCTCCGGGCGGTCATCATGGACGGCGGTGCGCCGGCATCCCTCGGCACGGACCGGGTCGAGCTGGTCCAGCACGCGGCGTCGGCGTTCGCTCCCGGCCTGCTGCAACTGTGGCTTCGCGACCGGGAGACCGGGCGGCTCTGGCCGATGCTGGGGGCGGGATCCGGCTCCGCTGCCGATGTCCGGGACGGCGACCTGGTCGTCACAGGACGGGCAGACGGCGGCCTGAGGTGGCGCCTGACGCTTCGGCTCGAGTCCGCCCGCACCGCCTGGTCCTGGCACGTCGACGTGCTCAACGAGGGAGCGGTGCGACGCGACGTGGACATCGTGCACGCCCACGACGTCGCCCTCGCGGCACCGGCGATGTTGCGTACAAACGAGCTGTACGTGAGCCAGTACCTCGACATCACGCCCCTGCACGGCGACGGCTTCGGCACGGCTCTCGCGGTGCGCCAGAACCTCCCCCAGATGGGGATGACCCCGTGGTGTGTGCTCGCCTGCACGACCCCGGTGGTCGCGTGGGCGACCGACGCGCTCGACGTCCATGGCTGGGCGGCGCGCGCCGGCCAGCGCCCCGACGGGTCTCGCTGGTGATCTGCCGTCCCGACGACGGCAGCACGAGCACACCCTCGCCACGTTGCAGACGGCACGCTCGAGGCTGGAGCCCGGTGAGCGTCTGGCGACGGCCTTCGTGGGTCTCGTCGTGGACCACCACCCCGCCGCAACGTCCGATGCCGACCTCCGGCTGGTTCAGCAGGCGCTGGACCTCGCCCGCGCCGCAGCGTCGGCCCTCCACCCGGCGCCGCAACAGGGGACGCGCGGCCACCGTCGCACTCGCTGCTCCGAGTGGGGTGTACGACGACGGGCGCGCCCTGGCCGCCCGGCCGATGACCGAGCCCGAGGTCGAGCAGATCTGGCCGCCCCCGTGGCGTGCCGTCGAGCGCCGGGAGGACGGTGCGCTGCTGTCGTTCTTCACGGCGGGGGACGAGCACGTGGTGACCCAGGCCAAGGAGGTCGGCATCCTGCGGCCCCACGGCACGATCCTGCGGACGGGTGCCACGGCGGTCCCCGACCCACATTCGCTCACCGTGACGAGCTGGATGACCGGTTCCCCGCTCTCGTACCTCACGCAGGGACACGCCTCGAACGGCCGCGTCCTGACGACCGTCCGCGGCTACCTGGGTCTGCACCGCGACTACGGGATGCGCGTGCTCGTCGAGGTGGCGGGCCGGTGGCGGCTGCTGGACCTGCCGTCGGTGTTCTCGATGACCCCGGACGGCGCCCGCTGGGTGTACGTGGTCGAGCCCGACGGCGGAGACGCCGGAGGCGTCCTTGAGGTCCGGACGACTGCCCCACCCAACGACCACGTCGTGCGGCTGTCGGTGGACGTCACATCGGGGAGGAACCGGAGAGTGATGCTCGCCCTGCACCTCGCGACCGGCGATGACCCGCTGCCCGCTCCCCGTGGAGCGGTCACGGTCCACGAGCGGCACGACGGCGTCATGGTGGAACTGCCGACCGCGACCATGACCCTGAGAAGCGAGACCCCCCTTGACGTCGGTGACGACGGTCCTCTGTTCGACGACGGCCTCGGCCGATGCCCCTCGGTGGTCACACTGCGCACCGGTCCGTGCCCAGGCCTCGGCGTCGAGGTCACCGTCGACGCCACCGGGGTGGCCGCGCCCCGGGCGGATCCCGAGGTGCAGCAGGATCGGGCGGTGCAGGATGCCGGGGACTGGTGGCCTGCGGTCACTGCCCTCCGCGTCGGTGCCGCACCCGAGGCCGAGCCGCTGGCCGTGAGCCTGCCCTGGCTCGTCCGGGACGCCTTGGTGCACTTCCTGTCTCCGCGCGGCCTCGAGCAGTTCACGGGCGGCGCCTGGGGGACGCGCGACGTGACGCAGGGCCCGCTCGAGCTGCTGCTGGCGCTCGACCGGCAGGCGGACGCTCGAGCCCTGCTCCTGCGCATCTTCGCGGCGCAGAACGTCGACGGGACCTGGCCACAGGCGTTCGGCTTCCTTCCGGGTGATGAGCACTTCCGGATGGAGCCGCCGCACGGCGACGTCGTCCACTGGCCCGTGCTCGCCGTCGGCCGGTACCTCCTGGCGTCCGGAGACGCCACGCTGCTCGAGGAGAGGGTGCCCTGGTACACCCCCGACGACGCACCACCGGTGCCTGCCTCGACGGTGCGCGCCCACCTCGAGCGCGCGCTCGACGCCGCGCGGGCCCACGTCCTTCCCGGGACCAGCCTGGTCGCGTACGGCCATGGTGACTGGAACGACTCCCTCCAGCCTGCCGACCCGACCATGGCGGCGACGATGACCAGCGCGTGGACCGTGACCCTGCATCACCAGGCGCTGCGAACCCTCGCCGACGGGGTGAAGGCCACGGGGGGTGAGCACGTCCTCGTCGAGGCTCTGCCTGCCGAGGCCTCGGCCGTCGCCGACGACCTGCGCCGGCACCTGCTGGTCGACGGTGAGCTCGCCGGCTACGCGCAGCTCGACCCCCCGGACGGGAACCACCCGGTCCGGGTGCGTCGCCTGCTGGTCCACCCCCGGGACGACGAGACGGGACTGCGGCACGGCTCGTTGCAGATGATCCACGCCCTCGCGGACGACCTCTTCGACCCCGAGGAGGCGGCTCACCATGTCGCGCTGGTTCGCGAGCACCTCATGGGGGTCGACGGCGTCCGGCTGTTCGACCGGCCACCGCCGTACTCGGGTGGGCTCATGCGGCACTTCCAACGGGCGGAGACGGCGACCTTCGTCGGCCGGGAGATCGGGCTCATGTACGTCCACGCGCACCTGCGCTGGTGCGAGGCGATGGCCCGCTGGGGCGACGCAGAGGCCCTGTGGCTGGGGCTCCAGCAGGTGCTGCCGCCCGCCACGGTCGCCGTCGTGCCCGGTGCCCGACGACGCCAGGCGAACGCCTACCCGTCGAGCTCGGACGCGGCCTGCCTCGACCGGGAGGAGTTCGCCGCCCGGTACGCCGAGGTGCTCACCGGTGCGACGGGCCTGGAAGGCGGCTGGCGGATCTACTCCTCCGGCCCGGGGGTGCTGCTCCGGATCGTCGTCCAGTCGGTGCTCGGTGTCCGCCGCCGAGCGGGGACGGTCGAGATCGACCCCGTCCTGCCGTCTCGCCTGGACGGGCTCACGGCCGACGTGCCCCTCGCGGGGGGGCTGCTGCGGGTCCGCTACCGCGTGGGCGACCGCGGTCACGGCCCTTCCGGCGTGCGTCTGGGCGGACGCGACCTTGCCGCTGTCCCTGCCGCGAACCCCTACCGCCCCGGCGGTCTCGTGCTCGACCTCGCCCACCTCGACCCGGCCCTTCGACCCGGCGGCGACGAGCTCGAGATCCTCCTGCCGTAGACGACCCGACCGGACCGATGGCCCGGCCATGACGACAGACCGACCGATGACGCTCGAGGGAAGGGAGCCCCTGCGATGCCGACGTCGTCACCGCACGCGCCTCGCGGCTCACGGCATGCCGGCCCGGAGGGCGTGGAGTTCCGCGACCTCAACGGCAACGGCCGCATGGATCCCTACGAGGACCCACGACTCGACCCGCAGTCACGGGTCGACGACCTCATCGGACGGTTGTCGCTCGAGGAGAAGGTCGGCCTGATGTTCCAGACGGTCATCGAGGCCGGCGAGGACGGGTCGGTGCTCGAGCACCCGGGGCGGATCAGCAAGTCACCGACGAGCGTCGTGGTCCTCGAGAAGCACATGTCGCACTTCAACGTCCATGCGCTCGAGGATGCCCGGACGGCCGCCCGGTGGAACAACGCACTCCAGGCGCTGGCCGAGCGCACGCCGCACGGCATCCCCGTCACCGTCTCGACCGACCCGCGGCACGCGTTCCTCGAGAACGCCGGGGTCTCCTTCACCGCCAACGCGTTCTCCCAGTGGCCCGAGCCTCTCGGCCTCGCCGCGCTGCGTGACGTGGGTGCCGTGCGCGAGTTCGCGGACATCGCCCGGCGGGAGTACGTCGCGGTCGGCATCCGGGCGGCCCTGCACCCGACGCTCGACCTGGCGACCGAGCCCCGGTGGGGACGGCAGGCCGGCACCTTCGGCCAGGACCCTGATCTGGTCACCGACCTCGGCCTCGCGTACCTCCAAGGGTTCCAGCAGGAGGTCCTCGGGCCGAGGAGCGTGGCCTGCACCGCCAAGCACTTCCCCGGCGGGGGTCCGCAGAAGGACGGCGAGGACCCGCACTTCCCCTACGGGCGGGAGCAGGTCTACCCCGGTGGCCGGTTCGCGGACCACCTCAAGCCGTTCCCGCCGGTCATCCGGGCCGGCGCGGCCGCGATCATGCCGTACTACGGGATGCCCGTCGGCCTCGAGGTCGACGGCGAGAAGATCGAGGAGGTCGGCTTCGGCTACAACAGGCAGGTCGTCACCGGCCTGCTGCGCGGGACGCTGGGGTTCGACGGCGTTGTCGTCACGGACTGGGAGCTCGTTCACGACAACCGCGTCGGCGACCAGGTGCTCCCGGCCCGCGCCTGGGGGGTCGAGCACCTCGACCCACCCGGCCGCATGGAGCGGATCCTCGACGCCGGCGCCGACCAGTTCGGCGGGGAGGAGTGTGTCGACGTCCTCCTCGACCTCGTGGCGCAGGGGCGGGTGAGCGAGGCTCGGATCGACGAGTCGGCCCGGCGCCTCCTCGACGTCAAGTTCCGCCTCGGCCTCTTCGACGACCCCTACGTCGACGTCGAGGAAGCCGCACGGACCGTCGGCCGCCAGGACTTCCGGGATGCCGGGTACGCCGCGCAGGCCCGATCCGTCACCGTGCTGTCGAACCACGGCCGCGGTGCCGCGCCGATCCTGCCGCTCGCAAGCGGCCTGCGGATCTACGCCGAAAACGTCGCCAGCGAGGTGGTGGGGCGACACGGTGCCCGAGTCGAACGGCCGGAGGACGCCGACGTCGCCATCGTGCGACTCATGGCCCCGTTCGAGCCGCGGTCCGACCTGTTCCTCGAGTCGTGGTTCCACCAGGGGTCCCTGGACTTCCCGCCTGGCCTCGTCGTGAGACTGCGGCGGATCGCAGCCCTGTGCCCGCTCGTCCTCGACGTGGTCCTCGACCGCCCCGCGGTCCTGACACCACTGCTGCCGCTGGCCGCGGCCGTCGTCGGCAGCTACGGGACCAGTGACGAGGCCCTCCTTGATGCCCTCACCGGCCGCATCCCACCCGTGGGCCGCCTGCCGTTCGACCTCCCGAGGTCGATGGACCAGGTGCGGTCGCACCCGGAGGACGTGCCCGGCTACGACGACCCGCTGTTCCGCTTCGGTCACGGACTGACCACCTCGGTGGGGCCGACCCGCCACCCGTGACACGCCTCATGGACAGCCGGTGGACAGAGGCAAATACTCGTGGTGGCGCCTCATCACAGGGGGATTGTTGTTGACACCGACCCGCGTCGTCCTCGACCCGGCCTTCACCATCGGCGAACTGGACCGAAGGGTCTTCGGCACGTTCGTCGAGCACATGGGCCGGTGCGTCTACACCGGCATCTACGAGCCCTCGCATCCCGGCGCCGACGAGCACGGCTTCCGTTCCGACGTCGCGGACCTCACGCGCGAGCTCGGCGCGACGATCGTTCGGTACCCCGGCGGCAACTTCGTCTCCGGGTACCACTGGGAGGACGGCGTGGGCCCGGTCGCCGAACGGCCGGCTCGCCTGGACCGCGCGTGGGGCAGCATCGAGACCAACGAGGTGGGCCTCGACGAGTTCGTCGGCTGGGCACGTCGCACCGGCATCGAGCCACTTCTGGTCGTGAACCTCGGCACCCGCGGCCTCCAGGCGGCGTGCGACCTCCTCGAGTACAGCAACGTCAGCGGCGGCACGGCCTGGTCCGACCTGCGGGCGCGGCACGGCCACCCGGTGCCGCACGGCATCCGGACGTGGGGGTTGGGGAACGAGATGGATGGTCCCTGGCAGACGGGCCACAAGACGGCTCACGAGTACGGCCGGCTCGCGGTCGAGACGGCGCGGGCGATGCGCCAGGTCGACCCCACGATCGAGCTCGTGGCCTGCGGCAGCTCGAGCAGCGCGATGCCGACGTTCGGGCGGTGGGAGGCCGAGGTGCTCGAGCACTGCTACGACGCGGTCGACCACATCAGCCTGCACGGCTACTACGAGGAGCGCTCCGGTGACCTCGCGAGCTTCCTCGCCTCCCCGGACGACATGGACCGGTTCATCACCTCGGTGGTGGCCACCGTCGACCACGTCGGCGCCGTCGTCCGCAGCCGGAGGAAGCTCACCCTGGCCTTCGACGAGTGGAACGTCTGGTACCAGCAGCCCATCGATGGTCACACCGGCCCCAACCTCGACATCCGCCCGGCGCTGGTCGAGGACACGTTCTCGCTCGCGGATGCCGTGGCGGTCGGCGGCTTCCTCAACACGCTCGTCCGCCACGCCGACCGGGTCAAGATCGCCTGCCAGGCCCAGCTCGTCAACGTCATCGGGATGCTCCGGACGGAGCCGGGCGGGCCGGCCTGGCGGCAGAGCATCTTCCACCCCTTCGCGCTCACGGCGCGGCTGGCGCGAGGCACGGTGCTGCGCGTGGAGCCTCGGGGCGAGAGCCACGAGACCACCCAGCACGGGAGGGTGGCGAGCATCGACGCGGCAGCCACCTGGGACGAGGAGAACGACGCAGCCGCGGTCTTCCTGGTCAACCGGCACCCCTCCGAGGCCCTTGACGTCTGCGTCGACGTGCGGGCCCTCCCGGACGCGGGCGTGCGCGCGTGCCTGCAGCTCGCCGACCCCGACCCCCGAGCGGCGAACACAGTGGAGACGCCCGACCGGGTCGCGCCACGACGGGTGCGGTCGGTGCGGGTGACGGACGGGTGCGTGAACCTCCGCCTCCCGGCGGTCTCCTGGACGGCCCTCGACCTGTCCACCGACGGCCGGAGGGCGAGCCGGGAGTGACCGACGCCGGTCGCCCCCAGGGGACGACCGGCGTCGGTGACGGGGGCCTTCAGGCCTTGTCGGTGTCGCCCCTCTTTTCGCCCTCGAGGTTGGGCGTCGAGAGGTCGGTGCCCTCCGAGGTGCCGGAGGCGGATGGGGCGGCCTCGCCGGAGAAGTCCCCGGCGTCCTCCCAGGTGGCGGAACCGTCGTCGGTGGAGTCAGCGGGGCCGCCGGCCTTGCCGGTGCTGCCCGCTCCGGTTCCGGCCGATGCGGCGTTCTTGGCGCCGGCTGCCTTGGCGGCCGTGGTGGACCTGGCGCCGGCTGCCTTGTCGGCGGCGGTCACCTTGGTCTCGGCTGCCTTGTCGGCGGCGGTCACCTTGGTCTCGGCTGCCTTGTCGGCGACGGTGTCCTTGGCTTGGGCCGCACTGCTCCTGAGGCCGCCGGCCTTCTGGGCCGCGGTGTCCTTGAGCTCGGTGGCCTTCTCCTTGGCCGCGCCGGCGAGCTCGGTGACCTTCTCGGATGCCGGCTTCGGGGGCGTGTAGGACCCGGCGGTCGCCCACGGGTCGGGGCGCTCGTTGCTCCGGCGCCAGGCCATGACGGCCGCCCCGGCGGCGATCGCTCCGAGCAGCAGGATCCACTTGCCCCTGCCGCTGCTGTGCTTGACCGCGGCATCGCCCTTGAGCACCGCCAGGGCGTCGGGCGCCCGGTCGGCGGTCTCGACGGCCGTCTCCTTGGCTGCAGCGGCGCCCGCCGCGACGGTCGCCAGAGCGGCCGCGACCTTGGGAAGGACGTCGTCGACGAACGTCTCGCGGGCGTGCTCCACCTTGGGTGCGATGGTCTCGGCGGCCACCTGGGCCTTCTCCTTGACGACCTCGGCCGTCTCCTTGGCTGCCCCAGCGGCGTCGGCGGCCTTGACCTTGGCCGTGCCGTAGCCCACCGCGGTCGCAGCGGCCGCCTCGGCGGCCTTGACCTTCAGCTCGGCTGCGCGGGCCGCGGCGGCCTGCGCGCTCTCGTTGACCTTCTCGGCGTTCGCGACGACCTTCGCCTGCGCGCGCTCGCTCTTGCTGGCGGTGCGGAACACATGTCCTCCTCGTGTTGGACTGTTTGCCTGACCCCCATCCTGCCCTGTCCGGCAGCCGTGAAACGAGCCCCGCTCCCACGAGTGATGGTGTGCTGGGCCACGACGAGGTGCCGCGTCGGCGCCCCCCGTGCCCTCCCCCGTGGCGATTCCCGGCCGGCCGGGTGGCCTCGGACGCTCGTGAGAGGATCGGCGGCATGAAGGCAACCCTGCACACGAACCACGGCCCGATCGTCGTCGAGCTCTTCCCGAACGAGGCGCCCAGGACCGTCGCCAACTTCACCGGGCTTGCCACCGGCTCGAAGGAGTACCGGGACGACGCCGGCCGGACGAACCCCACCAAGTTCTACGACGGCCTCGTCTTCCACCGCATCATTCCCGGCTTCATGATCCAGGGCGGCTGCCCGCTCGGCTCCGGCATGGCCGGCCCCGGCTACACCTTCGACGACGAGATCCACCCGGACAAGCAGTTCGACCGTCCCTACCTCCTCGCCATGGCGAACGCCGGCAAGCGCATGGGCAAGGGGACCAACGGCTCGCAGTTCTTCATCACGGTCGGCGCCACCCCTGGCTCAACGGCAAGCACACGATCTTCGGCGAGGTGGCCGACGGCCGCAGCCGCGAGGTCGTCGACGCCCTCGCCGCGGTGCCCACCGGCGCCCAGGACAGGCCGGTCGACGACGTCGTGATCGAGCGCGTCGAGATCGAGGACTGAGCCCGCTCCGGAGGGCGCCGGCGGAGGTGGATGACCGAGGTGAGTGAGCAACCGGCATACCCGGATGCCGTCGAGCAGGCCCCGGTGTGCCCTCGGCACCCCGACCGTGAGGCGTACGTGCGCTGCCAGCGCTGCGGGCGCCCCACCTGCCCGGAGTGCCAGCGGCCGGCGGCCGTCGGAATCCAGTGCGTCGACTGCGTGGCCGAGGGCGCTCGCACCGTGCGGTCGGCGCGGACCGTCTTCGGTGGAGCGGTCACGGACGGGCGGCCCGTCGCCACGATGACGATCATCGGCATCTGCGTCGCCGTGTTCGTCCTGCAGCAGGTGGTGCCCGGGCTGACCGGGCGCGTGGCGTTCGTGCCGGCGCTGGGCCTCGAGGAGCCCTGGCGCTTCCTCACCTCGGCGTTCGCCCACAGCCCGTCCAGCCTGCTGCACATCGCGTTCAACATGTACGCCCTGTGGATCATGGGCACGTACCTCGAGCCCTTGCTGGGCCGGGCCCGCTTCGTCGCGGTCTACCTGCTGAGCGCCGTCGGCGGCTCGGTGGTCTACCTGCTGCTGTCCTCGCCCCCCACCGCCGAGCAGCTCGCAGCCGGCGAGGCCACGGCCTGGTACGTGGGTGCCGTCGGCGCGTCCGGGGCGGTGTTCGGGCTCTTCGGCGCGTTCCTCGTGCTCCAGCGCCGGTTGGGGCGCCCGGCCGCCGGGATGTACGTGACGATCGCCATCAACGCGGTCATCGGGTTCGTCATCCCCAACATCGCCTGGCAGGCGCACCTCGGCGGGCTGCTCACCGGTGCGGCGGCGGCGGCATCCATCGCCTACCTCGGGCGCAGCCGCGGCCCGGCGCAGCCCCCGAACCGTTCGGTCCACTGGGTCGGGCTGGCCGGCATCACCGGAATCCTGCTGGCGCTCACGATGCTCAAGTACGCCCTGGTGTGACCCCTCGGCGGGGCGGCTGCGCCGTCATTGACCGGAGGTCGCACCAGGTCTAGCGTCGGACGGCAGGTGCAACCACGCTGGATGCAGGGAGTGCGCATCGTGTCCGAGCGGACGACGCAGGCGCGAGGTGGGGCGGTGGCCTGCGTCCTGGCCCTTCTTCTCGCCGCCTGCGGGAGCGGGGCGTTCACGGCCCCTGGCGGGGAGGACGACTCCGACGGCTCCTCGCCGACGACCTCCGTGACGAAGACCGAGGACGACGGTGACGACGGCGGGGGTGACGACGGTGGGGGGGAGAACGGGGACGGCGAGGACGACGGGGACGACGGCACGGACTTCTCGATCTTCGCGCTGCCCGGAGGGCCGCGGACCCCGGCCGACGTTGTGGAGGACGACGTCTACGTCCCCCTCCAGGCCGGCGACTGCGGTGAGGCTCGCAGCACGCTGGACACCGTCTGGCAGGACCTGAAGTCACCTCGCAGCGTCCTTCTCTACGAGGCCGGCGTCAGCCTGTGCGCCGGCGACCGTGACGCCTCGGGGAGGTGGCTGGACGGCGCCGCGGCCTACGGCCTGGGGGGGATGGATCGGGAGTTCTTCGTCCTCGACGCCGACGGCCAGGATGCCGGTACCTACCGCTACGACTGTGAGCTCTACAAGTCGCTCGTGGGGGCGCTGCGGCTGGTGTCGCGTGACGGCGTCACCTGCGAGTCAGGGGAGGCACCGGCGTGGCCGGAGGTGGACCCACGGCAGGACCCGCGAGACGGCGATGCACCTGAGACCCCCGAGCCGGGCGACGGCCAGGCCACCGAGCCGGGCGACGGCGAGGCCACCGAGGGCCCGGCCCCCGACACTGACGGCACGGCCGGCACGGAGAGCCCGGACGGCTCGGGCACCCAGGACGGCACGGACGGCCTGCCGGCGCCGGCGCAGGGGTGAGCAGCGGTGGCCGACGAGCGACCCGACGGCGGTCTGGCGACGATCCTGCGACCGCTCATCGGCCTGCTGGCCAACGTCGTGGTCATCACCTCCCTGCTCGTCTTCATCGGCTGGAAGTTCGCCGAGACCGCGGCGACCCAACTGGGGCTCTCCGAGTCGGTCTTCTCCATGTCGACCCAGGACTACGTGCTGCGCAGCGTCGAGACGGTGCTGGTTCTGCTCTTGGGCGTGAGTGTCCTGGCGGCGCTGTGGGTCCTGCTCGACCGTTGGCTCAGCCCGCGGGCGGCAGCCCTGCGCAACGACGACCCCAGTGACGACGCCGCCTCCGCGCGGTGGGCGCTGCGCCTGATCGCTTTCGGCTGGCTGATTCTGCCCGCGTCCGTCGCGCTGCTGGGCCTGGTCCGCCCGGCCCGCTCCCTGGCGTACGTCCTGTGGCCGGTGAGCATCGGGGTCGGCGCCCTGCTCCTCCTCTACGCGGCGCACCTCGGCGGCGTCGACATGGGGGCGGACCCGCACGCGCGGCGCCGGGTGGAGGTCCTCCAGGCGACGGGGGTCGTCGTCGCGCTGGTGTGTCTCTTCTGGACCGGTTCCAACTACGCCTTCACCGACGGGGCGGACCTGGCGGCCGACATCGACGCGGACCCCGTCGAGGTCCTGCCCGGGGTGGTGCTCAGCAGCGACGAGCCCCTGCACCTCGAGGGGCCGGGCGTGACGGTCGAGGAGGAGCCGGAGGCATCGTCGACACGCTACCGATACTCCGGACTGCGGCTCCTGGAGTACGCCCAGGGCAGCTACTTCCTCATCAGCGACGGCTGGTCAACGGACCTGGGCGTGGTGTTCGTCGTCCCCGAGGACAGCCCGACCCTGCGCATCCAGTTCCTGCGCACGGACGGTGTCGCCGGATCCCCTCGGCCGTGATGGCCCCGCCGGAGGCCGGAGGGTTACACGGCTGTCATTCGTCCCCAGTGGGGACAACCCCTGTGGACAACGGGGTCCAGCGTGGCGGCTGGGTCAGCGCCACCGTGTGGTCATGAGGAAGCCGCCCATCATGAGGCCGAAGCCGACCCCGAGGTTCCAGCGCCCCAGAGCGGGAACCGGGTACTGGTTCGCCCCGGAGATGTAGTAGGTGACGACCCACACGAGGCCGAGCAGCATGAGCCCCAGCATCAGGGGCACGTACCAACGGGGGTTGGGGCCCGGGTCCTTCTTCGCCGAGCGCGGCGGGGTGTAGACGGCCTTGTTGCGACCCTTGGACTCGGGCACGAACACTCTCCTCGTGGCGTTGATCGGTGTGACCTAGCGTAGACGCACGAAGGGCAGGAGGACGCACGGTGACCGGGACGCACGGTGGGCAGGTGGAGCGACCCTCCGCCTGGCCATGGCTCGTGCCCGTCGCCGCCCTGGTCGCGGGCGCGCTCTTCGCGTCGAGCGTGCGCGCCTCCGGCGGCGAGGACCTGCGCACCGACCAGGCGGAGCTCCCCGACCTCATCCGCGTCCAGAACCGCTCGAACGCGGACCGGTCCGCGCGGATCGGCGAGCTCCAACGCCAGGTCGACGAGGCCACCGCGGCCCTGGCCCCTGGCGACAGGCAGACCCAGCGGCTCGAGCTCCAGGCCAACGAGCTGGCAGCGGCCGCCGGTCGCACCGAGATGACCGGCCCGGCGATCCGCGTGGAGCTCGACGACGCCAGGCTGGCCGGTGGCGAGGTGCCCGCCGGAGCGGACCCGGACGACTACGTCATCCACCAGCAGGACGTGCAGGCGGTCGTCAACGCCCTGTGGGCGGGCGGGGCGGAGGCGATGATGCTCCAGGACCAGCGGATCATCTCGACGAGCGCCGTGCGCTGCGTCGGCAACACCCTCATCCTCCAGGGTCGGGTCTACTCCCCGCCCTACGTCGTGACGGCGGTGGGGGACACCGACAAGATGCAGGCCGCGCTCGAGTCCGACCCGGAGGTGGCGAACCTGCGGGACTGGTCGGTGGCCGTCGGTCTCGGGTACGACGTGCAGCGGGTCGGTGAGCAGACCCTTCCCCCCTACGTCGGCACGATCGTGCCGGAGAGCGCCCAGGTCACCCAGCCGTGATGCTCCGTCGCCTCGTCGGCTGGGCCGGCGAGCTCCTCCTCACGCTGGGGGTGCTGCTCCTCCTCTTCGCGGCCTGGCAGCTGTGGTGGACCGACGTCGTGGCGGACCGCGAGCAGGCCGGCATCGTGGCGAGCCTGGAGGAGCGGTTCGCCGGGCAGGGCGCGCGGGCTGCGGGGGCGGACGGCATCCGGGAGACGGCGGCGGGCACCAGGGGCGCGTTCGCGATCGTCCGCATCCCCCGGTTCGGCACCGACTACGCGCGGCCGGTGCTCGAGGGCACCGGACGAGACGTCCTCGCCCTGGGGGTCGGCCACTACGCCGGCTCGGCCGGCCCCGGCGCCGTGGGCAACTTCGCCCTCGCGGGGCACCGCACGACCCACGGCCGGCCCTTCCACGACGTCGACCGACTCGTGAAGGGCGACCGCGTGGTGGTCGAGACGGCGGAGGAGGTCTTCGTCTACGAGGTGACCGAGCGGCGGATCGTGCGCCCGAGCGACGTCGCCGTCATCGGCCCGGTGCCGGGGTACCCCGGCGAGGCGCCGACCGAGGCGCTGCTCACCCTCACCTCGTGCCACCCGAGGTACAGCGCGACCGAGCGGTTCGTGGTGCACGCCCGGCTCGTCGAGGCCGTGCCGCGCGACGAGTGGGACCCCGCTGCCTGGCTCGTCGCACCCAAGGCGGCCTGAGGGATGTACGGCGCGCTGTGGCGCTCACTGCCGGGGCCCGCCTGGGTGCGGGCGGTCCTCTGCCTCGGGCTCGCGCTGCTCGTGGTCGTCGTGCTCTTCGCGTGGGTGTTCCCCACCGTGAGCACCTGGCTGCCGTTCACGGACAACACCGTGGGAGCGGGGACCGGGTCCGCCGGGTGACAATGGGCGACGTGACCCGCATCCTCGTCGTCGACAACTACGACAGCTTCGTCTTCACGATCGTCGGCTACCTCGAGCAGCTCGGGGCCGAGTGCGAGGTCGTGCGCAACGACGCCGTGGCGCCGGGGGACGGAGCGGAGTTCGACGGCGTCCTGGTCTCACCGGGCCCGGGCACCCCCGAGGAGGCCGGCGTCTCGATGCCGATGATCGAGGCGTGCGCGGAGCGGGAGCAGCCGATGCTCGGGGTGTGCCTTGGGCACCAGGCCCTCGGCGTGGTGTTCGGCGCCACCGTCGGACGCGCCCCCGAGCTGCTGCACGGCAAGACCTCGCAGGTGCACCACGACGGCTCGGGCGTCCTGGCGGGGGTGCCCGACCCGTTCACCGCGACGCGCTACCACTCGCTGACGATCGACCCCGCCACCCTGCCGGACACGCTCGTGCGCAACGGCAGCACCGAGTCGGGAGTCATCATGGCCGTTCGCCATGCCACCCTGCCGCTGCACGGGGTGCAGTTCCACCCGGAGTCGGTGCTCACCCACGGTGGTCACCGCATGCTGGCCAACTGGCTCGAGCTGTGCGGCATGCCGGATGCCGTCGCGCGCTCGGCCGGTCTCAGCCCACTCGTGCACGACGCCGCGGGCGTGGCCCGCATGGTCGCGGCCGGCTGACCCGGCCGGGCACCCGGCATCCGAGCGCAGCCGGCACCCGTGACGAACCCGGTCCGCTCAGGGGCTCGGGCTGTCCGTCGGTGACGGGGTGGCGCTCGGGGTCTCGGTGGGAGTCGGCGTCGGGGTCACCGTCGTCGGCGTGACGACCGGCGGCTCCTTCTGGGCGACGACGATCTTCACCGTGCCGCCGATCTCCAACGTGCCGTCCTTGGGCTCCTGGGAGATGACCTGCCCCTCGGCCACCGAGTTCGTCTGCTGGAACTCGGTCTCCACCTGGAGGTTGGCGTCGGCGAGCAGCCGTTGGGCGTCGCTCTGCGAGCGCCCGACGACGTTGGGCACCGCCACCTCACCGGTCCCGACCCTGACGTTGACCTTCGACCCGGGTGCGACCCCGGTTCCGGAGGCGGGGTTGGAGTCGATGATCTGGTCCTTGGGGGTCTCGGGGTCGTCGACCTCCTCCACCTCCCCGAGCGCGAGCCCGAGGTCGGTGAGCTGGGCCCGGGCCTCGGCCACCGTCCTGCCACGCAGGTCCGGAACGGTGATCGCGCTGGGCCCCGCGGACACGGTGATGCGTACGGTGCTGCCCTCGTCGACCTGGGTGCCGTCATCCGGGGTCTGGCTGATGACCTCTCCCTGCGGGACCGTGTCACTGGCGGCCGTGGTGGACTCCGCGACGAGGTTGGCCTGCGCGATGCGGGCCACGGCGGTCGCTTCGGGCAGGCCGACGACCGCGGGCACTGCGACCTGTGGCGTCTCCTCGTCGCTGAGAGCGGTGAGGAGACCCCAGGTGAGGGCGCCCAGGGCGGCGAGGGCGGCCAGCACCAGGAGGATGATCATCGCCGGGTTGCGCTTCTTCTCGGGTTCCTCCGTCCCGGGGATCGTCTCGGTGCCCGTCCCGGCCACCGGCTCGGCCGCGGGGATCCCGGCACCGGCATACGCCATCGTCTCCGCACCACCGAGGGCCGGGAGGGCTTCGGTGGCGGCTCCCGCCACGACGGCGCCGGCCGCCGCGGCACCCGCGAGGGCGGCGGCGGACCCACGGGCCGCGTCGCTGATGGGGCGGTCGAGGCGGACGGCCTGGAGGTCGGCACGGAACTCGGCCGCGCTCTGGTACCGCGCTTCGCGCTGCTTGGCGAGGGAGTGCAGCACGACGGCGTCGAGGTCCTCGGAGATGCCCTCGACGAGCCGTGACGGGGGCAGGGGCTGCTCGCCGACGTGCTGGTAGGCGATCGAGACGGCGCTGTCGCCGAGGAACGGGGGGCGTCCGGTGAGCAGCTCGAAGAGCATGCAGCCGGTGGAGTACAGGTCGGAGCGCTCGTCGACCGACTGCCCCTGCGCCTGCTCGGGTGAGAGGTACTGGGCGGTGCCGATGACGGCGGAGGTCTGGGTCATCGTCGCGTTGGCGTCGGCCATGGCACGGGCGATGCCGAAGTCCATGACCTTGATCGCCCCGTCGACGCCGATCATGACGTTCGCGGGCTTGATGTCGCGGTGCACGATCCCGCCGCGGTGGCTGTAGGTCAGGGCGTCGAGCACCCCCTCGGTCATCCGTAACGCCTCGGCCGGTGGCAGGGAGCCACGCTCGGTGATGACGTCGCGCAGGGTGCGGCCGTCGACGAACTCCATGACGATGTAGGGCACCTTGACCTGGGCTCCGCCGGCTTCCACGGCGACGTCCTCGCCGTGGTCGTAGACGGCGACGATGGAGGAGTGGTTGAGGCCGGCGGCGGCCTGTGCCTCGCGGCGGAAGCGGCTGAGGAAGGTGTTGTCGCGGGCCAGCTCGCTGCGCAGCATCTTGATCGCCACGGGGCGGCCCAGCCGGGTGTCGTAGCCGCGGTGCACCTCAGCCATGCCGCCGCGCCCGAGGAGGTCGCCCACCTCGTAGCGACCGCCGAGCAGGTTCGGGACCTCAGCCATGCTGTGCACTCCTTGTCGGACGGCTCACTGGTCGAGCCTCGCTTCCATGATCTGCTTCGCGATCGGGGCGGCGACGGCGCCACCGCCGGCCTCGTTGCCGGCGACGCCGCCGTCCTCCGCGATGACGGCCACGGCGATCTCCGGGTCGTCGGCGGGGGCGAACGAGATGAACCAGGCGTGCGCCTTGCGGCCCTCGCCGTGCTGTGCGGTACCGGTCTTGCCGGCCACGGGCACCCCGTCGATCTGCGCCCTGCGGCCGCTGCCGTCCTCGACGACGGCCTCCATCATCCGGGTCAGCTGGGCGGCCACCTCGGGGGTGACCGCCTCGGACAGCTCCTGCTCGTCCGCCGACTCGATGACCGAGAGGTCCGATCCGATGACCGACTGGACGAGGTAGGGGCGCATGACGACGCCGTCGTTGGCGACCCCCGCGGCCACCATGGCCATCTGGAGGGGGGTGGCCCGCACGTCGTACTGGCCGATCGAGGCCTGGGCGAGCTGCGGGGCGTTCATCTCCGGCGGGATGGTGCTGGGGGTCACCCGCATCGGGATGGTGATGGCGTCGCCGAAACCGAACTTGGCCGCCTGGGCCTGGAGCGCATCGGGCCCGAGCTCCATGCCGACGTGGGCGAAGGCCGTGTTGCAGGAGACCGCGAGGGCCTCGGTGAAGGTCACCTCGTCGTTCGGTCCGCACGGCCCGTCGAAGGCGTTGGGCAGGTCGGCGCTGGTCTGAGGGAGGTCGAGGACCTCCGGGCCGGGTAGGACGGTGTCCTCGTCGTACTGGCCGGTGGACAGCGCGGCGGCCGCCGTGACGACCTTGAAGACCGACCCGGGCGGGTACAGGTCGCCGCCGATGGCCCGGTTGACGAGGGGCTGGGAGTCGTCGGCGTTGAGCTCGTCGTAGTTCTTCCCGACCGCCTCGAGGTCGTGCCCGGCGAGGTCGTTGGGGTCGAACGTCGGGTTGCTCACCATGGCGAGGATGGCCCCGGTCTTCGGATCGAGGGCCACGGCAGCCCCGCGGATGCCGTCCATCGCCTCCGAGGCGGCCTGCTGCACGGCGGCGTCGAGCGTCGTCTCGATGTTGGCGCCCTGCGGCCTGCGGCCGGTGAAGAGGTCGGACACCCGGCGGTAGAAGAGCTTGTCGCTGGAGCCGGAGAGGAACGAGTTCTCCGCCTGCTCGAGGCCCCCGGCGGCGCCGTAGAACGAGTAGAACCCGGTGACGTGCGCATACAGCGGGCCGTCGCCATAGGTCCGCTGGAACTTGAACTGGTCGTCGCTCGGGACGGACTGGGCGATGGGCGTCTGGCCGACGAGGATGTCGCCCCTCTCGCGGGCGTACGTCGACAGCAGGGTCCGGCGGTTGTCGGGTCGGGCGTTGAGCTCGGCCGCGAAGACGTACTGGATGAGGGTCGTCGAGACCAGGAGCGAGGCGAAGAGCAGCGCGACGACCAGGGAGAGGCGACGGACGGGTGCGTTCACGGCAGCTTCACCACCTCGGTGCGCGCCTCGGCGACCGGGCTCGGGCCGCTCGGCTCGGGCAGCGGGCGCCGGGCGTGGTCGGAGATGCGCAGCAGGATCGCCACGAGCGTCCAGTTGGCCAGGAGGGAGGAGCCTCCGGAGGACAGGAACGGCATGGTGAGCCCCGTCAGCGGGATCACCCGGGTGACCCCACCCACGACGACGAAGCACTGCAGCGCCAGGGAGAAGGAGAGCCCGGCGGCGAGCAGCTTCCCGAACCCGTCCCGCGTGCCGAGGGCGGTCCGCAGGCCTCGCTGCACCAGCAGCGCGTAGAGGACGAGGATCGCGAACAGCCCGATGAGCCCGATCTCCTCGCCGAAGCTGGGGATGATGAAGTCGGACTCCGCGAAGTACGTCAGGTCGGGCCGCCCGCGCCCGAGGCCGGTGCCGAACATCCCTCCGGAGGCCATCCCCATCAGGCCCTTGGCGAGCTGGTCGGACGCCGCCAGCGCCTCGGGGCTGAAGGTGTCGAGCCAGAGCACGACCCGCGTCTGCACGTGACCGAAGATCAGGTAGGCGGTGTACGCGCCGACGGCGAAGAGCGTGAGGCCGATCGCGATCCACGACACCCGTTCGGTCGCGACGTAGAGCATGGCCACGAAGAGACCGAAGAAGAGCAGCGAGGACCCGAGGTCGCGCTCGAAGACGAGCACCGCGAGGCTGGCGAGCCACGCGACGAGGATGGGGCCCAGGTCGCGCGCGCGCGGCAGGGTCAGGCCGAGCACCTTGCGCCCCGCGACGGACAGCGCGTCCCGGGTCTGCACGAGGTAGCCGGCGAAGAAGATCGCGAGGCAGATCTTGGCGATCTCCCCCGGCTGGAAGGAGAACGGGCCGATCTGGATCCAGATCCGTGACCCGTAGATGGACGTGCCGATGACGGGGAAGAGCGGCAGGATCAGGAGGACGAAGCCGACGGCACCGGCGAGGTAGGTGTAGCGCCGCAGGATGCGGTGGTCGCGCAGGAGCACGAGGACCACGGCCGCGATGGCGACGGCCAGTGCACTCCACATGAGCTGGCGCAGCGCCACCCCCTCGGTGATCGAGCGGTCGCTCGCGAGGTCGAGCCGGTGGAGCATCACGAGCCCGAGCCCGTTGAGCAGCGTGACGATGGGCAGCATGAGCGGGTCGGCGTACGAGGCGCGCCAGCGCAGGACGAGGTGGAACGCGACCGCCACACCCAGGTACCCGCCGCCGAGGGCGAGGAGGGCCGGAGGAACCGTCCCTGACGTGGCCAGCCCCACGTTGACGTAGGCCAGCATGACGATCGCGACCGCTGCGACGACGAGCACGAGCTCGACGTTGCGGCCCTTTCGGGGCGTGTAGGACGAGACGACGCTCATGAGGGCGCCCCCGCGGCTGTCGTCGACGGCGAGGGGATGCCGGAGGAGCCGGGTGACGGCACCGGCCCTCCCGTCGGGGTGGGGGTCACCGAGCCGGTGGGGGTGCCCGACGGGCTGGGGGTGGCGGTCGGAGCGGTCCACGTGGACGGGACGGTCCGGCACGTCTCGCCGTTGGCCCGGGCCCAGCGGCAGGCTGCCGCCTGCACCCGGAGGTCGCCGACCCGCATGTCCGCTGCGTCCCGGTCCTCGACCTCGATGCCGCTCTCGAGGCTGGCCTGGTAGGAGGGTGGCAGGTCGTCGACGGCGATCGTCGTCTCGTACTCGGCACTGGACAGCGACACCGGCCCGAGGTTCTGGTCGACCCCCCGGAAGACGGTGACCACGCCGTCGTTGGCGGCGATGAAGTACCGCTGCTGGGACCAGGCGTAGGCGGCATACGACCCCCCGGCCACGACGACGGCGGCGACGACGAGCAGGGCTGCGACCCGTAGGACGGTCGTGCGCCGCGACCGGGGGCCCTCCTCGGCGAGGGTGAGGCCCTCGCCGGAGGTGCGGTCACCCGCGGTGGCCTCGGCGGTGAGCGCCGCCGCCTTGGCGGCTGGGGTCGTGGGGATGGGCCGGGTACCCCGCTCCCGCACCGCGGCCGCGCCCACGACCTGGGGCTGGGTGGGCGGGGTCATGTCGCGGCTGATGTCGACGAGGTCGCCCACCACGACGGTCACGTTGTCGGGGGCACCGGCCCGCAGGGCGAGGGAGACGAGCCGGTCTGCGCACTCGCCCGGGTCCTTCACCGTGGTCAGCACCTCGTCGACGGTCTCCCGCGCGACGTAGTCGGTGAGGCCGTCGGAGGCGATGAGGTAGCGGTCGCCGATCCGGCCCTGGCGCACGACGAGGTCGGGTTCGTCGTCGTGCGCACCGGTGAGCACCCGGGTGACGAGCGAGCGCTGGGGATGGGTGTGGGCCTCCGAGGAGCTGATCCGGCCCTCGTCGACCAGGCTCTGCACGAAGGAGTGGTCCTTGGTGATCTGGGTGACCACGCCGTCGCGCGCCATGAACGCCCTCGAGTCGCCGATGTGCGCGAGGACGATCCTGTCGCGGGCGCGGAGCAGCGCGATGAGGGTCGTGCCCATCCCCTCGAGCCGTGGGTCGGCGCGCACCTGGTCGCCGATCTCGGCGTTCGCCGCGAGGATGCGGTCGAGCAGCGCCGAGCTGAGCTCGCGCCCGCTCAGCGCCTCGTCGTCGAGGTCGACCAGGGCGGCGATGACGGTGGAGCTCGCGACGTCGCCCCCGGCGTGCCCGCCCATGCCGTCGGCCATGGCGAGGAGGTGCGGTCCCGCATAGGCGGAGTCCTCGTTGTTGGTCCGGACCATGCCCACGTCGGACCGGGCGGCGTAGTGGAACGCGAAGGGCATGCGTTACCTCTGCAGCTCGACGACGGTCTGGCCGATCCGCAGCACGCTGCCCACGGCCACCTCGCGGGGCTCGGTCAGGCGCGTCGCGCCGAGGAAGGTGCCGTTCGTGGAGCGGAGGTCCTCGACCGTCCACGTGCCGTCGTCGGCCTGGAAGATGCGGGCGTGCCGGCCGGAGACGTAGTCGTCGTCGAGCACCAGGACGCACTCGGGGCTGCGGCCGATGAGGGTTCCGGCGGGCCGTAGTGGGAGCGTCGTGCCGGCGAGCGGTCCGGCGGTGACGACGAGCCGGGTCGGCCCCTTGCGCCCCCGGCCGGACCTGCGGTCCGGACGGGAGCTGCGCGCCACGGGCCGCGGCGCCACGCCGGCCGGAGCCGAGCGCGCGGCCTTGCCGAGTCCCGCCGTGCGGCGCTTGACCCGCGTGCCGTAGAGGTCGCCGCGCAGCACGCCGACGACCGCGAAGACGAAGACCCACAGGAGCACCAGGAGACCCAGGCGCATGAGGGTGAGGGTGATCTCGCTCAGCACGCGTCGGTCACCGCCGTCCGCCGCGGAACGTGATCGAGGTGCGCCCGACCGTGACCCGGTCGCCGTCCTGGAGGTGCTCACTCGTGATCCGCTCACCGTTGACGTAGGTGCCGTTCGTCGAACCGAGGTCACGGATCGTGGTGACGAAGTGGCGGCCGTCGGTCGTGACGCGCAGCTCGCTGTGGCGTCGTGAGATGCCCGGGTCGTCGAGGATGATGTCGGCCGCGTCGTCGCGACCCAGGATGGTGATGGCGCCCATGAGCGGGTAGCGCTCGCCGTCGACGTCCAGCCACGGGCGGTCGGCCGGGTTCACGCGCCGAGGTCCGGCCGCCGGCACGGGCGCGGGATGCCGTGTCGTCGCATCGAGCCCGTCGTCGGCCGCTGGGGCGTGGGCTGCGGCCGGCACCGGTGGAGGCGCGGGGGGAGGAGGCGGCGGCGCGGCGGGCCGAGCAGCAGGTGCGCGGCCGGCGTACGCGTCCCCCTGACGGGGGGCCGCGGCCCGCTCCTGCCCCGTCGTCCCGGTCGCCCGAGGCCGTGAGGCCTTGGAGGGCCGGAGCCTGAAGACGCCGGTCTCGAGGTCGTCGTGCTCCTCGAAGAGGATGTCGATGGGTCCGGCGGGCTGGTAGCGCTGGCTGTCGCAGTGCTCCTCGGCCGCCGCCACGAGGTCCTCCTCGATGGCGGCGAGGTCCGGCGCCAGCCGGTCGAAGTCGCCGGGGGACAGCTCGATGGCGAAGACGTTCGGCACGATGGCGCGTCCCGAACCGGTCACCGCCCGGTCGTCCATGGCGCGGCGGATGTGGCTCGCGATCTCGACGGGGTGGACGTTGGCCCGCAGGTGCTTGGCGAACGTGCCCTGCACGGCACGCTCGAGCCCCGCCTCGAGGCGATCGAACAGACCCATCGGCGCACCTCCTCCACTCCGTGTCCGCCGGTCCCGGTCCCGCCGGCGAACGGTCTCGCAAGACTATCCGTCGGGGCACGCTGCACCCTGCACGGCGACCCCGTACCGTGGTCGGATGAACGACGGTGTCCAGGTGATCGTGCCCCGCGAGGTGCCGCTGGGGGGGCCGCGCGCGATGACCGTGCGCCGTACCCTCCCCGCCAGGGAACGCTCGTTCGTCGGCTCCTGGTGCTTCGTGGACCACTACGGGCCGGACGACGTGGCCCGTAGCGGCGGGATGGACGTCGCCCCCCATCCGCACTGTGGGCTCGCGACGGTGTCGTGGCTGTTCAGCGGCGAGGTCGAGCACCGGGACTCGCTGGGGACGGTGGCCGTCGTGCGGCCCGGGGAGGTCAACCTCATGACGGCCGGGCGGGGCATCTCGCACTCGGAGGTGTCCGTGCCCGGGACGTCCGTCCTGCACGGCGCGCAGCTGTGGGTCGTGCTGCCCGCGTCGGCCGCCGACATCGAGCCGCGCTTCGAGCACCACGCCCCCGAGGTGGTCGAGGTCGCCCCGGGCGTGCGGGCCCAGGTGTTCGTCGGGTCCATGTGGGGCTCCACGTCACCGGTGCGTGTGGAGCTCCCGCTGGTCGGCGCCGAGGTGGTGCTCGCCGGAGGCGTCGCGGTCAACCTGCCGGTCAGCGCGGGGTTCGAGGTGTCCGTTCTCGTCGACACGGGCTCGGTGACCCTCGACGGACAGGACCTCGCCCGCGCCGAGCTGGGCGTCGTCCCGGCGTGGCGCCACTCCGGTTCGGTGCTCCTGACCGCCGGTCCGCGGGGCGCCAGGGTCCTCGTCCTCGGGGGAGAGCCGTTCGGCGAGGAGGTCGTCATGTGGTGGAACTTCATCGGCCGCTCCCACGAGCAGGTGGTGGAGGCGCGGGCGGACTGGGAGTCCGGGGCCCGTTCGGCGGCCGGGCGCTTCGGTCGGGTCGAGGGGTATTCCGGCCCGGTGGACCGGATCCCGGCACCCGCCCTGCCCGGAGTGCGGCTCAAGGCGCGGGGCAACCGCGAGAGCGCCGGCTTCTCCGGTGCAGAGGCGAACGCGATGTCCTGAGACCGCCGACCGAGGGCGGGACCGGCTGGCGGGGGGGCCGGCCCGCCCTCGCGGCGGTGCGCTCGTTGGTGGGTGGGGTCGGAGCTCGATGGTCGAGTGGGTGGTGGGCTCAGTGGTGGATCCTGGGGATCCATCGCGGCCCGTGGTGGGCTCGCTCACCGAGCAGCGTGAGGGTCGCGGGCAGGAGGATGCCGCGCACGAGCGTCGCGTCGAGCAGCACCGCCGTGGCGAGGCCGACCCCGAGCTGCTTCATCTCGAGGCTCGACAGGGTCCCGAAGATCGAGAACACCGCCACCATGACCGCTGCAGCGCTCGTCACCACACCCGCCGAGCGCGCCACGCCGAGTCGGACGGCGGATGCCGGGCCGTGCCCGGCCGAGTACGCCTCACGCACGCGGCTCGTCACGAACACGTGGTAGTCCATCGACAGGCCGAAGAGGATGACGAACATCAGCATCGGCAGCCAGGCGGCGATCGCCCCGGTGGAGCTGAAGGCGAGCACCCCCTCGGCCCAGGTGCCCTGGAACACCAGCGTCATGAGCCCGTAGGCGGCGCCGACCGAGAGCAGGTTGAGCGCCACGGTCGCCGCGGCGAGCCAGGGCGACCCGAACGAGAACGTCATGACGACCAGGGTCAGCACGAGGACGAAGGCGACGACCCACGGGAGCCGGTCGTCCATCCACGAGCTGAGGTCGGTCGCAGCGGCCTGTCCGCCGACGTGGACCTCGCTACCGGGAACGTCCACGAGCGCCGCCTCCACCTCCGGGACGAGCGTGTCACGGACGTCGGCGACGACGCCGGGCAGCCGGTCGTCGGAGGCGTCCATCGCGACCCCCACGGGGAGCACGGTGGCGGTCCCGTCCTCCGACACGACCGCCTCGGGGGCGACTCCGGAGACGTGCTGCAGGGCACCTGCCTCGTCGCGGATGCCGTCGAGCGCAGCCGCCACGTCGGCCTCGAACTCCGCCGGGGCCTCGATGGCGATGGTGACGGCGGTGCCGTCGGCGGGCGCCGCCGTCTCGAGCTGCCGGTAGGCCTGGACGACCGCGAGGTCGGGGTTGAGGGTCTCGATGCCCCCCAGGGCGGTCTTCATGCCCAGCGCCGGGACGGCGAGGGCCAGGAGCACGGCGACGGCGGCGGCTCCCCAGCCGAGCGGTCGCCGGGACACCGCACCCGCGAGTCGGCCCCACACCGAGTCGGGCGACCCGGCGCGGGCGCGGCGCCGCTCGGTGAAGGGGAGGCGGATCGCGTCGACCTTGTCACCGAGCACCGACAGCAGCGCCGGGAGGGTGGTGGCCGACGCGATGACCGCGGCGAGCACGACGAGCATGGCGCCGAGGGCGAGGCTCGTGAAGAGCCCGCCGGCGACCAGCATCCCCGACATGGCGACGATGACCGTGATGCCCGAGATGACGACGGCCCGCCCGGCGGTCGCACCGGCCAGCGCGATGGAGTCGCGCACGTCGGCGCCGGCCGCCCGCTCCTCCCGCGCCCGGCGGATGACGAAGAGGGCGTAGTCCACGCCCACCGCCAACCCGATGAGGAGGATCAGGCTCTGGGCGTTGGGGTCGACCGGCAGGATGCCGTTGCTCGCGGCAGCCGTCATGCCCAGGGCCACGCTCACGCTTCCGAGGCCGAGGACCAGCGGGACCCCGGCGGCGACGACCGCGCCGAACGCGACGAGCAGGATGACCAGGGTCAGGGGGATGCTGATCAGCTCGGCGCGCTTGAAGTCGGCGCCGAGGGTGGCGTCGAGCTCCCTGGTCACGGAGCCCTCGCCGACCTGCCCGACGGTGAGCTCGGGGTTCGCGGCGGCGAAGGCACCGGTGGCGGACAGGCTCGGGCCGACGGCCTCGCTCGGTGTCAGGGCGCTCGACCCCTCGGCCGGCTCGTCCTCGGCATCCAGGGTGAGGGTCAGGACCACGCTGCGGCCGTCGGCCCCGGGCTGCGGTTCCCCCACGGCCGCGACGTTGTCCACGCCCCGGTACGCCGCTGCCAGCTCCGGGCCGATCGCGGCCACCTCGGCCTCGCTGAGCGAGCCGCGCTTCGCGGTGGCGACGACCGTCTCGGTGGGGGTGCCGTAGAGCCCGGCGCGCTCCTCGAGGCCGGCGGCCATGGCCGAGTCACCGACGAGCTGGTCCTCAGGCGGTGTCGTCGCGATGCCGCTGGTGGCCATGACCGTGACCCCGGCGACGAGGGCCAGGGTGCTGAGCGCGAGCACGAGCCAGCGGTGGCGCATGCTCCAGAGGGAGACGGCCGAGCGTGCTCTCGTGGGGTCGACGGGAGGGGGCGGACCCTGCTGCTCGGTGGCCGTGGCGGATCCGGCGGCTCCGCCCTCGGGCGCCGGCCGCGGCGTCATGGTGGTGGTGTCCATGGGACCTCAGCCTGTCGCCGGCCGTCACGACGCACAGGTGGGTGCCACCCTGACCCGACCCGGAGTCGACCCCGGGCCGTCTCAGGGACGGCTTTTGTCGGAAGCCGGGGTGATCGGGCACACTGGGACGCGCTCAACGCGAGCGTCACGCGCAAGTGGCGGAACGGCAGACGCGCTGGCTTCAGGTGCCAGTGTCCGAAAGGGCGTGGGGGTTCAAATCCCCCCTTGCGCACCCTCTGATGTCTCCGGACACCCGTGCGGCCCGAACCCTCGAGGTTCGGGCCGTTCCGCGTCCTGATCGTGCGGGCCGAATCACCCGGCGCAGGTGAAGGGGGGTCGCCACCCGAACCGCCACACTGATCGGACGCACGCGGCACCGGAAGGAGAGCTCGGGATGGCTGGAACAGGTGGAAGGACGACGGCTCGGGGATGGGTCGTCGCGGTCGCCGGGGTGATCTTCGCGGTGGCCGGGGTCGTGACGTGGTTCGTCGTCGCGGACCAGCTCAGGGCGGAGAACATCACGGTGTCGGAGGATGCGGACTACTTCGCGGGCGAGGCGGTCACCGGCCCGCTGACGGCGTACTCGGAGGCGCAGGTGATCAACAGGCACGCGCTGGAGGCCACGGGCGGCAAGACCTACGCGGAGCTGGAACGGGACGACCCCCTGCGGGAGACCGCGATGCAGGCGTCGTTCCTGCGCGCGTCGCTGTTCACGTCGGTCGTCGCCTTCGGGGTGGCTGCCCTCGCCGCGGTCCTGGGCGTCCTCCTCGTGCTGATCGGGACGTCGATGAGGTCTGAGAGGGCCGTGGTCTGACCCCGTCGCGAGGACGTTCGACCGGCCGCCGGTCTGGCAGCATGGTCGGCTCGCGCAGACGTCGCGGGAGACCGGCATCCACGACCGAGAGGACGGCCATGACCGACGTACCGAACGAGCAGGATCGCCAGGAGGCCGCCACGGAGGCCGCGCAGAACGTCGTCGACGACGTCACCTCGTGGAACTACAGCGGAGACAGGGACGTCGTGGAGTCCGAGCTCGACGAGGGGCTGGGCGAGGCCGGCGTGGCGGTCCCCCCCGGGGAGCGGGAGCGCATCCTCGACGAGATCGACGAGCTCAAGCAGGACGAGACGCGCGGCATCCCCGACGTCCGTGAGGCCGACCCGGCGGAGTGACGCGGGCGGCCGGCATCCGGTGTCGTCCGGCCGGGCGTCGGGTCAGCGAGAGGCGGCGGCGGACCCCGGCTGGTCCAGCCGTTCCGGGGCGGCGAGCAGCTCGCGGAGGATGGTCGCCATCGCCCCCGCGTGCGCCCCGTCGACCACCCGGTGGTCCGCCGTCGCCACCAGCACGAGCACGGGCCGGGCGACGACCGCTCCGTCGACGACGACCGCCCGCTCCTGCAGGGCGCCGATCGCGAGGTAGACCGGGGTCCGGGCGAACGGCAGCGGGGCGAGGAACGCCTCGTCGAGCCCGAGCGAGCCGACGTTCGAGACGAACGCCGCCCCGAGCGGGAAGCCCGGCTGGCCGAACGCCCGCCAGCCCAGGCCCCCGGCGAGCAGGCTTGCGGTCGACATGAGAGGTCGCATCACCGAGGTCGGGAGGAAGCGCACGATGGTGGAGGAGCGGCGGTACGCCTCGTCCTCCCCACGACGCAGCCTCCGGGCGCCGGCGTCCACGGCTCGAGCGAGCTCGAGCGGGGTGAGCGTGTCGACGTCGTTCACCTTCACCGGGGCGAGGTCGGACCCCTGCTCGATGTCAACGGCGAAGCCGATGTCGCAGTGCTCGAGGTCGACGATGCGACCGGCCACCACGCGGGCCCGGATCTCCGGCACCTGCCGGATGGCGCGACCGAGCGCAGCACCGACGACGTGGGTGACGGTGACGCGTTCGCCGGACCGCTGCCGCACCTGCTCGACGTAGGCGAGGGTGGCCGTGGCGTCGACCTCCATGCGGGCGTAGATCCGGCCGTCTCGAGGTGCGCGCCAGGTGGCGGCTGCGATCTTGCGGCGCACGGGTACCCGGCGGCGGCTCACCGTCCACTCCGGTCCGAATGCCCCGGGATGCCGGTGAGCGAGGCTCGCACGAACGCCCTCGGCGCCCCGGTGAGGCGGGCGAGCGGCGCGGCCCGGCGCGGCATCCGCAGATGAGGGCGACCGGACTCCACGGCTCCGACGACGGCACGGGCGACGTGCTCCGCGTCGAGCAGTCTCAGGGCCCGCAGCCTCAGGGCCCGGTCGAAGGCCCGAGCGGAGGGTCCGTGGCCGCCGATGCGGTCCATCATCTCGGAGCGGACCGGGCCGATCTCGACGGTCAGCGTCGCGACCTCGGTGCCGCGCAGGTCGGCGCGCACCCCGGACATCGCGTGGGTGAGGCCGGCCTTGGTGGCGCCGTAGACGGCCAGCCCGGGGAAGGTGGCCACGCCGGCGAAGGAGGAGATGGCGACGAGGTGCCCCCTGCGGCGGGCCAGCATGCCGGGCAGGGCCTGGCGGGTGAGCTCGAGGGGTGCCGTGAGGTTGAGGGCGACCGTCGTGGCCACGTCCTCGGCGGTGGCCGACCAGAGGTGCCCCGCCGTCTCGACCCCGGCGTTGTTGACCAGGACGTCGAGTGCGCCGCCCTCCTGCTCGGCCCGGGCGACGAGGCCCGAGATGCTCGCCGGGTCCGTGAGGTCGGCCGGGAGGGCGGAGCCGCCGATCTCTGCTGCGAGCGCCTCGAGAGCCTCGCGGCCGCGCGCCACGAGGGTGACGCGTGCCCCGGCTCCAGCCAGGTGGGCGGCCAGGTGGCGGCCTATGGCACCGCTCGCCCCGGTCAGGAGGACGTGGGACCCGGCGAGATGCATCCCCTCATCCTCGCGGACGGCCGTCGGATGCCGTGCATCCCTCGACGCTCAACCAGGGCCGGAGAGCCGCTCGCGGTGGCGGTCGGTCATCTCGCGCATTGCCTCGAGGAGCTCGCGCGCGGCCTCGAGCTCGGCCACGGTGTACCGCCCGAGGAGCCGCTGACCCTCGTCGACGAGGGGGGCGTACATGGCGTAGGTGCTCCGCATCCCCTCCTCCGTCATCGCCACGAGCACGCGTCGGCGGTCGCGGTCGTCCCGGACCCGTTCGACGAGCCCCCGGGCCTCGAGGCGGTCGAGGAGCGCGGTCGTGGCGGCCGGTCGCAGCCCGGTGGCGGCGGCGAGGACGCCGGCGGTCTTGGGTCCGTCGACCAGCCAGTCGAGGCAGCGCAGGTCAGCCGGGCCGAGGCCGAGGGCCCGGCCCACGGCGTCGTCGTAGGACTGCACGCTGCGCTGGTACCGCTGGAGTGCGGCACCGAGCTCGGCGACCGCTTGACGACGCGTGGCCATGCGCATACCCTTCGAAAATCGAAATATACGAACTCCGTATGAAGGATCGGTCATGAGAGTACTCGTCGTGGGGGGTGGAGTCGCCGGGCCCGCCGTGGCGCTGGCCACCGCCCAGCTCGGCATGGAGGTCACCCTCGTCGAGCGCCGGGAGGTTCTCGACCCGGACGAGGGGTCGTGGATCACGGTGGCGCCCAACGGGCTCGACGCGCTGGCAGAGCTTGGCGTGCTCGAGCGGGCACGACGGGTCGGCCATCCGACGCGTACCAACCGCATGTACGGGGCGACGGGCCGGCACCTTGGCGACGTCGGTCTCGGTGTGCCGCTCGACGACGGCACGGTGGCCCTGACGATGAAGCGCTCGGCGCTGGCGGCCCTGCTCGCGGAGGCCGCCGTGGAGTCAGGAGCGGAGCTCCGGCTGGGGGTCTCCAGCCGGGGCGTGGGCCACGGGGGCCCGGGCGACGACGGTGAGGGTGAGGGAGGGCGCGACGACGACGGCGTGTCGGTTCAGGGGTCGGCGGTGTCGGCGGTGTCGGCGGTGTCGGTGACCCTGGCGGACGGGACGACTCTTGGGGGCGACGTGCTGGTGGGTGCCGACGGCGTGCGGTCGCGGATCCGCCAGGAGCTGGATCCAGCCGCACCTGCGGCGCGGTACGTGGGGCTGACGAACTTCGGCGGCATCAGCGCCGCCTCTCCGCTGGCGGGCGAGCTGACCCCCGAGGCATGGCACTTCGTGTTCGGCCGGCGGTCGTTCTTCGGGGCGCACCCCCTCGCGACGGGGGACGTCGTGTGGTTCGTGAACGTCCCGCGGGCCGCGATCTCACACTCCGAACGGGCGGCGACCAGCGACGAGAGCTGGCTCGCCTGGCTGGGCGGGCTGGTCTCGGAGGATGCCGGTCCCGCGGCCGAGCTCGTGTCATCCGGGAGGCTGGAGCTGGCCGGCGACAACACCCACGACCTGGCGCACGTGCCGACCTGGTGGACGGGGTCGACCGTCCTGGTCGGCGACGCGGCGCATGCGCCGTCACCGAGCAGCGGCCAGGGTGCGGCGATGGCCCTGGAGGACGCCGTCGTGCTCGCCCGGTGCCTGGCCCGGCACGAGCGAGGCGAGCTCCCGGCATCCGAGGGGGGTCCGTTCGCGGTGTACGAGCGGGCGCGGCGTGGGCGCGTGGAGGCGGTCGTCCGGGCGGGCGCCCGCAGCAGCAGTGCCAAGATCCCGGGACCGGTGGGGCGGGTGGTCCAGGAGAGCCTGTTGCGGATGGTCTTCGCGTCGGGGCTCGCCGCCCGGTCGACGAACGCGATCACGGCGCACCGGCTGGGTCCGGCTGCCCCGGTCACGCGCGCATCCGGACCGGCGGGCGGGGTGACTGCCACCGGTGGTGGACGGCGATGGCGTTCCGCCCTGCGGAAGGACTCGTGCCCGGATTTGTCCCGTGGCCGACACTCTGGTTAGGTGACCCTTACCTGTGCGAGAGGGAGAGTCCGTGATCGTCTGTCAGTGCCACGTCGTCTCCGATGGGGCGGTGCGGGCAGCCGTCGCCACCGGGGCCGGGACCCTTGGCGACGTGTGCCGGACGACGGGCGCCGGTCGCGACTGTGGAGCGTGCGTGTTCTCGGTGCGGCGCCTCGTGTGCGAGCATGTGGCGCGTCCCGTCGCCGACGATGTCGAGGTGTGCCATGCGGCCAGTTGACCCCCGGGTCGTCGAGATGCTCAACGAGGCACTGACGTTCGAGCTGACCGTGACGAACACGTACTTCCTCCACGCGCGGATGCTCGACGCGTGGGGATTCCCGCGGCTGGGCAAGGTCTTCTACGACCTCTCGATCGACGAGATGAAGGACGCCGACGCGCTCATCACGCGGATCCTCTTCTTCGAGGGCCACCCGAACGTCCAGCGCCTCAACGCGATGCGCATCGGTGAGGACGCGGAGGAGATGCTTCGGCTGGCCCTCGAGAGCGAGGTCGCGGCGGTCGCGCAGTTCAACGCCTCCGCCCACGCGTGCCACGACCTGGGCGACCACGGCACGGCGGCCGTGTTCGAGGAGATGGTCCGTGACGAGGAACGTCACGCGGACTGGTTCGAGGCGCAGATCGAGGCGTTGATGCGCGTGGGTCTGCCGCAGTACTTGTCCCAGCAGATCGACGCCTCGTCGACACCGATGTAGCCCGCGGGCCTCCGAGGGGTCCGGTGCTGCTGCCCTGTGTCGGTGGTCAGCGGTAGCGTGGCTGTAAGCCCAAAGGCGTTGGGGGACAGCGTCTGGGGAGCCTCAGGGGGTGTGGCATGGATGAGGACGTGCGGGTCGCCGGAGACGTCGATCTCGGCGCGCTGCTCCAGGCCGCTTCACGAGCCGCCGGCGACGCGGTCGACTGCGGAGTGGCTGGCGCTGGTGGCTATGTGCCAGGACGTCGTCAACGTCGCGACGGCGGCCCAGGACGCCGCCATCGCGCGGATGGCCGCCATCGAGCGCGAGGATGCCGAGGACGGCACTGTGGTCGAGGTGAGCCGACCGCTCGGCCACTGTGCGCTCGACGCCCCTGACCTCCCGTCCGGTGTGGCTGCGGACGCTCAAGGGGTCAGCCGGGAGTGAAGTTCCGGCCGAAGTACCGTGCACCGCTCGAGCGGCGGAGCTCGGTGAGGCCGAGGCGCTCGTAGAACGCGTGCGCGTCTGGGTTGCCCTCGTCCACGCCGAGGTGCACGCCACGAGCCCCCGCCGAAGCGAGGCGGTCGCTCATGGCGTCCATCAGCCGACGCCCCCAGCCCTGCCCCTGCAGATGCGGGAGGAGGTCGACGTGCAGGTGCGCGGGATGACCTGCCGTCAGGGCGGCATCCGTCCTCGGTGGGTGGTGGAGGCGTTCGATGAGGGCTGCGTCCGGACCGGTGCCGCTCAGCCGGGGATAGTGCCTGCGCAGCGGCGGCAACCAGACGTCCTCCACCCACTGCTCGAACGCCTCGGTGTCCGGGACACCGACGCAGTACCCGCCGGTGCCCTTGGTGTCGGTGAGGACGAGTGCGACGGCATCCGGGAAGAGGAGGTAGGGACCGGCCCACACGTGACCCAGGAGGTCCGGGTCGGCGTAGGTGTCGCTCGCGTCGCCGCCGCGGAGACCCGTCCGCAGGCACACGCGGTAGACCCCCGGGAGGTCGTGGACCGTCGCGGTCCGCAGCGTCGTCACCCTCGTCACGCTAGCGGCGAGCCGTCCGCCGCAGACGTCGTTCGGGTCGGCTCGTGAGCCGGCCCCAGGGCAGGGAGCACCGGGCCTGGCCGGCTCCTGCCGCCGCCGCCCGATCTGCCCCCAGCGGGCGTCAGGCCGGACCGAGCCCTGTGACGAGGAGCACGAGCTCACCGGCTGCGTCGGTCGCGGCCACGTCGAGCTCGGCGGTGATGCGCCAGTCGCGGTCGCCCTCGGGGTCGTCGAGGATCTGGGTGACCAGCCAGCGGTTCCCGTTCGGGACGATGCGGAAGAGCCCCGGGCCACGTGCCTCGGGGCCGGTGCCGATCGCGTGGTACTCGGCGAGGTACCCGGCTGCACCCGCCCTCCACTGCTCCTCGGTGAGGCCGCCGTCGAGCGCGGCCAAGGCGGCATACCGACCGAGGGACAGCAGCTCCACCCGCCGAAACATGCTCTGGCGCACCATGACGCCGAGCGCGCGAGGGTTGGCCGAGAGCATCCGACCCTCCGCCGGCGCGCGGACCTCGGTGACCGGCTCGTCGGAGGGGTGGGCGAGCTCCTCCCACTCGTCGAGGAGGCTCGAGTCGGTGTGCCGCACCACCTCACCGAGCCACTCGACGAGGTCGTCGAGCTCCTCCGTCCGCGCGGAGGTCGGGACGGTTGAGCGCAGCGCGCGGTAGGCGTCGGTGAGGTAGCGCAGTACGACGCCCTCGGCCCGGGCCAGCTTGTGGTGGGCCACGAACTCCCCGAACGTCATCGCCCGCTCGTACATCTCGCGGACGACCGACTTGGGCGACAGGTCTCGGGGGTCGACCCACGGGTGCCGCTGCCGGTAGACCCGCAGGGCCGCCTCCAGCTCCTCGGCGAGGGGCGTGGGCCAGGTGACGTCGTCGAGGGCGTCCATGCGGTCCTCGTAGTCCATGCCGTCGGCCTTCATCGCCCCGACCGCCTCACCGCGCGCCTCGAAGCGCTGCGCCATGAGCACCGGCCTCGGGTCGTCGAGGGTGGACTCGATGACGCTCACGACGTCGAGGGCGTACCCGGGAGCCTGCGGGTCGAGCATCTCGAGCGTCGCCAGGGCGAAGGCCGACAGGGGCTGGTTCAGCGCGAAGCCGTCGTGCAGGTCGAGGGCCACCTGGAACGGCCCCTCGGCGTAGCGGCGCCCGTCACCGCGCAGGAACGCCTCGAGCCGGCTGGCCGGCCCCTGCTCCCCGACTTCGTCTGTCAGGATGCCGGTTTCGCGGCCGGCTGCCGGCGTGTCGCGACCATCTGGCAGACGAAGTCGGGGAGGCGGGGGGGTGGGGAGGGGCGCGGCGCGGCCGGCCGCCGCGAGCAGCTCGCCGATGGGGCCGAGGTCACCGGCGTCGGGTCCCTCGTGAGACTCCGGTCCATCCTCGGTCTCCGGCTCCGCCGGGGCGAGCCCCGGTCGTGTCGTGGCTGGGCCGACATCCGTGGATGCCGGTGCCGGTTCGAGCTCGTCGGGTAGCCAGTCCTCCACGGTGGACCCGTCGTCGGGCTCCACGACCCGGGCCCGAAGGAGGGAGCCGAGCACCTGGACGGCTCGCTCGACCAGCGCCGCCCGGCGGCCCTCGTCCTCGTGGTTGTCGAGCAGGAGGGTGTGGAGCGCCGCCTGCTGCCCCTCCCACTGGTCGAGCACGTTGAGCACCATCGCGTGGTTGACCCGCATCCTCGAGCTCAGCGGCTCCGGCTCGGCACCGACCAGCCGCTCGTAGGTGGCGAGGGTGTAGGAGAGCGCGCCCTCGGGCGGCTTGCGACGGACGACCTTGCGGCGCTTCTTCGGGTCGTCACCCGCCTTGGCGAGGGCCCTCTCGTTCTCGACGACGTGCTCCGGCGCCTGCACGACGACGTACCCCATCGTGTCGAAGCCCGCCCGGCCCGCGCGCCCCGCGATCTGGTGGAACTCCCGCGCCCGGAGGACTCGCTGCTTGCGGCCGTCGTACTTGGTCAGCGAGGTGAGCAGCACGGTGCGGATCGGCACGTTGATGCCGACCCCGAGGGTGTCGGTGCCACAGATCACGGCGAGCAGCCCGGCCTGCGCGAGGGTCTCGACGAGCCGCCGGTACTTCGGCAGCATCCCGGCGTGGTGCACGCCGATCCCGTGCAGCACGAGCCGGCGCAGCGTGACGCCGAACCCCTTGCCGAAGCGGAAGCCCCCGACCGCCTCCTTGATCTCGGCCTTGCGCGCCGACGAGACGATGTCGACGCTCATCAGGGCCTGGGCCTGCTCCACGGCGGCGGCCTGCGTGAACGACACGACGTAGACCGGCGCCCGATCGTCTCGCATCAGGAGCTCGAGGGTCTCGTGCACCGGTGTGAGGACCCACGAGAACTCAAGGGGCACGGGCCGCTCGGCGGCGGTGACGGCCACCGTCTCGCGCCCGGTGCGCCGAACGAGGTCCTGCTCGAACCCCCGGGTCTCACCGAGGGTCGCGGACATCAGGAGGAACTGCGTCTCGGGCATCAGGAGCAGGGGTACCTGCCACGCCCAGCCGCGGTCGGGCTCGGTGTAGAAGTGGAACTCGTCCATGACGACGAGACCGATGTCGGCCAGCTCGCGGTCTCGGAGGGCGTGGTTGGCCAGCACCTCGGCGGTCGCGCAGATGATCGGGGCATCGGGGTTCACTGCGGCGTCACCGGTCAGCATCCCGACCTGCCCGGCGCCGAAGATCTCGACGAGCGCGAAGAACTTCTCGCTGACCAGGGCCTTGATCGGTGCGGTGTACCAGCTGCGCCGCCCCTCCGCGAGTGCCTGCGCATGGGCCGCCACGGCGACGAGCGACTTCCCCGAGCCCGTCGGCGTCGCGAGAACGACGTGTGCCCCCTCCGCGAGCGCCAGCACCGCCTCCTCCTGGGCGGCGTACAGGGAGAACCCCCGCTCACCCGCCCAGTCGAGGAAGACGTCGAACGCGGCATCGGGGCCGGTTGCGGAGGCTGCGGCCAGGCGGTCGGTGAGCGTCATCGCTCCCGATTGTCCCCCACCCGGTCAGGAGGGAGGCTCGTGGTTCTCCGCCCACGCCCGCCGGATCAGCTCGGTGAGGACCTCACGGTCGACGTCCGCCAGCCGCTTGAGGTAGAGGCACCCCTTGCCGGTCGTGTGGGGACCCAGCCGCTCGAGGAGGTCGGAGTTGGTGCCGTAGTAGGTCAGGCCGTACAGCGTGAGCGCGGCCTTGCGCGGCGCGACCCCGACGGCGAACCACTCGCGCCGGATGCCGTCCGCGGTGCGGTAGGGCTGGCGGCCGAAGCCGATGATGGACGAGCCCCACATCCGCGGCGCTGCCTGGGTCACCGAGCGCATCAGGTCGACCACCTCCACGGCATCGGCTCGGCGACGCTCGTCGGTCACGGTGGCGAGGTAGGCCGCGACGTCGCCCGTAGGTGGGAGCTGTCTTCCTGTCACCCGTGCCGCTCATGTGCCGCCTCGCCCTTCCGCTCCGGTTCCTCTCCCGTCGTGACCCCACACCACGGTAGGGCTTCGCGCCCACACCGCGCACTCACCACAGCCGCCCGGCGTGACGCACGAGACGCCGCCTCGCTCTGGCAGCACCACCGTGGCCGGTGCCATGGTGGAGGAACGAGAAGGAGTCGGCGATGGTCGATGTCGAGCTGGTGGAGGTTCCCCCCGAGACGGTGGCGCGGGTGCGCCGCAGGATCCCGGTTCAGGAGATGTCGGAGTTCTTCGGGCACGCGTTCGAGGAGGTGATGACCGTGGTGCCGGAGGCGGGGGGCACGGTGAGCGGGCCGCCCTTCGGCTGGTACCACGGCATGCCGACCGACACCGTCGACGTGTCGGCGGGCTTCCCCGTCGCCGGCGACGTGCACATGCCCGACGGCGGAGTCGTCGTCGAGGAGCGCCCCGGCGGGGCGGCCGCGGTCGCCGTGCACGTCGGTTCGTACGACAGCCTCCCCGGGACATACGGGAAGGTCATGGCATGGATGTCGGGGCGGGACCTCGAGCCGCGCGGCGACATGTGGGAGGAGTACCTCTCCGAGCCCGCCGGTGACCCCGCCACCTGGCGGACCCGCGTCGTCATCCCCGTCGGCTGACCGGGCCGACCGTCAGCGCCCGGGTGGCTGCGTCGTCGGACGCCAGAGTGCGGGCTGGTACGCGCCCCGCTCAGCTCGGGGAGGTGGGCGGTCAGGGCTTCTTCGTGAGTGCTGACTCCTTGTGGGCGGCCCGGGCACGGGTCTTGTCCGACTCGACGATGTAGTAGGGGTCGGAGTCGGTGGGACGGAACTGCTGCCCCGCACTGGCGCTGACCAACCACCCTCAGGCCGGTGCCGTTGTGTCGAGGCATGCACCCCGAGACGCCCGGCGGCCGGTCCGGCATCCTCAGGGCTCCGTCATGGCCGGACGACCTGGCGCGCAGGGCCGTGCGCACCGGCCTGGGACTGTTCCTCGGCGTCGCCGGAGTGTCGCACTTCATCGCCACGGAGGCGTTCCGGGCGCAGGTGCCACCGTGGATGCCGGGTCGGACCTCGTGATCTGGCTCAGCGGGGTGGTGGAGGTCGTCCTCGGGCTGGGGCTTCTCGTCGTGCCCGCCCGCCATCAGCCGCTCGTCGGCTGGCTGACGGCGGCGTTCCTCCTCGTGGTGTTTCCCGGCAACGTCAGCCAGCGGGTCACCGTGACCGACGGGTTCGGGCTGGACAGCGACCGGGCCCCGCGGCCCTCGCCTCCTGCTCCAGCCCCTGTTTGGTCGTCGCCGCCCTGTGGACGACCCGCGCCTGGTCCACGTGTCGGGCGCACCGCCGGCCTGCCGGTCGGGCCCTCAGACCGCCCGCTCGAAGGTGACGAGCAGCCCCTCGACACCGCCGGGGCCCACCCGGCCCTTGACGTCGGCGCTGGTGATGGCGCGCAGGCGCCATCCCTGGGCCGCGTGCTCGTTGAGCAGCTTCTGGAGCCGGTCACCGGACACCTTGCCGCCGATCATCTTCTCCCGCAGCTCGACCACCTTGTACTCGTATCCCATGACCCCACCGTAGACCTGTGCCTACCGAGCTCGGTCAGGCGGTGGTGATCTCGGCGGCATCCAGGACCGTCCGTACGGCCCACCACGACGCGAGGCCACAGGCGGCGACGAACGAGGCGTTCCAGGCCAGCCGGGGGACGCGGGTGAGGCGCGCCAGGACGGCGGGGTCGCTCACGCGGTCGGCCCGCGCGGCGAGCACGGCCCCCAGGTGTCGCCAGGCGCCGACCACGAGCACGACGCCCACTGCCACGAGCACCTGCGCCTGGAGCTCGGTCGATCCCCGCCACCAGAGCGCCCCGGCACCGACGAGGACCCCAAGCACGACCACCACGGTGAATGCCGACCTGACCCACAGCGCCGCCAGGAGGAGCAGGGCGAGCGTCAGGGTGAGCGCGGGCGCGGACCACCCGCGAACGGCGAGCCAGACCAGGACCGCCCCGACGAGGGCCGGGGCCGGGTAACCGGCCCAGGTGGTCAGCACCCGCCCGGCGCCACGGGTCGGACCGACGGTCACGGCGTGGCCCGACATGTCGCCGCGCAGCACGAAGCCGGTGAAGCGGCGGCCGCAGAGGATGCCGACTCCGGCGTGGCCCAGCTCGTGAACCAGGGTCACCCCGAGACGCAGCACCCGCCAGACCGCAGGGACGGCGACCGCCACGAGGGCCGCCACGAGGACGAGCAGCACCGGGGTGCCGGAGAGAGCCACGCCCTCCTCGGGCAGCACGCGCACCCACACCCCGTCGACCCACTCCATGGGCGTCAACCTAGCCGCCGGACGAGGGACCGCCGCCCACCCCCGGACAGCGCTCCCGGCCGGCGGCCGCCACGCTCCGGTAGCGTCGAGCGGCGTGACGGGCCTCCTGGACATCCACTGCCACGGGGCGGCCGGGGCGGAGCTCGGCTCGTCGCGAGACGCGTCGCGCCACGCCCTCGCGCACCTCGCCAGGGAGGGGGTGAGCGCGGTGGTGGCGAGCCTCGTCTCGGCCCCGCCCGCCGAGCTGGAGGCGCGGGTCGGCGTGCTGGCGAGCCTGGTCGCGAGCGGCGAGCTGGCCGGCATCCACCTCGAAGGGCCCTTCCTGTCGCCCGCCCGGCGCGGGGCGCACGATCCCGCCGCCCTGCTCGACCCGGACCCAGGGCTCGTCGAGCGCCTGGTGGCGGTGGCCGCGGAGGCCGGAGCCCCCTCCGCGATCCGCCAGCTGACCTTCGCGCCCGAGCTGCCGGGCAGCGACGCCCTGGTGCGCACGCTGGTGGGGCACGGCATCCGGCCGGCCGTGGGGCACACCGACGCCGACGCCGGGGTCGTGACGAGGACGATCACCGCCATCACCGACAGTCAGGGCGCGCCGGCCCTCGTCACCCACCTCTTCAACGGGATGCCGCCCTTCCACCATCGCGGGGGTGGCCCGGCCGCCGCGGCGCTCACGGCCGCGGCGCGGGGGGAGGCCGTCGTCGAGCTCATCGCCGACGGGGTACACGTGTCCCCCGAGGTCGTGCGGATGGTGTTCGAGACAGTGGGACCGGGGGCGGTCGCGCTGGTGTCGGACTCCACGTCCGCCACCGGGCTCGAGGACGGCACCCACCTGCTCGGCACCCTCGAGGTCGAGGTCACGGGCGGGGTGGCCCGGACGACCGGCGGCGGCGTGATCGCCGGAAGCACCGCGACGTTGGCGGACTGCCTGCGCTGGGCGGTCGAGGTGGCCGGGGTGGAGCCCGGGGACGCTCGGCAGGCGGCGACGAGCTCGCCCGCGACAGCCGTGGGCCTCGCCCAGCCCACGGCCGGCTGACCCGGCCGGCGCTGCTCCAGGGCGCAGGTGCTCGAGGCGCCCGCTCTGGGACGCCCGGGCGTCAGCGGGAGCGGCGTCCGCCCGAGCGCTCCGAGAACGACGCGGCCGAGCGAGCCGGCCGTGCGGATGCCGGTCGTCCGCCGGTGGCGCTCGATCCCGAGCCCGGCCCGGAGCCGCGACGCTGGCCGCCGCTGCTCGTGCTGCGCGAGCCACCCGAGGAGCCACCGCGGCCACCGCCGGACCCACCGCGGCCGCCGCCGGACCCGCCGCGGCCGCCGCCGACCCCGCGGCCACCGCCGGAGCCCGACCTGCCACCCTGGCGCGGCGGTGACGCGACCACCGGTGCGGCATAGCCACCCTCGAACGAGCGGTCGCCGGGGGCGAGCTCCTGGAGCAGCGGGTGGCTGGCGTGGACCCGGGTCGTCGTGGCGCGCACGCCGGCCCTGCGGGTGAGGTCGCGCACGTCACGCACCTGGTCGTCGGTCATGAGGGTGATCACCGTGCCGGAGGCACCGGCCCGGGCCGTGCGTCCGGAGCGGTGCAGGTAGGCCTTGTGCTCGACCGGGGGGTCGGCGTGGATCACCAGGGCGACGTCGTCGACGTGGATGCCGCGGGCCGCGATGTCGGTCGCGACGAGCGTGCGCGCCTCGCCACCGTGGAACGCGTCCATCGTGCGCGTCCGGGCGTTCTGGCTGAGGTTGCCGTGCAGCTCGACGGCGGGCACGCCCGAGCCGTTCAGCTGGCGCGCCAGCTTCTTGGCGCGGTGCTTCGTGCGGGTGAAGACGACCGTCCGCCCGGGCGCCGCGACGAGGTCCAGGAGGACCGGCAGGTGGCCGTCCGGGGTGACGTGGAGGACGTGGTGCGCCATGGTCGACACCGGCGACTGCGCCGAGTCGGCCTCGTGCGTGACCGGCTGGTGGAGGTACCGCGACACGAGGACGCCGACGCCGGCATCCAGGGTGGCGGAGAAGAGCATGCGCTGCCCTCGCGTCGGGGTGGCGTCGAGCAGTCGCCGCACCGCCGGCAGGAAGCCGAGGTCGGCCATGTGGTCGGCCTCGTCGATGACGGTGACCTCGACGGCGTCGAGCGACACGTGGCGCTGCCCGATGAGGTCCTCGAGGCGGCCCGGACACGCCACGACGACGTCGACCCCGCGCCGGAGGGCGGAGACCTGCGGGCCCTGGCCCACACCGCCGAAGACCGTCTGGGACGTCAGACCAAGGGTCCGCGCCAGCGGTGTCATGGCTTCCTCGATCTGCGCCACGAGCTCGCGCGTCGGGGCCAGGATGAGTGCCCGCGGACGCGTCGGCTGGCGACGGGAAGGGCTCTGCGACAGCCGGGTCAGCAGCGGAAGGAGGAAGGCGATCGTCTTGCCGGACCCCGTGCGGCCGCGGCCGAGGACGTCACGACCGGCGAAGGAGTCGGGAAGGGTCGCCGCCTGGATCGGCGTCGGCGTCGTGATCCCGCGGGTGGCGAGGACGTCGACGAGGGGGGCGGGCACGCCGAGCGCGCCGAAGGAGGTGGTGGGCACAGGTGGTCTCTCTGGTGCGTGGGTCGTCGCGGACACGGGAGGTCGGCGTCGACGGGGGATGTTCTGCCGGGCGGGCTCTGGGGCGCGGCGCCGCGCCGGGACGAGGTCCCGATGCGTTGGCATCGACATCAAAGAAGCGCGGCCCGAGGCAGAAGGCGGTCCGCGTTCCTCCATCCTACGCGACCCGGACCGACGCCGATGACCACGGTGCACCGCCCGGATGCCGCGTCGCCGCCCGTCGATCGCCCTCACGTTCGACACCCCGGTCCGGCAGCCCTGTCACGTGCCGGCAAGCCGGACCTACAGTGACGTATGCCGTCGCTCCCGCTCTTCCCGCTCGGCAGCGTCCTGTTCCCCGGCGCCCGGCTCCCGCTCCAGCTCTTCGAGGCGCGGTACCTCGAGCTCGCCCGCGCCCTCGCCCAGCAGGACCCGGACGCTCGCCGCTTCGGGGTGCTCCTCATCCGCCAGGGGCACGAGGTGGGGCCTGAGTCGGTACGCGACCTGCACGGGATCGGCTGTGAGGCAAGGGTCGACGCGATGGCTCTGGCAGACAGCTCGATCGGCACGATGGTGCACCTCGTCGCCACGGGCGTCCGCCGGTTCAGCCTCGAGGCCGTCGACGACCTGGCCGGGACGCCGTACACCACCGGCCGGGTCTCCTGGCTGGACGAACCTGACGTCGGCGCCGACCCGGAGGTCGGGGCCCTCGTGGATCGCGCGCTTCGCGAGCACGCCGCGTACCTCGAACGGTTGGGGACCGACGCCGAGCCGGTGGAGGCGCCTCCGGGACAGGTGGCCTACCGGCTGGCGGAGCGGATGGTGCTCGACCCGAGCGACCGGCAGCGCGTCCTGGACGGCCCGGACGCGGCAACGCGGGTTCGCACGGTGCTGGCCCTGCTGCGCCGGGAGGCGGCGATCGTCGACCGCTTCGGGGCCCTGCCGACCCCGCCCCGTCCCAGCGGGGCCTCGCTGAACTGACCGGGTAGGTTCCCCCGCATGGACCTCGCCCGGCTCCAGGACGTCATCGAGCGCACCTACGGTGCCCGGGACCGCGAGCGTGGCGTCCCCAGCACGGTGGCCTGGCTCGCCGAGGAGGTGGGTGAGCTGGCGCAGGCGGTCCGCAAGGGCGGCCAGGCCCAGCGGGAGCACGAGTTCGCCGACGTCCTGGCCTGGGTGGCCTCCCTGGCCAACCAGGTGGGCGTCGACCTCACCCTCGCGGTGGAGCGCTATGCCGCCGGGTGCCCCAGGTGCGGCGGCATCCCCTGCACCTGCCCGGAGGCGCGGTCGCCGGTGCCGTGATCACAGGTAGACGCGGGCCGCAGACACGGCCCGGGCTGTGTACGACCCGCCGAAGAGGACCGCGTGCAGGAGCAGCGGGTGCACCTGGTGGAGCAGGACACGGTCCCGCCAGCCATCGGTGAGGGGCGCCGCCTCGTCGTAGGCCGCGAGCACGCGGTCGAGGTGCGGGCACCCGAAGAGCGCCAGCATCGCCAGGTCGGCCTCGCGGTGCCCACCGTGCGCCGCAGGGTCGATGAGCACCGCGCCGTCGGTGGTCCACAGGAGGTTGCCCGACCACAGGTCGCCGTGGAGGCGGGCAGGGGCCTCGCCGGTGTCGAACCGGCCCTCGGCGACCGCGGTGGCGAACCGGTCGAGCACGGCGGCGGCGCCTGCCTCGAGCACCCCGCGGTCGCGGCCCAGCCGCACCAGGGGTGCGATGCGGGCGGTGGCCAGGAACTCCCCCCAGTGCGGCCAGGAGCCGAGGAGCAGCGGCAACGGTTCGCTCAGCGGCCCCAGCCAGCCGTCACCCGCCCAGCCCGGCGGGCCGCTGCCGAAGGCCGGGGCACCGGCGGCGTGCGTGACCGACAGCGCTCGCCCGAGCTGCTCGGCGTGCTCCCGGCTCGGGGGGACCTCTGCCAGGAGGGTCAGGTCCAGGTGGTGCGGGCCGGCGCCCACGACCTCGACCGCGGCGGCACCTCCTGCCTCCCGCAGCCACCGCAGGCCGCTCGCCTCCCAGTCGAAGTAGCCCGGCGGCGCTGACCGTGACTGCTTGCGGTGGGCGCGCGGCATCCGGCCATGGTGTCAGGTGCGTTCCGGGCCCACGCCAGCTCGCTGCCCTAGCATCGGAACCATGCCGCGACCCCATGCCGCAGCGCTCGTCGAGGATGCGTGGCACGGTCGCCTGGCGAGCGTGCTGCACGCTCGCGGCTGGGGAACCCGCATCGTGCCCTTCACGGGCTACGGCAGCGTCGCCCAGCTGCGGGTTCTCTCTCGCGTGGTGCTGAGCCGCGACCGACCGCCGGAAGAGCCGGAGGAGCAGACGTATGCCGCACGGCTGCGCGCCGTCGAGCTCGAGACCCGGGGGTGGCGCGCGTTCATCGCGGCGCCCGCCATGGACGAGCCGGTGACCATCCGCGTCGAGGACCGGCTGGTCACGACGCGCACCGACCGGGCCGGGCACATCGACCTCACGGTCCGCGGGCACGGCCTGGCGCCGGGGTGGCACCAGATCTACCTCAGCTCCCCACGGGCCGAGCCCATCGAGGTTCCGGTGCTCATCGTGGGGACCAGCCAGACCTACGGGATCATCTCCGACATCGACGACACCGTGATCTCGACGTCCTTGCCGAGGCCGCTCATCGCCGCGTGGAACACGTTCATGCGCTCCGAGGGGGCCCGTCATCCCGTGCCCGGGATGGCTCCCCTGTACCGCGAGCTCGTCGCCCGGCGGCCCGAGGCCCCGGTCGTCTACCTCTCCACGGGTGCGTGGAACGTCGCACCTCAGCTGACCCGGTTCCTGCGGCGCAGCGGGTACCCGGCCGGTCCGCTCCTCATGACCGACTGGGGACCCACGAACACGGGGTGGTTCCGGTCCGGGCAGGAGCACAAGCGCGCCCAGCTGCACCGGCTGGCCCGCGAGCTGCCGCACGTCAAGTGGCTCCTGATCGGCGACGACGGCCAGCACGACCCGAAGCTCTACACCGAGTTCGCGTCACGTCGCCCGGACCGGGTGCGGGGCATCGCGATCCGTGAGCTGTCGGTCGGTGAGCAGGTGCTGGCCAACGGTGTCCCCGTCGCCAACGACGACATCCTCCCCGCCCCGACCGAGGAGCTCGAGGTGCCGGTCGTGCGGGCGCCCGACGGCTACGCCCTCGCCGGCCAGGTGCGCCCGATCTGGTCCGGCGACACCGAGCGGCCGTCCCTGCTGGAGCACGCCGCGGCGACGGTGCACCCGCTCGAGGCGCCACCGGCATACCTCCTGCGGGAGCGGGACGACCGGTAGCGTCGGGCCATGCCCGAGCTGCCCGAGGTGCAGGCCCTCGTCGACTTTCTCCGCGGGCGGACCAAGGGGCTCGTCGTGACCGGCGTGGAGCTGGGGTCGATCTCGGTGCTCAAGACCTTCACGCCGCCGCCCCAGGCGCTCGTCGGGGCGCCGGTGGATGGTGTCGACCGCCACGGGAAGTTCGTCGACCTCGACTGCGGCGGAACGCATCTCGTCTTCCACCTCGCTCGAGCGGGCTGGCTCCGCTGGTCCGACGCGATGCCGGCGACCGTCCTGCGCCCGGGGAAGTCGCCCATCGCGCTGCGCGTCCGATTCGACGATGCCTCCGGGTTCGACCTCACCGAGGCCGGCACGAAGAAGCGGCTGGCGGCCTACATCGTGAACGACCCGGGCTCGGTGCCCGGCATCGCCTCGCTCGGCCCGGACCCCATGGCGGAGGACTTCACCCTCGAGCGGTTCTCGGCCATCGTGAAGAGCCACCGGATGCAGGTCAAGGGGCTCCTGCGCGACCAGTCGCTGATCGCCGGTGTCGGCAACGCGTACTCGGACGAGGTGCTCCACGTGGCCAAGCTGTCCCCGTTCGCCATCGCCGCGACGCTGAAGGACGAGGACGTGGAGCGCCTCTACACCGCACTTCGGGGCACGATCGCCGGTGCGGTCGCGGCGGCATCCGGCAAGCCCGCGAAGGAGCTCAAGGACGCCAAGCGGGCCGGGATGCGTGTGCACGGCCGGACAGGGGAGACGTGTCCCGAGTGCGGCGACGTGGTGCGCGAGGTCTCGTTCGCCGACTCCTCGCTCCAGTACTGCGCGACCTGCCAGACCGGTGGCAAGCCGCTCGCCGACCGGAGGACGAGCAAGTTCCTCAAGTGAACGGCCGAGCCCTCCTCGGCGTTTGGCATGCTGGTCGGATGAGCGAGTTCCCCGAGGTGCCCGTGAGCGCGCTGCCCGACGACGCCGTTGTGCTGGACATCCGCGAGCAGGAGGAGTGGGACCGGGGGCACGCCCCCACCGCCGTCCACATCCCGATGTCCGAGCTGCCGGCCAGGGTCGACGAGCTCGCGCCGTTCCTCGACCGGGAGGAGCCGCTGGTCATCACCTGCCGTTCCGGCGGCCGGGTCCAGCGCGTGATGCCGTGGCTCGCGCAGCAGGGCTACGAGGTCGCGACCATGGCCGGCGGCATGCGCGCCTGGGTCGCCGCCGGGAAGCCCATGGAGGCCGCGGGAGGCAGCCAGCCCGACGTGCCCTGAGACGCCCCCGTGCCGTGATCCACCCGTCTCGGAGCCGGAGGGCGTCAGGCAGCGACGCCGATGAGGAACGCGACGCCGAACCCCAGCACCGTGAGCAGCCCGACGAGCCGGCCCGCGTGCTCGACCGCCTCCGGCATCATCGTGTCGGCCAGCATGGTGAGGATGGCGCCCGCGGCGAAGGTCTGGATGAAGGCCACCGTGCCCGCCGAGGCGTTCCCGAGCAGGCCGTAGCCGAGCAGCGAGGCAACCGTCGACGAGGCGACGACGAGCGACCACAGCCCGAGGATCCACCGGGGAGAACGTCCCGACGCCCGAAGCCCCGTGGTCGCCGACATGGACTCCGGGATGTTGGACAGGAAGACCGCCGCCACCATCGCCGCGCCCACGGCGCCGCCGTCGAGGAGGCTGATCCCGATGGCCGCCGACTCGGGGATGCCGTCGAGCAGCGCCCCGAGCACCAGCGCGAGGCCGCTCGACGCGCCGACCGCCGTGGCCCGCTCGCGCTCAGGGTGTCGCACGCCGCCGTGCACCGGGCTCTTGCGTCGGTGGCCGCCGCCGCGGTCGATGAGCAGGTCACCGGTGAAGAAGGTCAGCGACCCGGCGAACAACCCGAGCGCGGCGGCGGCGGCCCCACCGGACCGGTATGCCTCCTCGGTGAGCTCGAAGGCCGCCGCGCTGATGAGCACGCCGGCACCGAACGCCATGACCAGCCCGATGACCCGGTGACCCACTGTGAGCACGAGGGCGAGCACGGCGCCGACGAGGAGGGAGGCTCCTCCCACGAAGCCCCACCACGCCGCCTCGAGCACGCGCCCACGCTAGACCGGCGTGCACCGGCGCGACACGAGTACCAGTGTCTGCGGATGTATGCCGTTCGCGGTAGAGAGCGCTATACCCTCCGATCGTGGATCCCGTCCGGAACCCCTACGCGCCCGGCGCCGGCCAGCGCCCTCCCGAGCTCGCCGGTCGCGACGAGCAGCTCGACGCCTTCGACGTCGTGCTGGAGCGGGTGGCCCGAGGGCGACCGGAGCGGTCGATCGTGCTCACGGGCCTGCGGGGGGTCGGCAAGACGGTGCTCCTCAACGCCCTGCGGTCGGCAGCGGTGCGGGCCGGCTGGGGGACCGGCAAGCTCGAGGCGCGGCCCGACCAGTCCCTGCGCCGGCCGCTCGCCTCCGCGGTGCACCAGGCCGTGCGCGAGCTCGGTCCGGCGGGCGGCGCGGGTGACCACGCCCTCGGCGTCGTCAAGGCGTTCGCGCAGCGCGAGGCGGCGGGAGGGCCGGGGCGTGGGACGGGAAGGCTGCGCGACCGGTGGAACCCGGGCATCCCGGTTCCCGCCGTGCAGGGGCGCGCGGACTCAGGTGACATCGAGATCGACCTCGTCGAGCTGCTCTCCGACCTCGGCGGCCTCGCCGCCGACACCGGCCGCGGCATCGCCGTGTTCGTCGACGAGATGCAGGACCTCGGCCCCGACGACGTCTCGGCCCTGTGCGCGGCGTGCCACGAGATCTCCCAGGCCCGGCTCCCGGTCATCGTCGTGGGGGCAGGGCTCCCACATCTGCCCGCCGTGCTCTCGGCGTCGAAGTCGTACTCGGAGAGGCTGTTCCGCTACTCGCGCATCGACCGGCTCGAGCGCTCGGCTGCCGACGCTGCCCTCGCCCTCCCGGCCGAGGAGGAGGGGGCGAGCTTCACGACGGAGGCGCTCGAGGCCATGTACGCGGCCACCGGCGGCTACCCGTACTTCATCCAGGCCTACGGCAAGGCGGTCTGGGACCTCGCACCGGCATCCCCGATGACGGCCGCCGACGTCGCCGTCGCGGCGCCGGAGGCCGAGTCCGAGCTGGCCGTCGGCTTCTTCGGCTCCCGCTTCGAGCGGGCGACCCCGGGCGAGCGGGAGTACCTGCGCGCGATGGCCGACGTCGCGGCCGCCCTGACCGACGGCACGGATGCCGTGCAGACCGCCGACGTGGCGGCGCACCTCGGGCGCAAGCCGCAGTCCCTGTCGCCGGCGCGAGACGCCCTGCTCAAGAAGGGGCTCATCTACTCCGGCGAGCGCGGGCGGATCGCCTTCACCGTGCCGCACTTCGGCCGGTACCTGCGCGAGACCGGCTGATTCGACGACGGCCACCCTGCCGGCGCCGGTTGCGTGTGAAAACCAGCCGCCCACACGCCGATTCGCACACACACTCCGGGCCCAAGAGGGCGTCAGGAGCGCGGCGGCGTACATGCCGGCAGGCGGTGGAGGACGACGTCGTGGACCGCACCGTCGTGCAGCCGCGCGGTCAGGTACGTGCAGAACGGCTGCCGTCGCCGGTCCGTCGGCGAGCCCGGGTTGAGCAACCGCAGTCCGGCCCACGTGGTGTCCCACGGGATGTGGCTGTGCCCGAACACGAGGAGGTCGGTGTCGGGGTAGGTGGTTCGCATCCGCTCCTCCCGATGCTGTCGCGGGCCCGTCTCGTGCACCACGGCGACACGAACCCCCTCGAGCGTGGCGGTGGCCACCTCCGGGAGCCGCGCACGCAGTGCCGGGCCGTCGTTGTTGCCCCAGCAGCCGAGCAACCGCCGGCTCCGCTGCTCCAGGCGGTCGAGGAGCGCGACGTCGACCCAGTCGCCGGCGTGCACCACGACGTCCGCCGCGTCGACCTCCGCCCACACCTGCTCCGGCAGGTCCTTGGCGCGCGCGGGCACATGGGTGTCGGCGAGGAGGAGCAGGCGGATGCCGTGCGGTTCGGTCACGCCGCCACCCTGCCACCGCGCGCCGCGTCGACGGCGGCCTGGCGTCAGGTCCGCAGCGCGGCCCGGCGGTCCTCGAGGTACCGGCGCTCCGCGGGGTCGTGGGTGAGTGCCACGGCTCGGTCGTACGCGGTCGCCGCCTCCTCCGCCCGGCCCAGGCGCGACAGGAGCTCGGCCCGGGTCGCCCAGGCCGGCTGGAACCGCGACGTGCGCTCGGCATCCGCATCGAGGAGGGCGAGGCCGGCCGCCGTCCCCTCGACCTCGGCGGTCACGGCGGCCAGCGCGGTCGCGCTCCCCAGGCTGGGAGCCACGACGGCGAGCGAGCGGTGGAGGTCGAGAAGGGTGGCCCAGTCGGTGCGGCCGGTCTCCCTGCGGGCGCAGTGCACGGCCTGGACGGCCGCCTCGAGCTGGTAGCGCCCGACGACCCTGGCAGGGTGGGCCGCTCGGAGGTGCTCGTGGGCCCGGGCGATCAGCGGCGCGTCCCAGGCGGTGACGTCCTGCGAGGCCAGCGGGACGAACGCACCGCTCGACGAGTGGCGCGCGTTCCGCCGAGCCGCCGACAGCTCGACGAGGGCCGCCAGGCCGTGCACCTCGGGGTCGTCGGGAACCAGCTCGGCGAGCACCTCGGCGAGGTACAGCGCCTCGGGCGGCAGGTCCCGCTCGCGAGAGCCGGTCGACCACTCGATGACGTACGCCGCGTACACGGCAGAGAGCACGGCATCCATGCGCTCGGGCAGCTGCGAGCGGTCGGGGAGCCGGAACGGGATGCGGTTGTCCCGGATCCGGCGCTTGGCCCGCACGAGACGGGTCGCCATCGTGCGCGTCGGGACGGCGTAGCTGCGAGCGACCTGCTCTGCCGTGAAGCCGAGCACCGTGTTGAGCATGAGCGGCGTGCGGTCGCCCGGCGCGATCGCGGGGTGCGCGCACACGAGCAGCAGCTCGAGCCGCCGGTCCGGCACGGCGTCGGGGTCGACCACGTCGAGGCGGGTCGGGGCGTGCACGGCCGGGTCGAGCGGGGTCGTGCGGGTCCTCTCGGCCGAGCGCCAGGCGTCGCGCTGACGGTTCCGGGCGACGGTGAGCAGCCACGCGTCGGGCCGCTCGGGAACGCCGTCGACCGGCCACCGGCGCAGCGCGCGCTCGAACGCGTCGGCGAGGGCGTCCTCGGCGCCGGCGATGTCGTGGGTTCCCGCCGCCAGCAGGGCGAGCAGCCGGCCGTAGCTGGTGCGGGCCGAGAGCTCGGCCCGCACCAGGGCGGCGCGACGCTCACCCGGCTCGGTCACAGCGGGCAGGGGGCCGTCCACGATCCGTCCAGGAACGAGGTCCAGCACGCCCGGACCTCCATGACCCCGAACTGGGCGCCGGGGCACTTCTCCGCCCAGCCCAGGGCGGCGTCGAGGTCGGGGACGTCCACGAGGAACGCCCCGGCCAGCGCCTCCTTGGTCTCGGCGAAGGGGCCGTCCTGGACCTCGAGGGACCCTCGCCGGAGGGTGAGCGTCGTCGCCGACGCGGCAGGGGTCAGGACCTCCGCGGCGACCAGGACGCCGGCCTCCTCCAGCGCCCGGCCGTAGGCGCCGAAGGCCTCCTGGGTCTCCTGGACGGCCTCCTCGGGGATCTCACCCGGGGCGGGCTCGGCGTAGCTCATCAGCAGCATGTAGCGCATCGCGATCTCCTTGGTCAGGTCCGTCCGAGCGCCACCGGGTGGTCGCGCTCACCGGGATGACGATCGAGGGGCGTCCACATCGCCACCTCGCCGCCAGCCCGGCGAGGAAGCGGGCCGGTCGCCGGGAGCCGGGTCAGCCGGTGCGGGGCGCCGGCGGGGCGCCGTGGAGGAGGTGCTGGTACTCCGGGTGCCTGCCGATCCAGCCCTTGATGAACGGACAGACCGGCATGACCCGGTGGGTGCCCTCGTCGAACACCTCGTCGAGGGCATGGCGAGCCAAGGCGGTGCCGACCCCCCGTCCCTCGAACGCGGGATCCACCTCGGTGTGCGTGAAGATCACGAGCGCCTCGGTCTCCCGGTACTCGGCGAAGCCGGCGAGGGTCCCGTCGACCCGGGCCTCCCAGCGGTTCTGGTCCTCGTTGCGGGTCACGACCACATCGGTCACTCCGACCACCTCCTGGGGAGCAGCCTCTCATCCACCGACGCCCCGGGTCCGCCGGGTCGGCATCCTCGAAGTGGCCGACGTGGGCCGTGGACCCGGCCTAGGCTGGCGCGGGAGGTGGCACCCGGCGTCCCCGGCGTCCTGGTGCACCTGCCCCACCGACCCGCCCGCCCCGAGGACACCCGTGAGCGTCGCCTTCGTCGAGTCGGCCGCGCTCCGCGTCCGCGCGAGCCCGTGGGTGCCCTCGATCGGGCGACCCGAGGCGGTCCTCGACCGGGTGGTGTCGGGCGTGGGGCTGACCGTCGCCACCTGGGCCTTCGCCGCGTCGCTCATGCCCTCGCTGCTGCCGCGCACGGCCTGGGTCCAGGGCATCGTCTCGGGCGTCACGGTCGCCGTGGGCTACGGCGCCGGGGCGGGGACCCACGCCCTGTGGACCTACCTCGGGATCCCGGGCATCCGCGGGAGGGCTCGCACCACCCTGCTCGGCGGGCTCGTGGGCCTCGGCCTCGGGGCCGCCGTCCTCTCGGGATGGCGGCTGGTCGGCTGGCAGAACGAGATCCGCGCCATGTTCGGGATGCCGGCGACGTCGCCGATGATCTGGCCGGTGATCGTGCTCGTCACCGCGCTCATCGCAGCCACCCTCGTCGTGCTGGGCCGGGTCCTCCGCCTGGGCACGCGGGCCGCCGTCTCGTGGCTGGCCCGGCACCTGCCCCCCCGCCTGGCCCTCGTGCTCGGGGTGGGGCTGCTCGGGATCATGTTCTGGGGGCTGTGGACCGGGGTCATCGTCAACGGCTTCTTCGGCGGGGCGAACGCCATCTTCGCCCCACGCGACCGGGCGGGCTCCGAGAGCTCCGACCGGCCCGTGGCGCCGGAGCGCTCGGGCACGGCGCAGTCGCTCTCCCGCTGGGAGGACCTCGGCAGGTACGGGCGGATCTTCGTGCGGGGCGGACCCACCGTTGCCCAGCTCGAGGCCGTCAACGGCCCGGGGGCCAGGACGCCCATCCGGGTCTACGCGGGTCTGCAGAGCGCCGCCACCCCGCAGGCCCGAGCGGAGCTCGTGCTCGCCGAGCTCGAGCGCACCGGCGCCTTCGAGCGTGAGGTCCTCGTCGTCGCGACGACCACCGGCATGGGCTTCCTCGACCGGAACGGCACCGACCCGCTCGAGTACCTCTGGAACGGTGACACCGCCATCGCCGGGGTGCAGTACTCCTACCTGCCGAGCTGGATCTCGCTGCTCGCCGACCAGGAGGCGGTCGTGGAGACGTCGCGGGCGGTGTTCGAGGCGGTGCGCACGCGCTGGGCCGAGCTCCCCGAGGACGACCGGCCGGCGCTGTACCTCTACGGGCTCTCCCTCGGTTCCCTGGGCGTCGAGAGCGTGCTGACCTCGGTCAACATCGTCAACGAGCCGGTCGACGGGGCCCTCATGGTCGGTCCGACCTTCGTCAACGCCATGCACACACGACTCGAGGAGGGCCGTGACGAGGGCAGCCCGGCATCCCTGCCGGTGTACGAGGACGGGCGCACCGTGCGCTTCACCGACGAGCGGGGCGGACTCGACCGAGGAACCGGGGCGTGGGGGCCGACCCGGCTGGCCTACCTCCAGCACGCCTCGGACCCTGTCGTCTTCTTCTCCACCGACCTGGCCTTCGACGAGCCGGAGTGGCTCGCCGACGACGAGCGCGGTCCCGACGTCTCGCCCGCGATGGGGTGGTTCCCGATCCTCACGATGTGGCAGGTGCTCGTCGACCTGCCCAGCGCCGGGGAGGTGCCCGACGGCTACGGCCACATGTACTCGGCCGGCGCGCACCTGCGCGCCTGGGCCGCCGTGACCCGTCCACCCGACTGGGCACCGGCGCGGGCCGAGGCCCTCACGGCGGTGTTCGAGCCGCGCTGAGCGGGGACTACGCTGCCGCACAGGACCACCGAGGAGGACGACATGTCGGCACCCGCGGGATGGCACCTGCAGCCGGACGGGCGTGAGCGCTACTGGGACGGGTCCGCCTGGACCGAGCAGTTCCGGATGCCGGCGCCGACCGAGCCCATGGACCCCACCGCCCCCCCACCCGCGCCGTCGTGGAGCTCGACCGTGGACGAGACCCAGGCGCTCGACGTGTCGGGCACCCAGGTCCTCCCGCAGGCCTCGCCGACGCCACCTGCCGGAGACCCTGCCGGGGCCGCGAGGGCCGGCGCCGCCGGCGTCCCGACGTACGGCAGCCCGCCGCCCGTGACGTACCCCGCCGACCAGGGCGCACCCGGTGCGTACGGCACATCCGGTGCGTACGGCGCGCCCGGTGCGTACGGCTCGCCCGGCGGGTACGCCGCGCCCGGCGGCTACGGCTCCCCCGCCGGGTACGGCTCGCCCGGCGGGCAGTGGCAGGCACCGCCGCCGCAGGGATCCGGAGGGCTCGCGAAGGGGTGCCTCATCGCGGGACTGGCCCTTCTGCTGGTCGTGGCCGTCGCGGTCGTCGCGCTGGTCTTCCTCGTGTCCCGCGCCGCCGACGAGGTCGTCGACAGCCTTCCCTCCACCTTCCCCACCGAGGTGCCGAGCGGCCTCCCGACCGAGGGGCTCGGCGAGCGGATCGACGTCGCCGTCGGCGACGGGTTCGAGCTGCCCCGCGCCGTCGTCGAGGACGGCTGGCGGCTGGAGCAACAGGGCGGTGGGGTGCCCCTCGTCAACGTCACCGGGATGCGGGCAACCCTGGAGGACGACAACGGCTTCCCGGTGCTGTTCACGATGTCCGCTGCCGCCGGCACTGACCGTGTGGAGACCGTGTGCACCGCTCCGGCGGGTTCGGCCGGTGCGACGGTCGACGTGTCCTGCGTGCCCTTCTTCGGCGACGTCGCCGACGCCCGGCGCGTGACCGTCACGGCATCCCTCTGAGCCGGACCAGGAGGACCACCCCGGCCGGCGAGCCCGACAGCCCAGCCGGTGCTCAGCCCCCGGCGCCCAGGCGGACGAGCTCGGCGACGAGCTCGTCGGTGCGCAGGTTCTCCGGGTCGATCTCCGGGCTGAAGCCGAGCCGCGCGACGACGAGCCGCTCGGAGGGCACGACGTAGAGCCGCTGGCCGTCGTGCCCCTGCGCCCAGTAGGTGTCCTCTGGGAGCGAGGGGTCGACCAGCGAGCCATCGGCCTGGCGGTTGACCCACCACCCGGCCGCGTAGCCCCGTTCCTCGGAGCGAGCGACGTCGGTGGCAGTCGTGGACTGCTGCATCCACCCCTGCGGCAGCAGGCTCTCCCCTGCCCACTCGCCGTCCTGCAGCGCGAACTGGCCGATCGCGGCCCACTCGCGGGGCGTGGCCCACAGGTATGAGCTGCACACCGGCGTGCCGGCGGCATCGACCTCCCACGTCGCCGAGGCCAGGCCCAGCGGGGCGAAGAGCTGTTGGCGGGGGAGGTCGGCATCCGGTGCGTCGGCGAGGTCCTTGAGCACCCCGCACAGGATGTTCGTCGACCCGCTGGAGTACTGCTGGTACGTGCCGGGCTGGTGCGCGAGGGGTTGGCTCGCGGCGTACCCGGCCATGTCGTCCTCGGCGTAGAGCATCTCGGTGATGGGTGTGCCGAGGGCGTACGTCTCGTCCCAGGTGAGGCCGCTCGTCATCCGCATGAGCTGGTCCACGGTGATCGCGCGGCGCTCGTCGGTCCACTCGGGACGCAGCTCGGAGTCCTCGACCGCGAGGCGGGCCTGGCGGACGAACCGGCCCACGAGCAGGTTGGTGACGCTCTTGGCCATCGACCAGCCGAGCTGCGGCGTCTCCGCGGTGAAACCGTCGGCGTACCGCTCCGCCACCAGCTGTCCGTCGCGCAGGACCACGACGCCGCGGGTGCCGAGCGCCTCGCCACGCGCTGCCGGGAGGTCGTCACCGAAGGCCCGGTCGAGGGCCGCCTCGACCTCCGGCGACACCTCGGGCGCCGGCGCCTCGGAGAGCGGGTTGAGGTCCCCGCTGACCTTCCTGGCCGAGCCCAGTGACGGCCGTCGCTCGGCCACGGTGCAGCCGAAGCCCGGTGTGTACCAGGCCTTCTGCGTCGAGAGCGTGAACAGGATCTGCGAGGTGCTCGAGCGGCCGGCCTCGTTGACGTACCCGGTGAGGAACGGGACGAGGGGGCTGGGCGGCAGGTCCGTGTCGGGGTCCTCCCGGTCGGCGACGAGCACCACCGAGCACGCGTTCTTGGCGGCGTAGCCCGTGCCCGTCTCGAGCAGCGGGCGGGCGTAGAAGTAGCCCGCGACCCCGGCAACGACGACGAGGACAAGGAGCACCGCGACGACCCGGAGGAACACACGCATGCGCCGGACGGTACCGCCCCGCGGCCCGGCGCGTGAGTGCACGGCGCGTGGGCTCGGTGTCGTTCCTAGGCGTCGGTCCGGGACGCCAGGGGACGGACCACCGCGCGTGCGATCTCGACCTGCGGCACCCCGGCCCGGTCGGCGGCCTGCGCCAGCACGTCGCGGGCGGCCTCTTCGTCGACGCCGCGCTCGGCCATCAGGACGCCGGTCGCCTGGTCGAGGACGGCGCGGTTCTCGATGTGCTGCGGGGCGTCCCGGGCCGCGCTGCGGGTGGAGAACGCAAGGTCGGCGTCCCGCACCGCTCCGGGCGCCCACGCGCCCATGATCGCGGCCAGTGCGTCGTGGTGGCCGTTGAAGGCGTCCGGTGCCGAGGCGTAGAAGTTGACCCCACCCGTGACTTTGCCGTCGGTGTGCACCGGCATCGAGAGCGTGCTGAGCACGCCGTGCGCAGCACCCACCCGGGCGAACGCCGCCCAGCGGTCCTCGCCGAGGAGCCCCGCGGCGTCGCCTCCGCCGGCGAGCGTCGCGCCGAGTGCGACCGCGTCGACGCACGGGCCGCCGACCGCGTACTGGACCCCGTCGAGCGTCGCGATCTCCGGCGAGCTGGAGACCATCGTGAAGGTCAGGCCCTCCTTGAGGAGCGAGACGCTCAGCCCCACGCAGGAGGGAACCTCCTCCTCCACGAGGCGGGCAGCATGCGTCAGGTCGGCGACGAGGTCCTGCTCGGTCCACGCGCCGATGGTCCTCAGGGCCTGGTTCGTCTCGGGCATGGGTTCCAGGGCCATGTGCTCTCCTTTGCCTGTCGGTGTCGCCCTTCCTGTTCCCGACGCGTCCCCGGCCAAACCGATCGGGCAAGGCGGATCAGGAGGGCGGGTGACTGTCCGGGCGCTCCCCTCAGCGGGATCGGTAGCGGACCAGGCATTCGCAGTCCGCGGGTGCGATCACCACGACGAGCGGCGCCCGGGACGTTGGGGGCCACAGGCCCCGGCTCGTACCCCCACGTCCCCGCCCCGCCGCTCAGGCGGCGGGGGTGTGGGTGTGGGGGGTGTCGGTGTCCTGGAGGTGGGTGCGTAGGCGGGTGAGGGTGGTGCGCAGGATGCGGGAGACCTGCATCTGGGAGACGCCGATGGCGTCGCCGATCTGGGTCTGGGTGAGCTCGTCGACGAAGCGCAGGCGCAGGACGAGGCGTTCGCGGTCGGTGAGGTGGGTGATGGCGTGGCGCAGGGCGTGGTGCAGGTCGATGGCGGTGGTGTGGTTCTCGGTGGTCAGGAGGTGGTCGGCCAGGGGGGTGCCGGCGGGGGTGGGGGCGTCCAGGGAGGTGGCGTGGTAGCCGGCGGAGCAGGAGCGGGCCTCGGCGATGTCGTCGGCGGTGACGGTCAGGGCGGCGGCGATCTCGGTGTCGTGGGGGTCGCGGGCGAGGTGGTGGCGCAGGCGTTCCTCCTCGGTGACCAGGGCGGCGCGCAGCTCCTGGATCCGGCGGGGGGGTCGCACCGACCAGCCGTGGTCGCGGAACCAGCGCTTGACCTCCCCGGAGATGGTGGGGGCGGCGAACGCGGCGAAGCCGGGGCCGGTGCCGGGCTGGTAGCGGTGCACGGCCTTGACCAGGGCGGTGCGGGCGACCTGGAGCAGGTCGTCGGTCTCGATGCCGCGCCCGGCGTAGCGCAGCGCGATCGCATCGGCCAGGGGCAGGGCGGTCAGGACCATCCGTTCGCGCAGGTCGGCGGCGGTGCCCGGGTCGGTGGTGTCCCGGGCGGCGGTGGCCAGGTCCTCGACGTCGGTGTCGATGTCGTGGTGGCGCGGGAGCGGCTCGGCGGTGCCGGTGGCGCTCGGGGTGGGGGCGGTGGTCTGGGGCACGGTCTCGTCCTTTGCGGGGGAACGGAGATGGCGCCACTGCTGGACCATGGGTCGCACCCGGGGTACCGGACCCCCCGTCGGGTGCGTCGTGCCGCACCGTGGGGGCTGCGACTGGACCGACGCTAACAACGCCGCACCCCTCCCCGGGGCTTTGCGAACACCCGTTCTCGCCCGACAGCCAGCTTCCCCGTCCGGCGTGCCTCGAACCATGGCCAGACCCGGGCACGGGCGCTCCGACGGACCTAGAACACGGGCTTGCCCCCGGTCACGCCGACGACGGTTCCCGAGACGTAGCTGGCCTCGTCGGAGGCGAGGAAGACGAATGCCGCGGCCACCTCGACCGGCTGTCCCGGGCGCCCGAGGGGCGTGTCCTCGCCGAAGCCGTCGACCTTCTCCGGCTCCATGGTCGCGGGGATGAGCGGAGTCCAGATCGGACCGGGAGCGACGGCGTTGACCCGCGTGCCCTTCGCGCCCAGCTCCTGGGCGAGGTTGACCACCAGGTTGTTGAGCGCCGCCTTCGTCGCGGCGTAGTCGAGCAGGTGGTCCGAGGGGGAGTAGGCCTGCACCGAGGTCGTGACGATCACCGACCCCCCGTCCTCGAGCTGGGGCGCCAGGGCCTGGATGAGCCAGAACGTGCCGAACACGTTCGTGGCGAAGGTGCGCTCGATCTGGTCGGTCGGGAACTCCTGGAGCTCCTGGTGTGCCATCTGGAAGGCGGCGTTGCACACCAGGACGTCGCAGCCGCCCAGCTCGTTCACGGCACGATCGGCGAGCTCGCGTGCCGCGTCGGCGGTACGCAGGTCACCGGCGTGCAGGACGACGGAGCGACCCTGCGCCCGCACCAGCTCGGCGGTCTCCTCGGCGTCGCGCTGCTCCTGTGGCAGGTGGGCGATGAGGACGTCGGCGCCCTCCTTCGCGAAGGTCACCGCCACCGCCCGACCGATGCCGGAGTCGCCGCCGGTGATGACGGCGCGCTTGCCCCGCAGCCGGTCGCGGCCGGTCCAGGAGGTCTCGCCGTGGTCGGCGGGCGGGGACAGCTCGGAGTCGGTCCCTGGCCAGGCCTGGTCCTGTTCGGGCACGTGCTGTGGTCGCTCGGTCATCTGCGGCATCCTTTGTCGTCGTCGAGGTGTTCGTCGTCGTGTCGTCGTCGTCGGGTGTCGTGTCGTCCGAGAGCGGCCGGCGCCGAACGCCGTCGCCCCGTGCGCCGCCCGTGTGGCACAGGCCCTACCCCGGTCGCCGGCAGCCATGCGTCCACCCTGCGGAGAAGGTCCCCCGCGGCGGTCGTCCACCCCCGGTCGGCGGGGCATAATGCTGCTGCGACGTTGTGGGTCTCTCAGCCCCGGACACCAAGGAAGCAGCGTGCACGACGCCCCGAACGCCCCCGCGCCGACAGCCCGCCCCGGCGAGCAGGTGCCCGCCCAGCTCGTCGAGCTCGCCGAGGCGATGAGTGCGATGGCCGACCGCGCCAGCGACGACGGCGGGCGGCCGCCGCTGGAGGAGCTGGTCCACGCGGCCGTGGAGCAGGTTCCCGGTGCCCGCTGGGCCAGCGTCACGGTGCTCCGTGACGGACGGTTCCGCACCGAGGCCGCCTCGCACGGCGAGGCGCTGCGAGCCGACGCCCTCCAGTACGAGCTGGGATCCGGGCCGTGCGTCGACGCGGTGCTCGACGACACCGTCTACCTCACCGACGACATCAGCCGTGACCAGCGCTGGGGCGAGTACGGCCGGCGCGCCCACGCGGAGGTCGGCCTCACCAGTGTCCTGGCCCACCGGCTGGCGCTGCACGACGACTCGGGCGCCATCGCCTGCCTCAACATCTACTCCGACGCCGAGGACGCCTTCGACGAGCCGTCGCTCGCGGTGGGACTCGTTCTGGCCACGCACGCCTCGCTCCTCGTGACGGCGCTGCTCGCCCGTGACCGCGCAGACAACCTCACCCGGGCGCTCGAGAGCAACCGGGAGATCGGGGTGGCGATGGGCGTCCTCATGCAGAGCCACCGGCTCACTCGGGACCAGGCGTTCCATGCGCTCGCGATCGCCAGCCAGAACTCGAACCGCAAGCTCGTGGACATCGCCACCGAGGTGGCGGACACCGGCACCATCCCCTTCCGCCGACGCACCTCCTGAGCGCAGCGACCGCAGCACCCGAGTCGACAGGCGACGAGCGCGTCCACCGACCGGAGAAGGTTTTGTCCTCACGGCAACGGGTACCCCTGCGCAAGCCGTCGACCGCCGACGGCAGACAGAGAGGACGGGGCAACCATCATGGATACCCAGACGACCGCTCCGCAGACTCCCGCAGACCGAGCGGGCACCGTGGGGAACGAGACCAAGCAGGCGACCAAGGACGTCGCCGCGACGGCCGGCCAGGAGGCCAAGCGCGTCACGCGCGAGGGCAAGAGCCAGGTGAGCCAGCTCGTCGGCCAGACCCGGTCCGAGCTCCAGAGCCAGGCGGCCACCCAGCAGACGCGCGCCGCGTCGGGGCTGCGCGAGCTCTCCGACCAGCTCTCCCAGATGGCCCGCAGTGCCGAGCAGGACGGCATGGCGCGCGGGCTCGTCGACGACGTCGCCCGCCGGGCCGGCGACGCCGCGTCGTGGCTCGACTCGCGTGACCCGGGCAGCATCCTCGAGGAGGCCCGCACCTTCGCACGCCGCCGGCCGGGCGCCTTCCTGGCCCTCGCCGCGGGAATCGGTGTGGTCGCCGGACGCCTGAGCCGCGGCCTCGTCGACGAGGCCCGAGACGAGTCGGGCACCAACGGCAACCGCTCGTCCACCGGTCAGTCCTACGTGGGCGGTTCGGGCTACGCGGCCGCGCCGGGGTACGAGACCACCGCCGGTGGCTACGGCACCGGCAGCCTCGCCGGAACGGGTGTCGGCGACTCCGGTATCCCGACGGCCACCGGTCCAACTGCCGCGACCACGTCGTCGCTGCCCACCACTCCCGGTGGAGCGCCTGGCGCGGTGGAGGCCGGCATGGCCACGGTTCCCTCCGGCGACCTGCCGGGACCGCACCGCACGACCCAGCCGCTCGGCCCGGACGGCACGCCGACGCCGATCAGCTCGGAGGGCCACCTGACCGCGGAGGGTGACGACGCCATCGGCCGGAGCGAGCGATGAGCGAGCAGTACACCACGCGCGACAGCATGCGTGACGACCTGCCCGACCCCTCCTTGCGGTCGGTCGGGGAGGTGCTCGGTGACATCACGAGCGACCTCTCGACCCTCCTGCGGCAGGAGGTCGCGCTCGCCAAGGCGGAGCTGCGCGAGACCGCCGACCACGCCAAGGCCGCCGGCAGCATGTTCGCCGGCGCCGGCGTGGCCGGTCACCTCGCGCTGATCTTCCTCTCCCTGGCGCTGTGGTGGGCGCTGGGCGACCTCATCGACAGCCTCGGCTGGTCGGCGCTGATCGTCGGCCTGCTCTGGGCCCTCGTCGCCGGCGTCCTGGCGGCGATGGGGCGCACGAGGATGCGCAAGGCGACACCGGTCGCTCCCCGCACCGTCGACACCGCCAAGGACATCCCAGACGCACTGAAGGGACACGAGACACGATGACCAGCACCACGAACGACCCGGACGCCATCCGCGCCGAGATCGACCGCACCCGGGGGCGCCTCAGCGAGGACGTCGACGTCCTCACCGAGAGCGTCCGCCCGAGCAGCGTCGCGAAGCGGACCACGCAGCGGGTCTCGACCCGAGCAAGCCGACTGAAGGAGACCGTGATGGGCAGCGCACACGAGGCCAAGGACAGCGTGATGGGCACCGCGCACGACGCGACGAGCACGGGGGCCGACAAGGCACAGGGCGCCGCCCAGGCGGTGCGGGAGGCACCCGACGCCGCGATCCGCCAGACCCGGGGCAACCCGCTCGCCGCCGGGGCGGTCGCGCTGGCGGCCGGGTGGCTCGTCGGCTCACTCCTGCCGGCCAGCCAGAAGGAGCGCCAGCTGGCGGCGTCCGCGAAGGACCAGGCCCAGCCGCTCGTGGAGGAGGCCAAGTCGGTGGCGCAGGAGACCGCGCAGCACCTCAAGGAGCCTGCGCAGGGCGCCGTCGAGTCGGTCAAGGAGACCGCCCGTGAGGGCGTCGAGCACGTCAAGGGCGACAGCGCCTCGGCGGCACAGAACGTCAAGGAGACCGCGAGCAGCTCGGCTCGGGGCGGTTCGAGCGGCACGTCGGCCCCCTGACGAGGGACGCTGCGCCCTCGGCGCGGTCCCGTCCCGGCAGCCCCCCGACCCGGTTCCTCCGGGCGGGGGGCTGCTCCGTGCGGCGGAGCGGGGGGCCTCGGTGTTTGCGGTCACGGTGTCCGGGTAGGCGTCGCACCTGACCACCGACCGAGGACGAGGACGAGGATGCCGGCACCGACCGACCGACCGAGCGGCGCGTTGGTGACGGGCGCCTCCAGCGGGATCGGGCGGGCGACCGCGCTGCGGCTCGCCGACGAGGGCATCCCCGTCGTCCTCACCGGACGCGACCCCGAGGTGCTGGAGACGCTGGCGGAGGAGTGCCGGGCCAAGGGGGGCACGGCATCCGTCGTGGAGCTGGACGTGCGTGACGAGGAGGCGGTGACCCGGGCCGTCGCGGAGGCCGGGCAGGCCTTCGGGCGTGGCTTCGTCGTGGTCCACTCCGCGGCGGTGGTGGCGTACGGGCTCTTCGAGGAGGTTCCCTCCGGCGTGCTGGCCGACACCGTGGCCACCAACGTGCTCGGGACCATCCACGTCGCCCGTGCGGCGCTCCATGCCTTCCGGCGCTCGGGCGCCGGTCACCTCGTCGTCATCGGCTCGCTCCTGGGCGAGGTGGCCGCGCCCTACATGGGCTCCTACGTGCTGTCGAAGTGGGCCGTCCACGGGCTGGTGCGAACGCTGCAGATCGAGACGCGCCACCGCCAGGACGTCGCGGTCTCCCTGGTCGCTCCGGGCGGCATCGACACCCCGATCTACCGGCAGGCCGCGACGGTTCTCGGCCGGCACGGGTCACCACCGCCACCGGTGCGCAGCGCGGAGGACGTCGCGGACCGGGTGATGAAGGTGCTGCGCCGACCGCGCCGCCAGACCCACGTCGGCCGGGCGAACCCCGTCGTGGTCGCCGGCTTCCGTCTCTTCCCGGCCGTCTACGACGCGATCGCCACACCGGCCCTGCGCACCTTCGCCCTCGACGGCTGGCGCGGCATCCCCGCGACGGCCGGGAACGTCGAGAACGCCCAGCACCCGCCGCCGGGGCGGGCCGAAGCGCACCCCGGCACCGACCCCGACCGACCGACCGACGAGGAGTACCCCGTCATGAGTGACGACCAGGGCGGTCACGCCCTCCCACGCCCCCGCGCCTCCCGCCAGGTGGCGGCCCCCGCCGAGGCGGTCTGGGCCGTCCTCGCCGACGGCTGGCAGTACGCGACCTGGGTGGTCGGCGCCTCACGGGTGCGGGCGGTCGACCACGGCTGGCCGGCACCCGGAGCCCGCCTCCACCACAGCGTCGGCCTCTGGCCCGCGCTCCTCAACGACTCCACGGTGTGCGAGGAGGCGGAGGAGCCGCGTCACCTCGTCCTGAAGGCTCGGGGGTGGCCGCTCGGGGAGGCCCGCGTCGAGATCGAGGTGGTCCCGGACGGTCCGGAGAGCTGCACCGTGTCGATCGCCGAGGACGCCACGACCGGCCCCGGCACCCTCGTCCCCATGCCCGTGCGCCAGGTGTCGATCCTTCCCCGCAACCGCGAGGCGCTGCGCCGCCTGGCGCTCATCGCCGAGGGCCGACACCGCGAGTGGCTCGCGAACTCGTGACGACTGCCCGCGGTGGTGAGCCGGTCGGGTCGCGCAGCACCCGCGACCACGCGGTCCGGACCAGCGCCTTGCGCACCACCCCCATCGGGGCCCGGTGTCGCAGCGCCGACACGGCCGCGTTCCACCCGCACGCACCGTGCACCCCGCCGCCGGGGTGCGCCGACGCCCCCGCCAGGTAGAGCCCGCGAACCGGGGTCTCGGGGCGTCCGAGGCCCCGCGTCGGGCGCAGCACGAGCTGCTGGTGCAGGGCGGCGGTTCCGGCGTTGATCGCGCCGCGGTCGAGGCTGGCGTCGGAGGCCTCCATCGACGCCGGCCCCTGGACGTGCCGGCCGCGGCGCAGCGCGAGGAAGCCGGGCGCCACCTGCTCCACGCAGCGCTCCATCCTCTCGGCCTGCTCCGCCACGAGCGCCTCGTCGTGCCCCAGGCCACGGGGGAGGTGGGTGTAGGCCCACACCGACTCCGTCCCCGCCGGTGACCGAGTGGGGTCGGAGGTCGTCATCTGGCCGAGCAGGATGAAGGGCGAGCGCGGCATCCGACCCACGGCGAGGTCGGCCGCGACGTCGACGAGGCCGTCGTGGTCGACGCCGAGGTGCACCGTTCCCGCGGAGCGGGCACCGTGGGCGGTCCAGGGGATCGGCGCGTCGAGCGCCCAGTTGACCTTGAGCGTGGCGTCGTCCCACTCGAAGCGGCGGAGGTCCTCGAGGAAGCGGGGCGGCAGGTGGTCGGGGGCCACGAGCCGGCCGTAGAGCGTGGGGGCCGGGACATCCGCCAGGATGCCGTGCCTCGCCCGGACCGTCGTCCCGTCGGCCAGGTGCACGCCCACCGCCCGGCCGCCGGCCACCTCGACCGACGTGACGGCCACTCCACAGCGCACCTGCGCACCCAGCGACTCCGCCCGCCGACGGAGTGCGGTGGCGAGCATCCCCGCTCCGCCCTCGGGCACGGGGAAGCCGACGTCCTGGCCGAGCATGGCGAGCAGCCAGCCGAACAGGGCGCTGCCCGCGCTGTCCGGGGAGACGTCGCTGTGCATCGCATTGCCAGACAGCAGGATCCGCGCCTCCTCGCTGCCGAACTCCTCCTCGCCGAGCCGCCGTACCGAGAGCAGGGCCAGCCGCGTGAAGTCGAGGGTGCCGCCGACGCCCCATCGCCGGAGCAGCCTCGCCGCCGGGCGCACCGGCGGGAAGGGCGTGAAGAGGGCGTCGAGGAACGGGTCCCGGATGCGGTCCCAGCCACCCACCATGCGCAGCCACGCGTCCCCGTCGCCCGGGGCGCACGCGTCGAGGCCCGCCGCGGTGTCCTGCGCGGACCCGCGGAGCACGGCGGCCCGCCCGTCGGGCAGCGCGTGCGCCAGGACGTCCGGGGCGGTGCGCCAGGTCAGTCCGTGCCGTTCCAGGTGCAGGTCACGGATCACCGGGCTGGCCGCTGCGAGCGGGTAGAACGCGCTGAACAGGTCGGTGACGAAGCCGGGGGCGGCCACCTCGGCGCTGCGGACGGCGCCCCCGACCTCGTCCTGGGCCTCGACGAGCAGCACGTCCCAGCCGGCGTCCGCGAGGGCGTTCGCGGCGACGAGCCCGTTCGGCCCGGCACCGACGACGACCGCGTCGCACTCGGTCACGCCCATGAACCGCCCCTCACCCTCGTTCGCATGCCTCGTCCGGCTGAGCCCTCTCGTACCCCAGACCCTGCCACGGCACGCTCGTTTCGCGGCGCGCAGGCCCGGGTAGGTCGACGTCGACGCCCGGCCGGCGCGCCCGCGCCGACCCCCATGCCCTCGAGGAGCCGCTCTCATGTCCCAGGACGCCATCGTCATGCTCAAGGCCGACCACAAGGAGATCCGCGGGCTGTTCCGCGAGTTCCAGAAGTCCTCCACCACGCCGGCCCGCAAGGAGAAGCTCGTCGAGCGGATGATCGAGCTGCTCACCGTGCACACGTACATCGAGAACGAGGTGATGTACCCGCAGGTCCGCGACGCGCTGCCCGACCTGGAGGACGACGTGCTCGAGTCCTACGAGGAGCACCACGTGGCCGACGTCCTCGTCATGGAGCTGGCAGCGATGAGCTCGTCGGACGAGCGGTTCGAGGCCAAGACGACCGTGCTCATCGAGAACGTCACCCACCACATCGAGGAGGAGGAGCAGGAGTGGTTCCCGAAGGTGCGTGAGGGCCTCACCCGGAGCCAGCTTCGCGAGATCGGTGACGAGCTGGCGGCCGCCAGGGAGCGCGCCCCCCGCCGGCCGGAGCAGCCGAGCGCCCTGAAGAAGACCGTCGACGCCGTCATCGCCTGAGCCGGTGTCCGCCCCTCACGGTGTCGTCCGCGCCACCCAGCAGCTCGAGCAGAACGCCGCCCTCGACGGGCTGCGCGGGTTCTACGCTGCGCTCGCGGCACCGGTCGACCGGTGGTCCCGCAGTGACCTCCTGCGCTCCGGGTTGGTCGGCCACGCACTCCACCCCCTCCTCACCGACGTGCCCATCGGCTGCTGGACGGCGGCGACCGCGCTCGACGTGCGCGGTCGCCAGGAGGACCGCGGCGCCAGCCGGTGGCTCGTCGGGGCAGGCCTGGCCGCTGCGGCTCCCACCGCCCTGACCGGTCTGGCCGAGTACGCCCGCACCGGTCGCGAGGTGCAGCGCGTCGGGGCGGTGCACGCCGCGCTCAACGTCGTCGCCACGACGCTCTACCTCACGTCCTACGTCGCCCGGGTCAGGAGGCGGCACGGCCTGGGTGTCGCGGCCGCCCTGGCCGGCGCCGCAGTCACCGGGGCCTCCGGCTACCTCGGCGGCCACCTCACCTTGGCCCGCAAGGTCGGCAGCCGGGACGAGGCGTTCGCCCTCGACGAGGTCGGGCCCCCGGCCGCCCCACCGTGGCGCTCGGCCGAACCGTGAGGAGGGTACTCACTGCCGTCGAGCGCGACGGCCTCGTCATGGACGTCCGCGACGAGGGGCCGCGCGACGGCGACGTCGTGGTGCTGCTGCACGGGTTCCCCCAGGACTCCGGGTGCTGGGCCGAGGTGGCGCCGCTCCTGCACGCCGGTGGCCTGCGCACGCTGGCCCCCGACCAGCGGGGCTACTCGCCGCAGGCAGCTCCTCGCGATGTCGCGGCGTACCGGGTCGAGACCCTGGCCGAGGACGTGCTGGCAGTCCTCGACGCAGCCGGCCAGGCGAGTGCCCACCTCGTGGGCCACGACTGGGGTGGTGCCCTGGCCTGGCACCTCGGCGCCCATCACGCGGACCGGGTGCGCTCGCTCACCGTGCTCTCCACCCCCCACCCGAGCGCGTACGCCCGGTCCCTGACCCGCTCGGCGCAGGCACTGCGCAGCTGGTACACCGTCGCGGTCCAGGTCCCCGTCGTGCCCGAGCTCGTGCTCGCGCGGACGCTCGGCCCGTCCCTCCGCCTCTCCGGCCTGCCGCCGGAGCACGCCCGTCGGTACGCCGCTCGGCTCGACAGGCCCTCGGCCCTGTGCGGTCCGCTCGCGTGGTACCGCGCGGCTGCTCGCCGGCCGCCGGGGGAGCTGCTCGGCGGCCGGCGCGACAGCGACGACGTCGACGTGCCCACCACGTACGTGTGGGGGCGCAAGGACCCGGCGCTGGGACGGGCAGCGGCCGAGGGCACCGCCGACCACGTCCGGGCCGACTACCTCTTCCTCGAGCTCGACGCGGGCCACTGGCTGCCCGAGCTGCACCCTCAGGAGGTCGCGGGGGCCGTGCTCGACCGCGTGCGGCATCCCGGCTGAGGCACACCCCGGCGATTCGCCGGCGGTGATCCGGGTACGTGGAGACCACGTACGTCCGAGGAGTCCGCCATGCCCACCCATCGACCGCCCGAGGCCTCGATCGCGCTGCTCCGCCACGGATACCGCTGGTCGGAGCGAATCCGTTCGGCGGCCCCGGAGGGGACCGACCCGGATGCCGTTCCCGTGCGGATGCTCGGACGGCCGGCGGTCGTGCTCCGCGGGCCCGACGGGGTGCGTGCCTTCGCCGACACCGCGCTGGTCCGGCGGCGCGGTGCCACACCGGGTCTCGTCGCCGACGTGCTCTTCGGCAAGGGCGCGGTCCACGGGCTCGACGACGCCGACCACGTGCGCCGCAAGGCGCTCTTCGTGCACGCCACCACACCGGATGCCGTGCGCCGCCTCGTCGACGAGGTCGAGCTGCGCTGGCTGGCGGCGGCCCGCTCGTGGACTCCCGGCAGGGAGGTCGTCGTCGAGGACGAGGCGGTGCGGGTGATCGGCCGGGCGGTGCTGCACTGGGCCGGGATCGAGCTGCCCGCCCGGGAGGCGGACGTCGTCGCGCGCCGCCTGGCCACCGTCGTCGACGGGTTCGGCGTCGCCGGCCCGGCCCACCTCGAGGCCCGCTGGAGCCGCCGGCGGTCCGACGCCTGGGCGGCGCGCGTGATCCACGGTGCCCGCCGCGGCGAGCCTGTTCCCCGGCGGGGCTCGGTGCTCGAGCTGGCAGCCTGGTGGCGCGACGCCGACGGTCACCTCCTGCCCGCTCGCACGGCCGCGGTCGAGCTGCAGAACGTCCTGCGCCCCACCGTGGCGGTCGCGAGGTTCGTGGCGTTCGGCGCGCGGCAGCTGGTCCTCGGGAGGGACTGGCGGGCCCGCCTCCGCGCGGAGCGTGAGGAGCGGGGTCCCTGCTCGGGACCGGGCCCCCAGGCCGTCGCCTTCGCGCAGGAGCTGCGCCGCGCCTCCCCCTTCGTGCCCGCGCTGGCTGCCGTGGCGCGACAGGAGTTCGCCGTCCACGACGTGGTCGTCCCCGCGGGGACCACCGTGCTGCTCGACGTCGTCGGCACCCTGCGCGACCGGCGCTACTGGCCCCGCCCCCGGCGCTTCGACCCCGACCGCTTCCTCGGGGGACAGGACGTCGTCGCCGACGCGTTGGTGCCCCAGGGCGGCGGTGAGGTCGCCACCGGCCACCGCTGCCCGGGGGAGGACGTGGCGCTGGGGGTGCTCGCCGTCTCCTGCTCGGTCCTGACCGGTGCGGACTGGTTCGTGCCCGCCCAGGACCTCGACATCCCCCAGCACCGGCTGCCGACCCGGCCCGCCAGTGGCGTGCGCCTCGTCGCCCGTCCCTCCCGGGCCTCGCGTCCACGCGTGCCGACCTCGAGCGCGACCGCCCACTGAGGCGTCAGACAGACCCCTGACGCGGGACGCCGGGGTACGGGCCGTGTCCGCACCCCGGCGTCCCGTCGGGTGGAGCCCCGGGGCGGCCCGGCTCACTCCTGGGAGATCGACTCCACGAGCTTGCCGGTGTCCTCGTCGGCCAGAGCCTTGGCCAGGTCGCCCTGGCTGATGATCCCAACGAGGCGGTGCCCGTCGATGACCGGGAGGCGCCGCACCTGGTGGCGCTCCATCGTCCTGCGGGCCTCGTCGAGGGAGTCGTCGGCACCGATGGTGACGACCTCGGTCCCCTCGGCCAGGCTTCCGACCATCGTCTGCTGCGGGTCCTTGCCCCGGGCCACGACCTTGAGCACGATGTCCCGGTCGGTCACCATGCCCTTGAGCCGGTCGTCCTCCCCGCAGATCGGCAGCGACCCCACGTCGAGGGAGGCCATGCGCTCGGCGGCGGTCGCCACCGTGTCGTTCTCCCCGACGCACTCGGCTCCGGCGGTCATGACGTCACGTGCTGTGCTGGCCATATCTCCTCCTGCTGTGGTGTGGATGTGGTGCCTAGCCCTACCCATCGGGATGGCGGCCATTCCCTCCCGCGACCTCCCGTGGAACCCGTATCCCTCAGCGGTCGACCACGTTCCGAGCGGTAGGGGACGTGTCGTGCCAGCCACCGCGGGGAGTGCGCTGCGACCGGCATCCGCTGGCCGTGGTAGACCACCCCACCCCGGAGGCGGGCACCGAGCGCGAGCCACGTGCAGACACCCCGCTCAAGCACCCACAGCGGTGCCGCGAGGGTGGTGTGGACGGGAAGGACGCGCGGCCCTCCGGCCCGCCGCCGGCCCGCCTCCGCGACCGCCACGAGGGCTGCCGCGCCCGCGCCGAGGTTCCTCGGTCTCCTCGCGAGAGCCGTGGTCGCCGGCACGCGACGACGACCCGCTCGTGCCGGGCGGCCTCGATCCCGGTCATCGCTCCGGTGACCTTTCCGTTGGCACCGGCGTACCTCGGCTCAGGGTGCATGACGCGCACCAGGCGCGCCCAGCGGGCGCGCCGCGACTCGGCCCGGGTGCCCTCGGACCCGTCGACGACGGTGACGTCGCAGAGCAGGCGCAGCTGCTCGAGGTACCGCTCGAAGTCGGCCTCGACCTCGGGGTCCACCCGGTCCCACCGCACCGGGACCACCACCTCGGCACGAACGGGGTGCGGGGCGTGGTGGCGCCTCACCCGGGCTCCCCGGGCGCGGGTCGGGCCGGCTCCCAGTGGACGGCCTTGAGCACGACCATCTCGCGCAGCAGGTCGGGGCCGTAGCCCGCGCCGCCGCCGCTGTCGCGCCTCGGGTCCGCCGAGCCCCCGGGCGCGCCACCGAAGACGGCGTTGACCTTGACCGTGCCGACGTCCAACCGCTCGATCGCCTCGAGGGCGTGGCGGCTGTCGTCGGTGAGCACCGTCGCGGCGAGGCCGTAGCGACCCCCCGCCGCGCGCTCCAGCGCCTCGTCCCAGGAGGGCACCACGGCCACGGCGGCCACCGGCCCGAAGGTCTCCTCGCTCATCACGAGCATGTCGTCGGTGCAGTCGACGAGCACGGTGGGGCGGTAGGCGGTGGGCGCGGCGGCCTCCACCCGGCCGCCGGTGAGCAGCCGGGCGCCGGCGCGCAGCGCCTCCTGCACGTGGTGGTCGACCGTCCGGACGGCTCGCTGGTCCACGAGCGGCCCGATCGTCGTGTCCGTCGACCGGGGGTCCCCGACGACGAGCGCCTCGGCCCGGCGGACCAGCTCGTCGAGGACGGCATCGGCGACGGAGGCGTGCACGTACACCCGCTCCACGGACGTGCAGAGCTGGCCGGCGTTGGTGAAGGCCCCCACCGCGATCTGCTCCGCCGCCCACCCGGGGTCGACACCGGCGTCGACGACGAGGGCGTCCTTGCCCCCGTTCTCGGTGATGCAGGCGGCGCCCCGCTGGGCACAGGCCACACGCACCGACGCGCCGGCGGCGCTGCTCCCGATGTGCGCGACCATGTCGACGTCGGGATGCGCCGCGAGTGCCGCGCCGGCGGCGGCATCCCCCTCGACCAGCTCGAGCACCCCGCTCGGGAGGCGCCCGGCGACGAGCTCGGTGAGCCGGCGCCCGGGAGCGGCGCTGCGCTCCGACGGCTTGTGGACCACGGTGTTCCCCGTGACCAGGGCCGCCGCGACCAGGCCGGCCGCGGCCGGGTACGGGTCGTTCCAGGGGGTGATGACGGCGACGACGCCCCGTGGCTCGGGCCGCACGAGGTCCAGGGCGCCGGGCCCTCCGGGTAGGGCTCGACCGCTCACCAGGCCGGCGACCGCCGCCTCGTCGAGGAGGTCCGCCGCGACCCACGCGGAGGAGCGTGCTTCGGCGACCAGCCGCCCGGTGGTCGCGCAGAGCAGGTCGCCCAGCTCGTCGGCGGCCAGCCGCACCGCATCGGCGGCCTGGCGCAGGAGTGCCGCCCGGTCGGCCGGCGACGTGCCGCGCCACCCGGGTGCGGCGGTGCGGGCCCGGCCGACCGCCGCGTCGACGGCGTCCGTCGCCGTGCCCTGCGGCGCGGCGGTCAGGGGGGTGCGGGGCGGTGTCGTGGTCCGGGTCATGGCCGGTGTCTGCCCGCTGCGAGACGGCGGCAAACCGCCGACCTGAGAAGCGGTTCGCCGCGGTGGAGTGAGAAGCGCTACCCCGGGGTAGTGGTTTCCCATGCGAGTTCTCGGAGTGAACGCGATCTTCCACGACCCGTCGGCGGCGCTGGTCGTCGACGGGCGGGTCGTGGGTGCCGCGGAGGAGGAGAGGTTCTCGCGGCGCAAGCACGGAAAGCGCCCGGTGCCGTTCGCGGCGTGGGAGCTGCCCGACCAGGCGATGCGGTGGTGCCTCGCCGAGGCGGGGCTGCGTCCCCAGGACCTCGACGCGGTCGCGTACTCCTTCGACCCTGCGCTCGCCAAGCCCGCGGAGGACATGGGGCTCGACGACCCGTGGGACCCGCTGCGGCGGATGTACGCGGAGGCGGCGCCGGGTTTCCTCGCGACCGCCCTGCCGGGCCTGGACCGTGAGCAGGTGCGCTTCGTCCCCCACCACGTCGCCCACGCCGCCTCGGCGGCGCTGGCCGCACCGCTGGAGGGCGCCGGCCGCCCCTGCAGCGTCCTCGTGCTCGACGGGCGCGGTGAGCAGGCCAGCCACCTCGCGGGTCGCTACGAGGGGGGGCGCCTCGAGGTGCTCGCCGCGCAGGCGCTCCCGCACTCCCTCGGCCTGCTCTACGAGTCGCTCACCGAGCACCTCGGCTTCCTGCGCTCCAGCGACGAGTACAAGGTCATGGCGCTCGCCTCCTACGGCAGGCCGGTCCACCTCGACGCGCTGCGCGAGACGCTGCGCACCACCCCCGACGGCGGCTTCGAGGCGCCGCTGCCGGACTGGTCGGCGTTCGCGCCGCGCCGCGCCGGGGGCGAGGACGACTGGCCCCCGCTGTACGCCGACCTCGCCTGCTCGGTTCAGGCGCGGCTCGAGGAGCTGCTCGTCGAGCTCGCCACGTGGCTGCACGACCGCACCGGCGACCGCGTGCTCACCATGGCCGGCGGCACGGCGCTCAACTGTGTCGCCAACAGCCGGATCTGGCGCGAGACGGCCTTCGATGAGGTCTGGGTGCAGCCGGCCGCCGGCGACGCGGGCACCGCCCTCGGTGCCGCGCTCTCGGTGCACGCGGAGCACGGCTCGCAGGCCGAGCCGATGACCACGGCGGCGCTGGGCCGGCAGTGGCGCGACGACGAGCTCGCCGCGTGGCTGCGCCGCGCGGCCGTGCCGTTCACGACGCCGGAGGACCTCGCCGGAGAGGTCGCCGACGTCCTGGCCGCCGACGGCGTCGTGGCGTGGTTCGACGGGCGCAGCGAGTTCGGACCGCGCGCCCTCGGCAACCGCTCGCTCATGGCGCACCCCGGTCGGGCCGCCAACCTCGAGCGGCTCAACGACGTCAAGGGCCGGGAGCAGTTCCGCCCCGTCGCCCCCATGGTGCTGCTCGAGCGGGCCGGGGAGATCTTCCTGGACGGCCCGCTGCCCAGCCCGTACATGCTCTTCGTCCACCGTGTGGCGCCGGTCTGGCGCGACCGGATCCCGGCGGTGGTCCACGTCGACGGCACCGCACGGGTCCAGACGGTCGACGACGAGACGACACCGCACGTGGCGGCCCTGCTGCGCGCCTTCGAGGCGCGTACCGGTCTCCCCGTCGTGGTCAACACGAGCCTCAACACAGCCGGACGGCCGATGGTCGACGACCCCCGCGACGCGCTCGAGCTGTTCGGCTCGGCCCCCGTGGACGCGCTCGTCCTCGGTCCGCACCTCGTGCGCCGCGCCGGGCTGTTCGCGCAGGGACGCACGTGAGCACCGTGCTGCCGCCGCGCTACGCCGTGGTCGTCCCCACGGTGGGGCGTCCGAGCCTGGCCGTGCTCCTCAACGCACTCGCGGCCCAGGAGGGCCAGCTGCCCGAGGAGCTGGTCGTCGTCGACGACCGCCGCGAGGACGGGCCACCCCTCGTCGCGCGGTCGACCTGGCCGTTCCCCCTACGAGTGGTCCGCGGCTGGGGGCGGGGCCCGGCGGCGGCCCGCAACCTCGGCTGGCGGCTGGCGCACACCGAGTGGGTCGCCTTCCTCGACGACGACGTCGTCGTCCCGCAGGGCTGGGCGGCATCCCTGCTGGAGGACATCGGCCGGCTCACGCCCGCGGATGCCGGGTCGCAGGGCCGCATCCGGGTGCCCCTGCCCTCGGACCGCCGGCCCACCGACTGGGAGCGCTCGACCGCGGGGCTGCAGGGCGCGCGGTGGGCGACGGCCGACATGGTGTACCGCCGCTCGGCGCTGCTCGCGGTCGACGGCTTCGACGAGCGGTTCCCGAGGGCCTACCGCGAGGACGCGGACCTCGCCCTGCGGGTGTGCCGGGCGGGTTGGACCCTCGCGACGGGCAGCCGTGAGGTGCTGCACCCCGTGCGTCCGGCCTCGCCGGGCACCAGCGTGCGGGTGCAGCGTGGCAACGCCGACGACGCCCTGATGCGCCGCCTCCACGGCCCGCACTGGCGCGCGCTCGCCGCCACCCGACGTGGGCTGTTCCGCCGCCACCTGGCCGCGACGGTCGGTGCGGCGACGGCCGTCGCCGCCACGCCCCTCGCGGGGCGGTCGCCGGCGGCGCGGGTCCTGGCGGCCGCGGGCGCTGCGGCCTACCTCGCGCACACCGGTGACCTCGTGGGGCGTCGGGTGGCGCCCGGGCCGCGCGACCCCCGCGAGGTCGTCACGATGCTCTGGACCAGCGCCGTCATCCCCGTCGCCGCGACCTGGCACCGTGGCCGCGGGTGGTGGCGCCACCGCTCCGCCGCGCCATGGCCACCTCGTCCTCGTGCCGTGCTCCTCGACCGCGACGGCACCCTCGTGCACGACGTCCCGTACAACGGTGACCCGGCGGCCGTGCGCCCCGTGCCCGGCGCCCGGGAGGCGCTCGACCGGCTGCGCGCCGCCGGGCTGCGCCTGGGCGTCGTCACCAACCAGTCCGGCATCGCCCGGGGGCTGCTGTCGCCCGACCAGGTGGCGGCCGTCGACGCCGAGGTGGAGGCGCGGCTCGGGCCGTTCCAGACCCGGCAGGTGTGCCCTCACGGACCGGACGACGGCTGCGGCTGCCGCAAGCCCCGACCCGGCATGGTCCTCGCCGCGGCGCGCGCGCTCGGTGTCCGGCCCGACGAGTGCGTGGTCGTCGGCGACATCGGGGCGGATGCCGCGGCCGCCCACGCAGCCGGAGCCCGGTCGGTGCTCGTCCCGACGCCGGTGACCCGGGTGGAGGAGGTCGCGACCGCGCCGGTCGTGGCTCCTGACCTCGGCCGGGCGGTCGACCTCGTCCTGGAGTGGGCCCATGGGTGAGGTGGCGCGCAGCCGCCGCGTCCTGGCGGTCCGCCAGGACAGCGACGGTGACGTCCTGCTCGCCGGACCGGCGGTGCGGCAGCTCGCGGCAGGCGCCGTCGTGGACCTCCTCGTCTCACCGGCCGGGGCGGCCGCCGCGGCGCTGCTGCCGGGTGTCGCCGAGGTGCTCGTCGCGGACGTGCCGTGGACGGGCGCAGAGCCGGTGGCGCCGACTCCCCAGCTGATCGACGAGCTGCTCGCCCTGGTGAGGCGTGGGCGCTATGACGAGGTCGTCGTGCTCACCTCGTACCACCAGAGCCCCCTGCCGATGGCGCTCGTGGCCCGGTGGGCCGGCGTCCCCCGGGTGGCGGGGACGAGCGACGACTTCCCCGGGTCCCTCCTCGACGTGAGGCACCGGCGGGTCGCCGGCGGGGACGACGTCGGGATCGGCGGGGGCCACGAGGTCGAGGCCATGTGTGCGCTCGTCGAGGCTGCGGGCCACCCGCGGACCGGGGACGACCGGCTGCGCGTCATCCACCCCCCACCGCCGCCAGGCCTTGGAGAGCAGTACGTCGTCGTCCACCCCACCGCCTCGGTCCCCACCCGCGCGATCCCCGTGCAGCGGGCCGCCGAGCACGCCGCGGCGCTGGCCGCCGAGGGCTGGCGCGTCGTCGTGACCGGCGGCCCGGGCGACGAGCACGTCGGGCGGCTGGTCACGCCGGGGCACGGCGTCGACCTGACCGGCCGCACCTCCTTCGCCGAGCTGGCCGGGGTGCTCGCCGGAGCCAGGGCCGTTGTCGTGGGCAACACCGGCCCGGCACACCTCGCGGCCGCCGTGGGAACCCCGGTGGTCAGCGTCTTCTCGCCGGTCGTCCCGTGGGAGCGGTGGCACCCCTGGGGGGTGCCGACGGTCCGCCTCGGCGACCAGGGCGCCGACTGCGCGCTGACCAGGGCCCGAACCTGTCCGGTCGGTGGCCACCCGTGCACGACGTCGGTGACCGGCCGGGCGGTCGTGGACGCGGTGCGGTCGCTCGTCGGCGACCCGGTCCTCGGCGCGGCCGAGCTGCTCGGCACCCCACATGCCCCGGTACGGGTGGTGAGGGCGTCGTGAAGGTCCTCGTGTGGCACGTCCACGGCTCGTACCTGACCTCCCTGGTGCAGGGGGACCACGAGTACCTGCTGCCGCTCCTGCCCGACCGGGGCCCCGACGGCCGGGGCCGGGCCCAGACCTGGGACTGGCCCTCGCGGGCCCGAGAGGTCACGCCCGAGGCGCTCCGCGACGAGGAGATCGACGTCGTCGTCCTCCAGCGGCCACACGAGGTCGACCTCGTCGAGCGCTGGACCGGCCGCCGCGTGGGGGCCGAGCTGCCCACCCTGTACCTCGAGCACAACGCCCCCACGGAGCACGCCGTCCGCAGCGAGCACGCGGTGCTGCACGACGACCGCCTCGCGACCGTGCCCGTCGTCCACGTCACGAGCTTCAACGCCATGGCCTGGGACTGCGGCGGCCACCCGAGCGTCGTCGTGGAGCACGGCATCCCGGATCCCGGCCCGCTGTACCAGGGGACCGACGCCTCGCTCGCCGTCGTCGTCAACGAGCCGGTGCGACGGTGGCGGGTGGCCGGGAGCGACATCGTCCTCGACCTCGCCAAGTGCGTGCCGGTGTCGCTCTACGGCCTCGGCACCGACGAGCTCGGGCTGCTCGCGGAGGAGCGCTCGCTCCCTGGCCTGGACCGCAGCCGGTGCAGCAGCCTCACCCAGGGCGCACTGCACGAGGCGATGGCACGACACCGGGTGTACCTGCACCCCTATCGCTGGACCAGCCTGGGCCTCTCGCTCCTCGAGGCGATGACCATCGGGATGCCGGTGCTCGCCCTCTCGACGACGGAGGCTCCCGAGGCGGTGCCGCCCGACGCGGGCCTGGTGACCAACGACATGGCCCGGCTGCGGGCGACGGCGCGGCGCCTGCTCGCCGACCCCGCGGAGGCCAGGGCGCGGGGACGCGTGGCCCGGGCCCACGCCCTCGACCGCTTCTCGCTCACGCGGTTCCTCGTCGACTGGGACCAGGTCCTGAAGGAGGTGGCGTCGTGAAGATCGCCATGGTGTCCGAGCACGCAAGCCCGCTGGCCGCACTCGGCGAGGCCGACGCGGGCGGCCAGAACGTGCACGTGGCCGAGCTGGCGCTGGGGCTCGCCCGGATGGGCCACGAGGTGCTGGTGTACACCCGGCGCGACGACCCTTCGCTGCCCGAGCGGGTGGCCATGGCGCCGGGGGTCTGGGTGGTGCACGTGCCTGCGGGTCCGCCGCGCACGCTGCCCAAGGACGACCTGCTGCCCCTCATGGACGCCTTCGGGGACTGGATGGCGGCGGACTGGCAGCGCACCGGCGACCCGGACGTCGTTCACGGTCACTTCTGGATGTCGGGTCTCGCCGCGCTGCGTGCGGGACGCGCCCGGGGCGTCCCGGTGGCCCAGACCTTCCATGCGCTCGGCAGCGTCAAGCGGCGCCACCAGGGGAAGGCCGACACGAGCCCGCCCGAACGCCTCGACCTGGAGCGACGGGTGGCCGAGGAGGTCGACGCCATCGTGGCGACCTGCCGTGACGAGGTCGAGGAGCTGTCCCGCATGGGGGTGCGGACCGCACACGTCCACGTCGTCCCCTGCGGCGTGGACACGGCGCACTTCTCCCCGTCCGGCCCCACCTGGGACCACGGCCTGCCCGGCGGTCGTCGGGCGCGGCTGCTCGCCGTGGGGCGGCTGGTCGAGCGCAAGGGCTTCGACCTCGCGGTCCGGGCGCTGGCGGAGCTGCCCGACGCCGAGCTCGTGGTCGTCGGCGGGCCGCCGGCGGAGCGGCTCGACGCCGACCCCGAGGCACGGCGGCTGCGCACCCTCGCCGAGGAGCTCGGGGTGCAGGACCGGGTCGTGCTCACGGGGCAGCGCCCCCACGAGGCCATGCCGGCGATCTACCGTTCGGCCGACGTCGTGCTGGCGGTGCCGTGGTACGAGCCGTTCGGGATCACGCCGCTGGAGGCCGCCGCCTGCGGCCGGCCCCTCGTGGGGACCTCGGTCGGCGGGCTGCTGGACTCGGTGGCCGACGGCGTCACGGGGCGCCTGGTGCCCCCGCGGGACGCCTCGGCGCTCGCGTCAGCGGTGCGGGACCTGCTGGCGGACAAGGAGGGAGCGGCGCGGATGGGCCGCCGGGCCCGGCGCCGGGCGGTGGAGCTCTTCGACTGGTCGGTCGTCGCCGCGCGCACCGAGGACGTCCTCGCGGCCACCGTGTCCGCCGCGTCCACGCCGCGTGGGCCCCGGCGGCACACCTGGCTCCACGATCACACGGCCGAGGTCGAGGCAGGGATGGGCTCGCTGCTCGGCCAGGCCGACCGGCTCGCGTCCTGGGGGGAGCGGCTCGCGACCACCCTCGCGGGAGGTGGTCGGCTCCTCGCGACCGGCAACGGCGGCAGCGCGGCCGAGGCGCAGCACCTCACGGCCGAGCTCGTGGGCCGGTGCTTCATGGACCGTCGGCCGCTGTCCGCCATCGCCCTGTGCGCCGAGACGTCCAGCCTCACGGCGATCCTCAACGACTACGGGCCCGAGGAGGTGTTCGCGCGCCAGGTCGAGGCGCACGGCCGCCCCGGCGACGTGCTGGTCCTGTTGTCCACGAGCGGAACGAGCAGCAACGTCATCCACGCGGCGAAGCGGGGCCTGGACACTGGCCTGCACGTGTGGGCACTCACCGGCCCCGGACCCAACCCCCTCGCGGGACTCGCGGACGAGGCGGTTGTCGTCGACGCCCCGACGACCGCCGCGGTGCAGGAGGTTCAGCTCGTCGCCATCCACGCCATCTGCGCGGCGCTCGACGACGCCCTGGCCGCGCGCGGCCTGATGGAGGCCGGCCCCGTGTGCCGGCAGGCGTCGTGAACCGCCGCCACGTCGTCGTCGTCGGTGACGCCCTGCTGGACCGGGACGTCCACGGGCACGTCGACCGGGTGTGCCCCGATGCACCCGCCCCCGTCGTCGACGTCGACACCGTGTCGGCCCGGCCCGGCGGCGCCGGCCTCACGGCCATGCTCACGACGCGCGACGGCGTCGACGTCACGCTGGTCGCCCCCCTCGCCGGGGACTCCGAGGGACAGCAGCTCCAAGGGCTGCTCGAGCAGGCCGGGGTGACGGTGCTCCCCCTGGGTCACGACGGGCCGACTCGGGTCAAGACCCGCGTCCGGGCGGGAGGCCAGTCCATCGCCCGCATCGACACCGGCGGTCCCGGCCACCCGGTCGGTGGGCTCACCGCCGAGGCGCAGGCGGCCGTCCTCCGGGCGGACGTCGTGCTCGTCTCCTGCTACGGCGGTGGGACGACCGCGGACCCGACCGTGCGCGAGGCCCTCAGCCGACGGGCGTCGGGCCGACCGGTGGTCTGGGACCCGCACCCGCGCGGCGCCGACCCCGTCGAGGGGTGCGCGCTCGTCACGCCCAACCTGACCGAGGCCCGGGCATGGGCGCGGATGCCGGACGCGCCCGGAGACGTCGTCGCCCGCAGCCTGCTCGGCCGCTGGTCGGCGCGGGCGGTGGCGGTGACCGGCGGGCACCGCGGAGCCTGGGTGGCCACGACGGCGAGCGAGCCCCTGTTCGCCCCCGCGGTCCCCGCATCCGGTGACACGTGCGGCGCGGGTGACCGGTTCGCCGGTGCTGCGGCCGCCGCGCTGGCCCGCGGCCGGACCACCACCGAGTCGGTCGTCGACGCGGTGGCCCGGGCAGGTGACTTCGTCGTCGCGGGCGGGGCGTCCGGCATCCGGCCGACCCTGGGCGACCGGCCCACCACGACACCGGAGCCGTACCCACCCCTCCCCGCACCCCGTGGGGCGCGACCCACCGACGAGTCGGCGAACGCCGAGACCTTCGTGCGTGACCTGCGCCGCCGCGGCGGCTCGCTCGTCGCGACCGGTGGCTGCTTCGACGTGCTGCACGCAGGGCACGTCGCCACCCTGGAGGCCGCGAGGGGGATGGGCGACGGCCTGGTCGTCCTGCTCAACTCCGACGCGTCCGTGCGGCGGCTCAAGGGCCCGGGGCGGCCGGTGCACTCCCAGGCGGACCGGGCCCGGGTCCTGCTCGGCCTGTCCTGCGTGGATGCCGTCGTCGTGTTCGACGAGGACGACCCGCGCCGGGCGCTGCACCGCCTGCGCCCGGACGTCTGGGCCAAGGGCGGCGACTACGAGGGGACCGAGCTGCCCGAGGCCGAGGTCCTGCGCACCTGGGGCGGGCGCGTCGTCCTCCTCCCCTACCTGTCCGGGCGGTCGACGACCGCCACCCTGCAGTCCATCGAGTTCGGAGACCTCCTGTGAGCGCCACCTCGCCCACCCCCATCCCGTCCCTCGGCACCGTGTTCGTGACCGGCGGCTCCAGCGGCCTCGGGGCCGCCGTCGTCGCGGCGGTCACCAAGGCGGGTGGCACCGCGGCCGTCATCGACCTCGTTCCACCGGAGGACGCCGGCACGGCGCACGTCGTGGCCGACCTGTCCGACTCGGCGGCCGCGGCGGCCGCCGTCGACCGGCTCGTGGCGACGGTCGGGCCCCCGGACGCCGTCGTCACCGCGGCGGGGACCGACGCGTGCGGACCGCTGTCCGAGGTCCCCACCGAGGACTGGGAGCGGGTCGTGCGGGTCAACCTCTTCGGGACCGCCGCGGTGCTGCGGGCGGCCCTCCCGCACCTCGAGCAGCGGCGCGGGCGGGTGGTGACCGTGGCGTCGACCCTGGGCCTGAAGGCGGTCGGTGACGCGACGGCGTACTGCGCCTCGAAGTTCGGCGTCGTCGGCTTCACCCGTGCCCTGGCCGCAGAGCTCGCGGGACGCGTCGGGGTGACCCTGCTCGTGCCGGGTGGGATGCGCACCCGCTTCTTCGACGGGCGCACCGAGCAGTACCGCCCCGGGCCGGATGCCGTGCTCAACGACCCGGAGGACGTCGCCGCGACGGTCCTCGTCGTCCTCCAGCAGCCGCCCGGCTGCGAGGTGCGCGAGCTCGTCGTCGCGGCCTCGACGGAGCCGTCCTGGCCGTGAGCCACGTCGTCGTCCTCCGGGCCCTGGGGCTCGGGGACCTGCTCACCGCGGTCCCGGCACTGCGGGGAGTGCGCCGCGCCTGGCCGGGCTCGCGGGTCACCCTCGCCGGCCCCCGGGCCCTGGGGCACTGGCTGGCCTCGCTGGGCGTGGTCGACGACGTGGTCGCGGTGCCCGCCCTGGGCGACACCCGCCGCCTCGTCTCCGCGGTGCGACGCCCGGCCGTGGCCGTCGACCTGCACGGGCGCGGCCCGCAGAGCCACCGCGTCCTCACCCGCCTCGACCCCGGTCTCCTCGTCGCCTTCGCCAACCCCGAGGCGGGCCACGACGGGCCGCCGTGGCGCGCCGACGAGCACGAGGTGGACCGGTGGATCCGGCTGAGCGCCTCGGCCGGGGGCCCGGCATGCCCCGCCGACCTGCGGCTGCCCGAGCAGGGCCACCGGGCCGGCCACGTCGTCGTGCACCCCGGAGCCGCCTCGCCGTCACGGTGCTGGCCGGCCGAGTGCTGGTCGGCGGTGGCGGAGGCGCTGGCCGCCCAGGGCCACGAGGTCGTCGTGACCGGGACCCGGGCTGAGGCCGGTCGGTGCGCCGCCGTCGCGCGCCGGGCCGAGGTCGAGGACCGGTCGGGGCGGGAGACGTTCGCGGCGCTCGCCCGCACGGTCGGGACGGCGAGCCTCGTGCTGAGCGGCGACACCGGGGTGGCGCACCTCGCGACCGCCTTCGCGACGCCCTCGGTCACCCTCTTCGGGCCCGTGTCGCCGGCCCTCTGGGGGCCCCGGGTCGACCCGCACCTGCACCGGGTGCTGTGGCGCCCAGGACCCGGCGACGGCCTTCGTCCGGGTGACCCCCACGGGAAAGCCCTGGACCCGCGCCTGGCCGCCATCACCGTGGCCGACGTGCTGGAGGAGGCCTTCGGCCTGCTCCGGGCGGGGGACGACGGTCACCCGGGTCAGGCGGTGCGGGCCGCGGACCCTCTGGACTCGGCCACGGCATCCCGCTGGTCCTCCAGCGACGCCTGACGGAACCACTCCACCGTCCGGGCCAGGCCGTCGCCCCACGGCACGCGGGGGCGCCAGCCGAGCAGCTCCTCGGCCAGCGTGGTGTCGGGCCGGCGCACCTTCGGGTCGTCGACCGGCAGGGCGATGTGCTCGATCGCCGAGGCCGAGCCGGTGGCGGCCAGGACGTCCTCGGCGATCCGCAGGACGGTCAGCTCCTCCGGGTTGCCCAGGTTGACCGGCCCCGGGTGACCGCTCGCCGCGAAGGCCAGGATGCCGCGCACGAGGTCGTCGACGAAGCACACCGACCGCGTCTGCGCCCCGTCCCCGGCGACCGTGAGCGGCTCACCGAGCAGCGCCTGCCGGATGAACGTCGGGATGGCGCGCCCGTCGTGGGGCCGCATGCGCGGGCCGTAGGTGTTGAAGATCCGCACGATGCCGGTGTCGACACCCTCGTGCTGCCGGTAGGCGGTGGTCATCGCCTCCCCGAACCGCTTCCCCTCGTCGTAGACCCCACGCGGGCCGATGGGGTTGACGTGGCCCCAGTAGCTCTCCGGCTGGGGATGGCACTGCGGGTCGCCGTAGACCTCCGAGGTCGACGCGAGCACGAAGCGGGCACCCTTGTCCTTCGCCAGCCCCAGCGCGTGCCACGTGCCGACCGACCCCACCTTGAGCGTCTCGACGGGGATGCGCAGGTAGTCGATCGGCGAGGCGGGCGAGGCGAAGTGGAGGACGAGGTCGACCGGTCCGGGGACGTGGACGAAGTCGGTGACGTCGCAGCGCACGAGTCGGAACCCGGGGTCGTGCATGAGGTGTGCCACGTTGCCGGGGGACCCGGTGACGAAGTTGTCGAGGGCCACCACCTCGGTCCCCTGCTCCACCAGCGCGGTGCAGAGATGGCTGCCGAGGAAGCCGGCCCCACCGGTGACGACGGCGCGCCGCGGCGGACGTCCGGCGCGGGTCTGGGGCCGGTTCCTTTGTGGTCCGGTGTCGGTGCGCGCCATGCGGCCTCCTCGTCGGTGTCGACCGTCGCGGTCCACGGTTCCGGTCAGGCGTCTCCTACCCCCAGGAGGGGGCGGGAACCGTGTCGACGGTGAGGTGTAGGGGGGCGTGCGCTGGGTACCGGGTCGACGTCCATCCCTTCACAGCACAGGAGGATCCATGTCCAGCCAGTCCACTGCCACCACCGCCACCCGCGCGAGGACGGCGGTGCAGAAGGCTTCTGTCGCCGTCGGCGTGGTGTTCCTCGTCGTCGGCATCCTGGGGTTCATCCCCGGCATCACGACGAACTACGACGACCTCAGCCTGGCCGGTCACGAGTCGGAGGCCGCGCTGTTCGGCATCTTCCAGGTCTCCGTCCTGCACAACCTCGTCCACCTCCTCTTCGGCGTCGCGGGCATCGCGATGGCGCGGCGCGTCGACACGGCTCGCACCTACCTGCTCGCCGGGGGCGCGATCTACCTGGTGCTCTGGCTGTACGGCCTGCTCATCGACCAGGAGTCCGGGGCCAACGTCGTGCCCGTCAACAGCGCCGACGACTGGCTGCACTTCGTGCTCGGCGTGGGCATGGTCGCGCTCGGTCTCCTGACCACCCGCCGCACCGTCCTCGACCGCGGGCTGGCCGACCGCCGGTGACCCACACGGCCACGCCGGCCCGGGGTACGGACACCGCGGGCCGGCGCTCGTCGTCCTGACCGGCTAGCGCAGGGTGCCGGACCGCGCGTGCTCCATGACCCGGCGGGCCGTCTCCCCGAGCGACACCTGCTCGTGCTCGGCCAGGCGGACCAGCGCGTCGAAGGCGTCGGCCATGTCGAGGGAGCGCGCGTGGGCGAGTGCTCCCTTGGCCCGCTCCACCAGGGCGCGCCCCTCCAGCGCATTCCGGATGCCGGCCGTGAGGTCGGTCTCGGAGAAGTGGCCGCTCAGGATGAGCATCGTGGCAGCATCCGCGAAGGGCTGGACGTCCATGACCTGAGCACCGCCGGCGTCCGGGTCGGCCCGGAAGAGGTTCAGCGCGCCGAAGCTGCGGCCGTGCCAGCGGAGCGGAGCCGTGGCGACGGCTGCGTAACCGGAGGCGACGATCGCCGGCCCGGTGACGGGCCACCGGGCGACGATCGCCTCGGTGCCCGACTCGTGCACCGCCACGGAGGTGCGGACGCTGTCGATGCACGGACCCTCGTCCGCCTGTACCTGGTACATCTCGAGGTCGGCGACCCGGTGGCTGGTCGCAGCCAGGAGCTCGAGGTCCCCGGTCTCGGTCTCGACGAGGACGGCGGCGGCGTCGGCGGGCGCGAGCTCGGTCACGCCGCGTCAGCAGGAGGGCCAGGGCGCCGGTGACGTCAGGTGCCCCGGAGACCATGCTGGCGGTCGCGCCGGCCAGGAGTGATGACACCGTCGTGTTTCTCATGTGGACTCGATCTCCTGCTGCGAGGTGGCTGAGAACGTCAGCCGTCGGGTGGTCACGTCCTGAGCGCTCTTGGCGACGCTCTGGTCGTGGGAGTAGGCATGGGCCCGGATGAGGGCGAGGGCGTCGTCCTCGGGAACGCCGAGCTGGGCCACCACCATGCCCGTCGCCTGGTGCACCTCGGCGCGCTTCGACCACGGCCCCTGCCCGAGCTCGTCCTGGGTGCCGGCGTCGGCCGTCAGCGCGGCGGCCAGGACCCGGGTGACGGTGGCCGCGGCGTCGAGGTCGATCTCGTGGCTCGGTCGCCGCGCGTGCAGGGTGAGCACGCCGATGACGCCGCTGCCCTCCCCGATCGGCAGCGCGTGCACCACCACCGGGGCCAGGCTCGTGAGCTCCGAGGATTCCAGGAGCGGCCATCGCCGATCCGGCTCGACGTCGGACGGCAGGAGCTCCATCCGGGCGTAGGCACCGGTGCCGAAGGCGTCCGAGCCCGGGCCCTGCCCGAGCACGTCCTGCTGCTCCTCGATGACGAGCGCCGCGTCGTTGGTCGTGCAGAGGGTGACCCGCTCCGGCCGCGTGTAGGCGATCGTGATGGCCCCGCCGTCGCAGCCGAGAACGGCAGTGGCGGCACGGCACATGCGCGTGGCCAGGGGGACGCCCTCGTGGGCACCCTCGACGATGCCTCGCGCGAGGCGGGTGAGGAGGTCGTCGACTTCTGCCACGTCGCCTCCCGAACACAGCGCTGGCCGCGGTCGCCTTCCCCGGTCACGGTCCTCCCGGGGGGACGCTCCCAACCTACTCCGACCCGGGCCTTCGTGCGGGGTCGCGGCGGCCGGGTCACGTCCGCTCGGTCACGCCGGGTCGTGCCGCTCGAGGTCGGTCGTCGCCGGGCCCTCGAGCCGGGTGCCGTCAGCGGCGAACCGTGAACCGTGCAGGGGGCAGTCCCAGCTACGCTCGGCGTCGTTCCACGACACCACGCCCCCGAGGTGCGTGCAGACGGCGGCCACCCGGCACGTACGCCCCTCGACGGTGGACACGGCGGTGGGGCCCACCGGCCCTCCCTCGACGCGACCCTCCCCCTCGGCGGGGGGATCGGGGTGGGCAGCGGGCAGGGCGCGCACGACGCGGTCGGCGACCCACCGGACTCCGACCGACCCGTTGTGGCGCAGCGACCGGGCCACGTCACGGACGTCCACCCCGGCCGAGCGCAACCCCGAGGCGTACTCGGGCGGATCACCGAGGAGGTCCCCCGCCAGCACGTGGGCCGCTGCCGCGGCATTGGTCAGGCCCCACTTGTCGAACCCCGTGGCGACGAGGAGGGACCCGTCGGTGCCCGGCACCGCGCCGACGCTGGGGACCTGGCGCGAGGTCTGGTAGTCCTGCGCCGACCACGACCAGACCGGGTCCCCGACACCGAAGTGCTGGCGCGCCCAGGCGTCCAGCTCGACGACCCTGCTGCGGGTCGAGCCGCCCCGGCCGGTCTGGTGGCCGTTCCCCCCGACGACGAGCAGCTCACCCTCGGGGTCGGGGGCGGTGCGGATCGAGCGGGTCGGCGAGTCGAGCGAGAGGTACATCGCCCTCGGCACGTCGGCGGCATCCGGGACCCGGTACGCGTTGGCGTAGGAGCGGTTCGCCCGCAGCCGCGCGAAGTACAGGCCGCGGTCGATCACGGGGTACTGGCTGGCGAGGACCACCCGGGTCGCCACGACCTCGCCGGCCGTGGTGGCGACGCGCCACGGCCGCGACCAGGAGGCAGCGGTGACCCGGACACCCTCGACGACCGTGCCGCCTCGTGCCCGCAGCTCCTCGAGCAGGGCGTCGACGACGTCGAGGGGGTCGAACTGCGCCTGGTCGGGCAGGCCGATGGCCGCGCGCACCGGGTAGGGGAGCCCGGGGTCGACGAGGTCCTCGACGGGCAGCCCCGCGGCTCGCGCCACCTCCGCCTCCTGCGTCACCTCGCGAGCGCCCCGCTCGCTCACGGCGTACGTCACGGCCACATGCGCCTGCACGTCGACCGACCGCTTCCTCAGCTCCTCGAGCAGCCAGAGCTGGCCGGCGCGGTTGGCCCGCACGTACGCGGCCACGACCTCCGGCCCAGCGTGCTGCTCGAGGCGCTGGAGCACCGAGCCCTGGAGCAGGCTGAGCTTGGCCGTGCTGTTACCGGTCGTCCCCGCCCCGGCCACCCTGGCCTCGACGACGACCGGGGGGTGGCCGGCGCGCGCGAGGAGGACCGCGGTGCAGAGCCCGGTGAGCCCGGCCCCGACGACGAGCACGTCGGCGACCCCGGGCAGGGCGTCCGGGGCCGGTGCGCCAGTCGCGGCGGCGATGTCCGGGCCGGGACCCCGGCGGCCCCACCACGCGGAGGTGCGGCCGGGCGCTCCCGTCGTCACGGCAGGTCCGCGGCGGCGACCCCGGGCCTGAGCACGACCTTGACCATCCCGTCCTCCTTGGCCCGGAACGTCGCGTACGCATCCGGGGCGGCCTCGAGGGGCAGGCGGTGCGTCGCGAAGGCCTCCACGCCGAGCGGGTCGGCGTCGGTGAGCAGCGGGAGGATCTGCGGCACCCACCGCTTGACGTTGGCCTGCCCCATCCGGATCTGCACCTGCTTGTCGAACAGCGACATCATCGGCATCGGGTCCGCCATGCCGCCGTAGACGCCGCTGAGCGAGATCGTCCCGCCGCGGCGGACGGCATCCACGGCGGTGTGGAACGCGTTCAGCCGGTCGACACCGACGGTGGTCATGAGCGGCTTGGCGAGGGCGTCGGGCAGCAGCCCCACCGCCTTGTGGCCGGCCTTCGCGACCGGTGAGCCGTGCGCCTCCATGCCGACCGCGTCGACGACGGCGTCCGCGCCGCGTCCGCCGGTGAGCTCGCGCACGGCGTCGCCGACGTCGTCGACGTCGCGCAGGTCGACGGTGGTGACGCCGCGGCTGCGCGCCCGGTCCAGGCGTGCGTCGACGAGGTCGACGCCGATGACCTGCCGGACGCCCCGCTCGAGGGCGATCCGGCACGCCATGTCGCCGATGGGGCCGAGCCCCAGGACGAGCAGGGTTCCCTCGGGCTCCGGGTCGGCGTACGCCACGGCCTGCCACGCCGTGGGGAGGACGTCCGAGAGGTAGACGAACCGCTCGTCCGGCGGCCCGTCCGGAACCTTGACGTGCGTGTACTGCGCCTGCGGGACGCGGAGGTACTCGGCCTGCCCCCCGGGCACCGAGCCGTAGAGCTCGGAGTAGCCGAAGAGGGCGGCGCCGGTTCCCTGGCCCCGCACCTGCGTCGTCTCGCACTGGCTCTGCAGGCCGTGCTCGCACATCCAGCAGGTGCCGCAGCAGATCTGGAACGGCATGACGACCCGGTCGCCCGGTGAGAGGTTGGTGACCCCCGAGCCGACCTCCTCGACGACGCCCATGGCCTCGTGGCCGACGATGTCGCCCTCGTGCATGAAGGCACCGAGCGGGTCGTACAGGTGCAGGTCCGACCCGCAGATGTTCGTGCTCGTCACCCGGACGATCGCGTCGCCGGGGTCCTTGATCTGCGGGTCGGGAACCTCGTCGACGCGGACGTCCTTCCTGCCGTGCCACACCACTGCGCGCATCTGCCGTCCTCCTGGGATGTCGGGGCCTCCCGGCCCCTACCCCGGGTCGGCGTCCGCACACCTGCCGTCGAACCTCACCGGAGCCGAAATGACGAGGCGCTCCGTCGGCGGGCCGTCATACAGTGACGCGGGTGTCGATCGCGGTCCACGAGCTCGTCAAGCACTTCCGCGTGCACCGGCGGGGGGCCGGACTGCGGGCGTCCCTGAGCAGCGTCGTGCGGCGTGAGCACGTCGACGTCAGGGCCGTCGACGGCATCTCGTTCTCGGTGGCCCCCGGCGAGGTCGTCGGGTTCCTCGGGCGCAACGGCGCCGGCAAGACCACGACCCTGAAGTGCCTGTCGGGGCTGTTGCACCCGACGTCGGGCGAGGTACGCGTGCTCGGCCACGAGCCGGCACGGCGAGAGGCGGACTTCCTGGGCCGGATCGCCCTCGTCATGGGGCAGCGCAACTCGCTCTTCTGGGACCTCCCGGCGCAGGACGCCTTCGAGGTGCACCGCACGGTCTACCGGGTGCCGAGTGCCGAGTTCCGGGACACCCTCGACGAGCTCGTCGACCTCCTCGAGCTCGAGCCGCTGCTCACCAAGCAGGTGCGGGTGCTCAGTCTGGGCGAGCGGATGCGCTGCGAGCTCGCCGGCTCCCTCCTGCACCGCCCGGAGGTGCTCTTCCTCGACGAGCCCACCCTCGGCCTCGACGTCAACGCGCAGGCGGTGCTGCGCACCTTCCTCCGGTCGTACAACGAGCGCTACGGCGCGACGGTGCTGCTCACCAGCCACTACATGGGTGACGTCACGGCCCTCGCCTCGCGCGTCGTCGTCATCGACGGCGGGGTGCTGCGCTTCGACGGTGGTCTCGCGACCCTCGTCACGCGGCACGCTCCGCACCGGCGGATCCGCCTGTCGCTGGTCGAACCGGTCCCGGCGGAGGCGCTGGGTCGCTACGGCAACGTGGTCGCCCTCGACGGCGCCGCCGTCACCCTGGAGGTGCCGCGGGAGCGGAGCGTCGACGTGGCGACCCGCGTGCTGGCCGACCTCGCGGTCGAGGACCTCGCCATCGAGGACCCCCCGATCGAGGACGTCGTCCGGGCGGTGTTCGACGATGCCTGAGCGGGTCCTCGGCGCCTATGCCGGGCTGGTCCGCTCCTCCGTCCAGGTGGCGCTGACCTACCGCGGCCGCATGGTGCTCTGGGTGCTCAGCGGCTTCTTCCCCCTCCTGCTCATGGCGGTGTGGCTCACCGTCGTCGCGGAGTCCGGACCGCCGGCCGGGTGGACCAGTGCCGACTTCCTCGCCTACTACGCCGCGGCCGCCCTGGTCTGGCACCTGTCGGGCCAGCACGTCGTCTGGGAGTGGGACCAGGACCTGCGCTCGGGCGACCTGTCCGTCAAGCTCCTGCGGCCGGTCCACCCGTTCCACCAGTACGCCGCGGCGGACCTCGGGCACCGGCTCGTCCTCCTCACCGGGCTCGTCCCGGCCTTCCTCCTCGCGGTCGTCCTCCTCCCCGGGCTCGAGTACGACGTGACGCCCGCGACCGTGCCGCTCGTCCTGGCCGCGGTCGTGCTCGCCTACACCCTCAGCGTGGTCATGGCACTGACGATCGGGCTCGTCGGGTTCTGGACGACCCAGACCACCAACCTGTGGATGCTCTGGTGGGGTCTGGGGTCGTTCGCCTCGGGGTGGGTCGCGCCGCTCGAGCTCATGCCCGACTGGCTGCGTGCCGTCTCGGTCGTCCTCCCGTTCCGCTACACCCTCGGCTTCCCTGTCGAGCTCCTCAGCGGCCGGCTCGAGGGCTCCGAGGTGCCGCTGGGCTTCGTCGTGGGCACGGCGTGGACGGCGGCCTTCGCCCTCCTCTACGTGCTCTGCTGGCGCCGCGGCATCCGCCGCTTCCAGGCGGTGGCGGGATGAGTGGCGCACGGATGAGCGCAGCGCCCGGGGGGAGCGAGGCACGTGGGAGGAGCGGCCCGGGCGGCTGGGGGCGCTACGTCCGCATCCTCATGATCTGTTGGCGCGCGGCGGTGGCCGAGCAGCTGGAGTACCGCGCCGACCTCGCCGCCAAGACGGTCATGAGCGCCTTCTGGCTGGCCTGGGCGGCGATCGGGGTGTCGGTCTACTTCCGGTTCACCGGCGACATCGGCGGGTGGGCCTACGGAGAGGTACTCGTGGTGGTCGGGCTCTTCTTCGCGCTCAACGGTGTGCGGCAGGCCTTCCTCGAGCCCAACCTCGATGCGCTCGGGGAGGGGGTGCGCCGCGGGACGCTCGACCACCTCCTCACGAGGCCCGTCGACTCCCAGGTGCTGGTGAGCCTTCGGCACGTCGACATGCACAACCTCGTCGACCCGGTGCTGGGGATCGCGCTCGTGACGATCGGGGTGGCCGTCACCGGAAGGGGCGTCAGCGCCGGTGGCATCGCCGCGTTCGTGCTGCTCCTGGCCGCCGCACTGGTCCTGCTCTACGCTCTCGTGCTCTCCCTCATGTGCCTGGCGGTCCTGCTCGTCGGCGCCCAGGAGCTGTCGACCGTGTCGTTCTCCGTCGTCGAGCTCTCCCGGTTCCCGGTGCAGGCCTACCGCCAGCCGCTGCAGACGCTCCTCGTCGTCGTGCCGGTCGCCCTGCTGACGACCGTGCCGGCCCAGGCGCTGCTCGGCCGGCTCGACCCGGTGTGGCTCGTGGCCTCCCCGGTCGCCGCCGCCGCGGCGCTGGTCGCCGCCAGCATCGGGTGGCACCGCGCACTGCGCCGCTACACCGGCGCCAGCGCCTGATCCGGCGTCGACCCGTGGCAGTTGCGCTCACCCGTAGGCCGCGCCGCGCACCCTGACCTCGAGTCCGGCGTCCGACTCCACGTGCACGACCCGGCCTGCCCCGTCGACGCCCACCGTCACGGCACGCCCGCCGACGCGGATCCCCTCGACGCGGACCGACCCGAACGGGCTCTCGGGCAGCGGGGCGAGCTCGAGGACACCGGCGGGGGCGTCGGCGCGCAGCCCGAGGACCGTGGAGACGAGCAGTCCGGCGGATGCCGCCGCCCACGCCTGCGGTCGACAGCTCGCCGGGTACGGGGCGGGCACCCCGTGCACCGGCTCGCCGGCATAGAGCTCGGGCCATCGGTAACCACTCGCCGCGGCGACGTCGACGAGGGCGGCCGCCAAGCGCGCCGCCTGGGCGGAGTGCCCGCTCCGAGCCAGGCCGTGCGCGCAGATCGCGGTGTCGTGCGTCCAGATGGACCCGGTGTGGTACCCGAGCGGGTTGTACGCCGGGTTGCCGCTGGACAGCGTTCGCAGACCCAGCGGGCTCAGCATGTCGGGCGCGCTGAGCGCCGCGGCGACCTCATCGCTCTCCCCGGTGTCGAGCACACCGGTGCCCAGCAGGTGGCCCATGTTGCTGCCGATGCCGTCGACGAGGCCACCCGACCCGTCGACCGCCATCGCCGGGTAGCGACGGCCACCGTCGCCCGGGACCCAGAACTGGGCACGCACCCGGTCGGCCAGCTCCCCGGCCCAGGTTCGCCAGTCCGTCCCCTCCTCGCCGAGGACGCCCTCGAGCAGGTCCGCGGCACCCAGCGCGGCCTCGACGGCGTACGCCTGGGTCTCGACGAGGGCGATGGGCCCCTCGGCGACCGTCCCCCGGGCGGTGCGCATCGCGTCCCCGGAGTCCTTCCAGCCCTGGTTGCTCAGTCCGTTGCCGGTGGGGTCGTGGTACCGCAGCAGGCCGTCGCCCTCGTCGACCGTGCGGCGCAGCCATCCCAGGGCACCCTCGAGGGCGGGCCTGAGGGCGACGACGTCCTCGGCCGGCAGGCCCCACCGCCAGGCGTCGTGCAGCAGGCACACCCACAGGGGGGTCGCGTCGACGGTGCCGTAGTAGGTCGGTGGCAGCTCGAGGACGCCGGGGTCGACGAAGGTCGTCCGGCGCAGCTCGTGCAGGATCTTGCCGGGCTGCTCGGATGCCGCGACGTCGTCGCGCCGGCCCTGGCGGCGTGCCAGGGCACGCAGGGTGCCGCGGGCCAGCTCGGTGCCGAACGGCAGCGTCATCCGGGCCGCCCAGAGGGAGTCGCGGCCGAAGAGGGTCAGGTACCACGGCGAGCCGGCGGCGGCGAAGACGTCCCGCGCGTCCTCGGGGTCGGCGAGGAGCAGGTGCTCCAGGTCGAGGAGCGAGCGACGCACCGTGGCGCCGAGCCGCCCGTCGCGCGAGGTCACCCGCACGTCCGACCAGCCGACGCGTCCCGTCCCCGCCGTGGCGTCGAAGGGGGTGTCGGCCACCCGGGTGGTGACCAGCCGCAGGCGCAGCGTGGTGGAGCTGCCGTGGGGGACGACGACGTCCCACCGGGCGACGAGGCCGGCTCCGTCCACCGACAGCTCGGCATCGGGTGCGGCGAGGGCGGTCGCGTGACGTTCGTCGGCCCACCCGCCGCGGCCGTCGCCGTCGAGCCGGACCGGCAGTGCGGCTCCTGCGGCCGCACCCACCTTGACCGTGTGCAGATCGGCCCCGTCACCGTGGGCCGCGAGGGTGACGGAGCACGAGAGGGGGGAGCCGGCGCGGGAGGTGAGCACCACGGACTCCTCCAGCCCCGCGTCGGTCAGTGTGCGCAGCCGCCGCACCTCGACCGTCGGGTCGGGCCCCGGGTCACCGACGTTCCGGGCGAGCAGGAGGCACTCGGTGGTGGCACCCTCGCTGGCGGCGACGACCCCCACGGGGCGCACCCCGTCGACCTCCAGGACCAGTCGGCTGAGGACCCGTCGGTCGTCGACGTACAGTCCGGTCGCCGCGCCGTCCGGGGCGTCGGTGTCGATGTCGCCGGTGGCGTGGCTGAGCGCCGTGACGTTGCCGTGGACGGCAGTCTGGAGGTGGTGGAGCCAGGGCTGCTGCGAGCGCCCGCGCAGCGCGAGGCCCACGGTCGGGACCGGCGCCGGCGCCGCGGGCTCCGTCACAAGAACCACCCCCTCGACGCGTGCAGGCCGTCCGCTTCTGGGTATTGACAACCGTGTGTGACGTGGCCCACATTGGGAACTGTACCGATTTGAGCGTTCAAATCAAGACGATCGGCCACTTGAACGATCAAATGATGGGATGGCCCGGAGGGAGGGGCATGGCAGGCTCCACGCAGCGCGTGACGATCCACGACGTCGCCCTTCGGGCGGCCGTGTCGCGGCAGACGGTGAGCAACGTGCTCACGCACCCGACCCGGGTGCGGCCGGAGACGCTCGCCCGGGTCCAGGCCGCCATAGCCGAGCTGGGCTACCAGCCGTCGTCCTCGGCGCAGTCCCTGCGCTCACAGCGCGCCGGGGCGGTGGGCGTCGAGCTCAACACCCTCGGACCCCGGTCGCACAACGAGACGATGGCCCCCTTCCTCGGGTCGCTGGCGATGCGCGCCGCAGAGCACGGCGCGCACATGGTCCCGTTCGGCTCGCCGGGCGAGCGGCCCATGCTCGACGGCTACCGAGCGATGTGGGCGCGCCGCCTCGTCGACGCGTTCGTCATCGCCGACACGCACCACGGCGACCCGCGGCCGGCCTGGCTGGAGGCGAACGGCATCCCCTACGCCTCGTTCGGCCGGGTGTGGGACGACCCCACCTTCACCGGCTGGGTCGACGTCGACGGCGCCGCCGGCACGAGCGCCGCCGTTGCCCACTGTGCCGACCTGGGCTACACCACCGTCGCGTACCTCGGGTGGCCGGCCGGCTCCGTGGTCGGTGACGACCGACGAGCCGGGTGGGCTGCCGGCTGCGCCGCCACGGGCGTGTCTCGCGGAGCCGACGAGTCGTGCGAGCAGGACCTCGACGACGCGCGGGCCGCCGCCCGCCGGCTGCTGCTGGACCTCGGTCCCGGGGACGCCGTCGTGTGCGCCTCTGACGTGCTGGCGCTCGGGGTCCACCACGAGCTCCTGGCCACGGGCCGCAGGCCCGGAGCCGACGTGGGGATCGTGGGCTTCGACGGGTCAGACACCGCCGCAATGCACCACCTGAGCACGGTGGCGCAACCGCTGGTCCAGATCGCCGACCGGGTCCTGGCCCTTCTCGATGAGGCCCTTGCCGGGCCTGCCACGACCCTCCGCCGGGTCACTGCTCCACCCCGTCCTCCTCCCGGGGGACAGCACGTCCGTCCCATCCCGCTCGCGCTGACCGGCGCGGGTGTCGTCCACCCCGTGCATGACCGACAAAGGAGTCCTTCCATGACACGCAACCGTCGCATCGCGACCCTCTCCCTCGTGCTGAGCGGCGCGCTTCTCGCCTCCGCCTGCGGCGGTGGGGGGTTCGAGGAGGATGCCGGGTCGAGCGCGCCGGCGTCCGCCAGCGGGCCCGTCGAGCTCAAGATGCTCATCGCCTCCTCGGGCGACGCCGAGACCAACGCGGTCAAGGAGGCGACCGAGGCCTGGGCGAAGAGCTCCGGGAACACGGTCACCGTCACGGTGGCTAGCGACATGCCCCAGCAGCTCGCCCAAGGATTCGCCAGCGGCAACCCGGCCGACGTCGTCTACATGGACGCGGCCCTGTTCGGCAACTACGCCAAGCAGGGGAGCCTCTACGCCTACGCCGACCAGATCGAGGACAACGACGACTTCTACGAGCCCCTGCGCGAGGCCTTCACCTACGAGGGGAAGCAGTACTGCGTCCCGAAGGACTTCTCCACGCTCGCACTCCAGATCAACACCGACTCGTGGACCAAGGCCGGGCTGTCCGACGCCGACGTGCCCACGACGTGGGAGGAGCTCGAGGCGGTGTCCAAGAAGCTGACCACCGGCGGACAGGCTGGTCTGGGCATCGGCGTCGGCCACGACCGCCTCGGCGCCTTCATCGTGCAGAACGGCGGCTGGTGGCTCAAGGACGACGCGTCAGGGGGTTCGGCGAACACCCCCGAGGTCACCGAGGCACTCGAGTACGTCCAGCGCAACGTCAAGGCCGGCAACTTCCAGATGTCCAACCAGCTCGACTCCGGGTGGGGTGGTGAGGCGTTCGGCACGAAGAAGTCGGCCATGACGATCGAGGGCAACTGGATCAAGGGGGCCGTGACCAACGACTACCCCGACCTGAAGTACAAGACGGTCGAGCTTCCGGAAGGCCCCGAGGGCAAGGGCACCCTCCAGTTCACCCAGTGCTGGGGCATCTCGGCCGACTCCAAGGCGCAGGCCCAGGCCGTCGAGCTCGTCAAGGCGCTCACCACGGTCGAGCAGCAGATGAAGTTCGCCGAGGCGTTCGGCGTCATGCCCAGCCGCCAGTCCGCGGCCGACCAGTACACCGAGAAGTTCCCGGAGGACGCTCCCTTCGTCGCCGGTGGCGAGTACGGCCACGGCCCGATCAACGCGCCGGGGATGGAGCAGGTCGTCGCCGACCTCAACAGCAAGCTCGAGGACTTCGGCGGGGCGAACCTCCCGCAGGTGCTCGAGGGCTTCGACACCAACGCGAACGCGGCGCTCGGCCAGTGAGCACGCTCACCACCACCGCGGGGCCCGGGACCGGCCGGGCCCCGCGGCGCCGTCGCGGAGTCGGCCAACGCCAGTCGGTCGCCGGGTGGCTCTTCATCACGCCGGCGCTCCTCGGGCTGGGGATCTTCCTCATCATCCCGATCGTCATGGCCCTGTGGGTCTCGTTCACCGACTGGAACGGACGCGGCAGCCCGTTCTCGTCGCAGGTGAGCCTCGTCGGCGCGGAGAACTACGCGGCCCTGCTGACCGAGCCCGGCCTGTCTCGGCAGGACTTCATGATCTCGCTGCGCAACACGTTCTACTACGTGATCGGCGTGGTCCCGCTGCAGACGGTCGTCGCGCTTCTGCTCGCGGTCATCGTCAACCAGAAGTTCCTGAGGGGTCGCACCTTCTTCCGGACCGCGTTCTACTTCCCCTCGGTCGTCTCGTCGGTGGCGATCTCACTCGTCTTCCTCTTCCTCTTCACGAGCACCGGAGCCATCAACCAGTTCCTGGCGGTCTTCGGCATCGACGGCCCGGTCTGGTTCTCTGACTCCCGTGGCCTCATCCACCTCATCGGTGACTGGCTGGGGTTGTGGAGCGTGAGCGCTCCGCCGGCCGCCCTCGCGGAAACCCAGGTGCTGAGCCTGTCGGTGTGGGAGTGGTTCTCCGGCCCCTCGGTCGCGCTCACCGCCATCATGGCGCAGGTCATCTGGACCACCGCGGGCACCTTCATGCTCATGTTCCTCGCCGGCCTCCAGGACCTCCCCACCGAGGTCGAGGAGGCGGCCATGGTCGACGGCGCCAACCGCTGGCAGCGGTTCCGCAACGTGACCGTCCCGCACCTGAGGCCGACGATCCTCCTCGTCATCACCCTCGGGGTCATCGGCACCTGGCAGGTGTTCGACCAGATGTACGTCATGACCCAGGGCGGTCCGGCCAAGACGACGCTCACGCCCGCCTTCCTGTCCTACACGGCGGCGTTCCGGCAGAACCAGTGGGGCCAGGGTGCGGCGATGGCGTTCCTGCTCTTCCTGATCATCTTCGTGCTCACCTCGCTCCAGCGATACGTCCTGCGCGACAAGGACGAGGCCGCGACCCGTAGGGCCCAGCGTCGCCAGCAGCGGGCCGCCAGGAGGAAAGGGGTGACGGCATGACGCAGACACCCGCCGGCGACTCGATCGCCCCGGCCGCCCGCACGCGTGCCACCGAGGACATTGCCGTGACCGAGGCGACCACGCCGAAGGTCGTCGACGACGGCAACCTCGTCAACCGCAGCGGGCGCGGCAAGAAGATCCTGATCTACGCGCTCCTGGTGATCTTCGCCGTCATCTACATCTACCCGTTCATCGTCCAGGTCTCGACGTCCTTCAAGACCAACGGGGATGCCGTCGCCAACCCCCTCGCCCTCATCCCCGACCCCATCACGACGGCGGCGTTCGAGCGGCTGGCGCAGACCGAGTACCCCCGGTGGTTCGCGAACTCGGTGCTCGTCACGGTGCTCGTCACGGTGGGGAGGGTCTTCCTGGTGTCCCTCGCCGGCTACTCGCTCGCGCGGCTCAACTTCAGGGGCCGCAACGCCGTCTTCACCGGAGTGCTCGCGGTGCTCGCCGTGCCGGGCGTCGTGCTGCTCATCCCGAGGTTCCTCGTGCTGAACTACCTCGGCATCTACAACACCTATCCCGCGTTGTTCGTGCCCCTGCTCATCGACGCGGCCGGCGTGTTCATCATGAAGCAGTTCTTCGAGTCCATCCCGATGTCCGTCGAGGAGGCCGCCCGGATCGACGGTGCCGGCACGTTCCGCACCTTCTGGTCGATCGTCCTCCCGATGGCCCGACCGGCGCTCATCACGATCACGATCCTGTCGTTCCAGGGCTCGTGGAACGAGCTGCCGCACTTCATCGTCGCAGCGGACGACCCAGACCTCTTCACCCTCACCCGTGGCGTCGGCCAGCTGACGTCGGGCGGGCTCGGCTCCGGCAACCAGTTCCCCATCTCCATGGCCGCGGCGCTGCTCATGACGATCCCCACGGCGCTGGTGTTCATCGTGTTCCAGCGCTACTTCACCCAGGGGGCCAACGCGGGGGCCGAGAAGGGCTGAGGACGGCGCCCCCTGGGACGTGAGGGACCAGCGGGCGTTCACAGGGCACCACCCGGCGGAACCTCCCCGCCGGGTGGTGTCGCATTCGCGGGTCTCGATTCGTGGAGGGAGTGAGGACACGGCATACGGTCGAGTCCGCAGACCACGAACCGAGGAGCCCGAGATGACCCAGTACCTGCTGTCCGTGTGGCACGCCGAGGGTGACCCCCTGCCGCCCGAGGACGAGATCCAGGAGATGTTCGCCGCCGTCGACCAATTCAACGACGAGCTGCGCACGAGCGGCTCGTGGGTGTTCGCCGGCGGCCTGCACCCGCCGTCGACCGCGACCGTGGTCGACGGCACCGGCTCCGAGGTGGTCACGACCGACGGCCCCTACAGCGAGTCCAAGGAGCAGATCGGCGGCTTCTGGGTCATCGAGGCGCCCGACCTGGACGGCGCGCTCGACCTGGCGGCGCGCGGCTCGAACGCCTGCCGCGGCCGGGTCGAGGTCCGCCCCTTCCAGGACGAGTGAGCACCCCGGACCACGGTGAGGTCGAGGCGGTCTACCGTGCCGAGTTCGGCAGGGTGGTCGCCTCCCTCACCGCGCGGTTCCGCGACCTCGACCTCGCGGAGGAGATGGCCCAGGAGGCGTTCGTCGAGGCGGTGCGCCGGTGGCCGACCGAGGGCGTCCCGCCGAACCCCGGAGGATGGCTCACCGTCACCGCGCGCAACCGCGCGGTCGACCGCCTCCGGCGGGAGTCGACGCGGCAGGCGAGGCACGAGGAGGCCCAGATGCTGCACAGCGGTCCGCAGGACGCGAGCGCCGCGGTCACCTCGGTGACCGACGAGCGGCTCCGCCTGATCTTCACCTGCTGCCACCCCGCACTGTCCCGGGACGCCCAGGTGGCACTGACCCTGCGCCTGCTCGGCGGCCTCACCGTGCCGGAGGTGGCCACCGCGTTCCTCGTGCCCGAGCGCACGATGGCGCAGCGGATCACCCGGGCCAAGCGCAAGATCGCGGCGGCGAACATCCCCTACCGCGTCCCTCGTGACGCCGAGCTGCCCGGGCGGCTCCGTGGCGTCCTCGCCGTCGTCTACCTGGTCTTCACCGAGGGCCACCTGCCGGCATCGGGAGGAGACGGCATCCGCGAGGACCTGTGCGCCGAGGCCATCCGGCTCGGCCGCCTGCTGCGGCAGCTCATGCCCGACGAGCCCGAGGTCGCCGGGCTCCTCGCGCTCATGCTGCTGACCGACGCCCGCCGCCCGCACGGGTCGACCGCGACGGTGGCGCCTCGTCACTCTCGACGCCCAGGACCGCTCGCTCTGGAACCGCGGCATGATCACCGAGGGGCACGAGCTCGTGCGGGAGTGCCTGCGGCGCAACCGCCCCGGCCACTACCAGCTGCTCGCGGCCGTCAACGCGGTGCACACCGACGCGGCGCGCGCCGCGGACACCGACTGGGGGCAGGTGCTCGCCCTCTACGACCAGTTGTATGCCGTCACGCCCACCCCCGTCGTCGCCCTCAACCGCGCCGTCGCGCTGGCCGAGGTGGAGGGACCCGAGGCCGGGTTGGCCGTCGTGGACGGGCTCCCGCTCGACGGGTACCACCCGTTCCACGCCACCCGCGCCGACCTGCTGCGGCGGGCCGGGCGCGCGCGCGAGGCGGCCGCGGCGTACGACCGCGCCCTGGAGCTCGCGACCAACCCGGCCGAACGCGCGTTCCTCACCCGCCGCCGTACCTCCATCGACCAATAGGTCACTCGGGGTACGTACCTGCATCGACCAATTGGTCACTCGGGGTACGTACCTCCATCGACCAATAGGTCACTCGGGGTACGTACCTGCATCGACCAATTGGTCACTCGGGGTACGGGTGTCGACGAGGACCACGGAGGCGAAGCCGAGAACGCCGCGGTAGCCCTCGAGCCACGCCTCCCGGTGCTCCACCGCGGCGGCCAGTGCCTGGCGCCGGTCCTCGGGCTCGCGGCCGGGCTCCACCGCCCAGTCGGTGAGCGAGCCGGTCCACGACCACTCGTACTCGTCCCACTCCTCGAGCGTGCTGACGTGCCCGTGGACCGGCTCGAAACCCCGGTCGCGGACCAGCCGGACGAGACCGGCGAGATCCGGGAACTCGTCCTCGCTGGCCTCGAGGGACCGCAGGGCGGCCGCTGTCGGCGGCACGTCCCAGATGCCGTCGCCGACCAGCACCCTGCCGCCCGGCGCGAGGTGCCGGCGCGCGGCATCCAGGGTTCCGCCCGGTCCGCCGAAGACGTGGGCGACGCCCACGGCCACGACGGCGTCGAACGCCCCGCCGTCGAACGTCGTCGCGTCACCGGCCACGAGGGCGGCACGGCCGGCGGTTCTCGCGCTGAGGGCCGCCGGGTCCCCCTGAGGGTGCACGTCGACCCCCACCCCGGTGAGGTCGGCGCGCCGGGTCAGGAGCGCGCCGAGCCACGCACCGCTTCCGCAGCCGAGGTCGAGGACACGGCCACCCTGCACCGGGTCGAGCCGCTCGAGCAGGCGGTCGACCGAGGCGTCGGAGAGCGGCGCCATGACGGGGTGGTGCCGATGGGCGAGGCGGCTGAGGTCGTGGCGGTGCACGGCGCCCACTGTCGACCGGAACCGAGCGTCACGCAAACGCGAGGAGGAGCGGGCGCGCGGTTGCGGCACCGGCTCGCGTTACCGTTGGGCACCGGCGGCGGACCCACGCCGGCGCCGCACCACGACGACGGAGGAGTGAACCGATGGCCGGCGGACTGGTCGCCCTGCTCGACGACGTCGTGGCGATGGCCAAGCTGGCCGCGGCGTCGGTCGACGACGTGTCTGCTGCCGCCGGGCGGGCCAGCGCCAAGGCGGCCGGTGTGGTCGTCGACGACACGGCGGTCACGCCACGCTACGTGTCGGGTTTCACGCCCGACCGCGAGCTGCCGATCATCCAGAAGATCGCCCTGGGGTCGCTCCGGAACAAGCTGCTCATCATCCTGCCCGCCGCGCTGCTGCTCAGCCAGTTCCTCCCGTGGCTGCTGACGCCCATCCTCATGGTGGGTGGCACCTACCTCGCCTACGAGGGCGCCGAGAAGATCTGGGAGAAGGTGGCCGGCCACGAGGAGCACGAGGCGCCGGCTGCCGCCGTCGACGCCGACCACGAGAAGACGATGGTCCGCGGCGCCATCCGCACCGACTTCATCCTCTCGGCCGAGATCATGGTCATCGCGCTCAACGAGGTCGCCGACGAACCCTTCGTCTCCCGGACGATCATCCTGGTCCTCGTCGCCATCGGCATCACGGTGCTCGTCTACGGCGTGGTCGGCCTCATCGTGAAGATGGACGACATCGGCCTGCACCTCGCGGAACGCCAGTCGGGCGCGGCCCGCACCGTGGGGCGCGGCCTCGTGGCCGGCATGCCGAAGCTCCTCGCCGCCCTGTCGACGATCGGCATCGTGGCCATGCTCTGGGTCGGCGGACACATCCTGCTCGTCGGGGTGGACGAGCTGGGCTGGCACTGGCTCTACGACCAGGTGCACCACGCCGAGGAGGCGGTCGGCGAGGGCGTCCTCGGCTGGCTCGTCAACACCCTCGCCTCGGCGCTGATCGGCCTCGCCGTCGGAGCGGTCGTCGTCGCGGTGGTCACCCTCGTGAAGCGGCGCAGGGCGCCCAAGGCGGAGCACAGCGACACCCCGGCGCACTGAGCCGTGGGCACCGCCGCCCTGAACCCGGAGCACCCTGCCCAACCGGCGGAAGCGGCGGCTCGGAGCCTCTCGAGCAGGGGACCCGCCGCCTCGTCGAGGAAGGCCTGCTGGTGCTCGCCGCCGACCTGGACGAGGGCGACGTCGGTGAAGCCCGCCTCCCAGTACGTGCGGACGGCCTCGAGGGCCGCATCGTGGTCGGCCGGTCAGCCGGCCTGCGTCCGCCGGCGCATCCGCCGCCCCACGAGCAGGGCGCTCACCAGGATGACGGTCGCTGCCGACGTCGCGATGACGAAGGTGCGCGCGTCCCGCCCCGCGGAGGCACCGAGGGCCACGTACCCGACCGATCCGGGCAGGACCCCGACTGCCGTGCCGACGACGTAGTCGCGCCAGCTCACCGCGCTCACCCCGGCGCCGTAGTTCACGACGGTGAAGGGGATCGGGGTGAGCCGTGCGACGAGCACCGCCACCAGTCCCTGGTGGCGCAGGATGTCCTCGACCCGCTCGATGCGCGGCCCGGTGAGCGATGCCACGGCCTCCCGGCCCAGGCGGCGGGCGATGGCGAACCCGACGACCGCGGCGACCATCGAGCCCACCCACGACAGGGCGATGCCGAGGCCGAGGCCGAACAGGGCGCCCGCAACGCCGGCGAGGAGGTTCTTGGAGACCGGGACGAGGGTGAGCACCACGTGCAGCACGACGTAGACGAGCGGACCCCAGGCCCCGGTCGACGCCACGGCCGCCTGCACGGCGTCGAGGTCGCCCCCGAGCAGGACCCAGGCAAGTCCGCCCCCGATCAGGACCGCGATGCCCAGGCCGAGCAGCCGGAGCCGGGCCGCCCGGGAGGTGATCACCGGGGCAAGACTAGGTGCACCACCGGACAAGAGGTAGTCACCCGCTGCCGCACGTCTCGCTCACCGGGCTTCCCTCCCGGGATGCCGGCCCGGCGGCGAGCCGGCCGGCCGCGGCATCCGCACGCTCCCCACTCGGCGCGAGCGGAGGGCGACGAGCACGGCGCCGGCGACGACCACGGTGATCACCAGGAACCCCAGCACCGGCTCCAGGGGGATGGCGATCCCGATGGCACCACCGATCACCCAGCAGGCCTGCAGGATCGTCTCGGACCAGGAGAACACCCGGGCCCGGACGTCCTCGGCGATGTCGCGCTGGATGCAGGCGTCGAGGGACAGCTTGGCCAGCTGGCCGAAGAGCCCGGCCACCAGGCCGAGCAGCAGCAGCGTCCACAGCGAGTACAGCAGGGCCGTCACGAGGGCAGCGGCGATCGCGATGCCAGCCATGGTCGTCGCGATGACCTCGGGGTCGGGGAGGCGCCGGCGGTTGCCGATCAGCGACCCCAGCGCGTTGCCCGTGCCGGCCGCGCCGATGACGAGCGCGAGCACGGTGGGACCCGCCCACCCCGGCAGGGGGTGCTCGCGCATGAGGAAGCCGAGGAACAGGGTCAGGAACCCCGAGAGCAGCCGGGCTCCCGTCGTCAGCCAGAGGACGTACCGCACCGAGCGGGGCAGGGCCCGCAGGCGCCGGGCGCCGCGCTCGGGTGACGGCAGTGGTTCCTCGGAGACCGGGGTGCCGTCGACGTCGCGCTCTCCGAGCGTGGAGTCGACCCGCGCCGGCAGTCGGATGGCGAGCACCGTGGCGACGACGTAGACGACGAAGGCGAGGCGTAGCGACCAGTCCGGCCCGATCCGTGACAGCGCGCCCCCCAGCCCGCCGCCGAGCACCATCCCGATCAGGCCCGCGATCGTCAGGCGCGAGTTCGCGGTCACCAGGCCGATACCGTCCGGGAGGAGGCGGGGCACCGCGGCTGCCCGCGCGACGGCATACGACCGGCTGGCGACGAGGCACCCGAGAGCGGCCGGGAAGAGCCACGCACTGTCCTCCACGACCGCGCTCGCGAGCACCCACGCGAGGAAGGCCCGGGTGGCCAGCGTCGTGCCCAGCGCCCACCGGCGGCCGTGGCGGAAACGGTCGAGGAGTGGACCGATGAGGGGGGCGAGGAGCACGAAGGGGGCCATCGTCAGCAGGAGGAACAGGGCGACCCGGTCCCGCGCCTCGTCGGTGGGGAGCGCGAAGACGGTCCCCGCGAGCGACACCGTGAGCGCGGCGTCGCCTGCGACGTTCACGGCATGGAGCTCGGTGAGCCGGGCGAGGCCTGTGTCGGCGGCCCCATCGGCGTCGGCGAAGCTGCGGAACCGGCGTCCGACCGCCCTGCCGCCTCGTCCGACCACCCGGATGCCGGCGCGTCCCCGCCGACCCACGCCACGGCTCGCGTCGGTCAGCCGACGCCGCCGCGTCGGTGGGGATGGCTCGTCCTGGCTCATGACGTGTCGATCCTCCCCTGACCCCCGGCCGCGCGACCACCTCACACGCGGGTGCGTCGGCGAGACGGACCACGCCGGGCGCGAGCGTTCCCCGGCCGTCACCTTCGACAGTCCGTGCCCGCTCGACGAGATCCGTCCCACGGCGGCACCTGCCCCCTGCTTGACTGGCGGCGATCACGGGCCGTTCGGAGGCGCAGGGCACCCACTGCGTCCCGATGACCGAACCGACCAGACCACGCGCACGCCCAGGAGTTGAGATGAGCATGACCGCGGCCGAGCAGGCGCAGGTGGGCCCGACCGAGGGCGCGCCGGATGCCGGCCTGCCGGGAGCCGGGCCGGAGGCGTCACGCCGGCGTCGCCGTCCCGGCCGGCTCAGCCTCGCCGGAGGGGTCCTGGGCCTTGCCTTCGGGGCGATGTCGGTGACCCCCTCCCTGGTGCCGCGGGGGTGGCTCATCCAGAGCCTGCTCGTGGGGGTGTGCGTCGCCACCGGCTACGGCCTCGGCGCCTTCGTGGGGTGGGCCTACCGCGCGCTCGGGCTCCCGTTCCTGCCGCCCGCGGTGCGTCGCGTGACGTGGCGGGTGGTGGCCGTCGTCGCGGTCGTCGGACTCCTCGTGAGCGCGTGGCTCGGACGCACGTGGCAGTCCGAGCAGCGCGAGATGCTCGGGATGGACCCGGGCGTGCCGTGGCTCTGGCTCCTCACCCCCCTGCTGGGTCTCGTCGTCGCCGCCCTCCTGCTGGGCATCGGCCGTGCCGTGAAGGCACTCGGGCGCCTCATCTTCCGGCCGCTGGGGCGGGTGCTCCCGACCCGGGTGGCGTGGCTGCTCGCGATCATCGCGACGGTGGTGCTCACCTGGTGGATCGTCTCCGGACTGCTCATCGGCAACGCCATCGCGCTGGCCGACGCGATCTTCGAGGAGAGCAACACCGACGACAAGCCTGGTGTGGTGAACCCCCAGTCGGAGCACCGCTCGGGCGGTCCAGAGTCCACGGTCTCGTGGGACAGCATCGGGCGCGAGGGGCGCGCGTTCATCCACCAGGGCCGCACGGCCGAGCAGATCTCGACGGTCGTCGGCGACCCGGCGGCGGTCGAGCCCGTCCGGGCGTTCATCGGTCTCGAGACCGCCCCCACCCCGACCGAGCGGGCTCAGGTCGCCGTCGCCGAGCTGCGAGCGCTCGGTGGCTTCGAGCGGGAGGCCATCGCGGTCGCGGGCGGAACCGGCAGCGGATGGATCGACCCCAAGGCCGCCGACTCCCTCGAGTACGCCATGCACGGCGACGTCGCCACCGTGTCGATGCAGTACTCGTACCTTCCGAGCTGGCTGTCGTTCCTCGTCGACCAGAGCCGCGCCGCCACCAACGCCGAGCAGCTCATCACCGCCCTGAGGGTAGAGCTCGACGGCCTGCCCGCCGACGAGCGACCGGACCTGTACGTCTTCGGTGAGAGCCTGGGTGCCTTCTCCACGGGCAGCGCCTTCACCAGCGTCGAGGACATGTCGACGACGACCGACGGCGCGCTCCTCATCGGCCCCCCGAGCTTCGACACCACCTGGCAGAAGGTCGTCGGCGCCCGTGAACCGGGCTCGCCGGCGTGGCGGCCGCTCTACGGTGACGGGGAGATCGTTCGGGTGGCGACGACCGAGGCCGAGCTCACCGACCAGACGCTCACGTGGACGACCGACAACCCGATCATCTACCTCACCCACGCGTCGGACCCCATCGTCGCCTGGACCGCGAACCATGCGGAGTGGCTGGACCCCCGTGGGCCCGACGTCCACCCCCGGGTCACGGCCTGGCCCGTCGTGAGTGGCTGGCAGGCCACCATCGACCAGTTCGGGGCGAACGGCGTCCCCGCCGGCCACGGGCACGTCTACGACGAGACGGTCGTCACGGCGTGGTCCGAGATCGTCGGGCCGCCCTCTCTGCCGGAGGTCGAGGTCGAGGCGATCCGGGCGGCGATCAGGGACCTGCCGCACTGACGCCGGTGGTCCGGATGCCGGGTGCGCACGGCATCGGAATTCGGCGGTCCGGCTGTGGTGTTGTGGAGCCATGAACGTTCCCCACACGGACATGGCGGAGCGCTACGAGCGCGCTCGCGGTCTCTTCGAGCACGGCGAGTACCAGGCCGCGGCCGAGGAGCTGCGCGCCCTCGTCGACGAGAGCGCCCTGGAGCCCCCGCTGCACGGGACGACGGAGCTGCGGCTCCTCCTGGCACGCTCCTACTACCACTCCGCCCAGCTCGGTCGAGCCGAGCGGGTGACGCGGGCGATCCTCGCCGACGTGCCCGACGAGGCGTACGCCAACCTCGTGCTCGGCCGGACCCTGCAGCGGCAGGGCCGCCATGCCGAGGCCGTGCCGCACCTCGCGATGGCCGAGCTCCTCGGCGGGTACGCCGGGACCGGCCGCCTCCCCCGGAGACCGGATCGGCCCGGGTGATCCGTCACATGGCGGTGTACTCGGCGGCTCTGCTGCTGTACCGGCGGGTCGACGCCGCGCTCGAGGTGTTCCTCGGGCACATGGGGGGCCCGTTCTGGGCTCGCAAGGACGCCGGTGCCTGGTCGGTCCCCAAGGGCGAGTTCGACCCGGCGACGGAGGCTGCGGCCGATGCCGCCCGTCGGGAGTTCGCCGAGGAGATCGGTGTGGCGTGGCACGGTCCCGTGTCGCCCCTGGGCGACTTCCGGCAGCCCAGCGGCAAGGTGCTCGTCGTGCACGTCGCCCCCGTCGACGGCCCGCTGGAGTTCGTCGCCTCCAACGAGTTCACCGTGGAGTGGCCGCGCGGCAGCGGCACGATGCAGTCCTTCCCCGAGATCGACCGAGCCGGGTGGTTCGACCTCGCCCAGGCTCGCGAGAAGGTGGTCCGGGGGCAGGTACCGGTCCTCGACGCGCTGGCTCGGCACCTGCTGTGATCTTCGTCCGAATGGGCGCGGAGCGCCCTCGGGCGCTGGTGGCTGCCACCGCGCCGGACTAGCCTGAGATCACGGAGGCGATCGAGATGTCCACCTACCAGCCAGACCCGATGTCCATCCGTCCGGAGCAGCCGACCGGACCCTCGCCGGCCCCCGAGTCCGAGGCCCATGCCGCCGCCCGCAAGCGTGTCCAGGCCCGCCGCGACCTGGTGAACCACGCCATCGTCTACGTCGTCGTCAACGCGTTCCTCGTCGGCGTGTGGTGGTTCACCGGTGGCGGGTACTTCTGGCCCGCGTGGGTCATCGGCGGATGGGGCATCGGCCTCGCCCTCAACGCGTGGGAGGTGCTGTTCCGCCGGCCCATCACGGAGGAGGAGATCGAGCGCGAGCTGCGCCGCGGCACCTGACCCGGTCCGGGCGGCAGCGCCCGACGGTCAGCGCCGGTGCGCCGCCTCGAGGGCCAGGAGGTGCTCCTTGGCGGCCGGCCCGCCGGCATACCCGCCCACGCCGCCCGATGCCGGCACCACCCGGTGGCACGGCAGCACGATGCACAGCGGGTTGCCGCCGAGGGCGGATCCCACGGCCCGTGCGGCACCGGGGTGGTCGACCGCACCGGCGAGCGCGGAGTACGTGGTCCGTTCGCCGTAGCCGACGCGCGCCGCGAGGCCGGTGAGCACGGTGCGCTGGAACGGTGTGGCGAGCACGAGGTCAGGACGCACGTCCATCCGCCGGGTGGCGCCCGAGAGGTACGCCGCGAGCTCACGGCGCGCGGCATCCGTCGGCCTGGCGTGGCGCAGCACCCGGGGGCTGACCCTCGCCGCCACCCGCTGGAGCCAGCGGTCCTCGTCCGCCGTGTCGGGTGCGTAGGTGCAGGCGACCAGCGCCCCGTCGGCGCGCACTGCGACGAGCAGCCGGCCGACCTCGGTGTCCTCGACGACGTACGAGACGTCCGTCGGCACAAGCGTGGGAGGCCCGGAGACCGGGGGGTCGAAGGCCGTGAAGGGGTTCGTCATGGCAGGTCCTGGAGGTCGAGGCGGAGGGTGGCGATGGCGTCGCTGACGAGCCGCCGGCTCATGCCCGGGGAGGTGCCGAGCGCGGCGGCGACGGCGCGGTGGTCGAGGTCGCCGACGAAGCGCAGGACGACGGCATCCCGCTGCCGGGTGGGCAGAGCCGCGACTCGGGCCCAGAGGTCCCCGTCGGGCACGGCGGGCGGATCGAGCACGGGAGCCCCGGCGAGGGCCGCGACGTCCTCGTGCGGCGTCGTGCGGCGGGCCGCCCGGTGGTGGTCCATCGCGCAGCGGTGGGTGATCGTGAGCAGCCACGACCGGAGGTTTCGGGCGTGCGCGAGGCGGGGGTAGGCGGCCAGCGCCTGGGTCCACGCCTGCTGCGCGACGTCCTCACCGTGGCCCGGTGCCAGGGCGTGGGCGAGCCGGGCGACGTCGCGCCAGTGCTCGTCGACGAGGTGCTGGAAGGGGGGCAGGCTCACGATGGTGCAACGGTATGCCGCTCAGTCGTGTGAGCAGCGGGCCGACCGGGCCGGGTCGACACGCACGGTTCCCGCCGTGTTCACGCAACCGGTGCGCATGGGCGGCCGGCATGGGGGAAGGATGGGTGCGTGAACGTCGAGCACGCGGCGGGTCCTCCGGAGCGCATCGATCCTCCACCGGAACCCGGTCGCTCGACCGGGCCCACCGCCATGGCGCTCGGTCGACCGCGGCATCCTCTCGTCATCGCCCACCGCGGGGCGAGCGACGAGGAGCCGGAGCACACGCTGGCGGCCTACCAGCGCGCGTTCTTCCACGGCGCCGACGGCGTCGAGTGCGACGTTCGGCTCACCGCCGACCAGCACCTCGTCTGCGTGCACGACCGCCGGATCGACCGCACGTCGACGGGGGCGGGGGCGGTGTCCGCGCTCGAGCTGGCGCGGCTGGAGGAGCTCGACTGGGCGGCGTGGAAGACGATGCGCAGCAAGCACGACGTCGAGCGGCCCGAGAAGGACCCGGAGCGGGGCCGTCTGCTCACCCTGCGCCGGCTCCTCGACGCGCTCGTCGACACCGGTCAGGAGGTGGTCACCCTCATCGAGACCAAGCACCCCACCCGCCACGGCGGCGACGTGGAGCGCGCGCTCGTCCAGGTGCTGCGGCTGTTCGACCTCGCCGACGGCGCCCAGCCGGGGCGGCCGCACGTGCAGATGATGTCGTTCTCGCAGCGCGCCCTGGCGCGCATGCAGCGCCTGGCCCCGAGGCTGCCGCTGGTCTACCTCGTCGAGCCCGGGGTGCCGGCGATCGCCCTCACCGGAGCGCTGCCGCACGGCGTCACCCGGGTGGGGCTCAACGCACGGCTCCTCCGCCGGCCCAAGGTCGTGCGGGCCTTCCAGCGGCGGGGCCACGAGGTGTACGTCTGGACGGTCGACGACAAGGACGACATCGACCGGTGCCTCGACCTCGGGGTCGACGTCATCATCACCAACCGCCCCGCACGAGTGATCTCCCGGATGGCCGGCTCGGGCTAGGGTTGGGCGGCGTGAGCCCGCACCTGTCCCACACCGACCGAGAGCCCGACGCCGACGACGCCCGTGGCGCGACCCGTACCGGTGAGTCGGGCCTCGTCGTCACCGAGGCGCCGGGGCCCGGGGTCGACAGCATCGTCTGCACGCTGCGGGCCCCTCACGAACCGGCATCCGTGGGCAAGGTCCGGCGCGAGGTGGTCAACGACCTGCAGAACCGCGACCTGCCCGAGCAGCTGATCGACGAGGCCGAGATCGTCGCGTCCGAGCTCCTGACCAACGCCGTGCGGCACGCGCGCCCGCTCTCCGACGGCACGATCCGCGTGCGCTGGAAGATCCGCGGCGACGTCGTCGAGGTCGAGGTGACCGACGGCGGCGGCGAGAGCGTTCCGCGCCCCGCGCCCCGCACCGTGTGGCTCTCCTCCGGCCGCGGCCTGCGCATCGTGCGCTCGGTCGCCCACGAGTGGGGCGTCACCGAGGACCGCACCGGCAACGTCGTGTGGGCCACCCTCGGTGGGCCCAGCCGCCGCCGCGCCACCTGAGCCGCGCACCGGCCCGCACCGCGCCCCGCACTAGGGTGACGCGCATGGGCAAGGCATCTCGACGTTCGCGCCGCTCCGACCCCGGCACCGCGGGTCGGTCCCGAGCGACTCCCGTCCCGTTCGAGCGCCGGCCGTTCGCCGGACTTCCCGGCGAGACCGACTGGGTGGCGCTGCGCGAGATCCTCCCGGCCGCCACCGCGACGGTCACCGTGCGCGCCGAGCACGTGCCCGACGGCGCCCCCTCCGAGGTCACGGTCGCCACGGTCCTGCCGATGGCGTGGCCGGGCCTGCACCGCACGGACGGCGCGGTGCTCATCGGCACCCAGTCCGGCAACGCGAGCGGCGACGCCTCCCGTGACCTGGCGGCCCAGGCCCTCGCCGCGCTTGCCGCGGATGCCGGCCAGCCCGTTCTCACGACGCCGCCGGTCACCGGCGACAGCCCGCGCCTCCAGGAGCTCCTGGAGGCGGGGCCGTTCGAGGTCACGGTGCACGAGGGGTTCGACTTCTGGGTCGAGGGGCAGGAGCTCGAGGACGACGCGGCGGCATCCCTCGAGCGGGCGAACGAGACCGTCGTCCCCACCACGCGGATGGAGGCGCTGCCCTCGGCCTACTGGGTGCGGATCGGCGAGCGCACCCACATCCGCCTCGTGCTGCCCGACGACGAGGATGCCGCCACCGACGCCCTCGCGCGCCTGCACGCCGCTGGCGAGGACGGCCTCGGTGAGGACACCAGGCTGCTCGGAGCCTTCCGGGCGTGCGGACTGCTCGTGCCGGTGTGGGACCTCGACCCCACCCGCGAGGCCGGTGAGTACGAGGCTGAGCTGACCGCGTGGGGCGAGCGGTACGCCGGGGCGCTCGAGGCCGCGGCGCCGCTCACCGCGGAGGAGCGGCGGGCCCGGTCCGGCCTGCTCAGCCGTCAGGTCACCCTCCGCTGATGGCCACGGCCCTCCGCGAGCACGGCCGGGCCGGGGGCGGGCCGTGAGCGCGCTGGCGGCGAAGGTGGCGGCGGTGGTCCCCTGCAAGGACGAGGGGGAGCGGATCGCCGCCACGGTGGCCGCGGTGCGGTCGCTGCCCCAGGTGGGCCGGGTGGTGGTGGTCGACGACGGGAGCTCCGACGACACCTGGCGGGTGGCCGAGGCAGCCGGGGCCGTCGTCGTGCGGCACGACCGCAACCGGGGCAAGGCGGCGGCGCTCGAGACCGGCGTGCGCAGGGTGCGCGAGCTCGAGAGCGCCGATGCCGCCCGGGACCCCGACGCCGCCTGGCCGGCCGCCCTGCTGTTCGTCGACGGCGACCTCGCCGAGACCGCGAGCAACCTCGGGGTGCTCACGGCACCCGTGCTCGACGGCACGGCCGACATGACCGTGGCCACCCTGCCCGCGCAGCTGACCGCCGGCGGGGGGCGGGGCCTCGTCGTCGGCCTCGCCCGCCGCGGCATCGAGCAGCTCACCGGCTTCCGGGCGGTGCAGCCCCTGTCCGGCATGCGCTGCCTGAGCCCGGCCGCCTACACGGCGGGCACCCCGCTCGCCCGCGGGTGGGGCGTCGAGACGGCCCTGACCGTCGACGTGCTGCGTGCCGGCCTCACCGTCGTCGAGGTGCCGTGCGAGCTGCAGCACCGGGTGAGCGGGTCCGACTGGCGGGGCCAGCTGCACCGCGCCCGGCAGTACCGCGACGTCTGGCTGGCCCTGGTCCGGCGCGGCTGGCGGCCGTGGCAGCGGGACTGAGCCGGGTCCACCCGCTCCTCGTGGGTGTCTCCCTCGCCCTGCTCCTCCTCGTCGGCGCGTCGTCGCCGAACGCAGCGCAGCCCGACCTCTCCCCGCACGGGTGGCTCCCCGGGCCGCTCGTGCCCCTGGCGCTGGGACCGGGTGCCGTCACCGCTCTGCTGTGGACGGCCTACCTCGTCGGTGCGCTCGCCGTACTGCAGGGGCTGCGGGTCCCGACCGCGCCGTTGCGCACCTGGGCCGTCCCGCTCCTGATCGGCGGCCTGGCCCTCCTCACGGCGCCCTTCGGCTCCGGCGACCACGTCAACTACCTCGCCTACGGCCGGATCCTCGTCGGTGGCGGGAACCCGTGGGTCGAGGCGCCGGTCGAGTGGGCCGGAGGCGGCGACCCGGTCACCAGCCGCGTCGAGGAGCCCTGGACCACCGAACCGAGCGTCTACGGCCCGTTCGGCACGCTCCTGCACGGGCTGGCGGCGCTCGTGGGGGGCGACTCCCTCCGGCAGGGGGTCTGGGTCTGGCAGGTCGTCGTCGCGCTCGCCTGGCTCGCCGTGCGGGCCCTGCTCCGCGCGGTGCTGTCACCCGAGCTGCACGGCCGCATCGACGTGCTGTGGACCCTCAACCCGCTCGTCGTGGGCATCGGGGTCCTCGGGGCGCACATCGACCTGGTCGCCGCGGCCCTCGCCGTCCTGGCCGTGGCGGTGGCGGCAGCGCGCCCGGGTGCGCGCGGAGCCGCCGTGGCCGGCGGGTGCGCGGCGCTCGCGGGGTCGACCAAGGTCACGTACGCAGTCGTCGGGCTCGCCCTCGTGGGGGCGTGGTGGCTCATCGGCAACCGGGGGGCCGTGCTCGGGCGACTCGTGGGCCCGGCACTGGCAGGGTTCGCCGTCGCCGCCGGGGTGCTGCACGCCTGGGCGGGGCCGCACGTCTTCGACCAGCTGGAGCGGTCGCGGCAGGCCGTCTCGCTCGCAACCCCCTGGCGGCCGGTGCTCGAGTGGGCCCGGGACCGGGTCGGGGAGGAGCAGGTCCGGCTCGGCATCGGCCTCGCGGCGGCCGTCGTCGCGGTGGTGCTCGCGGCCTGCCTGCTCCGGCTCAGCGCCCCCGCCTCCACCTTCCCGCCGCATCCGGAAGGGCTCACGTTCGCAGGGGTGACCTTCCCGCGCGAACGTGCGCCTTCCCCGGCGAAGCACGAGCTCGCCTCGGTGGCGCTCTGGCTCACCGCGTGCCTGGCCCTGGCCTACTCGCTCGCCGCGCCCTACTCGTTGCCGTGGTACGACCTGCTCGTCTGGTGCGCCCTGCCCGCGGTGGCGCCCGGCATCGTCGACCTCGTGGCGCTGGCCCGGCTCACGGCGGCCGCCATCGCCTACGTTCCGGGGCGCGTGCTCGGCATGACGCCGGCGGTCGAGGAGCTCACGCTCGGGCTTCGGCGGGGCGTCGTCCCGTGGGTGACCCTGCTGCTCTGGGCGGTCGTCATCGGCGCCGCCGTGCGGACCGGGTCGGGGCGACCGAGCGGGCCTCGTCCAGCAGGTCGTACATCACCACCGACACGATGAGCGGCACCGCGAGCGTCGCGCCCACGGCCGGGATGGCGACACCGGAGTCGTTGATGAGGAAGCCGATCGACAGGGTGATGAGCAGCGCGATGAGCCCGGCCCGAAGGGTCGGTGCCTGGTCGTAGGAGCGCTGCATCGCCCGCGACCCCCACGACGTGGGGCGGGCGAGAACGTAGATGACGAAGAGCAGGGCCGCCGGCACGAGGAGGGTGAGCGGGGCGTTCCCGAGGAGGATGTCCAGGTTCTGCTGGCCCTTGCGCACGATGATGTCCGTCGCGTTGCCGTCGAGGATCGCCTGGACGAACCGGCCGAGGTGGCTGCGCTGCGCGGGGGCCCGCAGCCAGTCGGCGCCGGCGACGAGGAAGAAGAGCGCCACGACCCCGACCAGCACGGCGAGCGCCCGGCGCCAGGTCATCCGCAGCCCCAGCACGGCCAGCACGAGGTAGGCCAGCCCCGGAACGAGGGCCGGGGGTCCGCCGCCGTCGGCACCCCAGAACGGCGCCCCGTCGACGACGACCGCGAACCCGCCGATGAGGACGACGGCGACGGCCGCCGCGCGCCGCCGCCCGGCGAGCACCAGGGCCGAGGAGACGGCGGTGCACAGCAGGATGGTGGCGGTCGCGAACAGCGCGAACGTGGGGTTGCCCATGCCGTAGAACCGGCCCGCCACCACTGGCTGGAGGCCCATCAGCGACGACAGCTGCAGGCGCGAGCCGGTGATGACGTCGACGGCGAGCACGACCATCGTCGTCAGCGACACGACCGCCATCGGCCCGAGCGCCCAGTGCCGCCACGGACCCCGCAGGGCCACGATCGAGATGAGCGCGACGAAGAGCCCCACGGCGCCGACGACGGCCAGCATCTCGACCGGGAAGCGCCACCACGGCAGGAGGTTGGCCAGGAACGTGGAGACCGGCACGGATGCCGCGGCGACCGACAGCACCCGCACCCGCGAGAGCACCGTCACCCGGCTCCGCTCGGAGCCGATCCGGCCCTTCCAGACGAGCAGGACCAGCAGGTAGATGACCAGCTGGCCGTAGGCGAAGACCATGAAGAACGGCTCGACGAGGCCGTGCACGTCCTTGCTCGCCTCGTCGTAGTCGACGAGGGCGGTCAGCCGGTCCGCAGCCCGGTCCTCGGAGTTGTCCGGCGCCGGCTCGCTCGTGAGGGGAGCCCCGCCGACGGCATCCGGAACCGGGATCCCGACGGAGGCGAGGACGGTCGCGGTGATGTCCTGAGCCTGCGCCAGCCCCGCGTGCCGGGTCGAGCTCGACACCAGCACCCCCGGGCCGTAGTGGGGGCCCCGGGCCACGACGAGGCGCAGCCGCTCGGTCGTGCCGGCGTCGGACAGCGAGGCCACGAGGTAGTCGGCGCCGTTGGGGCCGGCCTCGATCACCTGCCCGATGCGGGTGTCGATCGCGGTCAGCTGCTCCTCCCGGGATGCCGTGACCGTCTCGCCCTCGGCCACGTCGTCCGGGTCGCGCAACGACCCCACGTCGACGAGCGTGACGGGGCAGCCGTTGAGGTCCTCGAGCATCCCCTCCGACGACCACTCGACGGGGCGGTCGATGCTTCCGTCGGAGCGAGCCCCGCCCACCGGCCCCCAGGGCGCGATCGCCTTGACGCACAGGTCGCTCTCCGCAGCGGCGTCACCGAGCAGCCCGAGCTCGACGTCGAACCGCTCGGCGGCGGCCGCCTCCTGGTACTCCGGCCACTGCGACACCGTCCCGTCGACGACCTGCGGAGGCTGCGTGCAGGGCCGGTCGACGGGGTTCGGGGCATCACCGGGGCGAGGCGCCGCCGCCCGCCCCCCGGCCGAGAGGCCGAGCCACCCGTCGGCCGGGCAGGTGTTCGAGTACACCGACCGCACGGAGAGGGCCGCCGAGGACCCGTCGCGCAGGAGCACCCACAGGTTCGGGGTGGTCTCCTCCGAGACGTCCGACCAGCTGATGCCACCGGTGCCCACGACGACGACCGCGCCGGCCGGCTCGGCGGCCTCCGCAGCCGAGGCCGCGGTCAGCGCCCCGAGCAGGAACCCTGCGAGCACGGTCGCGACAGCGACCGTGACGGCTAGGGCTCTGCGCAACACGGTGACAGGCTACGAGACGGCTCGGTGCGACCCGAATCGCGACGGGTGGCTCCCCCAGGGACGGCGGTCGCGTGCTCCGGCCACAATGGACCGGTGACCGGCCGAGCGAGCAGCAGGGCGCCCTGGCACCGGTGGGCCCTCGCCGGACTGCTCGTCGCCCTCGCCGCCCTGCCCGTCGTGCTCCGCTACCTCGTCTTCTGGCCGCTGGACCAGTGGCAGGTCGACGTCGAGGTGTACCGGGAGGCGGGAGTCTCGATCCTCACCGGCCGGCCGGTCTACGCGACGCTCACCGAGTCGCCCCAGCTGCTGCCGTTCACCTACCCGCCGTTCGCCGCCCTCCTCGCGATCCCCCTCGCGCTCGTGCCGTTCGGGGCGGCCGGCTGGCTGTGGACGGCGCTTCAGGTCGCGGCCACGACCGCGATCGTCTGGTACGCGGGGTACCGCCTCATCCACCGAACCGGCGCCTGGGTGCCCGTCACCCTCGCCCTGCTCACCGCACCCATGCTGTGGCTGCACCCGGTGAGCGACGGCATCCGCTTCGGCCAGGTGAACGCCTTCATCGTGCTGGCCTGCCTCATGGACGTGCGCGAGCCGCGGCCGGGTCTGATCCGGCGCGTGCCCCGCGGGGTGCTCGTCGGCCTCGCCATGGCGGTCAAGCTGACACCCGGGGTCTTCGTCGTCCACTTCCTCGTGACCCGCCGGTGGAAGGAGGCGGCCACGGCCGTCGGGACGGCGGTCGCCGTCACCGTCGGGGCGTGGGTGCTGCTCCCCCAGGCGTCGTTCGCGTTCTGGGGTGGCGCCCTGCAGGACCCGGCCCGGCTCGGCCCGAACATGGGCACGTCGAACCAGTCGCTGCGCGGCTTCCTCCTGCGGGTGGGGCCGGAGGGGATGCCGGGCACCCTCCTGTGGCTCGGGTGCGTGGCCGCTGTCGGTGCCTTCGGCTTCTGGCTGGCCCGCCGGTTCTTCCTCGCCGGGGACTCCATCGGTGAGGTGGCGACCGTCGGCCTGATGGCCTGCCTCCTGTCACCGGTGGCCTGGATCCACCACTTCCACTGGGTCGTCGTGGTCGTGTTCGCCCTGCTGGGCGCCGACCCCCTGCGTGAGCGGCGGCGCCTGTGGGCCGGCCTCGGCGTCACCGCCTTCTTCCTCTGCCGGCTCCCGTGGTGGGGCATCTCGTGGCTCAACCAGCGCGACTGGCCCGAGCTGCCCGGCCGCGTCCTCCAGAACGCCGACGTGTTCGGCGCCCTGGCTGCCCTGGCCCTGCTGTGGTGGGTCAGCCGGCCACCGCCGGCGCCTCCAGGGCACGACGCCCGTCAGAGCACGCCGGCGATCTCCAGCGCGGTGTAGGCGGCGAGCAGCAGGCACACGGTGCCCCCGACCCGCCGGATCGTCGACAGCCGCATCCGGGTGAGCAGCGTGCGGCCGAGCGCGGCCGCCAGCCCCGACACGGTGGCCAGCGCGAGGAAGGCGCCGACGAACACCGACGCGGGGTCGTCGTAGCGCACCACGAGCGACGCCGTGAGGATCTGGGACAGGTCACCCCACTCGGCGAGGAAGAGCACGGTGAAGCAGAGGGTCACCACGCGCCAGCCGACGACCGAGCGTGCCGCCTTCTCCCCGAACTCCGCCTCCGTCTCGGCCTCCTCCTCGTCGGCCCGTCCCGCCCCGCGCAGGAGGAGGATGCCGCCGGCCAGGAACATCAGGCACGCGAAGACCTCGACCGGCGTGCGGGGCAGCCGGGCCACCAGGCCGCCGGCCGCCACCGCGATCGCGGTCTGGACGAAGAAGGCGAGGCACACCCCGATCCACACGAGGAGCGGGCGGAACCGGGTGGACATGACGAGGGTGGCGATGAACGTCTTGTCGGGCAGCTCGACGAGGACGATGGTCCCGAAGACCACCGCTGCGGTGGCGAGGTCCAGTCCCACGGCACCCACCCTAGGCAGCAGCCCGGATGCCGCGCCCAGCGGTCCGCGCGTCCTCGACCGGTCGTGGAATGCCGGACGACCGGATGCCGGCAGCACCTAGCCTGTGCTGCGTGGACTCGTCGCTGCTCCCTCACCCGTCGGAGCTCGTCTACGTCGTCGTGGTCCTGCTCCTCGTCGCCCTCGTCGTCGTCGCGGTGGTGCTTCCCCTGGTGCTGCTGCGCCGGAGCGCCGACGCCCGGCGCCGCCTGACCGCGCTCGAGCAGCACCGGCCTGCCGGCGAGGCGGACCTCGCGGCGCTGCGGTCCGACCTCCGCCAGGCTCTCCGCCACGTCGCCGTCGTGCGCTACGACGCCTTCGGGGACCTGGGCGGCCGGCTGAGCTTCAGCGCTGCGGTGGTCGACGACCACGGCGACGGCCTCGTGATCAGCACGATCCACGCGCGTGGGGAGTCGCGGACCTACGCCAAGGGCGTCGCCGGCGGCACGTCGGACACCACCTTGACCCCCGAGGAGCAGCAGGCGCTCGCCGCCGCCCGCACCGGCAAGGAGAACCCGTGACCCGCTACGGATACCTCGGACCCGAGGGGACGTTCACCTCGATGGCCCTCGACGGCTGGACCCCCGCCACGGGGGCAGGGCGTGCGGCCTACGGCTCGGTCGACGCGGCGCTGGCCGCCCTGCGGTCGGGTGAGATCGACGGCGCCATGGTGCCGATCGAGAACTCGGTCGAGGGCGGGGTGTCGGCCACCCTCGACGCGCTCGCGAGCGGAGAGCCCCTCGTCGTCGTCGGCGAGGTGCTCGTCCCCGTCACGTTCGTGCTGGCGGCCCGCCGGGGCACCACACTCGACACCGTGCGAGCAGTCGGCACGCACTCGCACGCCTGGGCGCAGGTGCGTGGGTGGATGGGTGAGAACCTTCCGGATGCCGTGTACGTGCCCACGCTGTCGACCGCCGCCGCCGCGGAGGGCCTCGAGCTGGGGCACCAGTCGTACGACGCGGCGGTGTGCGCCCCCGCCGCCGCGCGGCTGCACGGCCTCGAGGTGCTCGCCGACGGTATCGGCGACATGCAGGCGGCCGTGACCCGCTTCGTGCTCGTCGCCCGGCCGGGTGAGCTGCCGGAACCCACCGGCGCCGACAAGACCACCGTCGTGCTCTTCCAGCGTGACGACCACGCCGGGGGCCTGCTCGCGCTGCTCGAGCAGTTCGCCGCGCGCGGCATCAACATGACCCGGCTCGAGTCGCGCCCGACAAAGGAGTCGATGGGCTCCTACTGCTTCTCGATCGACCTGGAGGGCCATGTGCTCGACGAGCGGGTCGGTGAGGCGTTGATGGGACTGCGCCGCATCTGCGCCGAGGTCCGCTTCCTCGGCTCCTACCCGCGCGCCGACCGGCAGCGGGCGAGCATCGCGCCACTGACCACGGACGAGGATTTCGCGGCGGCACGGAACTGGCTCACCGGCATCCGCTCACGGCGCCGCTGACCACTGGAGGGCGGGCCGGCCGACGTCGGCTCAGGGGGTGAACCTCAGGTCGGTGGTGGGCTCGCTCCCCGGTGGACGGGGCGCTGCGTTCTCCTCGACCCACGCGTCGACCTCACCCCAGCGCTCGTCGAGCCACGCCGCGAACCCGGCAGGCTCGAGGGGCACGGTGTCGGCGGCGTAGGTCCACGTCTTCACGCGGAAGGGCCGGTCGGTGAAGGGGAGAGCCTCGAACACCTGGCGAGGGGTCGAGAGTCGCCCGAAGCCGGCGTGAGCGAGGATCATCACGTCGGCCTCCGGCCGAGCGGCCCGGGCCGCCCACGCGCCGCGGGAGTTCGGCGGAAGGACGTTGCGCAGCTCCTCGGCGCGTCGGGCCCGGGCGACCTCCCCCCGCTCGCGGAGGCGACGGATCAGGCCCGCCCTGCGGCCCGGGGTCCAGTTCTGCCCCTCCGGGAAGATGAGGAACACGTCGTTCGGCTGCATCGAGGCGGCCATCCGGGTGACGCCGCCCAGTCGGTCGGCGCCCGAGCCGGACGACGCGGGCACGAAGAACGACTGCAGCCGGGTGAGGATCGTGTCGATGCCGGGGTCCCAGCGCAGCGCCTCGGCGAGCACGATGCGCGGCAGCCGGCCGGCCGTGCGGGAGAGCAGCCAGGCGACGGCGAGGGAGTCTGCAGGGCCGGCGTGCCGGGCCAGTGCCAGGAGCGGCTCGCCGTCGGTGCCGAAGTGCATGCGGTCGGCGAGGCGCACCTCCAGCCCCACCCACCGCCGCGCGTAGTACATCAGTGAGTCCAGCGCCGAGGAGAAGAGGCGCTCGTGGTCCTCGCGCCAGGTGGGGGAGGAGTGGTCGGGGCTCGCCGCCCACAGCGCCCAGCACTGGAGGAGCATCCGGATGTCGACCCACATGAGGACGACTGCCAGGCACGCCGACCGGAACAGCCGAGCACGCCGGTCGACGACCACGAGGAAGGCCCCGAGCACGATCACCGGAACGGACAGCGCCGTGACGACCACACCGACCAGCGGCCAGGCGACGTGCAGCACCCGCCGCACGAGCAGCGGCGGTGGGGGAATGCTCCGGGCGCCCATGGACCTCACGCCAATCTCGTGAGGTAGTCCGCCGTCGCGGCGCGGGCCGCCTCCATCCGCACCCGCATCCGCGCGGGTCTCGCGTGGCCGATCGAGATGTTCGGGCTGGACGTCGCACCGCTGGGGAGGACGTGCATCTCGACGCCCTCGGGCACCGACTCCATCTCGTGCACGAACCGGTGGCGTCGCGCGATCTCGAAGGCCACCGTGGCAACCTCCCACGGCCGCGTCGGTGGCGAGAGGGGCTGCTCGACCCGACCGACCTGGAGGACGAAGATGCGCGTGGCACCCAGCGCGAGGGCACGGCCGACGGGGATGGAGTGCACGAGGCCGCCGTCGAGGTAGTGGCGCCCCTCGATGCGTACCGCCGGGAGGAGGCCGGGCACCGAGCACGAGGCCACGACCGGGTCGGCGAGGTCCCCCTCGGAGAACCACCGGCCGCTCGCATCCTCGATGCAGGCGGCCACGCACTGGAACGGGACCTCCAGCTCCTCGAAGCTCGCCACCGGCAGGTAGCGCGTCAGCAGGTGCCGCAACGGTGCGCTGGAGAGCAGGTGCGTGCGGTAGCGGGCCACCCTCGCGGCCTGGCGCATCGGATTGTCCAGGAAGACGCCCTCGCGCAGCACCGCCTCCCACACCGCGGCCAGCCGTTCGGCGCCCTCGAGCCCCGGGTCGGCGGCGATGAAGGCCCCGTTGAGCGCGCCGATGCTCGTGCCCAGCACGAGGTCGGGGCGGATGCCGTGCTCGGCGAGTGCGCGCACCATGCCCACCTCGCTGGATCCGAGGACACCCCCGCCGCCGAGGACGTAGGCGGTGAGCTGCGGGCGCGGCATACGGCCAACCTAGCGGCGCACGCGCGGTGACCCCTTCCCGGTAGCCTGCGGCCCATGGGCAGCGGCGCGGCGATCTTCGACCTCGACCGCACCCTGCTCCAGGGCGGCACGGGCCCGCTGCTCTCCCGGGCGATGTACGACCTCGGGGTCGTCAGCCGCAGGCTGCCGGGTGAGCGGCTGCTCTACGGGCTGTTCGACCTGGTCGGCGAGACCCTGCCGTCGATCTTCCTCGCGCGCCAGGCCACGCTGGTGGCCAGGGGGCGCGAGATGGCGAGCTTCGACGCCGCCGCGGCCGCTGCGGCGGAGGCCATCTCGGCGCTCATCCACCCCTTCGCGCTGGCGCTCATCGAGCAGCACAAGGCAGCCGGCCGGCCGGTGGTCCTCGCCACGACCACACCCCACCACCTCATCGCCCCCCTCGCCGAGCGCCTCGGCTTCGACCACGTCATCGCGACGCGCTACACCATCACCGACGACGGCCGGTTCGACGGCTCCCTCTCCGGTCGGTTCGTCTGGTCGCGGGGCAAGCTCGCCGCCGTCACCGAGTGGGCGCAGGCCGAGGGCATCGACCTCGCCGAGAGCTTCGCCTACTCGGACTCCATCTACGACCTCCCCCTGCTCTCCGCGGTCGGCCGCCCGGCAGCGGTCAACCCCGACCCGCGGCTCACGCTGTACGCCATCGCGCGTGGCTGGCCCATCGTCCACTTCGACGTCTCCCCGGGCGTCCTCAAGGTGCCGGTGATCGGCGTCGAGCTCCAGCGGCTGCTGTTCCTGGCCAGCCCACCGCAGCTCACGCCCTACGCGCGGTTCGACATCGCCGGCACCGAGCACATCCCGCGTACCGGCCCCGCCATCCTCGTGGGCAACCACCGGTCCTACTTCGACGTGCAGACCATCATCCAGATGCTCCGGCCCACCGGACGCACCACGCGGGCGCTGGGGAAGAAGGAGATCTTCGACCTGCCCGCGGTCGGGGCCATCGCGACCGCGCTGGGCGGCATCCCCGTCGACCGCACCGGAGGCGGTACGGAGTCCTTCGAGAACGCCGCCGTCGCCCTGGAGGGCGGCGAGCTGGTCTGCCTCCTCCCACAGGGCACGATCCCGCGCGGCGCCCGGTTCTACGACCCGGTGCTCAAGGGCCGCACCGGGGCGGCCCGCCTCGCCGCGATGACGCGCGCGCCGGTCATCCCCTTCGGCATCTGGGGCAGCGAGCAGGTCTGGCCCCGGTCGTCCCCCATCCCCCGCCTGCTCAACGTCCTCGACCCGCCGACGGTGCGGGTGCGGGTCGGCCCTCCCGTCGAGCTGAAGTTCCGGTCGGCCGCAGCGGACACCCGGCGGATCATGGAGGCGATCGTCGACTGCCTTCCCCCGGAGGCGCGCGAGCACCGCGAGCCGACCGAGGAGGAGATCCGGTTGGCGACTCCCGGCGGCGGAAGTGGCGGCTCGGCCCCACGGGCGACAGGCTGAGCTCATGACCGCGCCCACAATGGTCGTCCTCTTCGGCGCCACCGGTGACCTGGCCCAGCGCAAGCTCATCCCCGGGCTGCTCCACCTCTTCCAGTCCGGCCTCGTCGACGACCTCCGGGTGGTCGGCACCTCCCTCGACGAGCTCAACGCCGACGCCTTCCGCGACCTCGCGCTCATCGCCATCCGCGAGCACAGCACCCGTGAGATGAACGACGCCGACTGGCACGAGTTCGCCAGGCGCCTCGACTTCGTCCCCTTGTCGGCGGGTCCGCTCGCCCTGCGGGATGCCGTGAAGCAGGCCGAGGCGCAGCTGCCGGGCACGGTGGACCAGCGGCTCCACTATCTGTCGGTGCCGCCCAAGGCGGCGCTCGCGGCCGTGCGCACCATCGCCGAGGCCGACCTCGTGGCCCGCAGCCGCGTCGTGATGGAGAAGCCGTTCGGCACGGACTACCGGTCCGCGGTCGCCCTGAACGCCCAGCTGCATGAGGTGTTCGAGGAGGACCAGATCTTCCGGATCGACCACTTCCTCGGCAAGGAGCCGGCGCAGAACATCCTCGCCTTCCGGTTCGCCAACGGCCTGTTCGAGCCCATCTGGCACCGCAACAGCATCTCCCACGTCGAGATCGACGTGCCCGAGACCCTGGGGCTGACCCAGCGCGCGGACTTCTACGAGCACACCGGCGCCTACCGCGACATGGTGGTGACGCACCTCTTCCAGATCCTGGCGTTCACGGCGATGGAGCCCCCGACCTCGCTGGAGCCCGGGGCGATCAGCCGCGAGAAGAACAAGGTCTTCCGGTCCATGCAGCCGATCGAGCCGAGTGACGTGGTGCGGGGCCAGTACTCCGGGTACCACGACGAGCCCGGGGTGGCCGGCGACTCCGAGACCGAGACGTTCGTCGCGCTCAAGTGCTTCGTGGACAACTGGCGCTGGGCAGGTGTGCCCTTCTACCTGCGCACGGGCAAGCGGATGGCCGAAGGGGCCCGGATCATCTCGATCGCCTTCCGCGAGCCGCCGCAGTCGATGTTCCCCCCCGGCTCCGGGGTCGGCGACAACGGTCCGGACCACCTCACCTTCGACCTCGCCGACAAGTCGAAGATGTCGCTCTCGTTCTACGGCAAGCGGCCCGGCCCGGGCTTCCGGCTCGACAAGCTGTCCATGCAGTTCTCGATGCAGGAGACGTCCTGGGCGGGAGCGGTGCTCGAGGCCTACGAGCGGCTGATCTACGACGCCGCTCGGGGGGACCGGACGCTGTTCACCTCCGCCACGGGCATCGAGCGGCTGTGGGAGATCTCGCAGCCCCTGCTCGACAACCCGCCGCCGGTCCGCCCGTACGGTCAGGGCACGTGGGGCCCCAACCAGATCCACCAGCTCATCGCGCCGTTCACCTGGCGGTTGCCCTTCGAGCGGCAGTGGCGCGAGCGGAAGTTCTGAGCGGGCTCAGGCGGCCGGGGCCGGCGCGCGGCCTGACTCCGTGCGCACGACGAGGGCCTGCGGCTGGACCTCGATCTCGATGTGGGTGGCCTCGCCGATGATGTCGCCGTCGAGCTCGACGAGCTGGTCGTGGTCCACGCGCACGTCGACGGACTGGCAGCGGTAGCGGTCGAGCGTGCGCGTCCTGCGGTCGCTCTTGGTGATGACGCGCGCCGCCACCGCGACCCAGGCCGTGAGCCCCTTCGGCGCGATCACGACGACGTCGAGGGTGCCGTCGTCCGGTTCGGCGTCGGGCATGAGGTTGATGCCGCCGGTCAGCTTGCCGCAGTTGCCCACGAGGACCGTGCGGGCCCGCACGGTCGACGGCGGCCCGCCGTCGATGCTGACCCGTGCCTTGAACCTCTCCACGAGCAGGTGCTTGAACCCGGCCGGCACGTAGGCCGTCCAGCCGATCCGCGCCTTGAGTGCCTCGGAGGTGTCGCCCATGATCGCGGCGTCGAGCCCGAGCCCGGCCATGACGAGGAAGACGTGCCTGCGGGGGCCCGCGCTGGAGCCCTCCCCGACGTGCTCGCCGAGGTGGGACTCATCCGGGTCGAGCACGAGCCAGCCCACGTCGATGCGCCGGTTCCGCCCGGACAGGGCAACCGTCACGGCCTTCTCCAGGTCGTCCGTCGGCACCTCGAGGTTTCGGGCCAGCAGGTTGCCGGTGCCCCCGGGGAGCAGCCCCATCGGCACCCCCGAACCGACCATCTCCTGCGCCACGGCCCGCACCGTCCCGTCGCCACCGAAGGCGCACACGACGTCGACGCCCTCGGCGAGCGCGGTCCGGGTCTGCCCGAACCCCACGTCGTTCTCCTCCGTCTCGAGGAACAGGGGCGGGGCCCATCCGTGTGCCTCGCAGGCGGCCGAGATCCGGCCGCGGACGTCGCCCAACCCGTCGGTCTTCGTGGGGTTGATGACGACGCCGAGCCGCTTGCGCTCCACCGGGGCCTGCTCCTCCTCGCGCCGGAAGGTGGCCCGGTTGGGGCGGCGCCTGCTGATGCTCCGGCCGTCGGACCGGGGGGAGAGCACCAGCCAGAACCCGAGGCCGACCAGGAGCACCGCCGCGGCGAGGCCCGCCCACATCCACCAGCTGTCCGACACAGAGTGGAACGTACAGCACCGGTGCGCCCGGCCCGGACGTGCGTAGTCTCGGCCCATGATGCAGACGGCGGCCGATGACGACTCGCGCGGACCGGTCCCCACCCCGGCTGCCGGTGCCCTCGTCCCCGACACCAAGGACTGGACCTGGACCCTGCACACGCAGTGCCCCGACTGCGGTTTCGAGGCGGCGAGCGTCCCGGCCGCCGACATCGCGACCCTCGTGACGGCATCCACCGACCCCTGGCCCGAGGTCCTGGCGCGCCCCGACGCGAAGGATCGCCCCGACCCCGCGACCTGGTCGCCGCTGGAGTACGCCTGCCACGTGCGTGACGTGTGCCGCCTCTTCGAGCAGCGGGTGCGGCTCATGCTCACCCAGGAGGCCCCGGTCTTCGCGAACTGGGACCAGGACGAGACCGCGGTGGCGCAGCGGTACGGCGAGCAGGATCCGGCGGTCGTCGCCCGTGAGCTGGTCGAGGCAGCGGCCGGGCTGGCCGGCGCGTATGCCGCGGTACCCGACAGCGCGTGGGGCCGCACCGGTCTGCGCTCGGACGGCTCCGAGTTCACCGTGCTCACCCTCGGCCAGTACGCCCTGCACGACCTGGTGCACCACCTCCGGGACGTCGGGGTCCGGACTCCGTGAGCCCCGAGCTGCTCTACCTCCTGCTCGGTGGCTCCCTCCTCATGGCGGCACTTCTGCCCCAGGTCCTCCACCGGTGGGCGCTGTCGGCGCCGATCGTCCTCGTGGCCACCGGCATGCTCGTCGGCCTGCTGCCGGTGGCCCGGGACGTGCAGCTCGACCCGGTCGAGGCACGAACGGTCATCGAGCACCTCACCGAGGTGACCGTCCTCGTGGCGCTCATGGGGGTCGGACTGGCCCTCGACCGCCCCTTGCGCTTGCGCAGCCGGGAGTCCTGGCGGGCCTGGTCCCCGGCGTGGCGGCTGCTCGGCATCGCCATGCCGCTCACCATCGCCGCGGTGGCCCTGCTGGCCTGGGGCCCGCTCGGTGTGGCCGCCCCAGCCGCCCTGCTGCTGGGGGCGGCGCTCTCGCCGACCGACCCGGTGCTCGCCTCCGACGTGCAGGTCGAGGGGCCCACCCTCGAGGGGGACGTCGAGGACGCCGACGAGATCGACGAGACCGACGAGGTTCGGTTCGCGCTGACCAGCGAGGCCGGGCTCAACGACGGGCTGGCGTTCCCGTTCGTCTACGCCGCCATCTTCCTGGCGACCGCGGGGTCCGTCTCGCAGTGGCTCCCCGGCTGGCTGGCGTGGGAGCTCGTCGGGAAGGTCGTCGTCGGCACGGTGGTCGGTGTGGGGGTCGGCTGGGCACTGGCGCGCCTGGCGTTCCGGGCCCCCTCTCGGAGTCTCCGCCTGGCGGAGGTCGGCGAACCGCTGGTCGCCATCGCCGCACTGCTCCTCGCCTACGGCGCCGCGGAGGCGGTGGGGGGATACGGCTTCCTGGCCGTCTTCGCGTGCGCCCTGACCGTGCGCTCGGTGGAGCGCGCGCACGAGTACCACCGCCACATGCACGACGTGATCCAGCGACTGGAGATCCTGCTGACCCTCGTGGTCCTGCTCGGGCTGGGGTTCTCGTTCACCAACGGGCTCCTCGCGCAGCTGGACTGGAGGGGGGTGGTCGTCGGCGTCGCCCTCGTGTTCGTCATCCGCCCTGTGGCCGGCTACCTCTCGTTCCTCGGCCACCGCACCCAGGTCGGCGACTCCGGCCTCGACCACAAGGAACGGCTCGCCGTCGCCTTCTTCGGGGTGCGAGGGGTCGGGTCCATCTACTACCTGGCCTACGCCGCCGGCGCCGCGTCGTTCCCGGAGGAGCGGTGGCTGTGGTCGACGGTGGGTTTCACCATCGCGCTGTCCGTGCTCGTGCACGGCATCCTCGCCACGCCCGTCATGAGCCGGCTCGACGAGGCCCGGGACGACGGCGACGACCGAAGCCGAAACGCCGATGCGAAGGGTGACGTCGCACCGTCACACTGAGCCGTATGCCGTCCGCCTCCACCCTGCTCGCCTTCGCCGTCGCGTCGGTGGTCATCATCGTCATCCCGGGGCCGAGCGTGCTCTTCACGATCGGCCGGGCGCTCTCGGCCGGCCGCCGGGAGGCGCTGCTCACGGTCGTCGGCAACGCGCTCGGCATCCTCACCCAGATCTGCGGGCTGGCCATCGGGCTGGGCCCGCTCATCGCGGCAAGCAGCACCGCGTACACCGCGCTCAAGGTCCTGGGAGCCGGCTACCTGTTGTGGCTCGGGGTGCAGGCCATCCGCAACCGACGGGTCGTCGCCGACGCGTTCGCGGCCGGGGTCACCGGCACGGCACACCCGCTGCACGCCGTGCGGGCGGGGTACGTCGTGGGGGTGACGAACCCGAAGACGATCGTCTTCTTCGCCGCCCTCCTCCCGCAGTTCGTCGACCCCGCGGATGCCGTGTGGAGCCAGCTCGTGGCCCTCGGGACGGTCTTCGCGATGCTGGCCCTCCTGCTCGACGGCTCGGTCGCCCTGGCCGCGAGCCGGGCGCGGGACTGGTTCGCCTCGTCGCCGCGGCGGATGGAGCGGGTCGGCGGAGCGGGCGGCCTCCTCATGGTCGGCCTCGGCACCGGACTGCTCTTCTCCGGCCGGCCGGACTGACCGGGCGCCGTGCGACGACCTCGCTAAACTCCGCGGGTGATCGACATCAGGCTGATCCGCGAGGACCCCGACCGTGTCCGCGCGAGCCAGCGCGCCCGGGGGGAGGACGACGGGGTCGTCGATGCCATCCGGGCGGCCGACGAACGGCGCCGGAGCTCGCTCACGGCGTACGAGCGGCTCCGGGCGCAGCAGAAGTCGATGGGCAAGGACGTCGCCCGGGCCGCGGGGGAGGAGAAGCAGGCGCTGCTCGCTCGCACCAGGGACCTCGCCACCGAGGTCAGGTCGCTCCAGGCGGCCGCCGACGAGGCGCAGACGGAGCTGGACACGCTCCTCCACACGATCGGCAACGTCGTCGAGCCCGGCGTGCCGAGCGGTGGCGAGGACGACTACACCGTGCTCGAGACGGTCGGGACGCCGCGCGACTTCGCCGCCGAGGGGTTCGAGCCGCGCGACCACCTCGCCCTCGCCGAGGCGCTGGACGCCGTCGACATGGAGCGCGGGGCCAAGGTCTCCGGCGCCCGGTTCTACTTCCTGAAGGGGGTCGGCGCCCGCCTGGAGATGGGGCTGCTCACCCTCGCGATGCACAAGGCGATCGCTGCCGGCTTCGTCCCCCTCATCACACCGACCCTGGTCAAGGGCGAGGTGATGGCCGGCGCGGGCTTCCTCGACCACCACGCCGAGGAGGTCTACCGGCTCGAGGCGGACGACCTGTACCTCACCGGCACCTCGGAGGTGGCACTCGCCGGCTACCACGCCGACGAGGTCATCGACCTCTCGGACGGCCCGATCCGGTATGCCGGGCAGTCCACCTGCTACCGCCGCGAGGCCGGCTCCTACGGCAAGGACACCCGCGGCATCATCCGCGTGCACCAGTTCAACAAGATCGAGATGTTCGTCTACTGCCGGCCCGAGGACGCGGCCGCCGAGCACGAGCGCCTCCTCGAGCTCGAGAAGGACATGCTGGCCACGATCGAGGTGCCCTACCGCATCATCGACACCGCGGCCGGCGACCTCGGCGGCCCGGCGGCGCGCAAGTACGACTGCGAGGCCTGGGTGCCGACCCAGGGCCGCCACCGCGAGCTCACCTCGACGTCGAACTGCACGACCTTCCAGGCCCGCCGGCTCAACACGAGGTTCAGGGGCGAGCGCGGCAACGAGGTCGCCGCGACGCTGAACGGCACGTTGGCCACGACCCGGTGGATCGTCGCCATCCTCGAGAACCACCAGCAGGCGGACGGCTCGGTCGTGGTGCCCGAGGCACTGCGCCCGCACGTCGGCCTCGACGTCCTCGTCCCGGTGCGCTGACGCGGCCTCCCACTGGTCGTGGGGTGAGACGTTCGCCGCTCCCGTGACCCCCGCTGTGAGGCCCGCGCCTAGCGTGTCACGTATGGGACGGATCGAGACCCGAGGGCTCAGCCGCAGCTTCGGTGAGGTGCGCGCCGTGGAGGCCGTGGACCTCGTCGTCGAGCCCGGTGGGCTCACCGGGTTCGTCGGCGGCAACGGCGCCGGCAAGACCACGACGATGAGGATGGTCATGGGGCTGCTGCGGCCCGACGCCGGGGAGGTGCTCTGGGGCGGCCGGCCGATGACCGCGGAGGACCGGCGCCGCTTCGGCTACATGCCGGAGGAACGTGGCCTGTACCCGAAGCAGAAGGTCGCGGACCAGCTCGTGTACCTCGCGCAGCTGTCGGGGATGCCGGCCGCGACCGCCCGCTCGGAGGTCGGGGCCCACCTCGAGCGCTTCGGCCTCGGGGACCGGGCCGACGACCGGGCGGAGGCCCTCAGCCTGGGGAACCAGCAGAGAGTCCAGATCATCGCGGCGCTGCTGCACGACCCGGTCGCCCTGGTCCTCGACGAGCCGTTCTCGGGGCTGGACCCGACCGCCGTGGACGCCACCGCCGAGGTGCTTCGCGACCGCGCGGCAGGCGGGGTACCGGTCCTGTTCAGCAGCCACCAGCTCGACCTCGTCGAGCGGCTGTGCGACTCGATCATCGTGCTCTCGCACGGTCGGGTCGTGGCCGCCGGCGCCGTCGGCGAACTCCGTTCTGCGGGTCCGTCGCGCTACCGCATCATCACCGACGACGACGTGGGCTGGGTCCGCGACGTGCCGGGGATCCGGGTGCACCAGGTGGCCGGCTCCTCCGCGCTGGTCGAGCTGAAGGCCCCCGGCGCCGAACAGGTGGTGCTGCGCGAGGCGCTCGTCCGGGGCCCGGTCCGGGAGTTCACCAGGGTGGTGCCGCCGCTGTCCGAGGTCTACCGGGAGGTCACGGCATGAACGGCAGCGAGAGCCCGGGCCGCGCCTGGCCGCTCGTCGCACGGCGGGAGATCGCGACCAAGCTGGTGGACCGGACGTTCGTGCTCAGCACCTTCGTCACCATCGCCCTGATCACCGCCTTCGTCGTCGTGCAGGCCGTGCTGGCCCAGCGTGGCAACGACTACGACCTCGTCACCACTGCCGCCGACTCCGGGATGGGGCAGAGCGTGGAGCAGCGCGCGACGTCGATCGACGACAAGGTCCGGGTGAGCGTGGGCACCGCCCCCGATGGCGGGCAGGCCCGCTCGGCGATCGAGGACGAGTCGGCCGACGCCTGGCTGGTCTCCGGCGACGGCGGCTGGCTGCTCGTGGGTCGCGAGGAGGTGCCGACTGACCTGGAGACGGTCACCGCCACCGTCGTGCTCGAGGAGACCCTGGCCCGCAACGCCCGCTCCGCCGGGACCACCGTCGAGGCGGTGACCGCAGGTACCGCACTCGGCACCGAGGTGCTCGTCGGCGACGCCGAGGAGCGGGAGTTCGCCGAGGGGATGTCGTTCGCCCTCGCCGTCCTCTTCTACCTGGCGTCGGTCGGCTTCGGCATGGCACTGGCCGGGAGCGTCGTCGAGGAGAAGCAGTCGCGCATCGTCGAGATCATCGCCACCAAGATTCCTGTGCGCCAGCTCCTCGCCGGCAAGGTCCTCGGCAACACGGCCCTCGCGGTCGCACAGATGGCGCTGTACGCGGTCATCGGCGTCGTGGGCCTGAGCTTCACCTCGTTCGCCGACCGCATCTCCTCCGTGGGCGACGCGCTCGTGTGGTTCGCCGCCTTCTTCCTCGTGGGCTTCCTCCTCATCGCCTGCCTCTGGGCGGTGGCCGGTGCGCTCGCGAGCCGCAACGAGGACCTGCAGAGCACCTCCATGCCGCTCACCCTCGTGCTCCTCGGCATCTTCTTCGGCTCTGTCCTCCTCGACGGCACGGCGCAGACGGTGCTGTCCTACGTGCCGCCCGCGTCGGCGGTGGTCATGCCTCAGCGGGTCCTCGACGGGAGCGCCGCGTGGTGGGAGCCCTGGGTGTCCCTCGGCCTGCTTCTCGCCGCCGCGGCGGCTGTCGTCCTCGTCGCCGAACGGCTGTACCGGCGGTCGCTGCTCCAGACCCAGGGACGCATCTCGGCCAGGCAGGCGTGGTCGGCGCCGGAATGACGCCGCCGGCATGAGCGGTGCACCCCGGGCTCACCTGGCCCGGGTAGCGTCGGTCGCGATGACAACACCCCACCTCGTCGCCCTCGACATCGACGGCACGACCGTCAACCACGAGGGAGAGCTCTCGAATCCGGTGCGTGACGTCGTCATGGCCGTCGCCGCCGCCGGGCACCACGTCACCATCGCCACCGGGCGGGCCATCGTCGGCACGCTCCCGGTCCTCGACCGCCTCGGGCTCACCACCGGGTACGCCGTGTGTGCCAACGGCGCGGTCACCCTGCGGCTGGATCCCGCACTCGACGACGGCTACGAGATCGTCGAGTCCGTGACGTTCGACCCGGCGCCGGCGCTGCGGGTGCTCCGCGAGCACTTCCCGTCCGCCCTCATCGCCGTCGAGGAGCTGGGCGTGGGGTTCAAGGTGACGGCCCCCTTTCCCGACGGCGAGCTCGACGGGAACCCGCGGGTCGTGTCGTTCGACGAGCTCATGGCCACACCCGTCACCCGTCTGACCCTGCGCGACCCCACGAGCACGAGCGAGGAGTTCCTCGAGCGCACCGAGCGGATCGGACTGCACGGTGTGGAGTACGCGGTGGGGTGGAGCGCCTGGCTCGACATCAACCCGGAGGGTGTGTCCAAGGGTGCCGCGCTCGAGGCCGTGCGGCGCAGGCTCCGGGTCGAGCCGATGCACACGGTGGCGGTCGGTGACCAGCGAAACGACCTCGAGATGCTGCGGTGGGCGGCGCGGGGGGTGGCCATGGGCAACGCCCCCGACGAGGTCAAGGACGCCGCCGACGAGGTGGCCGGGGACGTCGACGACGACGGCCTCGTGCCGGTCCTGCGCGCGCTCCTCTGACGGAGCCACGAACCCATCCGCAGCCAACGCGTCGACGCATCCCCCGGAGTGGGATGGTGAGCGGATGAACACCTCCGAGACCATGACCGCCGCCCACGAGGTCCGCAACAGCCGCGTCGTCGAGCTGGGCGCTCGCATCGGGTACGTCGTCGTGGGCCTGCTCCACCTCCTCATCGCGTGGCTCGCCCTGAAGATCGCCTGGGGCATCGGGAGCGCGTCCGAGAGTGCTGACGCGACGGGTGCCTTCAGCACGCTCGCCGAGTCGGACACCGGCAAGGCACTCCTCTGGCTCGCCGTGGTGGGCTTCGCCATGCTGGCCCTCTGGCAGTTCATCGAGGCCGCCATCGGCTTCGGCGAGACGAAGGAGCGCGCGAAGGCCGCGGGCAAGGGTGTCGCCTACGCGTTCTTCGCCTGGACGTCCTTCCAGATCGGCCGCGGTGGTGGTCAGTCCAGTGAGCAGCAGACCGAGGACTTCACGGCCACCCTCATGGAGAACCCCGGGGGCCGCCTCCTCGTGGGTCTCGTGGGTCTGGTCGTCCTCGGCATCGCCGGCTACCACGTCCACAAGGGCTGGACGAAGAAGTTCCTCGGCGACCTGCGCGAGCACCCGGGCGGCTGGGCGGTCCACGCCGGTCGGATCGGCTACATCGCCAAGGGCGTGGCCCTGTTGATCGTCGGCTTCTTCTTCCTCGTCGCCGCGTGGCGGGCGAACCCTGAGGAGGCCGAGGGCCTCGACGGCGCCCTGAAGACCCTCAACGAGCAGGCGTTCGGGCCGTTCCTTCTGACCCTGGTCGCCGCGGGCCTCGCGGCCTTCGGCATCTACTCCTTCGCGCGCGCCCGCTACGCCCGCGTCTGAGCGGCCTCGCCGGTGCGCTCGGTGCCCCGCACGGAGTCCGGGGCACCCTCGGGCGAACGCCTCAGGTAGTTCCACGCGAGCAGGGCGCACGCCAGGCCGTTGAACACGCCCCACAGGATGTCGGTCGTGTGGTGGGCACCTCGGTAGAGCCGGGCGTAGGCGACGCTCAGCCACGCGAGGAAGCACAGCCCGATGACGAGCCGGCGGACGACGGTGTTCTGGATGCGGGTCGCCGCCATCATCGCGAACGTCGTGTACAGAGCGGTCGCGGCACCGACGTGACCACTGGGGTAGCTCGACGTCGGGGGTGTCGGGTCCAGCCGTTCGACGTTGGGCCGGTCCCGCCCCACCACGTAGGCGGCGGAGACGAAGATCGTGGCCTGGAGCGAGATCGCGATGCCGGGGATCACGGCGTACCACCACTGCTTGGTCCGCCACCAGATGATCGCCGAGACGAGAAGGCACACCCCGATGACGTACTCGGTGTTGCCGATGCTCGACATGAACAGGGTGATCGTCTCGCCGGTCGCGGTCCGGCCGTCCTGGAACCACCGACTGGGGTTGTTCTCCCACTCGGAGAGCTCGTAGAGGGGTCCCTTCAGCATGTAGCCGAACGCCACGATGACGCCGAAGACGAGGAACGCGGGGAGGACCGCGCGCACGGCGAGGTCCTTCACGGCGGAGCCGAAGGTCGGACGGCTCTGGTCCTCCTCCCAGCGGGTGAGGAACGGCATCAGCTCTCCTTGGTTGCGTGGGCGGTGTCGTGCCGAGGTCCGGCCTCGTCGGGGAACTCCGGGTGCTCCGGGTCGTCCGGATCGTGGGCCTGCGTCGGGTGCGGCGGGTTCCACCCCGCGTAGCCGGCATACGAGGCCAGTGCCAGGCCGACCCCCGTCAGGACGCCGACGGTCACGTCGCTGGGGTAGTGGACGCCGAGGTAGACGCGGTCGAGCGCGGTCGCGGCGATGACCACGACGGCGACCAGCACCATGGCGGCGTGGGCGACGCGGGACCTCACGAGGGGCCAGAGGAGGATGACGAGGATGGTCGCCCAGGCCGCGGAGTTGAGCGCGTGGCCCGAGGGGAACGAGTAGCCGGGAGCCTCCGAGACCGGGTCCTCCACGAGGGGGCGGGCCCGCTGGAAGAGGTACTTGGCGCCCAGCCCGATCATCCAGGCCAGCATCATCGTGCCGAACGCCCACCAGGCCCGGGTCCGCAGCCCCTTCACGAGCCACACCCACAGGCACACCAGGGTGCCGACGGTGTACAGCCTGATCGGCTGGGTCAGCTCCTGCCAGAAGATGAGGGTGTCGCGAATGCCCGGCCGGGGCCGGGTCACGGCGGTCGCGCGGTCGATGAGCGCGTCGTCGAGGGACATCAGTGGCTGCCACCGGCTGCGGATCAGGAAACCCACCCCGAACAGCACGGCCCCGACGACCAGGGCGTAGACCGCCGAGCGGGTGAGCCGGCGGGCTCGGCTCTGGGCGGGCGCCACGGGCGCCAGGGTGCCGGTCATCCCGACTTTCTACCGCACCCGAACCGCCTCGACGGCTCCGCGTGGCAGGGCGGTTCGCCGAGGGACCCGCGTGCGATGCTGGGCCCGCCATGGCCGAGCTGCACGTGACGTCGACGTCGAACCCCCGTCTCAGGGGCGTGCTCGCGCTCCGGCGGCGACGGGTGCGTGAGCAGCGCGGAGTCACCGTGGTCGACGGCTACGAGGAGCTGTCCCTGGCCCTCGACGCCGGGGTGGTGCCCGAGTCGGTGCTCCACTGTCCCGAGCTCATGCTCGACCCGGCGGGACAGGGTGCGCTGGTCGAGCGGGCCCGCGCCCTGGGCGCCACCACGATGCGGCTGAGCAGAACCGCGTTCGAGAAGGTCGCCTACCGTGAGGGGCCCGACGGGTTCCTCGCGGTCGTGCCGGTTGCCGGCGTCGCCCTCGATGACCTCCTCCTGCCACCGGACCCGCTGGTGCTCGTCTGCGAGGGCATCGAGAAGCCCGGCAACCTCGGCGCCATGCTCCGCACCGCGGATGCCGCAGGCGTGGCCGCTGTCGTCGCCGCCGACCCCGAGACCGACTGGGGCAACCCCAACGTCGTCCGGTCCAGCAAGGGGACCGTGTTCTCGGTTCCGGTCGCCTCGGCCACGACGGAGGAGGTGCTGGGCTGGCTGCGGCGCACCGGCATCCGGCTCGTCGCCACGACACCGGACACCGCGACGTCCCACACCGCCGTCGACTACCGGGGACCGGTCGCCGTGGCGATCGGCACCGAGAAGGAGGGCCTCAGCGCCCTCGCGCTCGAGGCGGCCGAGGAGCGTGTGCGCATCCCCATGGTGGGCAGGGTCAACTCCCTCAACGCCGCGGCGGCGGCGGCGGTGGTCGTGTACGAGGCGGTCCGCCAGCGCTCCTGAGCGCCTGCCGGGGCGTGTCAGGAGCACCCTCGGGCGTGTGCGACGATGATCGGCATGCGAGTTGACCACGTCGTCTACGCGGCAGAGCATGACGGTCTGCGGGCCACGGCTCAGCGCCTCGCCGAGCAGATCGGTGTCGAGCCGGTCGACGGGGGGGTGCACCCGCGCTTCGGGACACGCAACATCATCCTGCCGCTCGCCCACGAGCGGTACGTCGAGGTCGTCGAGGTGCTCGACCACCCGGCCAGCGACAAGGCCCCCTTCGGCCAGGTCGTCCGGGCACGGTCCGAGTGCGGCGGCGGGTGGCTGGGCTGGGTGGTCCAGGTCGACGACATCACCGAGCAGGAGAAGCGTCTCGGCCGCGAGGCGGTGCTCGGCAACCGGCACCGGCCGGACGGCGTCGAGCTCCGGTGGAAGCAGCTGGGCGTCAGGGGGCTCCAGGCCGATCCCCAGCTGCCGTTCTTCATCCAGTGGGAGGAGGGGGTGCCCCACCCCTCCGACGACGCCCACACCGACGTCACCATCGACTCGATCCAGATCGCCGGTGACCCGGAGCGGGTGCGCGAGTGGCTCGGCCTCCCCGCCGACTCCACGTCCTCGGTCATCGACTTCGAGTTCGTGTCGCCCCACGGCACCCCGGGCCTGATGGCCGTGACCTTCGAGACCCCTCGTGGCGAGGTCACGATCTGACCCGCCGGCCGCTAGACCTGGCCCGCCGTCGGAGCGCCTGACGTGGGCTCGGACGCCTGGTGGGCACGCACCGCCTCGCCCACGGTCTCGAAGTACGCGTCCGCCCCGATGACGTCGGTGATGCCGAAGCGGTCGAGCTCGGCGCGGACGTCGTCCGACAGCTGCGCGACGAGCAGGGTGGCGCCGCGGTCGTGCAGCTCGCTGACCACCTGCTTCAGGGTCAGCCCGCCGCTGTAGTCGACGTCGACGACGGCCGAGCCCTCCAGCAGGACGGTGCGCACGGGTGCTGTCCGGTCGGCACCGTCGACCAGGGACAGGATCTCCTCGTTGAAGCGGTTCGCGTTCGCGTAGTACAGACCGGACGAGAACCGGTAGACCACGAGGCCGGGCACCAGCTGCCCCCCCTCCGCAACCGGCACCGAGCGGTGGTGACCGTCCGCGGCCGGGAGGAGGACGGCATCCCTCGGGGCGTAGCTACGACGCAGGTGGTCGATGACCGACACGACGATCGCCACGACGATGGCCTGCTCGACACCCACGACGATGACGAGGATCCCGGTCAGGACGGCGATCACGAACTCGTCGCGCCTCATCCCGAAGATCCTCCGCAGGCCCGGGATGTCGACCAGCTCGATGCCGATGAGGAACACCACCGAGGCGAGCACGGCGGTGGGCATGTACTGCAGGGGCTTGGTGAGGAAGAGCAGGACGACGAGCACGATCACCGCGGTCGTCAGGCTGGCGAGCTGGCTCCTGCCTCCCGCGCCGTCGACCATCTGGGTCTTCGTGGGGCTCCCGTTGACGACGAAGGTGCCGGACAGGCCGGCGCTGGCGTTCGCGAGCCCGAGGCCGACGAGGTCGACGTTCTCGTCGAACGGCTCCTCGTACTTCGCCGCGTAGGCGCGCGAGGTCGCCGCGCTCTGGGCGAGCACGACGATGAAGATGGCCCCGGCGGTCCCGACCATCGCCGCGAACTGCGACCAGGTCACCGAGGGGAAGCCGAAGTCGGGGAGGCCGCCGGGCACCGGCCCCAGGATCGAGACCCCGTCGGCGGACAGGTCCACCTGCCAGCTGACCACGATGGCGCCGACCACCGCGAGGAGTGCACCGGGGATACGCGGGGAGATGGCCTTCGACCCGAGGATCACGACGATCACCGCGAGGCTGACGAGGATCGTCGCCCCGTTGCTCTGTCCGAGATCCCCCAGCGTCGCGACGAACTTCTCCACCGTCCCCCCGGACTGTCCGGGTATGCCCAGCATGTCGCCCACCTGCCCCATCGCCACCTGGATGCCGACTCCGGTGAGGAAGCCGACGAGCACGCTGCGCGAGAGGAAGTTCGCGAGGAAGCCCAGCTTCAGCAGCCGGGCGAGGATGAGGAACCCGCCGGTGACGAGGGCGAGCATCCCGGCGAGCGAGACGTACTCGGGTGAGGCGACGGCGGCCATGCCGGCGAGCCCGGCCGCCATGATCGCGGCCGTCGCCGAGTCGGCACCCACGACGAGGTGCCGCGAGGAGCCCAGCAGGGCGAAGACCGCGATGGGGATGAGGATCGTGTACAGCCCCGTGATCACCGGCATCCCCGCGATGGAGGTGTACCCCATCACCTCGGGGATGCCGAGAGCGGCGAGGGTGACGCCCGCGGCGATGTCCATGGGGATGCGCTTGCGGTCGACGGGGAGAACGCCGTTCAGGACCGGGAACCGGGACGTTGTGGCCATGTCACCCTCGCGACGTCGTGGCGGCAGCCGAGGGTGCCGCCTCCTGCGACGCGACTCTTCTCCGGGGCCGCGTGGAGCGCATCACCTCGCGGGGATGAGGGTCAGGGTCGGCGAAGGTGGTCGACGAGCTCGGGCGCCAGCCCGACGTAGCCCTCGGGAGTGAGGGCCGCCAGCCGCTCCTCCACGTCGGCCGGCAGGCCCAGCCCTCGGACGAAGTCCACGAGGTCCTCCCGCCCCACCCGGCGGCCACGGGTGAGCTCCTTGAGCCGTTCGTAGGGCTCCTCCATCCCGGGGACGCCACGGGCACCCAGTGCCCGCATCGCCGACTGGATCGGCTCGCCGAGCACCTCCCAGTTGGCCTCGAGGTCGGCGGCCATCGCCGCCGGGACGGCATCCAGCCCGTCGAGGCCCCGAGTCGCGTTGTCGATCGCGAGCACGCTGTGGCCAAGGGCCGACCCGATGTTGCGCTGCATCGAGGAGTCGGTGAGGTCGCGCTGGAGCCGGCTCTGCACGAGGGTCGCGGAGAGCACGTCGAGCAGCGCGTTGCTGACCTCGAGGTTGGCCTCGGCGTTCTCGAAGCGGATCGGGTTGACCTTGTGCGGCATCGTCGAGGAGCCGACCGTGCCGTGGCCGCGGACCTGGTCGAAGTAGCCCATCGAGATGTAGGACCAGACGTCGGTGCACATGTTGTGCAGCACCCGGTTGAACCGCGCCACGTCGGCGTAGAGCTCGGACTGCCAGTCGTGGCTCTCGATCTGGGTCGTGAGCGGGTTCCAGGAGAGGCCGAGGTGCTCGACGAACTCGCGGCTCACCTCCTGCCAGTCGACCTCCGGCAGGGCCACGACGTGCGCGCCGTACGTGCCGGTCGCCCCGTTGAGCTTCCCGAGGTACTCCGCGTCCTCGATCCGGCGGAGCTGGCGCCGGAGCCGCCACGCGAGCACGGCGAGCTCCTTGCCCATCGTGGTGGGGGTCGCCGGCTGCCCGTGCGTGTGGGCGAGCATCGGGACCGCGCGCAGGTCGGCGGCCATCGCGGCGAGCCGGTCCACGAGGTCGGTCGCGCGCGGCAGCCACACCTCCCGGACCGCGCCCCGGACCATCACGGCGTAGGACAGGTTGTTGACGTCCTCGCTGGTGCAGCAGAAGTGGATCAGCTCGGCGAGGCCGGCGTCCCCGGGTGCGGGCGCGATGTCCGCGAGCCGCTTCCTGAGGAAGTACTCGACGGCCTTCACGTCGTGCTGGGTGACGCGTTCGGTGACGGCGAGCTCCTCGATCTCGGCGCTCCCGAACGTCCGGACGACCTCGCGCAGCGCCTCCTGCTCGGATGCCGTGAGCCGCCGCACGCCCGGGACCACCTCTCGCTCGGTGAGGTGGATGAGCCACTCGACCTCCACGTGCAGTCGGGCGCGGTTGAGGGCCGGCTCGGAGAGGTGGTCGACGAGCGGCGCGACGACGCCCCGGTAGCGCCCGTCCAGCGCGCCGAGGGCGATCGGCGGGTCCGCGTCCGCGAGTGAGGTGGAGGCGGCGAGGCTGGTCGCGTCGGCAGGGCTGGCCATGCGCCCATCCTCCCAGAGCACGTCAGCCCGGGTGGTGCCCTCCCCGCGGCCTCCCCGACCTCGTCTGTGGCGGTGCCGCGACACGCCGGTTCCGGCCCCGCGCGGCGGCATCCTCACAGACGAAGTCGGGGAAGCGGGGGGTGGTCGGGGATCAGCGTGAGCCGACGGCTCGGCGGACGTGCTCGACGATCCCGGGGATCGCGGCCGTCACCTCGGCGTAGGTCTGGTCGTACGCCGGGTCGGTGCCGTACCACGGGTCGTCCATGCCGAGCTCCCCGGCCTCGACCGCAGCGGGGTCGAACGAGCGGAACAACCGGATCCTCGAACGCTCGTGCTCGTCGCGCGCCAGCCGCCGGAGCCGATGGGCGTGCTCGTGGTCGACCGGCAGCACCAGGTCGACGTCGTCGAAGTCCGACGCGTCGAACCGCCGGGCGACGTGCCGCGACCACCCCGAGTCGACGTGCCCGTTGCGCCGGAGAACGGCGACGGTCCCCGGGTGCATCCCGTTGCCGAGCTCCTCGGCCGACGTGCCGGCGGAGTCCACGACGACCCGATCCCCGAGCCCCGCCTCCTCGAGCGCCTCGCGGAGCAGGAACTCGGCCATCGGGGACCTGCAGATGTTCCCCCAGCAGACGACGGTGATCCGGTAGGGCCGGGGCTCGTGCTCGACGCTCATCCCAGGTCGAACCATTCGGTCACCGCGGCAAGGAACTCCTCCCGCGGCATCCGGCCGGCACCCTCGGGGATGCGGCCCCACAGCGGGACACCGGTGACGGTCGGCAGGTCGACGAGGTTGCACTCCTCCGCGAGCCCCGGTTCGGGGGGCCACGACCCGATGACCACCCCGAGCAGCGGCAGGGACCGCGAGGCCAGTGCCTCGGCGGTCAGGGCCGCGGTGTTGAGCGTGCCCAGGCCGGCACTGGCCACGAGCACGACCCCGCACCCGACGCCCTTGTAGCGCAGTCCGGTGCCGAGGTCGGCCAACGTCCCACCCCGCTGGTCGAGGCGCACGAGGAGCCCGCCGGACCCTTCGACGAACACCACCTCCGACTCGCCGGCGATCTCACCGATCCGCTTGGCGTGCGATGACACCGGCGGCAGGACCACGCCCTCCCGACGGGCGGCGGCCTCGGGCGCCAGCGGGTCGCGCAGCCGGACGAGCTCGGCGGTGGCCAGGTCGTCGCCGACGAGGCGCCGGACCTCGTCCACGTCCCCCGCCTCACCGGGCGACACCCCGGTCTGAGCGGGCTTGACGACCGCGACGCTGCTCCCGCGTGCGCGCACCACCGCGGCCAGGGCCGCCGTGACGACCGTCTTGCCAACGCCGGTACCCGTGCCCGTGACGAGGACCACGGAGGTCAGGGAGCGCGGGTCAGCCACGGGGGCCGGTGACCTCGGCCAGCACCTCGCACGCCAGGTCGAGGTCGTGCTCGGTGTGGTCGGCGTGTGCCGTGAGCCGCAGCCGGGAGGTGCCGTCCGGGGTCGACGGCGGCCGGAAGCAGCCGATCCGGATGCCGCGCAGCCCGGCGCGCGCGACGGCATCCACGGCCTCGTGCGGGCCTGGCATGAGCACCGACATGACGGCCCCATCGGGTGCTGGGAGGCCGCACGAGGCGGCGAGTCGAGCGGCGTTGGCGCGCACGCGCCCGGGGAGGTCGGGGGTGTCCGCGAGCACCTGGAGGGCGGCCAGCGCTGCCCCGGCGGACGCCGGTGCCAGCCCGGTGTCGTAGATGAACGGTCGAGCCGTGTTGACGAGGTGCTCGCGCACGTCGGGGGACGCGAGGACAGCTCCACCCTGCGCCGCCAGCGCCTTCGACAGCGTTGCGGTGACGACGACGTGCTCGACGCCCGCGGCACCGACCTCCGCCAGCAGCCCCCCACCGCGGGGACCCAGCACACCGAGCGCGTGCGCCTCGTCGAGCACGAGCAGGGCCCCGACCTCGGCTGTCAGGGCGACCAGGTCGGCGACCGGCGCAGCGTCCCCGAGCACCGAGTACAGCGACTCGGCGACGACGACGGCACGCGGGCTCTCCCGACGGCCGAGGAGCTCGGCGACGTGGTCGAGGTCGTTGTGGCGCGACACCGAGACGGCGGCCCTGGAGAGCCGGCATCCGTCGATGAGGCTCGCGTGGGCGTGCTCGTCGCTGACGATCAGCGTGCCCGCGTCCGCCAGGGTCGTGAGGACGGCGAGGTTGGCGGCGTACCCGCTGCTGAGCACCAGGGCGGCCGGGGCGCCGGTGAGGGCGGTCAGCGCCGACTCGAGCTGGTTGTGGATGTCGAGCGTGCCGGTGACCAGCCGCGAGGCGCCGGCGCCGGCGCCGTACGTCTCGGCGGCGGCGACCGCTCCGGCCACCACGGCGGGGTGGGTCCGCAGACCGAGGTAGTCGTTCCCGGCCAGGTCGAGGCCGTCACCCACCTTGGTGGTCGTGAGGCGGCGGGTCAGCCCTGCGGCGTCGCGGGTCGCGGCCGCGGCACGGATCCAGTCCAGAGGGCTCGTCACGGGGCCGATCCTGCCACGGCGTCCGCCGACGCGCCCGGCGGTTCCGGTGAAGCCGGCGGGGCCGCCTCGAGGGGAGACGCCGGCGCCGCCAGGCCCTCGCTCAGCCGTGCACGTCCTCCACGGCACCCACCAGCCCCGACGTCACGAGGGCCAGGTCGTCGTCGGAGGTGACGTAGGGCGGCATCGTGTAGACGAGGTCCCGGAACGGCCGCACCCACACGCCCCGTTCGACGGCCGCGGCGGTCACCGCCGCCACGCGCACGGGCTCTCGCAGGTGCACGACCCCGACGGCTCCCAGCACCCGCACCTCCGCGACGGAGCGCAGGGATGCCGCGCGCGCCAGCCCCGCCCGCAGACCGCCCTCGATCCGCTCCACCTCGGCCGCGGTGTCTCGCGAGGCCAGCAGGTCGAGGTTCGCCGACGCGATCGCACAGGCCAAGGGGTTCGCCATGAACGTGGGACCGTGCATCAGCCTGCCGGCGTCCCCGCTGCTCACACCGACCGCCACCTCGCGCGAGCAGAGCACCGCAGCGAGGGTGAGGTAGCCGCCGGTCAGGGCCTTGCCGACGCAGAGGATGTCGGGGGTCGAGCCCACGCGGTCACCCGCCCAGAGCGGACCGGTGCGGTGGAAGCCCGTCGCGATCTCGTCGTGGATCACGAGGGCCCCGTGCTCCCGGGCGAGCCCGTGGAGGACCTCGAGCACCTGCGGGTGGTAGACGTGCATCCCCCCGGCGCCCTGGAGCACCGGTTCGACGATCACTGCGGCCACCTCGTCGGCGTGGGCGGCATACAGCGCACGCGTCTCCTGCTCCCAGGCGACGAGCTCGGGGTCGTCGGGCGCGCGGTCGAGGCCGCCGGGCGGTCGTGGTGCGAAGACGTGCTCGGGCAGCACCCCGCGGAACAGCGAGTGCATGCCGCTCACCGGGTCGGTCACCGACATCGGCGAGAACGTGTCGCCGTGGTAGCCCCCGCGGATCGTGAAGAAGCGGGTCCGAGGCCGACCGGACACCAGGTGCCACTGCAGCGCCATCTTCATCGCCACCTCGACCGACACCGAGCCCGAGTCGGCGAGGAAGACGTGCTCCAGCCGGTCGGGGGTGAGGTCGACGAGGCGCCGGGCGAGCCCGATCGCCGGCTCGTGGGTGAGCCCGCCGAACATCACGTGCGCCATCGACCCCAGCTGGGTATGCGCCGCGCGGTCGAGCTCGGGAACGGCATACCCGTGGATCGCGCACCACCACGACGACATCGCGTCGACCACCTCACGTGCCCGGCCGTCGGCGCCACGCAGCCGCAGCCGGATGCCGTCCGCCGACTCGACGAGGTACGGGTCCGAGGGAGCGAGCGCGGAGGAGTAGGGGTGCCACACGTGGGCGCGGTCGAACGCCAGCAGGGCGGCGGCATCCGACGTCGTGGGGCCGGTGGTCGGGGGCCGCTGAGGGGCGGCGGGAGTGGTCATCGCCGCCCATTGTGTCGGGCGACCTGTGCAGCCGGGTGCTCGGACGGCCGCCGGGGCAGCCAGGTGAGCCCGGCTCGCGGACTCAGGCGGCGTCGCGGGTGCTCTGCGCCTCGAGGGCGAGGCGGCCGAGCAGCGAGCGGAGCCGGCCGTCCAGCCGGGGATCGGCGAGGCGGCCGTCCTCGAAGGCCTGGAACGACGCCCCCACCCCCACGGTGTCGGGCAGGACATGGGCACCGGCGACCCGGAGCACCTTGACGCCGTCCTCGCGGGCCCACTGCGCACCATGCGGTGAACCGCTCGCGCCGACAACGGCGGCGGGCTTGCCGGCGATGGCGGCGGCACCGCGTGGCCGGGACACCCAGTCGACCGCGTTCTTGAGGGCGCCCGGGAGCGACCCGTTGTACTCCGGGGTGACGAGCAGCAGGGCGTCGGCGTCCGCCACCGCCTCCCGCAGGTCGCGGGCCGGCTGGGGGAGCGCGTCGTCGTGGTCGAGCTCCTCCGAGTAGTGCGGGAGCTCGGCGAGGCGCTCGAAGACGGTGGCCTCGACGCCAGCCGGAAGGTGCGCGACGGCTGCGCCCGCGAGCTGGCGGTTGGTGGAGCCGGCGCGAAGGCTGCCGACGAGGACGAGGACGTGCACGAGGTGCTCCTGGGTCTGTGGGTGGGTTCGATGCTGCGATCGACGCTGATCCGTGTTAGTTGAACGGTCAACGACCTGCAGGCATTCCCCGAGCCCCCGCGGCCTGGCGGGTCCGTGTGATCGCCGGTGCCCCAGGGCCGGATGTTCGCACGCACCGGTCGCCATCGGGCTTGCGTTCTCGCTATTCAGCATTACTATGTACTGGTAGTCAACGACACTGAGTAGCCGAAGGAGGTGCACCCGTGGGCAAGCAGGAGACCGAGATGCTCAAGGGAACGCTCGAGGGCGTCGTGCTCGCGCTGCTGTCGGGCCAGTCCGCCTACGGCTACGAGATCACCGCGTGGCTGCGTGAGCGGGGCTTCGCCGACATCGCCGAGGGCACCGTGTACGCGCTGCTGATCAGGGTCGAGCAGCGTGGCCTTGTCGACGTGGAGAAGGTCCCGTCCGAGAAGGGCCCACCGCGCAAGGTGTACTCCCTGAACGACGCGGGCCGGGCACAGCTGCAGGAGTTCTGGAGGACGTGGAGCTTCCTCCAGGAACGCATCGAACAGCTCCGCAAAGGAGGCAACTGAGATGGCCGCGAAGTGGATCGAAACCCTGACCGGGTCACTCGAGCAGAAGAAGCAGTACAAGCGGGACAAGGCCCGCATGGAGGCCCTTCCGGAGCCGTACCGCAGCGCCGCGAAGGCGTTCGCCCGCTACTTCATGTACTACGGGGGCCTCACCGACGGCGACACCCTCGTGACGATGCTGGGCGACTTCACCGACCTGTGGGAGCGGGCTGCGCTCGACGGGACGCCGGTGCGCGAGATCGTCGGCGAGGACCCGGTGGAGTTCGCCGAGAACTTCGCCCTGGCCTACGCCGGCACCCGGTGGATCGACAAGGAGCGCGCGCGGCTGACCGCGGCGGTCGAGGCAGCGGAACGAGGGAATTCGAAGTGAGCACGCAGGCAGCAATCCGGGTGCAGGGCCTGGAGAAGTCCTTCAAGGAGCTGCACGTCCTGCGCGGTGTCGACTTCGACGTGGCGCGGGGAAGCATCTTCGCCCTGCTCGGCTCGAACGGTGCGGGCAAGACCACGGTCGTGCGCATCCTGGCCACGCTGTTGCGGGCCGACGCGGGCGAGGCAGCCGTTTCCGGCTTCGACGTCGCCACCCGGGCCGCCGAGGTGCGCGAGTCGATCAGCCTCACCGGCCAGTTCGCGGCGGTCGACGACATCCTCACCGGGCGGGAGAACCTGGTGCTCGTGGCCCGGCTTCGGCACCTGCCGGATGCCGGGCGGATCGCCGACGACCTGCTCGCCCGGTTCTCGCTGACCGACGCGGCCGGGCGCAAGGTGTCGACCTACTCCGGCGGCATGCGCCGCCGGCTCGACATCGCGATGAGCCTGATCGGCGACCCCCCGGTGGTGTTCCTCGACGAGCCGACCACCGGGCTCGACCCCGAGGCGCGCCTCGAAGTCTGGCGAGCCATCAGGGAGCTCGCCGGGCACGGCACCACGGTGCTGCTCACCACCCAGTACCTCGAGGAGGCCGAGCAGCTCGCCGACCGGATCGCCATCCTGCACGGGGGCCGGATCGTCGAGAACGGCACCCTGGCCGAGCTCAGGGCGCTGCTGCCCCCGGCGACCGTCGAGTACGTCGAGAAGCAGCCGACCCTCGAGGACGTCTTCCTCAGCCTCGTCGCTCGCGACGGCACCCGAAAGGACCAGCCATGACCACCCACGTCGTCGGTGACACCGCCCTGCTGACCGGGCGCTCGCTGCGCCACATCACCCGCAGCCTCGACACCATCATCACCACGACGATCATGCCGATCGCCTTCCTGCTGTTGTTCGTCTTCGTCCTCGGCGGGGCGATCGACACCGGGTCGGGCTCGTACATCGACTACCTGCTGCCCGGCATCCTGGTCATCACCGTGGCGTCGGGCGTCTCGTACACCGCCTACCGGCTCTTCCTCGACCTGCAGAGCGGGATCTTCGAGCGGTTCCACTCCATGCCGATCGCCCGCTCGGCCGTGCTCTGGGCGCACGTGCTCACCTCGCTGGCCGCGATCGGGATGTCGGTCGCGGTCGTCGTCCTCTCCGCCCTGGTCATGGGGTTCCGCTCCGGCGCGGGCGTGCTGGCGTGGCTGGCGGTCACCGGCATCCTCGCGCTGTTCACGCTCGCGCTGACCTGGCTCGCCGTCATCCCCGGCCTGACGGCGAAGTCGGTCGACGGGGCGAGCGCGTTCTCCTACCCGCTCATCCTGCTGCCGTTCGTCAGCTCGGCCTTCGTGCCCACGGGCACCATGCCCGGCCCGGTGCGCGCCTTCGCCGAGAACCAGCCGGTGACCGCCATCGTCGACGCCATCCGCAACCTGCTCGCGGGGCAACCGGTCGGCACCGAGATCTGGGCCGCCCTCGCCTGGTGCCTCGGGCTGTTGGCGCTGGCCTACGGCTTCGCGATGCTCGCCTACCGCCGCAAGCTGGCCTGACCACCGGGCGGCGGAATGCCGGGTCGCTCACCTCCAGGTCGGTTGCTCCACCGTGCCGTGCTGGACGCAGGTGGCCGTCCAGGCGCCGGGTGTGACCTGCACCTTCATCCGGCGGCGGCAGCGCACGCAGAACCGTGGAGGCTCGAGCTGGGCCCGCCGGGCGCACCACGCGTGGTCGCCCTCCGCGACGGCCTCGCCGCACTGCCCGCACCACAGCCCGGTGTCCCCGGCGCGCGCGACCGGCCCGACGGCATCCTCACCGGGCACCGGAACCACCGACCCGCCGCTCAGAACGTCTCGTTGAGGGCCTTGATCGGCATCTCGAGCTCGTCGAGCAGCGCAAGGTCCTCGCGAGGGTCGCGCCCGAGGGTGGTGAGGTAGTTGCCGACGATGACGGCGTTGATGCCGCCGAGCAGGCCGTCACGGGTGCCGAGGTCACCGAGAGTGAGCTCGCGGCCGCCGGCGTAGCGCAGGATCGTGCGCGGCAGGGCGAGACGGAAGGCCGCGATCGTGCGCAGCGCGTCTCCGGTCTCCATCGGCTCCAGGTCGCCGAACGGCGTCCCCGGGCGGGGGTTGAGGAAGTTCAGCGGCACCTCGTGCGGCTCGAGCTCGCCGAGCTGGGTGGCGAGCTCGGCACGCTGCTCGAGGCTCTCGCCCATGCCGACGAGGCCGCCGCAGCACAGCTCCATGCCCGACTCCTTGACCATCAGGCAGGTGTCCCAGCGCTCGTCGAAGGAGTGGGTCGTGACGACGTTGGGGAAGTAGGAGCGCCCTGCCTCGAGGTTGTGGTTGTAGCGGTGCACGCCCATGTCGACCAGGTCGGCCACCTGCTCGCGGGAGAGCATGCCGAGCGACGCGGCGACGTTGATGTCGACCGCGGCCCGGATGGCGGCGACGCCCTCGCGCATCTGGTCCATCAGCTTGGCGTCGGGCCCCCGCACGGCAGCGACGATGCAGAACTCGCTGGCGCCCGTCGCGGCGGTCTGCTTGGCGGCGCGCACCAGCTCGGGGATGTTGAGCCACACCGATCGCACCGGGCTCGTGAACTGGCCCGACTGCGAGCAGAAGTGGCAGTCCTCCGGGCAGCCCCCGGTCTTCAGCGAGACGATGCCCTCCACCTCGACCGCCGGCCCCTGGTACCTCATGCGCACCTCGTGGGCGAGTGCGAGCAGGTCCTGCAGCCTGTCGTCGGCGGTGCGGAGCACGTCGAGCACCTGCTCCTGGGTGAGCGGTACCCCTTGATCCAGCACCTGCTCGCGTGCCACGTCGAGGATGTCGGTACCGGTCGCCTGTGCCGTCATGGCACCGATTGTTGCGTATGGCGTGCGCGGGCCGTCATGCGGCCGTTACTGGAGGAAGCCGCCCAGCATGCTGCCGGGGCTCTGCGCCTGGTGGCCGCCCTGCGGGACGGACTCGCTCGGCTGGACGAGCACGAAGCCCTGGCCCCCGAAGGCCATCTGCAGGAGCTCGCCCGTGCCGCCGCGCACCATCGAGCCGATGCCGCCGGTGTCGACGCGGATGTCCATCGAGACCCCGGCCGTCCACAGGACCACGGCCTGGGCGTCCGCGAAGGTGGGCGACGAGGCGACGTCGAGGGCGATGGGGTCGCCCTTGGTCGTCACGGCGACGTAGCCGGTGCCGCGCAGGGCGACGTTGTACAGGCCGCCGGTCATCGTGGCGCCGCGGGCCTGGATGCGGTGGATGTCCCACTGGATCGAGTTCGAGAAGGCGAGGACGTTGGCCCCGTTGACCGACACGGCGTCGTTCTCCAGGTACATCACCTGGATCTCGGACGCCTCGTCCGCCACGAACAGCTCGCCGGTGCCGGAGCACTGCATCATCTTGACGCCCTCGCCCGTCGCGGCCGCCTTGAGCATCTTGCCCAGCCCGCCGGACCCCTTGTTCACGAAGCGCACGTCACCCTGATAGGCCACCATGGAGCCGGTGCGCGCCCAGACCTCGCCGTAGCGCATGTCGATGCGCAGCAGCTTCTTGTTCTGCAGCGCGAAGGGGTCCTGGCTCTCCTTCTCCCGGAACTCCTGGAACAGCGACCCGTGGATCGTCATCGTGCGTGGCCACCTCCTGCTCGTGTCCCGGCCGTGCGTCCGGGATCTCATCCCCCACGCTAGGCGCACGAGCCGTGTGCACCTAGGGTTTCGAGGAGGAGTCAGGTCACTCTCAGGGAGGTCCCCGATGAGCTTCTTCGAACGCGCCAAGGCCGCCGCCACCGACCTCGCCGCCAAGGCCGACGTCGCGATGAACCAGGCCGGCATCAACACCCCGGGAGCGGGGGGTGGGGACCGCGCACTGCGAGACCTCGGCGTGCTCGCCTACCTCGAGGCAACCGGCCGACCGGCCTCGGCGGACGACCGGGCACGCCTCCTGGCGACGCTGCGCGAGCTGGAGTCGACCGGCCGCCTCGGCCCCCTCACCGTCTCACCCGCCACCGGCACGCCGGGGGCGCCGCCGCCCCCGCCGGGCAGCACCGCGCCCCCGCCCCCGCCGAGCAGCACCCCGCCGCCGCCCCCGCCGCCCGGCTCTCGCGTGGAGCCGCCGCCTCCTCCGGCGACCCCCGGCTATGCCGGTGACGCGCCGGTTTCTCCTCCTCCCCCTCCGCCTCCCGGGTCCGACACCACGCCACCCGGGTCCACGCCCCCTCCGCCGCCTCCCAGCTGGGCCTGAGCCGGTGCGCGGGGCCGAACCGCGCCGGTGAGGTAGCCCCGCAGGACGGCCGCTTCGGCGAGCAACGTCTCACCGACGTCCGGCCGGCCCGCTCCAGCGGCCTCAGCGGCTGCGTGTTCTCGGTCCCGCGCCTCCGCCTCCACGAGGTCGTGCACCTCGTCCTCGGCCAGCTCCCGGCGTGCCGCATCGGAGGCTCCGGCGCCGACCGGCGCCTCCTCCAGCGCTCGGGCCGGCGGCACCGTGTCGATGTGGACCGCCTCCGCGTTCGCGATCCGTGCCAGGGCCGAGCGGAGGGCGTTCACCGTGACGCGGTCGCGCTCGCGCATGGACCGGAGCAGGGCGGCGGCCAGGAGGTTCCGGAGTCCCGCGCCTGTCATGTCCACGCGGCGGCGAGGAGGAGGAGCGGGAGGGTGGCCGCCAGCGCGGCATACGTGTACGCCAGCGCCGACAGCGCTGGCGGAGGCGGGCCGTCCGCGAGCAGCCGCAGCCGCACCGGAGCGGTCGTGCCGGCGCCGAGCGCGGCCTCCGGCGCGCGGCTCCCGGCGAGGGTGAGCAGCGCGCGGGCCGTTGCCACCTCGCCGCTCCGACGCACCGCCGCCCGGTCGGCGAGCGCCTCGACGAGCAGCCGCACCTCGGCCAGTGCGCGGTCCGAGCGAAGGGGTGCGGGGACGGCCTCGTGCACGACGGCGAAGAACTCCAGGAGCAGGGCGTGGCGGCCCGCGAGGTGCGCCTCCTCGTGGGCGACGACCGCGTCGAGCTGGTCGCCCGGGAGCGCGTCGAGCACCCCTTGGGAGAGGACCACCCGGCTCTGCCGCCCCGGGATGCAGTAGGCCGTGGGGGTCGGGTGCTGGAGGACGCGCAGCCGGTTGCGGTCGTGCGTGGCGATGATGTCGACCAGCTGGCGGTGGTCGGTGCGAACCCGTCGCAGGCGGGTCCCCACGCTGTGGCCGGCCCACAGCACCCGGGCGAGAACTGCGCCACTGACGAGCAGGGCGGGCACCACCAGCTCTGCGTGCGTGCGCGGGTCGTCGCCGTCGAGCAGCAGCGGCAGGGCGGCCGGCGCCGCCGCGAGGGCAGCGAGGATGCCGCCCACCGACACCGCCTGCCACGCGACGAGCGCTGCCCGCGGCGAGCGCCGGAGGCGCTTCTGGCGCGCCATCAGACCCGGGGCGACCCACGCGAGGAGCACCGCGAGCCCCGCGAGGACGAACGGGATCACGGGCTCCATGGTGACAGGCGAGCGCCCGGAAACCCACGCCCGGACCGGGCGCCTCAGGCGCTGCGCCGCCTGATCCGTCCCTTGAGCCCACCCGTGGACGGCTCCTTCGGTGGCTTGGCCCGGGACTCGATCTCCGCGAGGGCGGCCTTGAGGTCGTCGATCTCCTCGCTCGTCGCCCCGTCGAGGAAGTGCAGGAGGGCGGTCCTGCGGTCGGTGACCTCCATGTCGACCAGCGTGCGGCGCATCGTCTGGGCGGTCAGCGCCTCACGGGTGTCGGCAGGGAAGTATCGCCAGGCGCGGCCGTCGCGCTCGCGGGTGACGAGGTCCTTCTTCGCCAGGCGGTCGAGCACGGTCATCACGGTGGTGTAGGCGATCTCGCGCTCGCCCGCGAAGCGGTCGTGCACCTCGCGCACGGTCGCCCCGGCGAATGCCGTGCCGCTGGCCGTGGCGGCCTCCCAGAGGTGCTCCATCACGACCCGCTCGAGGTCGCCGAGCCGGGGTGCTGACGTCGAATGGGGCATGGCTACTCCTTGGCGGTGGGCGCGTGCGGGTGGCTCGCGCCGAGGTCGACGACCGTGGTGAACCGGTCCACTGCTTCGGACCGGTGGCTGACCAGGACGACGCTGCGGCCCTCCGTGGCCGAGAGTACGTCGTCGAGGACGGTCGTGGCGGTCGCGTGGTCGAGGTGTGCGGTCGGCTCGTCGAGCACCACGACCGGGCGGTCGGCCAGCACGGCGCGGGCGACGCCGAGCCGTGCCCGCTCGCCGCCCGAGAGGCCTCGGCCCCCGGTGCCCAGGTGGGTCTCCAGACCCTGCGGGAGGTCGTCGAGCCACGGGCCCAGGCCGGCCCGGCGCAGCGCCCGGCCGACCTCGTCGTCAGCGGCGTCGGGTCGGGCGAGGCGGAGGTTGGCCGCGACGCTCGTGGCGAAGACGTGGGGCTCGTCGTCGACCACGGCGACGTGTCGTCGGACGTCGGCCACCGCCAGCTCCCGGACGTCCACGCCGTCCAGGGTGTACCGGCCGCGGCTGGGGTCGAGGTGGCGGGCGATGACGGCGATGAGGGTGCTCTTGCCCGAGCCGTTGGGGCCGACCACGGCGACGCGGCGACCCGGCTCGAGCTGGAGGTCGGTGGGCGCCAGCTGCTCGCCCCTCCCGGTCCACGACGCGGCGACACCGTCGAGCTCCACGCGAGGGCCGTCACCCGCGGATGCCGCGGGTTCCCGCGGCGACTCGGGCTCGGCGACGGCGGGCTCCTGGCCCAGGAGCGTCCGGAGACGTGCGCTGCTGCCCTGGGCACGCACCAGGTGGCGCATGGTGTCGACGAGCGGTGCGAGCGCGTCTCCCACGGCGACGGGGACGACCACGAGCAGTGCGGCGACGGGGGCACCGGTCGCCGCCGGGTCGGCGAGCACCGCCGCGGCCAGGGTGGCGACAGCCGTGGCGACGAGCAGCACCGCCGCGACGAGGGCCCGCCCCCGGCTCTGCCGACGCACCGCGCGGCGCAAGGTCGTGTGCGCCTCCTCGAGCCAGCGGCGGGCCGCTGCTTCCGCACCGATGGCCTGGAGGTCCCCCGCCTGACGTGCCACGAGGTCGCTGACCCGCATCACCTCCGCGCGCGCGGCCAGAACCTCGTCGCGGGACCGGGACTCGAACCACCAGGCGAGCCAGCACGACGCCGCCACCGCGAGGAGCAGGCCCGCGACGACGAGGCCCACGGCGGGGGCGAACCACGCCACCAGGAGCGCGGCGACGAGCCCCGCGACGGCGCTCGAGAGCACCGGCACCGTCACTCTCACCTGTGCCTCCACCACGTCGGTGAGGTCGTCCACGACGCCGGCCAGCACGCTCGAGCGCGATCGCCGCCCCAGGCGGGCGGGGGTCAGGGGCACCAGCGCGGCGTACACCGCGGTCCTGCGACCGGCGAGGTCGGCGAGGGCCGCGTCGTGCGACACGATCCGCTCGAGGTACCGGAAGAACGGCCGGGCGATGCCGAACGCCCGCACCGCGACGATCGCCGTCAGGAGCGTGAGGATGACCGGCTGCTCGCTGGCCCGCACGATGAGCCAGCCCGACGTCGCGGTGAGCGCGATGCCGGATGCCGTCGCCGCACCTCCCAGCAGGCCGCCGATGACCGTCGCGCGGCTGGGGTGGAGGAGGGCGGTGGGCTGGGCGCTCATGCCGTCACCTCCGCACCGTGCCGGGTGAGTGCCAGGTGGCGGTCGGCCCGCTCGACGAGCTCGGGCCGGTGTGTGACGACCAGCACCGTTCGGCGTTCACCGAGGTCCGCGAGCAGGTCGTGGACGAGGGCCGCAGCGTCGGGATCGAGGTTGGCGGTGGGCTCGTCGACGAGGAGCACCGGTGCCGTCGAGAGCGTCGCGCGGGCGAGGGCGATCCGCGCCCGCTGGCCCGCCGACAGGCCGAACCCGTCATCGCCGAGGGGTGTCGCGAGGGCGTGGGGGAGGCCGGCCGCGAACCCCTCGAGGCCGACGAGGCGCAGGGCGTCCCAGACCGCCTGGTCGTCGGCGTCGTTGCCGAGGGTCAGGGCGTCGCGCAGCGTGCCGGCCGGGAGGAACGGGCGCTGGCTGACGAGGTGGGCACGCCCGGCTGCCACGCTCCCGGCATCCGGCGTGCGGATCCCGGCGACGAGCTCGAGGAGGGTGGACTTGCCCACCCCGGACGGGCCGGTCAGCGCGGTGAGGCCGGGCCCCACCTCCAGCGAGATGCCGCTGAGCACCGCGGCGTGCGCACCGGGGTAGGTGTAGGAGACGTCGCGCACCCCAACCCCGACCTCCACGCCCGAACCTCTGCTAGCAGACCCTGGGTCCAAGGCCACAGGGTGCACCGTGTGGTCCTGACCCGAACCTCTGCTAGCAGAGGTTGGAGTGGCTGGGCGAGGCGTCCTCCAGCTCGGAGAGGATGCCGGCGATCGCCTCGGCGCCGTCCGCGGCGGCGTGGAACTCGGCACCCACCCGGCGGATCGGCCAGTAGGCCTCGGGCGCGAGGAGGATGGCGAGCAGCCCCGCCTGCAGGGTCATCGACCCGTGCGTGAGCCGCAGGCCGACACTCACCGCGACGATCGCGACCGAGATCGAGGCCAGCAGCTCCAGTGCGGCCGAGCTCATGAACGCCAGGCGCAGGGTGCTCATCGTGGCGCGCCGGTGGGTGTTGCTCACCTCGGCGATGACGTCGACCTGGCGCTCGGCGCGCCCGTAGCCGACGAGCGCGGGGAGCCCGCGCATGACGTCGAGGAAGTGCCCCGACAGGGACGACAGCGCCGCCCAGCGCCGGTCGGCCTCGCTCTGCGTCGCGCGACCGATGAGCGCGGCGAAGAACGGGAGGAGCGGGAGGGTGAGCACCACGATGAGCGCGCTGGGCCAGTCGACCCACGCCAGCGCACCGACGGCGAGGACCGGGACGACCACACCGGCGACGAGTGCGGGCAGGAAGCGCGCGGCATACGGCTCGACGGATGCCGCACCCTGCGCGGCGAGCGTGACCGCCCGGTCGGGGTCCGGCCGGCGCTCGGCCGGTAGCGACAGCCACCGGCCGAGCAACCGCTCCCTCAGGGCGACCGTCACCTCGACGCCCACCCAGGCCGCGACCCGCTCGGCGACCCACGCCAGGGCCGCGCGCAGCCCGAACAGCCCCGCGAGCCACAGCGCAGGCGTCCGTAGGTCGGTGCCCTCGACGACCGCCACGACGAGGCCGGCCAGCGCGAACGCCACGGCGATCGTGGCGACGCCCTGGAGCACGCCCACGACCGCCAGGACGGCGATCGGCTGACGAGCAGCCGGCGCCGTCCTGAGCAGGCGAGGGTCGAAGGGCCTCATCACGGATGCCGGCCGGTCACCTGACCGCGACGGGGGCGGGGATGTGCTGGGTGCCCAGGCGCTTGCGGAACGTCCAGTAGGACCAGGCCGTGTAGAGCAGGACGACCGGCGTGAAGACCAGGGCGGCACCGGTCATGATCTTCAGCGTCAGCTCGCTGCTCGCCGCGTTCTCGATGGTGAGCGACGTGCCGCCGGGCAGGGTCGTCGGCATGACGTTCGGGTAGAGCGCGAGGAAGTACGTGGCGACGGTGCTGGCCATCGTCACGGCCGTTCCGGTGAAGGCCCAGCCCTCCCGGCCCTGGGTGTTCGCCCAGATCGCCCCGACGAGCGACACCGCGGCGACGGCCGTGGTGAGCCAGGTCCACACGGTGCCGTGGAGCAGGCCGAGCCACAGCAGGAGCGTGACCGCGAGGAGTGCGGTGCCGATCCCCAGCGTGGTGCCGAGGGCGCGGGCGTCACGGCGGATCTCGCCGGTCGTCTTGAGGGCGAGGAAGAACGAGCCATGGGTCAGGCTCAGGCCGAGGATCACGAGGCCGCCCAGGAGGCTCATGGGGTTCAGGAGCGTCCAGAGGTTGCCCACGAACTCCATGTCGCGGTTGATCGGGAGCCCGCGCACGACGTTCGTGAGGGCGACGCCGACGAGGAGCGGAGCGACGATCGAGCCGCTGATGATGGCCCGGTCCCACCGCTTGCGCCACGTGTCGTCGTCACGCTTGCCGCGGTACTCGAAGCCCATGTTCCGCACGATCAGGGCGACGAGGAGGATGAGCAGGGGCAGGTAGAACGCCGAGAACATCGTCGCGTACCACTCGGGGAAGGCCGCGAAGGTGGCGCCGCCGGCGGTGAGCAGCCACACCTCGTTGCCGTCCCAGTGAGGGCCGATGGTCGTCAGCATGACCCGGCGGCGCTTCTCGGTGTCGGCCGCGTCGACGCCCTTTCCGAGGACCGGCAGCAGTGCGCCGACACCGAAGTCGAAGCCCTCCAGGACCAGGTAGCCGGCCCAGAGCAGGCCGATGAGGCCGAACCAGATGAGTGCGTAGTCCATGAGTCAGTCCTCGGGTCAGTAGGCGAACTGGAGGGGAGCGTCCTCGTCGGCGTCGTCGTGGCTGGCCGGGTCCTCGAAGGGGTCGGCGCCACGACGGACGTAGAGGAGGAAGAGCTTGACCTCGACGACGGCGAGCACCGCGTAGACGGCGGTGTAGGCGATCATCGAGATCCAGACCTCGGTGGCGCTGACCGACGGCGAGACGCCGGTCGACGTCGTCATGAGGCCGTAGACGATCCACGGCTGCCGACCGACCTCGGTGAAGATCCATCCCCAGCTGTTGGCGAAGACCGGGAGCAGCGGCGTCAGCACGGCGACCGCCGTCCACCACCTCGCCTGCGGGGTGCCGCCCCGGCGGGTGGCCCACAGGGTCATCCCGGCGAAGAGCATCGTGAGGAACCCCAGGCCCATCATGAAGCGGAACGACCAGTAGGTGACGGGGATGATGGGCGCGTAGCTGTCGGCGGTCACGAGCGCCGCGACCTCGGGCCCGTACTGCGCGGCGACCTTCTCGGCCTGCGCCCGCTCGGTGACCTGCAGGTCGTCGATGCCCTCGACGGTGCCGTCCCAGGTGCCGGTGGCGAGGAAGGAGAGCAGGCCGGGGATCTCGATGATGCGGGTGGCGGTGCTCCCGTCGAGCGTGCCGACCGACAGCACGGAGAAGGGCGCGCTGCTCGTCGTCTCGTACAGCCCCTCGGCCGCAGCCATCTTCATGGGCTGGACCTCGGTCATGATCTTGCCCTGGATGTCTCCGGTCACGATGACGCCCAGGGACGCCACGAGGGCGAAGACCGCGCCGAACCGGGTGGCCCTGCGGTACATCGTGGCGTCCTCGGTGTCGGCGTGCTTGCGCAGGAGCCAGAGGGCCACACCCATCACCACGGCGCCGCCCACCATGTAGGCCGACGCGATGACGTGCGGGAACGTGACGAGCTGGACCTTGTTCGTCAGCACGGCGACGAAGTCGGCCATCTCGGCGCGCCCGGTCTCCGGGTTGAAGCGGAACCCGACCGGGTTCTGCATGAACGAGTTGGCCGCCAGGATGAAGTAGGCGGACAGCACCGTGCCGACGTGGACGACCCACATCGTGGACGCGTGCAGCTTCTCGGGGATGCGACCCCAGCCGAAGATCCAGATGCCGAGGAACGTCGACTCGAGGAAGAAGGCCAGGAGGGCCTCGAAGGCCAACGGGGCGCCGAAGATGTCGCCGACGAACCGCGAGTAGTCCGACCAGTTCATGCCGAACTGGAACTCCTGCACGATGCCCGTGACCAGCCCGAGCGCGAAGTTGATGAGGAAGAGCTTCCCGACGAACTTGGTGAGCCGGTAGTACTCCGGGTTGCGGGTGCGCAGCCACTGGGTGTGGAAGATGGCGACGACCAACGACATGCCGATCGTGATGGGCACGAAGAGGAAGTGGTAGACGGTGGTGATGGCGAACTGCCACCTGGCGACATCGACGGCATCCATGCAGGACTCCTGGGGCGGTCATACGACGTGACGCCACCAAAACTACACGGCGTCGTAGTTGCGTGGGCACCGATTCGCTGTGAGGCACGGCACGCCACGCTGTGGCACGGTGGTCGGGTGCAGCGCGACGACCTCGTCCGCCTCCGGCGGGCCCGCGACCGGATGGACCGGGACTTCGCCGAGCCGCTCGACGTGCCGGCCCTCGCCCGGGAGGCGCTCATGTCGACGGGCCACTTCCAGCGCAGCTACAAGGAGGCCTACGGCGAGACGCCGTACGCGCACCTCATGACCAGGCGTGTCGAGCGCGCGGCGGCGCTCCTGCGGCGGGGCGACCTCTCGGTGACCGAGGTGTGCATGGCGGTCGGCTGTACCTCCCTCGGCTCGTTCAGCGCCCGGTTCACCGACCTCATGGGAGTCACACCGAGCGAGTACCGGGCCCGGTCGCACGAGGAGCGCCGCGGCATCCCCGCCTGCATCGCGAAGCAGGCCGACCGGCCGCGTCCGAGGCGGTCAGGATCGGAGAAGCGCCCGGAGGTGGCCGGTGCCTAACGTCGACGCCATGGACACCACCACCAGCACAGGGACCGCCGGGATGCCGGCCGCCGCCGGTTCGCCGGCCACCGCCACGCTCGCCGTGGCCAACTGCTTCCTCGTCGTCGACGACCACGACAAGGCGCTCTCCTTCTACCGCGACGTCCTCGGCTTCACGGTCACCCAGGACGTCACCATGGGCGACTACCGGTGGCTCAGCGTCTCGACACCCACCCAGCCCGAGCTCGAGATCACGATCCAGTCGGTCGGCGGAGGCCCTGGCACGAGCGAGGAGGACCGCACCGCGATCGACACGCTCCTCGCCAAGGGGCTGATGAGCCCCCTGATCTTCAGCTGCGACGACGTCGACGCGCTCTTCGAGCACGTGCGGGCGTCGGGCGTGGCGGAGGTGCTCCAGGAGCCGATGGACCAGTTCTACGGTGTGCGCGACTGCGCCTTCCGCGACCCCGCGGGCAACATGCTGCGCTTCAAGACCGCGCTGGAGACTCAGGCCTCCGGGTAGCCGTTCGGGTTCTGGCTCTGCCACCGCCACGTGTCGGCGCACATGTCGTCGACGGTGCGGGTGGCGCGCCACCCCAGCTCCGCCTCGGCGCGTGAGGGGTCCGCGTACGAGGCGGCGACGTCGCCGGGTCGCCGGTCGACGATCTCGTGGGGGAGCTCGTGGCCACAGGCGCGCTCGAAGGCGTGGAGGAGCTCGAGCACCGAGGTGCCGTGCCCGGTGCCGAGGTTCCACGTCGAGACCGGATCCGTCGTGTCGCCCAACCGGTTGAGGGCGGCGATGTGACCGGCGGCGAGGTCGTCGACGTGGATGTAGTCGCGTACCCCCGTGCCGTCGGGCGTGGGGTAGTCGGCGCCGAAGATGTACAGCTTCTCGCGGCGGCCCACGGCGACCTGGGCGATGTAGGGCATGAGGTTGTTGGGGATGTCGGAGGGGTCCTCTCCGATGGTCCCCGAGCGGTGCGCGCCGACCGGGTTGAAGTAGCGCAGGAGCGCGATCCGCCACGACGGGTCCGCCGCGGCGACGTCCCGCAGCACCTGCTCGACCATGACCTTGGACCAGCCGTACGGGTTTGTTGCCGAGGTCGGCAGGTCCTCGTGCATGGGCACCGGCGCATCTGCCCCGTACACCGTGGCCGAGGAGGAGAACACGAGCCTGGCGACGCCGTGCCGACGCATCGCGCGCACGAGCGAGAAGGTCGAGACGAGGTTGTTCTCGTAGTACTCCAGTGGCTTCTCGACGCTCTCGCCCACCGCCTTGAACCCCGCGAAGTGGATGACGGCGTCGAAGGGCTCGTTGGCGAAGAGGTGCTCGGTCTTGTCGTGGTCGGTGAGGTCGAAGGAGCGGACGTCGAGCGGCTTGCCGGTGAGCGCCTCGAGCCGGCCGACGACCGACGGCTTGGCGTTCGCGAAGGAGTCGACGACGACGACGTCGTGCCCCGCCGCGACGAGCTGGACCACGGTGTGGGAGCCGATGTAGCCGGCTCCGCCCGAGACGAGGACGCGCATGCCGCGAATCTACGCCGTGCCCGTCGTCAGTCGTCGTCGGGCAGTACGACGTTGAGCACCCATGACACGAGCGTGATGATGACCGCCCCGAGGATCGCGTCCCAGAAGAACTCGTCGATCGTGAAGGAGAGACCGACGGCATCGCTTATCCACTCGGTGATCTGGAGCATGAACGCGTTCACCACGAAGGTGAACAGCCCCAGGGTCAGGATGATGAACGGCAGCGAGAACAGCTTGACGACCGGCTTGATGAAGGCGTTGATGACGCCGAAGAGCAGCGCCACCAGGACGATGGTGGTCACCTTGGTCGTCCAGTCGGCGTCCCCCTCGGCGAGGTTGATCCCGTCGAGCACCAGGGCTGCCACCCAGAGGGCGATCCCGTTGACGACGACCCTGATGAGAAAGTTCTTCACCGGCGCATTGTGGCAGACCGGGTCCTGCGGGCATCGTCCTACAGTTGACGGCATGTCCGACCAGCCCAAGGCGACGACGGTCCACCTGCGTGCCGCGCTCGCGTCGCTCCCTGCGTACACCCCGGGAAGGCCAGCGAGCCCGGGGGCCGGCATCACGGCATACAAGTGCAGCAGCAACGAGAACCCGTTCCCACCCCTGCCGTCCGTGCTCGAGGCCGTGTGGGAGGCCGCCGGGTCGGTGAACCGGTATCCCGACATGGCGGTCAGCGAGCTCACGGCGGCCCTGGCTGCGCGGCTCGACGTGGCGCCACAGCGGCTGGCCATCGGCCCCGGGTCGGTGGGGGTGCTCGGTCAGCTGATCGCCGCGACGTGCGACGCCGGCGACGAGGTGGTGTTCGCGTGGCGGTCGTTCGAGGCGTACCCGATCCTCACCACGCTCGCCGGGGCGGTGCCGGTGCAGGTGCCCCTGGCGCCCGGTGAGCGGCACGACCTCGACGCCATGGCCGCTGCGATCACGCCGCGCACCCGGATGGTGCTGGTCTGCACCCCGAACAACCCGACCGGGACCACGGTGCGGGATGCCGAGCTCGAGGTCTTCCTCGACCGGGTGCCGCTCGACGTGCTCGTGGTCATCGACGAGGCATACCTCGAGTTCGTCACGGCACCCGACGCCCCCGACGCGATGGCGGTGCTCCGCTCGCGACCCAACGTCGCAGTGCTGAGGACCTTCTCGAAGGCCTACGGGCTGGCCGGGCTGCGCGTCGGGTATGCGGTGGCGCACGAGCCGGTGGCCGAGGCGCTGCGCAAGGCGGCGCTCCCGTTCGGCGTGAACTCGGTGGCCCAGGCGGCGGCGGTCGCCTCCCTCGGCGCGGCCGACGAGCTCGAGGTGCGGGTCAAGGAGCTCGTCGCCGAGCGTGAGCGAGTCGTGGCGGCCCTGACGGCCCAGGGGTGGGTGCTCGCCGACACGCAGGCGAACTTCGTCTGGTTCGGGCTGGGTGCGGACACCCCCGCGTTCGCCGCGGCGTGCCAGGAGGCGGGGCTCACGGTGCGCCCGTACGGCACGGACGGCGCCCGGGCGACGATCGCCGAGCGAGAGGCGAACGACCGGCTGATCGAGGTGGCCGGAGCGTTCCTGGCGAGCCGCTCGCGACAGGGAGGATGACCCGGTGCCGGGGCCTCGTGTCGTCGCCGTCAGTCGTGACAAGACCCATCGCTTCAGCAAGGTGCCGGCCGGGTCGATCACCCTCGTGGCCGGTCTCGGTGTGCTCGGAGATGCCCACGCCGGGACCCTGGTCCGGCATCGGTCGCGCGTGCGCCGCGACCCGAACCAGCCCAACCTGCGTCAGGTGCACCTCCTCCACGAGGAGGTCTTCGAGGACGCCCGGGCCATGGGCTACGACCTCGCGCCGGGCGATCTCGGGGAGAACGTGCTCACCGCCGGCCTCGACCTGCTGGGCCTGCCCACCGGGACGCTGCTCGACCTGGGCGGCCCCGTCGTGCGGCTGACCGGCCTGCGCAACCCCTGTGCCCAGATCAACGCGTTCCGGCCCGGGCTGCTCAGGGTCGTGCTGGCCCGTGCCGACGGGACGCAGACCGACGAGCCGGCCCCGTCGACGGCCTCGCCGGAGTCCGCAACCGCGCGGGTGATCCGCAAGGCGGGGGTGATGGCAGTCGTCGAGCGCGGCGGCGAGGTGGTGCCCGGGCAGCGGATCACGCTGACGCTGCCCGACACACCGCGCACACCGCTCGCTCCCGTCTAGGTGCGTTGGGAGCTCGCTTGGGGGCCGTCGGTCGAGCGCTCGGCCGGGTCCTGCGCCACACTGGTCCGATGCGGCAGGTGTTCGTCCACGAGGCGATCCTCGCCATGGAGCCCGGGGCCGACGAGAGGGCTCCCGGAGCGGCCGTCACGGTGGCGTTGTGTGGGCACTGGGACCACGAGCCCCCGTGCCCGCTGGCACCGCACCACGTGCACGCCGACCGGGTGGGTGCCGAGCTGCGGGTCCGGGTCCTGTTCGCGGCCGAGCCCGAGAGCGAGCAGGAGGTGCGACAGCGCATCGAGATGGCTCTGTCAGACCAGTGGCGCCTGCGCGGCAGCCGGCGCGAAGACGTGACTCCGGGGGAGAGGAGCCATGCCGAACGTCTGGTGACCGGCTGACCGTGGCGGTCCTGGTGCGCCTTGCGGTCGCCGTCACAGCCAGCGACGGACCCGCCTCGCGTAGTCGTCGTACTGTTCACCGAACCGCGCGTGCAGGAACCGCTCCTCGGGGCGGATGGCCCCCCACCGGAGCAGCAGCATCGCGACCGGGAACAGGACGAGCCCCCAGAACGTGGGTGCCAACAGGGCCAGGCCGAGGTAGAGCGCCAACAGGCCGACGTACAACGGATTGCGGGAGAGTCGGTACGGACCCTCCTCGATCAGTGCGTGCGTCGCTTGCCCGGGCAGCAGTCCGGTCTCGTGCCGGCGGAAGAGCCACAGCGACCAGCCGTTCCACCCGGCGAACAGAGCCACCAGCACCCAGCCCAGCGGAACCCGCCACCCGCCCAGTCCGACCGGGTCTCCCCACAGCGCCGTCGCGACCCAGCCGGCGAGCAATGGGCCACCGGCCGCCACCGGCGGCCAGAGCCTGAACCCGACGGTGTCCTCGTCTCCCCGCACCACACGCTCATTCTGGCCCTTGGCACCTCGAAACACGCGAGCTCGGGACCATTGTCGGAGAGTGGTCATAGGGTCTCTTCATGGGGGAAGAGATGGGGCTCAACGCATCCGGTGGGCAAGCCGACAGTGATGTGGGACAGCGCTTTTCGGATGCCGTGACGACGCCGGTCGCCGCGTTTCGCGACTGGCTCCGCGGGGTCGACATGGGTGCCCTGAGCGACCGGGACCGCGTCGACCTCGTCACCGAGCTGGAACGGGTCAAGGGTGCCTCGTCGGCGGCGCAGGCCCGGGCCGAGCATGCTGGCGCCAGCGTCGAGAACGCACCTGCGCGAGCTGGAGGTGACCACGCCAACCGGCCGCAGCCACCGTTCGCAAGCGCCGTCGCTGACCGGCTGGGGTGCGTCCTCAGCCGGCGAGGTCGGACTCGGCCACCACCCGCAGCGCCTGCGCCGCGATGGTCAACGCCGGGTTCATCGCGGCGGAGGAGGGGAAGAACCCCGCGTCCACGACCCACAGGTTCGTCAGGTCGTGGGCCTTGCAGTGGCCGTCCAGCACGCTGGCGCGCGGGTCGAGGCCGGCGACGACGGTGCCGCACATGTGGCTGTTCATGCTGATGTCGAACCACTGGGTGGCGACCACGTCGTAGCCGGCATCCCTGAGCAGCCGCTTGGCCCGCCTGTGCAGGAGGCGGTGCTGTCGCGTGCCACGCGCCACCCGACTCGTCCGGATGCCGCCGGCGGAGGTCAGCGTGACCCGGTTCGCCGGGTCGGGCAGGTCCTCAGCCATGACGAGCCACTCGACCGACCTGCGCGCGACGGCATCCAGGGTCCACAGCGGGACGCGAGTCGCCCAGCTCTTCATCATGACGCCCTGCACCTTGCCGATGGTCTGGAGGCTGCCCAGGGGGTGTCCGTCGCCACCGTCCTCGTACCAGTCGGTGACCGCAAGGGTCTTCTGGAAGACGACGTCGTTGTGGCCGGTCAGGTCGACGGCCGCCACGTGGGCGTTGTTGTGCATCATGAAGCTCGTCCCGAGCCGTCCCGAGGAGTTGGCCAGGCCCTCGGGGTGCTCGGGGCCGCCCGAGGCGAGCAGGAGGGCTGCGGAGTTGGCGGCACCGGCCGCGACGACGAAGGCCCGACCGTGGATGGTGACCGGGCCGCGCGGCCCCTCGGCGAGCGCGTGGGTCACCCGGTTCCCGCTGCCGTCGGTCACCAGGCGGGTGACCCGGACGCCGGTCTCGAGCCGCGCACTCAGGTCCAGCGCGGGGTCGACCGCGCACACCTCGGCGTCCGACTTGGCTCCGACGCGACACGGGAACCCGTCGCAGGTGGCACAGCGCACGCACGTCCCGCCCGGGCGCAGGTCAACCCCCATGGCCGTCGACGACGGTTGCACTCCCGCCGAGCGCAGCCGGTCGGCGAGGGCGGCGACGTACGGCTCGTGCGGCAGTGCGGCATAGGGGTAGGGCGTGCTCCGCCACGGTTCGGTAGGGTCCTCGCCGGTGGTGCCGTGCACGGCGTAGAGGCGCTCGGCCTGCCCGTAGTACGGCTCGAGGTCGGCGTAGTGGAACGGCCACGCTGGGGAGACGCCCTCGAGGTGGGGGACCTCCTCGAAGTCGGACTCCCGGAACCGCGGCAGCGAGGCGCCGTAGACCTTGGTGTTCCCCCCGACGACGTAGTGGACCCCTGGACGGAAGGGACGTCCCCGGCCGTCCTCCCAGGTCTCGTCGGGCTTGTACCGGCGCTCCAGGAACACCTCCTCCGGCGACCAGTTTTCGGGCTCACGAGGAATGCGCTCGCCGCGCTCCAGCACGAGGACGTCGACCCCGCGCGCGGCCAGCGCCCACGCCGTGGTGCCACCGCCCATGCCGGAGCCGATGACCACGACGTCGGCCTCCAGGTGCTCCACGGGCCTCACCTCCGCCATGATCGTGTCACTTCTCAGCAGCCGCGCCTCTTGACCGCCTCATCGCACCGGTGGTGTGGTTCCGTGGTCCGATGACCACCATCGGATTCCACTGCTCGCACGAGCAGATCGCCCCCGGGCGGCTGCTCCGCGACGTCCAGCACGCGGAGCGGGTCGGCTTCACCGCCGCCATGTCCTCCGACCACCTCTCGCCCTGGAGCGAGCGCCAGGGTGAGTCGGGCTTCGCCTGGTCGTTCCTGGGCGCCGCCATGGCCACGACGAGCCTGCCGTTCGGTGTGGTGACCGCGCCGGGGCAGCGCTACCACCCGGCCATCACGGCCCAGGCGATCGCCACCCTCTCGAGCATGTTCCCGAACCGCTTCTGGGCGGCGATCGGCTCGGGCGAGGCGTCCAACGAGCGGGTGACCGGCGACGTCTGGCCGCGCAAGGACGTTCGTGACGCCCGCCTCGTCGAGTGCGTCGACGTCATCCGCCGCCTGCTCTCCGGGGAGGAGGTGAACCACGACGGCCTCGTCACGGTCAACCGTGGTCGGCTCTGGACCCTGCCGGATGCCGTACCGCCGCTCATCGCCCCCGCCGTCACCGCCGCGAGCGCGGCCCGGCACGCCGAGTGGGCCGACGGCCTCGTGACCGTCAACCAGCCCCTCGACGTCCTGCGCCAGGTCCTCGACGCCTACCGCGGCGCCGGGGGACGTGGCGCTGCCCGACTCCAGCTCCACCTCAGCTGGGCTCCCACGGAGGAGGAGGCGACGGCCATCGCCCACGACCAGTGGCGCAGCAACGTGCACGGCCCGCCCGTCGCCTGGGACACCGAGACGGTTGAGGCGTTCGACACGATGGCCGAGACGGTCACCCCCGAGCAGGTGGCCAGGGTGGTCAACGTCTCCGCCGACCCCGCCCGGCATGCCGCGTGGATCCAGGAGTACGTCGACCAGGGCTGGGAGGAGGTCTACCTCCACTTCGTCGGCAAGGAGCAGGAGCGCTTCCTCGACACCTTCGGCGAGCAGGTCCTCCCCCAGTTCGACCCGCAGCCACCCCCTCCCGCGACGACCGGGCGACCGGCCGTCGAGCGGGAGGAGGCGATCCGATGAAGCTCAGCCAGACCGGCGACGTGTGGTGGAAGTCCGCCGTCTTCTACTGCGCGGACGTCGAGACCTTCGCCGACAGCAACGGCGACGGCGTGGGTGACCTGCACGGCATGACCCAGCGGATCGAGTACCTGGCCGACCTCGGTGTCACCGTCCTGTGGCTCATGCCGTTCTACCCGACCGCCGGCCGCGACGACGGCTACGACATCACCGACTTCTTCGGTGTCGACCCGCGGCTCGGCACCCTCGGTGACTTCGTCGACCTGGTGCGCACCGCCCGCTCGCGCGGCATCCGGGTGATCGTGGACTTCGTCATGAACCACACCTCCGACCAGCACCCGTGGTTCAGGAGCGCCCGCCGGAGCGTCGACGACCCCTTCCGCCAGCACTACGTGTGGTCCGCGAAGAAGCCACCGTCAGGCAAGGAGGAGGTGGTGTTCCCCGACAAGGAGGACAGCATCTGGGAGCTCGACGAGAAGACGGGCGAGTGGTTCCTGCACCACTTCTACAAGACCCAGCCCGACCTCAACGTGGCGAACCCCGCTGTGCAGGAGGAGATCTCGCGGACTCTCGGGTTCTGGCTCCAGCTGGGCGTCGCCGGGTTCCGCATCGACGCCGTGCCCTTCATGTTCGCGAACGACACGTATCCCGGGTCCGAGCCCGACGGCTTCAACCCGCACCGCTACCTCGGGGACCTGCGCGACTTCGTCGTCCGCAGGGTCGGTGACGCGGCACTGCTCGGCGAGGTCAACCTGCCGTATCCCCAGCAGAAGGACTTCTTCGGCGGTGACGACGGTGACGGCCTCAACCTGCAGTTCGACTTCATCGGGATGCAGGCCCTGTACCTGTCGCTCGCCCGTGAGGACGCGACGCCCCTCGCCACCGCGCTGCAGCAGCGGCCCGCGCTCGACATCACCAGCCAGTGGGCCAACTTCGTGCGCAACCACGACGAGCTCACCCTCGACAAGCTCAGCGACCGCGAGCGCCAGGAGGTCTTCGCCGCCTTCGGCCCTGACCCCGACATGCAGCTCTTCGGGCGCGGGCTGCGGCGCCGCCTCCCCACCATGCTCGGGGGCGACGAGCGGCGCCTGCGGCTCGTCTACTCCCTGATGTTCTCGGTGCCCGGCACGCCGGTGCTGTTCTACGGCGAGGAGATCGGGATGGGGGAGAACCTCGAGGTCGAGGGTCGCCTCAGCGTCCGAACCCCCATGCAGTGGGATGCCGGCCCGAACGGCGGCTTCTCGTCCGCGCCGCCTCGGCGGCTCACCCGGCCCCAGCCCACCGGCCTCTGGTCGCCGGAGCACGTCAACGCCCAGGCGCAGCGACAGGACCCCGACTCCCTGTGGGCGTTCGTGCGCACCCTGATCCGGCGCTACCGGCAGATGCCCCAGATCGGCTGGTCCGACGTCGAGGTGCTCGACCACGACCAGTCCGGCGTGCTCGCCCACGTCTGCCGCTGCGACGACTGGCGGCTGCTCGCCGTCCACAACCTCGCCACGGAGGACGCGATGGTCACCCTCGAGCTCGGCGAGGTGGCCGAGGGCTCGGTGCTGCGCGACGTCCTCGACGGACGGGACGACGTGGCCCTCGACCCCAGCGGCCGCGTGGAGCTGCGTGTCGACGGTCACCGGGGACAGTGGCTGCGGGTCCTGGCCCCGGGGGAGCAGGCCTACGCCTGACGGCGCTCCAGCCGCTCGGCGAGGCTCCTGGCCACCGGCCACGCTCCCTCGCTGGTGTTCGACGCGACCGTCCAGGTGAGGTCGGAGACCCGGTCGTGCACCGTTCGGAACGAGATACCGGCGTCCGACCCCGTGAGGGAGACGACCCCCTCCTGCGGCCCCAGGAAGAACCCCAGGCCGTACCCGGACGTCGGCGACGTCGTGCTGCGGGCGCGCACCGCATCGGTCACCACCTCGTCGGGTAGCAGTCGCCCGGCGAAGAGCGCCTCCCAGAAGGCGGCGACGTCAGCGGTGGTCGAGTACAGGCCACCGTCGCCGCTGCCCACGACCGGCAGGTGCAGGACGTTGGTCCTGGGGTGGTCGGCCCACAGGTACCCGGTGGCGGCGTCGGCCGGCAGCTCGTCGGACCGGAGGAACGCGGTCGACACCATCCCCGCGGGCCGGCACACCCGCTCGACCACGAGGTCCTCGAACGGCTGGCCCGACACGCGTCCCGCGACAAGGGCGAGGAGCACGAAGCCGCTGTTGTTGTAGACGAAGCGTGAGCCCGGCTCGAAGACCTGCGGGCGGCCGTTCAGCACGGTCAGGTAGTCCTCGGTGGTCGTCAGTGTTGCCACGGGGACCTCGAGGACGTAGTCCGTGACCGCCGGAAGGGCCTCCTCGTCGACATAGTCCCCGACGCCCGACCGGTGGCTCAGGAGGTGCTCCACCGTGACCCGGTCGTCGACCAGCGGAAGGTCGGACCCGAGCACCTCGCGCACCGGGGTGTCCAGCGACAGAACACCGTCGGCGACGAGGGACAGCACGGTGACGGCCGTGAGGCCCTTGGTCCCGCTGGCGATGGCAAGGCGCGTGGTCGTCTCCATCGGCCGCTCGTGGCGACGGTCGGCGAGGCCGTGCGCGACGTCGACCTCGGTGACCCCGCCGCGATCGACCCGGACGGTGCCCGAGAAGTCGGCGGCGCCGAACCAGTCCTGCACACCCGAAACCTAGCGGCGGCGGACCGGGGGGGCGAGCGGATATCGCCGGCGGCATCCCTCGGACCAGCGGCGTCGTCGGGGGCCTCGCGGTCCCGGTACGGTGGAGCCGACACCGGCAGTGACCGCCGCCACACCCAGCACCAGCGGTCACCACGACCCCATCGCGGCGACCGTCACCACGGGAGCCCGGAGAAGGAGTGCCCAGTGAGCGACAACGAGGTCGCCGCCCTCGAGACGGCGTTCGGCGTGGACCACCACGTCAGCCGCGCCGAGGTCCCCGAACGTCCCGCCCAGGACGGCGGTCCGGACATGGTCCAGCTGCTCACCCCGGAGGGTGAGCGGGTCCCGAACCCCGAGCACGACGCCGTCGTCGACGGCCTCTCCGACGAGCAGCTGCGCGGCTTCTACCGCGACCTCGTCCTCATCCGCCGCTTCGACACCGAGGCCACCGCGCTGCAGCGTCAGGGCGAGCTCGGCCTGTGGGCCAGCCTGCTGGGCCAGGAGGCCGCGCAGGTCGGCTCGGGGCGGGCCCTGCGTCCACAGGACTACGCCTTCCCGACCTACCGCGAGCACGGCGTCGCGTGGTGCCGAGGCGTCGACCCGGTCAACCTGCTCGGCATGTTCCGCGGGGTCAACCACGGCGGCTGGGACCCCAACGAGAAGAACTTCCACCTCTACACGATCATCATCGGCGCCCAGACCCTGCACGCCACCGGCTACGCCATGGGGGTCCAGCGCGACGGCAACGTCGGCACGGGTGACGACGAGCGCGACACCGCCGTCATCGCCTACTTCGGCGACGGCGCCACCTCCCAGGGCGACGTCTCCGAGGCGCTCGTCTTCGCCGGGGTCAACAACAGCCCCGTCGTGTTCTTCTGCCAGAACAACCAGTGGGCCATCTCCGAGCCCAACGAGAAGCAGACGCGCGCACCGCTCTGGCACCGGGCACGGGGGTTCGGCTTCCCCGGCATCCGCGTCGACGGCAACGACGTCCTGGCCGTCTACGCGGTCACGAAGGCCGCGCTCGACGCCGCGCGCTCGGGGCAGGGACCCACGTTCATCGAGGCCTTCACCTACCGGATGGGGGCGCACACCACCTCCGACGACCCGAGCAAGTACCGCGTCTCCGCCGAGGTGGAGGTGTGGAAGCACCGCGACCCCATCGAGCGCGTCCGGCGCTGGCTGACGACGACCGGCCGCGCCGACCAGGACTTCTTCGACGCCGTCGACGAGGAGTCCGACGAGCTCGGGGCCTCGGTGCGCGAGCGCTGCCTCTCGATGCCCGACCCCGACGGCACGGAGATGTTCGACCACGTCTACGCGGAACGGCATCCGGTCATGGAGCGAGAGCGTGCGGAGTTCGAGGAGTACCACGCCTCGTTCGAGGAGGCGCGCTGATGGCCGCCACGACGCTCGCGAAGGGTCTCACCAGCGGCCTGCGTGCCGCCATGGACAAGGACCCGAAGGTCGTCCTCCTCGGCGAGGACATCGGCAAGCTCGGCGGCGTCTTCCGTGTCACCGAGGGGCTGCAGAAGGACTTCGGCGAGGACCGGGTCATCGACACCCCGCTCGCGGAGGCCGGCATCCTCGGCACGGCCATCGGGATGGCGCTGCGCGGCTACCGGCCCGTCGTCGAGATCCAGTTCGACGGGTTCGTCTACCCCGCGTTCGACCACATCGTCAGCCAGGTGGCCAAGCTCCGGGCCCGCTCCCTCGGCTACGTGCGGATGCCGATCGTCATCCGCATCCCGTTCGGCGGCGGCATCGGCGCGGTCGAGCACCACAGCGAGTCGAACGAGGCCTACTTCGCGCACACCGCCGGCCTGCGCGTCGTGGTCTGCTCCAACCCGCACGACGCGCACTGGATGATCCAGCAGGCGATCGAGACCGACGACCCCGTGGTGTTCTACGAGCCGAAGCGCCGGTACTGGGACAAGGGCGAGGTCGGGGAGGGCCCGGACGGTGCCCTCGGCACGGCGCGGGTGCTCCGCGAGGGCTCCGACCTCACGCTGCTGGCGTACGGCCCCATGGTCAAGACGTGCCTCCAGGCGGCGCAGGCCGCCGACGAGGAGGGCCGCTCGCTCGAGGTCATCGACCTCCGCTCGCTCTCCCCGCTCGACGAGGACACCGTGCTCGGGTCGGTGCGCAGGACCGGCCGGGCCGTCGTCGTCCACGAGGCGTCGACGTTCCTCGGCGTGGGTGCCGAGGTCTCGGCCCTGCTCAGCGAGCGCGCGTTCTACCACCTCGAGGCACCGGTGCTGCGGGTCGGCGGCTACAACGTGCCGTACCCGCCGAGCCGCATCGAGGAGGACTTCCTCCCCGACCTCGACCGGGTGCTCGATGCCGTCGACCGCTCGCTCGCGTACTGAAAGGCGTTCCCGCAGATGGCTCTTCGTGAGTTCAAGCTCCCGGACCCCGGTGAGGGGCTGACCGAGGCCGAGATCGTCACGTGGCGCGTCCAGCCCGGCGACACGGTCAAGGTCAACGACGTCGTCGTCGAGGTCGAGACGGCCAAGTCGCTCGTCGAGCTGCCGGTTCCCTTCGCGGGCACCGTGTCGGCGCTGCACGCGGCCGAGGGTGACACGGTGGAGGTCGGCGCGCCCATCATCACGATCGACGACGGTGTCGGCGGTACGTCGGATGCCGTCACGCCGCCTCCCGCCGCCGTACCGGAGTCGACCAATAGGTCAACCGAGGCACAGCCGGCGCCGGAGGTCGAGGAGGGCCTGATCGGCGGAACCACCTCGACCGGGCGCACCGCGGTGCTGGTCGGCTACGGCGTCAAGCAGACCGAGGCCAAGCGCCGCCCTCGCACTACGGGCGCCGCGCCCACCCCGCCGCCCTCACCCGCCCCCTCCGTACCCGAATCGACCAATAGGTCACTGGAGGTACAGCCCGACGCCTCCGGTGGCGTACCGGAATCGACCAATAGGTCACTGGAGGTACAGCGCGACGCCTCCGGTGGCGTACCGGAATCGACCAATAGGTCAGGTCAGGTACGCGCATTGGCCAAGCCGCCGGTGCGCAAGCTCGCCAAGGACCTCGGCGTCGACCTCGGCTCGGTCACCCCCAGCGGTGACGGGGGAGTCGTCACCCGCGCCGACGTCGAGGCGGCCGCCGCGGGCGGTGCCGTGGAGGTCGCCGCCGGCGCACCGGCATCCGCCGGGTTCGCGGGAGAAGGCCCGCGCGAGACCCGCGTTGCCATCAAGGGCGTACGCAAGATGACCGCCCAGGCCATGGTCGGCTCGGCGTTCACCGCCCCCCACGTCACCGAGTGGGTCACCGTCGACGTCACCGCGACCATGGATCTCGTCGAGCGGCTCAAGCAGGAGCGTGAGTTCAGCGACGTCAAGGTCACCCCGTTGCTCCTGCTGGCCAAGGCGATGTGCCTGGCGGTCCGCCGCAACCCCGGGATCAACGCGACCTGGGACGAGCAGGCGCAAGAGATCGTGCTGAAGCACTACGTCAACCTGGGCATCGCGGCCGCCACGCCGCGCGGGCTCATCGTCCCCAACATCAAGGATGCCGACCGCCTGACGACGCGTGAGCTCGCCGAGGCGATCGGCCGGCTCACGGCGACCGCGCGCGAGGGCCGCACACAGCCCGCGGACATGTCCGGCGGCACCATCACGATCACCAACGTGGGGGTCTTCGGGATCGACGCGGGCACGCCAATCCTCAACCCCGGTGAGTCGGCGATCCTCGCCTTCGGCACGGTGGCCCGCCGGCCGTGGGTGGTCACCGGCCCCGACGGCTCGGAGACGATCGAGCCTCGGTGGGTCACGACGCTCGCCCTGAGCTTCGACCACCGCCTCGTCGACGGTGAGCTCGGAAGCCGCTACCTCGCGGACGTCGCCGCGATCCTCGCCGACCCGTCGCGGGCCCTGGTCTGGGGCTGATCCGTGCCCGACCGAGATGAGCACCCTACGGGGGTCGTCTTCCCCGAGGTCGACGGCCGGCGGTCGACGAGCGCGACCGGGCGCGCCGTGGTCGCCGACGCCCTCCGACCGGTCGACCGCGTGGGCGCGGCGGCCGCCGCGCGGGAGACGAACTGGCGCAGCGGCTACCTGACCCACTTCCGGCGGCTCGTGGAGGCGGGACTGACCCGACCCGAGGACGCCCGAGCCCTCGCGGACTCCGGGCTACGGTCGCTGCACGAGCGGATGCGCTGGCGCGACCCGGACGGCCGTGAGGTCCTCCTCGCCGCGGCGCTCGGTGGCGTGGCCGGCAGCCCGGCAGACCTCCTCACCACCGAGGTCGTCGCCGGGAACGGCGACCCCGACACCGCCCTGACCGTCCCTTACCGGGGTCGTCGCCTCGGCGGCGACGACCTGCGCCGCCAGGTCGACACCTGGGTGGCCGCCGGGATCGTCGAACCCAGCCTGGGGGATGCCGTGGGTGCGGTGATCGACAACCCCGACTGGCTGCGCCTCGAGGGCCGGACCGTGGTCGTGCTCGGCGCCGCCGCCGAGATGGGTCCCCTGCGCTCGCTGCTGCGCTGGGGCGCGACCGTCGCCGCGGTCGACCTTCCACGGCCCGAGCTGTGGACCCGTGTGTTGGACGGGGTCCGCAGCGGGGCCGGCCGGGTGCTCGTACCGGCATCCCCCGGGGCGAGCCCTCTCGCCGAGCGTGCCGGCGTGGACCTCATCCAGGACCTGCCCACCGCGACCGCCTGGGTGAGTGGGGTGGAGGGTGCCCTCGTCATCGGGAACTACGTCTACGCCGACGGTGCCACCAACATGCGGGTGAGCACCGCCGTCGACGCCCTCACCGAGCAGGTGCGGCTCGCCCGCTCGGACACCGCCCTGTCGTTCCTCGCCACGCCGACCGACGTGTTCGCGGTGCCCCGGGAGGTCGTCGAGGCCTCGACCCGGGCCTACGCCGAGAGGCGCACCTCGAAGGTGTTGCGGGGCCCGCTGCGGACCCTGTCGGGCGGGCGTCTACTGCGCCGCAACTACGTCCCCGGTGAGGACCCGGGCGTCAACGACTCGGTCGTCCTCCAGCAGGGACCCAACTACCTGCTCGCCAAGCGGATCCAGCGCTGGAGGGCGACCTCCGCCCTGGCCTCCGGTGCGACGGTCTCGTTCAAGATCGCCCCTCCCACCCGCACCCGGTCGGTGGTGAAGAACCGGGCGCTCGCCGCCGCCTACGCCGGAGCGCACCGGTTCGGTGTCGAGGTCTTCGAGCCGGGCACCGCCAACACCCTCATGGCGGCCCTGCTCGTGCACGACCTCGTGGCCGGGTCACCTCACCACGAGCACCCGTGGCAGGACGAGGCGTACGCCGCGGCGCACGGAGGACTGTGGCGCGCGGCCTACGACCCCCGCAGTGCGCTCGGCCTCGCGGCTCTCCTCGGCGCCGCCTCCGCGCGCCCCTGACCTTCCCGACTTCGTCTGTCAGGATGCCCGCCGACGCGCCGCATCGCGGCGCGTCGGCGGCAATCCGACAGACGAAGTCGGGGAAGCCGGGGAGGTCAGGGGGGCACCGGGGTGGTCGCGGGCCCTGCCGTGGACCCGTCATGATGGTGGGCATGAGCGCCCCCTCGTCGATGCCCCCGCGACCGTCCGACCCGCTCGACCTGGTCGACGTCGACAGCCTGCTCACCGACGAGGAGAAGGCGATCCGGGCCGCCACCCGTCAGGTCTGCGCCGACACCGTCGACCCCCACGTCATGCAGTGGTACGAGGCCGGTGACCTGCCGGTGGCGCGGGAGCTCGCGCGGGAGTTCGGCAAGGTCGGCCTGCTCGGCATGCACCTCGACGGCTACGGCTGTGCCGGCATGTCGGCCGTCGACTACGGACTCGCCTGCCTGGAGCTCGAGGCGAGCGACTCCGGCATCAGGTCGCTGGTGTCGGTGCAGGGCAGCCTCGCGATGTTCGCCATCTGGCGGTTCGGAACCGAGGAGCAGAAGCAGGAGTGGCTCCCGCGGATGGCGGCCGGGGAGGCCATCGGCTGCTTCGGCCTCACCGAGCCCGACCACGGGTCCGACCCGGCATCCATGCGCACCAGGGCACGTCGGGACGGTGACGACTGGGTGCTCAACGGCTCCAAGACCTGGATCACCAACGGCTCCGTCGCCGACGTCGCGGTCGTGTGGGCCAACGCGGGAAAGGAGAACGGCGGCATCCGGGGCTTCGTGGTGCCCACCGACACACCGGGCTTCGCGGCGCACAAGATCACCCACAAGATGTCGCTGCGGGCGTCGGTCACGTCCGAGCTCGGCTTCCAGGACCTCCGGCTGCCCGCGGATGCCGTGCTCCCCGACGTCACCGGTCTCAAAGGCCCCCTGGCGTGCCTCAGCGAGGCCCGGTACGGCATCGTCTGGGGGTCCCTCGGGGCAGCCCGCTCGTCGCTCGACGCGGCGCGCCGGTACTCGATGGAGCGGATCCAGTTCGGGCGACCGATCGCGGGCTTCCAGCTGACCCAGGCGAAGCTGGCGAACATGGCGACCGAGCTGCAGCTCGGCCAGCTGCTCGCGCTCCACCTCGGGCGCCGCAAGGACAGCGTCGGCCTGCGCCCCGAGCAGGTGTCGGTCGGCAAGTACAACAACATCACCAAGTCCCTCGAGATCTGCCGCACCGCGCGCACGATCCTCGGTGCCAACGGCGTCAGTGGAGAGTGGCCGGTGATGCGGCACGCCAACAACCTCGAGTCGGTGCTCACCTACGAGGGCACGGTCGAGATGCACACGCTCGTCATCGGTCAGGCGCTGACCGGCGAGTCCGCCTTCCGCTGACCCGTGCTGTCGGCCTACGCCCCACTGTTCCGCGTCCCCGGCGCCCTCCCCTTCATCGCCGGCACCGCGCTGTCCCGCACCGGTGGGGCCATGTTCGGCGTCGCGGTCATCGTCATGCTCAGCGAGCGGCGCGGGTCGTTCGGGCTCGCCGGGGCGGTGTCGGCGGTCGGCCTGGCGGTCCTCGCGGTGGCCGGACCGGTGATCGGGCGGCTCGTCGACAAGCACGGCCAGCGCCGGGTCGCCCTGCCCTTCGTGCTGGTCTCGGCCGCGTGCGGCTTCACCGTCGCCGTCCTGTCGTGGCGCGACGCCCCCGCCTGGACGCTGTTCCTCTTCTACGGCCTCTCCGCCGTCCTCCCCGAGCCGGGTCCGATGTCGCGCGCCCGGTGGGCGCACATCTTCCGTGACGAGCCCGACCGGCTGCACACCGCGATGAGCTTCGAGCAGGTCGCGGACGAGGCGTCCTTCGTCGTCGGCCCGGTGCTGGCCGTCATCGTCTCCACGATGTGGTTCCCGGAGGCCGGTCTCGTGGTGGCGGAGGTGCTCTTCACCGCAGGGATGCTCGCGTTCCTCGCCGCCCGGGAGACGGAGCCACCGGTCGTGCCCCACGGCGAACGCCCCTCCGGGCTGGCCGTACGGCGCCCCGGCCTGTTCCTCGTCGCGACCGTGCTCGTCATGACCGGTGTGATCTTCGGTGCCAACGAGGTCATCGCAGTGGCCTATGCCAAGGAGGCGGGCGAGACCGCCTTCTCCAGCGTCGTCCTGGGCGCCTTCGCCCTCGGCTCGACCCTCGCGGGCATCGTGTTCGGCACCCGGGTGTTCCGATCCACGATGACCCGCCGGCTCCTCCTCGCCGCGACCGGCATGTTCGTGCTCGAGGTCCCTGCACTCCTCGTGGGCGGTCTGTGGCCGCTCGTCGTCGTCATGTTCGTCGCCGGCTCGGCGACGGCGCCCATGCTCATCACGAGCCTCTCCCTGGCGCAGCGCCTCGTGCCCAAGGCCCTGGTGACCGAGGGCATGGCCGTCGCGATCACCGGCATCCTCATCGGCATCTCGGCCGGCTCCGCCGGCGGCGGCTGGGCCATCGAGGCGTGGGGTGCGCAGACGGCGTATGCCGTGCCCGTCGTGAGCGGCGGCCTCGCCCTCGCGCTCGTCGCCGTGCGGTACCGCCACCTCGAACGTGCCGAACGAGCGGGTGGGGTCAGCGTCGAGCCGGCGAGCGCTCCTCGGTGACACCGCGGGCGGCATCCTCGTCCGCGGCGCGTGCCTCGTAGCCCGCGCTCCGGCGGAGCTCGACGTGAGGAAGCATCAGCATGACGAGGAAGCCGACCACCATGACGCAGGCACCGACCAGGAACACCAGGTCCATCGCCTCGGAGAACCCGACGAGGAACGGCCTGGCCAGCCGCTCGTCGAGGCCGGTGAGGAACGAGCTGTCCTGGAGCACCGCGCCGGCGGCCCCCGCCGCGCCCTCGGACGGCGCACCCTCGAACCGGGCGGCGACGGCGGCGTTCGCCGGGTCGGCGAGGGCGGCCTGGAACTCCGGCGTCGGCACCGCGGCTCGCAGGGCGGCCTCGATCTTCTCCCCCGCCGTCGAGAAGAGGATGGAGAGGAAGACCGCCGTCCCGAGCGCACCGCCGATCTGCCGGGTGAACGTGGCTGTCGAGGTGGCGACGCCGATCTGCTGCGGCGGAACGGCGTTCTGCACGGCCAGCGTGAGGGGCTGGAAGTTGAAGCCCAGACCGATGCCGAACGCGAGCATGACGACCATCGTCTGCCACAGCGGAGTGTCGTACTCCACGTAGTGGAAGACGAAGAGCGATACGGCGAGGAGGCCGGACCCGATGATGGGGAACATCCGGTAGCGGCCCGTCCGGGAGATGACCTGGCCCGAGAGGATCGAGCCGAACATGATCCCGAGGGTCATCGGCACGAGCTGCAGGCCGGCCTGGGTCGGGGTGGCTCCCTTGACGATCTGGAGGTAGAGCGGCAGGGCCGCCAGGCCGCCGAACATGGCGACGCCGATGAGGACCGACGCCACCGACGACACGCCGACGGTCCGGTTGCGGAACATCGCGAGGGGCAGGATCGCCTCGTCCTTCATCCGCCACTCCTGCCAGAAGAAGCCGATCGCCCCGAGCACGCCGACGACGTAGCAGGCGGTGGACGACACCGAGTCCCAGCCCCACTCCCGGCCCTGCTCGGCGACGAGGAGGAGCGGCACGAGCGACACCGAGAGCAGCGCGGCGCCCAGCCAGTCGATGCGGTGGTCGAGGCGGGTGTGGCGCAGGTGCAGGGTTCGCGACACCACCGCCAGGGCGGCCGCGCCCACCGGGACGTTGACGAGGAAGACCCACCGCCAGCCGTCGATGCCCATGATCGTGTCCTGGCCGGCGAAGAACCCGCCGATGACCGGGCCGAGCACCGAGGCGGTGCCGAAGACGGCCAGGAAGTAGCCCTGGTACTTCGCGCGCTCCCGGGGCGGCACGAGGTCACCGATGATGGCCAGGGCGAGCGAGAAGAGACCCCCCGCGCCCACCCCCTGCACCGCTCGGTAGATCGCGAGCGTCTCCATCGACGTCGCGAAGGCGCAGAGGACCGACCCGACGATGAAGATGCTGATGGCCGCGATGAAGAGCTTCTTGCGACCGTAGATGTCCCCGAGCTTGCCGTAGAGCGGGGTGACGATCGTGGAGGTGATGAGGTAGGCCGTCGTCGCCCACGCCTGGTGCTCCAGCCCCTGGAGGTCGTCGGCGATGGTGCGGATGGCCGTCGCGACGATGGTCTGGTCGAGCGCCGCCAGGAACATGCCCATCATCAGTCCGATGAGGATCGTGACGATCTGGCGGTGACTGAGCGGCCCGACCGGACGGTCCACCTCGGGTGCAGCGGTGATCTCGCTCATCGGTCGGTCCTTCGGGAGATGGCGTTGAGGGAGGCCTCGAGGTCGGCGGCGAACTGCTGCAGGTACCGGGTGAAGGACTCGACGTCCTCCCGTGGCCAGTCCGCGAGGAGCCCGCTGAGCCATCGGTCCCGGTCCTGGCGGATCGCGACGAGCAGCGCCGCGCCCTCGTCGGTGAGCGAGAGCGCTTGCGCACGCCGGTCGTCGGGGTCCGGGCCGCGGCGCACGAACCCGAGGTCGACGAGGGTGCTCACCTGGCGGCTCACGGTGGACACGTCGGAGTGCACCGCCTCCGCCAGCGCGGACACACGCAGCGGCTGGACGCGGAGGTTGAACAGCAGGGGGTAGGCCATGGGGTCGACCTGCGGGTGCTGGCGCGGTGCGTGCTGCCGCATCGCGTGCAACAGCTTGACGACCCGGATGAGGTGGTCACCGAGCGCGAGGGTCGAAGCCGGCGGCTCCCCGTCGGGTCGCACGATCGTTCTCCTTGGGGGCGATAGTTGCATGAGGCATGCAACTATACACCGGGCACCGGGTGGATGCGGCGCAGCCTCTCAGAGGGTCCGCGCACCCAGGTGGGTGACCAGGTTGTGCGAGAACCGCTGCTGCATCACGGCGAGGACACCCCTCATCGCCGTCGTCACGGCGGGGCGGAGCACTCCGGGAAACGGCAGGTCGACCAGGATCTCGAGCGACGCCTCGAGCCGCGTGGCCTCGGCGAGCGGCTGCAGCGAGTACCAGCCCTCGACCCCGGCGGCCTCCGGAACTCCGGGCGCCGGGTCGTGGCTGAACGCGATGCGGTGGTCGAGAAGGTCGTCATGTCCCTGGGGTCAGGGGGTGATCACGAGGTGGCCGAGCACGCGCCGGGCGATGTCCTCGTCGCCGTGGACGACGACGTGGAGCTCGTCGGGGGAGCGCCGGCCGCCCGCGAGCCGGCCGGCCACCTGGGTCGACATGGTCAGCGACGTCGTGACGACATCGGGGTGCTCCTCGGCGTCACCGGTGAACAGCGGCACCCCCACGGAACGTCCGTCCTGCTCCTCGACCCGGGCCCCCGCGCGCCCGACGGTGGGTCCGGTCAGGTCGAGGACGACGGCGTTGCCGGGCTCGATCTGCGCCTCCTTGGCGACGATCCGCGGCAGCATCGCGAAGAGTCGGCTGATGCTGTGGGCGGCGGCCGGGCTGTCGAGTCCCCCGGGCCGCCGCAGGGCCTCGCGGATGTCCTGCTCGTGCATCCAGATGTCGAAGACGCGGACGCCCAGAAGGCCGCCCATCGTCGTCTGCCCGAACGGCCCCTGGACCTCCTGCTCGGCCCACCCGGGGCCCGAGCGGTACACGCGGAGCCGCTCGGCCAGGCGTTCCTCGAGCTCGTCGAGGACCTCCTCGAGGTCGCGTCCCCGGCGGGACTCGACGTACCTCTCCATGCGCTCGCCGAAGGCGTGCCGCACGTGGGCGTGGCCACCGACGTCGACGTCGGGCACCGGCTCGCCGGCCACCATCGCCTCCGCGCTGGCGATGTGGGCGAACTGGTCGCGCACCGTCCACCCCGGGCAGTCCGTGGGCAGGTCGGCGTCACCTGCCCGGGTGGTGCGCCCGAGGTCGATCACGCACTGCACGGTCTGGGCGTAGGCGTCGACGAGCTCGCCCAGGTCGCTGGGGGCCGGGGGGTGCACGGGCATGCCGCCACAGTACCTACGCTGGGAGACATGGCCGCCACCTCGCAGAGCGCGACCCTCGCGCGACCCCTGGGAGTGGCAGTGGCGGCTGGGCTCGTCGCGGCCGTGGTCGCCGCCGTGCTCACCGGTGCCACGGCGCCGCTCGAGCTCGCCGACCCCGGGCCGCTCGTGCGCTGGGGGGTGCCCCTCGTCTCCACCCTCAGCACGCTGGCTGCCAGCGCCACCGTCGGCCTCCTCGGGGTGGCCGCCTTCCTCGTCCCGGAGCGGGCGCGGACCGAGCGCCGGGTGACGGCCACCCGGTATGCCGCCCGAGCGGCGGTCGTGTGGGCCGCCGCCGCCCTGCTCGAGGTCGTGCTCACCTTCGCCGACCTCGCCGGCACCCCACTCACCAGCCCCGACCTGTTCAGCCAGCTGGTGTCCTTCACCTGGACGCTCGAGACGACCCGGGTCCTGCTCATCAGCGCACTCGTGGCAGTCGTCGTCGCGGCCGGTGCCGCGGTGGCGACCCGCAGGGCGGCCATGGCGTGGCTCACCGTCCTCACGCTCGCGGCGGTCGTCATCCTCGCGCTCACCGGCCATGCCGCCGGGTCGGCGAGCCACGAGGACGCGGTCAACGCCCTGGCGGTGCACCTGCTCGGCGTCGTGGTGTGGACGGGAGGGCTGATCGCGCTGGTCGTCCTGCGTCCGGCGCTCGGAGACGACCTCGGGGCCACCGTCGCCCGCTACTCGACCCTGGCCGGCTGGTGCTTCGCCGCCGTGGCCGTGACCGGCATCCAGCAGGCATGGATCCGGCTGGGATCGCTCGGCGCGGTGGCCACGGCGTACGGGGCGGTCGTGGCGCTGAAGACGGTGGCGCTCGTGGCGCTGGGGGTGCTCGGCTGGCTGCACCGGCGCAACCTCGCCACACGGCTCACCACCGACCCGGGTGACGGCCGGGCCTTCGCGCGGCTGGCGGTGGGTGACGTGGTGCTCATGGGCGCCGCGACCGGGCTGGCGGCCGTGCTGTCCCGCAGCGTGCCGCCGGTTCCGGACGCGCCGCCCGCACCGAGCCGCGTCCTCGAGCTCACCGGCTTCCCCGACCCCGGCCCGATCGCCGGGGGCGACTGGGTCACGGCGTGGCGCCTGGACTGGTTGTTCCTCGCCATCGCGGTGCTCGCCGTGGCGCTGTACCTCACCGGCGTGGTTCGGCTGCGGCGCCGGGGCGACGCCTGGCCGGTCGGCCGGACGATCTGCTGGGTCCTCGGGTGGGCGCTGTTCGTGTGGGCCACGTCGGGCGCCCCGGGGATCTGGGGGCGGGTGCTGTTCAGCGTGCACATGGTGATGCACATGACCGTCGCGATGCTCGTGCCGATCCTGCTCGTCCCGGGTGCGCCGGTGACGCTCGCGCTGCGCACCCTCAAGGCCCGGCCGGACAAGACGTGGGGGCCACGCGAGGTGCTCCTCCAGGTCGTCCACTCACGGGCGCTGCGGGTGCTCGCGAACCCGGTGGTGGCCGCCGCGCTCTTCTTCTTCAGCCTCGCCGCCTTCTACTGGACGGGCCTGTTCGAGCTGTCGCTGACGACCCACACCGGGCACCTGCTGATGATGGCCCACTTCCTCCTCACCGGGTACCTCTTCACGTGGGTGCTCATCGGCATCGACCCCGGGGTGCCTCGGTGGAGCCCGCTCATGCTCCTCGTCGTCCTCTTCGCGACGATCTCGTTCCACGCGTTCTTCGGCGTCGCTCTCACCGGCAGCGAGGACCTCCTCGCACCCGACGTGTTCCTCCAGCTCAACCTGCCCTGGGGTCCCGACCCCCTCGCCGACCAGCAACGGGCCGGCGAGATCGCGTGGGGGGTCGGCGAGGCGCCCACGCTCATCCTCGCGGTCATCGTGGCGGTCCAGTGGTTCCGGGCCGACGCGAAGGAGACGGCGCGCAAGGACCGCCAGGCCGACCGCGACGACGACGCCGAGCTCCGGGCCTACAACGAGCGCCTCGCACGCCTCCGCGAGGAGGCGGAAAGGCTGTGAGTCCGATGCGCATCGCCGTCATCCAGCTCGCGTACGACGACGCCGAGCCGTTCGAGGCGCGGGTCGACCGGGTCGCCGCCCTCGTCTCCGAGCAGGCGGGGCACGACCTCGTCGTGCTGCCCGAGCTCTGGGGGGCCACCGGGTTCGACTACACGCGCTGGGCGAAGGAGGCGCAGCCCCTCGAGGGGCCGTGGGCGGCATCCATGGCGGATGCCGCGCGCGCGGCCGGCGCGACCCTGCACGCCGGCTCGTTCGTCGAGCGTCTGCCCGAGCCCGGCCCCGACGGCAACGACCTGGCGAACACCTCGGTGCTCTACGCGGGTGACGGTCGCGTCCTCGCGACCTACCGCAAGATCCACCGCTTCGGCTTCGGTGCAGGGGAGCCGAGGCTCATGGAGGCGGGGGGCGACGTGGTCGTGACCGGCATCCAGACCGGCGAGGAGTCGGGGGACAGGCTCCAGGTGGGCCTGTCCACGTGCTACGACCTGCGGTTCCCCGAGCTGTACCGGCACCAGGTCGAGGCGGGCGCGGAGATGTTCCTCGTCCCGGCGGCGTGGCCGGCGGCGCGCGTCGCCCACTGGACGCTGCTCGGGCGGGCCCGGGCGGTCGAGAACCAGTGCGTCGTCGTGCAGTGCAACACCGGCGGCGTCCACGCGGGCCACCCCATGGGCGGCCGGAGCCAGGTGGTCTCGGCGTCGGGCGAGGTGCTCGCCGAGGCGGCCGGCGCCCACGAGGAGGTGCTCTCGGTGGAGGTCGACACCGGGGCCACTCGCACCTACCGCCGGGAGTTCCCCGTGCTCGAGGACCGCCGGCTCTGAGGCCCGGGCCCGATCTTTCCGCGCCACCCCAGTGATGGCGCACCAGCCCGTCCGGGACGCGGATGTATGCGCGTCCCCTGCCACCTTCCGCGCCATCCCAGTGACGGCCCGGTTCCCTGCGGCCGGCTCATGACGCCACACTGCGCCGAACGTCTGCCGGCACGCATCAGAGCCGCGGTGAGAGGCTGAGGCATGGACCGCGACCTCCGGACCGCCGTGTCGGAGCTCGTGGCGGCGCTGCCCGACGGTGTCGTCGTCACCGCCCCCGAGTCGCTCGGGAAGTACCGGTTCGACTGGACGCACCATGCCACCGCCGGGATGCCGCTCGCGGCCGTCCGGGCGCAGGATGCCGGTCAGGTCCAGCAGACGCTGCGCTGGGCGACGCGACACGGCATCCCGGTCGTGCCGCGAGGGGCGGGCACGGGGCTCTCCGGTGGTGCGCTCGCCGTCGACGGCGGCATCGTCCTCTCGACCGAGCGGATGCGGGGCGTCGAGGTCGACGTCGACAGCCGGGTGGTGGTCGTCGAGCCCGGAGCCCTCAACATCGAGGTCAAGCGAGCGGCGGCCGAGCACGGCCTCTGGTACCCCCCGGACCCGAGCTCGTACGAGATCTGCTCCATCGGCGGGAACATCGCGACCAACGCCGGGGGCCTGTGCTGCGTCAAGTACGGCGTCACGGCCGACTACGTGCTCGGCCTCGACGTCGTGCTCGCCGACGGCACGCTCATCACGTTGGGCGGCAGCCGCGTCAAGGACGTGGCCGGGCTGCCGCTGCTGAAGCTCTTCGTGGGTTCCGAGGGCACCCTCGGGGTCGTCACCCGGGCGGTGCTGCGCCTGGTGCCGGAGCAGCACGAGCGGTCCACCGTCGTCGCCACCTTCCCGACCGTGGCTGCCGCCGCCGCAGCCGTCGTCGAGCTCGGCCGCACGGTGCGGGCGTCGATGGTCGAGCTCATGGACCGCGCGTCGCTGAACGCCGTCGAGGACTTCCGGCCGATGGGCCTGGACCGCGAGGCGGGAGCGATGCTGGTCATCCAGTCGGATGCCGCGGGCGGCGCCCGGGCCGACGAGGTGGCCGCTGCCACGGTGGCCTGCGAGCGGGCAGGGGCCAAGGAGGTCTTCGCCACCGACGACCACGACGAGGGCGAGCAGTTCGTGCAGGCCCGGCGGCTGCACTTCACCGCGATCGAGGCGCGGGGGTCGGTGCTGCCCGAGGACGTCGGCGTGCCGGTGCCCCGGCTCCCGGCGCTGCTGGCCGCCGTCGAGGAGATCGCACAGCGCTACTCCCTGGAGATCCCCGTCGTCGCCCACGCCGGCGACGGCAACACGCACCCGGCGATCGTGCACCCCCCGGGCGACGCGGACGCCGAGCGCCGGGCGCGGCTGGCGTTCGACGCGATCATGGCCGCCGCGATCGCCCTCGACGGCACGATCACCGGCGAGCACGGGGTCGGCCGGCTGAAGACCGCGTCGCTCCCGGCCCAGCTCGGCCCGGACGTCATGGACCTCACCCGCCGGGTCAAGGCGGCGCTCGACCCGCACGGCATCCTCAACCCCGGCGCGGGCTTCTGACGGGGGCTGCGGTCGGGGTTGGTGGGCTGAATCCGTGTGTTCCGCAGCCTCAGGTCGAGGTGCGCACGCACGTACAGTCATTGCGCTGGCCGACAACCAGCGGCCCCCACCAAGGAGATCCCATGTACATCGGACTCGGCATCGTCCTCATCGTCCTGGGCGCGATCCTCGCGTTCGCCCTCGACATCGACCTCCCCGGAATCGAGGACGACACCCTCGGGTGGATCCTCATCATCGCCGGCATCCTCGCGATCATCCTGTCCTTCGCCCTGACGAACCGTCGTCGCGCAGGCGTCACGACGGTCCGCGAGAGCCAGGTCGACCCGGTCACCGGCTCGCGGGTCGACCGCACGGACGTCGACCCCCGCTGAGGCGCCGCGACGGCCGCCGGCCGGACGGCATCCCGGATGCCGTCGCCCACGACACGACGACGCCCACCCCGCGGGGTGGGCCGTCGTCGTGTGCTCCGGATCGGGCGCGCGCTGCGGGCAGAGCGCCCGACCCGGGTCGGTGTCCTCGAACGGCGGAGCCTCGGAAGCCTCAGAAGGCGGACTCGGGCACGTCCATGAGGAGCGAGTCGGTGGACTCGGCCATCGCGCGCTCGGCGGACAGGCGGGGGAGGACCTGGCGGGCGTAGAACTGCGCGGCCGCCACCTTTCCCTCGTAGAAGTCCCTGTCCTTGCCGGTCGCGCCGGCCGTCAGCGCGTCGAGCGCGACGGCCGCCTGCCGGAGCAGGAGCCACCCCACCACCAGGTCGCCGGCCGCCAGGAGGAGACGCGTGGTGTTCTGGCCCACCTGGTAGACGTTCGTGATCTCTCCGCCCTGGCGGGGGTCGGACTTCATGAGCTCGCCGACCATGAAGCCGAGGATGCCCTGGACGTCCTCGAGCCCCTGCCCCAGCAGCTCGCGGTCACGGTCGAGGCGGCCGTCGTGGGCACCGAGGTCCTTGGCGAACTCCTGGATCTGCCCGGACAGGTGGGTGAGCGCCTGGCCCTTGTCGCGCACGATCTTGCGGAAGAAGAAGTCCAGGCCCTGGATCGCGGTCGTGCCCTCGTACAGGGTGTCGATCTTGGCGTCACGCACGTACTGCTCGACCGGGTAGTCCTGGAGGAAGCCGGACCCGCCGAAGGTCTGGAGCGACTCGGTGCCGAGCAGCACCCAGGCTCGCTCCGAGCCCAGGCCCTTGACGATCGGCAGCAGCAGGTCGTTCACCCGCGAGGCGATGTCGGGGGCGGAGCCGGCCTCGAAGTCCTCGGAGCCGGTGGCCAGCCGCTCCTGGTCGACGATGTCCTGCTGGCTCGCGGTGAAGAGCACGAGGGCGCGCAGGCCCTCGGCGTACGCCTTCTGCGTCATCAGTGAACGGCGCACGTCGGGGTGGTGCGTGATCGTGACGCGCGGTGCGCTCTTGTCGGTCGACTGGGTGAGGTCGGCCCCCTGGACGCGCTGCTTGGCGTACTCCAGGGCGTTGAGGTAGCCCGTCGACAGCGTGGCGATGGCCTTGGTGCCGACCATCATCCGTGCGTTCTCGATGACGTGGAACATCTGCGCGATGCCGTTGTGGATGTCGCCCAGCAGCGTCCCGACGGCCGGCCGCTCGCCGCCGAAGGTGAGCTCGCAGGTCGTGGAGACCTTCAGGCCCATCTTCTTCTCGAGGTTGGTCACGTAGACGCCGTTGCGCTCACCCAGCTCACCGGTCTCGAGGTCGACGGCGTACTTGGGGAGGATGAACAACGAGAGGCCCTTGGTGCCCGGTCCGGCGCCCTCGGGCCGGGCGAGCACGAAGTGCACCACGTTGTCGACCATGTCGGACTCCGCGCTGGTGATGAAGCGCTTGACGCCGCTGATGGTCCAGGTGCCGTCGTCGTTCTGCACCGCCTTGGTGCGGCCCGCCCCGACGTCGGAGCCGGCATCCGGCTCGGTGAGCACCATCGTGCAGTGCCAGTTCTTCTCGACGATCCAGCGGGCCAGCTTCTTCTGGTCGTCGTTGCCGAGCACGTAGAGGAGCTTCGCGAACCCGTAGGAGGCCGCGAACATCGCGGCGGCCGGGTTCGACCCGAGGAGCATCTCGTTGACCGCCCAGCGCAGGCTGGGGGGCGCCACGGCTCCACCCAGCTCGGCGTTGAGGTCGATGGCCCAGAAGCCACTCTCGCGGTAGGCCTCGAACGACCTCTTGAACGACTCGGGCATGGTGACGACCTGCGTCCGCGGGTCGTAGACCGGCGGGTTCTGGTCGGAGTCCGCGAAGGACTCGGCGAGCTCGTTCTCGGCGAGCCGCGCGACCTCCTTGAGCATCTCGCGGGCGGTGTCCGCGTCGACCTCCTCGTAAGGCCCGGAGCCCAGCACGTCACCGCGGCCGAGCACCTCGAAGAGGGTGAACTCGATGTCGCGCAGGTTGCTCTTGTAGTGGCCCATGGCCGTGTCCTCCTGGTGGGCAGGTGAGCGCTTGCTTACCAGTGTGCTACCCGCGGGTAACAAAAGCAAGGGGGATGCCGCCCGCCGACGCGGTGCCCTCCGTCACGGCCACCTCCGGTGATGCGGGGACCGGACCGGCATACTCGCAGTCGTGGGCAACGTCGAGGAGGCGCGGGCGGCACGCGATGCCGGCTCGGCGTGGAGAGCGCGCGACCTCCTGGCCGAGCACGTGGAGCGAGAGCGCGATCCCGAGGCGCTGGCCCTGCTCGCCGAGGTACTGCACGAGATGGGCGACCTGCCGAGGGCTGGAGCGGTGTGGTTCGCTGTGGGCGCCTCGGGGCCGGAGGTCGACTCCGCCGTGGCCGCCTGGCGGGAGCAGTCGGGCGACGACTTCGTCACGATGTGGGACTCGCTGCCGGCATCCGTGCGGGCGGAGCCACGCCCACGCCGGGTGGAGGCGCTGCGGGCCAGGGCGCTTGCTGCCGGGTCGCGCGCCGGCAGCACGGAGCCCGGGGAGCCCGACGGGCAGACCGACGACGGCGCCGGCCGCGGTGCCGACCGTGTCAGCGAGGCAGCCCACGAGGACGATACGACCGGCCCGGAGGGGGAGGGCCGCGACGCCGCCTGGCTCACGGCCTGGATCCTCGCGGTGGCCTTCGTCGTCTTCGCCGTGATCGGGTTCGTCACGGCCCTCGGCTGGCTGGTCCCGGGCTGAGCGGGGCCCCGTTCAGCGCTCGGTGGGGGGCCGCAGGGCGCCCTCGATGGTGGCGACGACCGCGTCGACCTCCTCGGTGAAGCCATAGGCCGAGCCGGGCTGGGTCAGTGCGTTGGCCCGCACGTGGGCGTCCCGCACGGCATCACGCAACGCCTCCGCGCGCAGCCGTCGGGGCTCCGTGGGTGCCGTGGCCTCGAGCCACGTGAGCCGGTCCTCCACCGCCTGCACGCGCTCGGTGGACACCGCCCAGGCGCCGGCGGCCGCCTCTCGCGTGCCCGTGGCTCGCAGCTGGGGCAGGAGGTCGCGGGCCAGCCACGTCACCTCGGCCTCCGCGGCCGTGAGGTCCTCGTCCCAGGCCGCGCGTCGCCGGGACCGGAGGATGAAGAACACCGCGGCGGCGAGCGCGGCGGCCGCGAGGAGCCACCACACCCATGCGGGGATGCCGCCCTCGTCGTCCTCCGCGGCGGGGGCCGCGACGTCGGTCGCCGAGGGGGACGGCGTCGGTGACGGCGTCTCGGTCTCGGTCGGCTCCGGCGTCGGCTCGGCGGTCTCGGTGACGGTCTCGGTCGGCTCCGGTGTCGGCTCGGCGGTCTCGGTCTCTGTCTCTGTCTCGGTGATCGTCGGGGTGGGCTCTGGTTGCTCGGTCTCCTCGGGTGTCTCGCCCTCGGTGGGCCGGGTGATGCTGGGAGTGGGGATGGGCGGAACGGAGATGCTCGGGACTGAGACGGTCACGGAGGGCAGCTCCACGGTTCGGGAACCGCTGGGTGTGGGCACCTCGACGTTGCCGCCGCATGCGGACGTCGTGAGGGCGGTGGCGAGCACGGCGCCGACGACGACGACCAGCTGGCGAGGCGTGCGAGGGCGGGGCATGGGACGTCCTTTCCGGGCCGCGAGCCGCGGCTGCTGTCCGGACCACGCTCCCGCGCCCGATGGGGGGATGACATCACCCACGTCGGGTGGTTGCCCCGTCGCGCGGGTCCGGCTCGACGAGCCGCGGATGGCGAGTCGGCCCCCGCTGCGCGCTCCCGTCGGGTCACTCGGCATTGAGCAGGCGGGTCGCGGGCGGTACGGTCGTCGCGTGGCTGGCCAGTCGTCCATCGTGGTGGAGCGGCGCAAGGAACTGACGTACCTGCTGTCCCAGGCTGCCGAGCTCGAGCACGCGCTCATGTGTGAGTACCTCTATGCCGCGTTCAGCCTGCGAAGCACCGCCGGTCCGGGTCTTCCGGAGAGTCGGCTCGCCGACGTGGAGCGGTGGCGCCGGGTGGTCCTCGACGTCGCGGCCGAGGAGATGCTGCACTGGGCGGTGGTCCAGAACCTGCTCACCGCAGTGGGGTCCGCGCCCTTCGTGAGCCGACCACACTTCCCACACCAGGCGAAGGGCTACCCGGCTGCCGTGCAGCTGCGCCTCCTCCCGTTCGGCGAGGCGGCGCTGCAGCACTTCGTCTACCTCGAGCGCCCCGAAGGAGTCGAGGCCTCCGACGCCGCGGGATTCGAGCCGGCCGGGCCGCCGCTCGCCCCCATGGCCCCGGAGGAGATCGTGCCCCGTGGTCAGGACTTCGCCACGCAGGGTCACCTCTACCGTTCCGTGGAACGGGGGTTCGCACATCTGGCGGACGTGATGGGTGAGGACCGGCTGTTCATCGGGCCGGCGTTCCACCAGGCCGGTGAGACGACCTTCGGCTGGCCCGATCTCGGCCCCATCACCGACCTCGAAGGGGCAAACCGGGCCATCGAGCGCATCGTCGAGCAGGGCGAGGGTGCGACGGGGGACTGGGCGACCGCCCACTACGGCCGCTTCCTCGCGGTGCTCGAGGAGTACCAGGCGATGCGGCGGGCGGACCCGTCCTTCGCGCCCACGCATCCGGTCGTCGCCGCCGGCATGCGGGCGGTGGAGGGCATCGAGCCGGAGACGTACATCACCGACCCCACCACCGGCGCCTGCTCGGACCTGTTCAACGCGGTCTACGAGCAGCTCCTCCAGATGATCGCGCGCTACTTCGCCTTCGGCCACGAGACACCCGAGCAGCGCCAGGTCCTGGCCTCGACGGCCGTGGACCTGATGTTCCAGGTCATCAAGCCGCTGGGACTCCTCCTCGCCACCCTGCCGGTCGGGCCCGAGCATCCCGAGGCCACCGCGGGAGCCAACTTCCAGCTCCCCTACCGGGCAAGCTTCCTGCTCCCGCACCGCCGCGCGGCCTGGCTCCGGTTCGCCGAGCGCCTCGACGAGCTCGCCGAGTTCGCCGAGGGCATCCATCCCGCCACGGGGGGCGAGGTCGTGGCCGAGGTCTCGGGCGCCCTGGCCCGGGCGGCATCCCGCCTCACCGCTCAGGTCGAGCCGATCTGACCCGCGACCCGGCTCCCGCGAGCCGATGACGGGAATCGAACCCGCGTGTCCAGCTTGGGAAGCTGGCGCTCTACCATTGAGCTACATCGGCGTGCCGGGTGCGAGACGCGTCGCGACCTCCCCGGCGCCCGGAAGTCTAGCCCAACCGTGACCCCCCTCCACCGGCCGCATGCGCACCCCGGATCGACCCGCGGGTAGCCTGACCGGGTGCTGCTCTCCGACCGTGACATCAGGGCCGAGATCGAGTCCGGGCGGGTGCGCCTCGACCCCTGGAACCCGGAGATGATCCAGCCCAGCAGCGTCGACGTGCGGCTCGACAAGTTCTTCCGCCTCTTCGACAACCACAAGTACCCGGTGATCGACCCGTCGCAGGACCAGGCCGACCTCACCCGGCTCGTGGAGGTGGACCCGGCCGAGGGCTTCGTTCTGCACCCGGGGGAGTTCGTCCTCGCCAGCACCCTGGAGACCGTCTCCCTCCCGGACGACCTCGCGGCCCGGGTGGAGGGCAAGTCCAGCCTCGGGCGCCTCGGGCTGCTCACCCACGCCACGGCCGGCTTCGTCGACCCCGGCTTCACCGGCCACGTCACGCTCGAGCTCTCCAACGTGGCGACCCTGCCGATCATGCTGTGGCCCGGTATGAAGATCGGCCAGCTCGCCTTCTTCCGGCTCTCCTCGTCGGCCGAGAACCCGTACGGCTCGGCGACCCACGGCTCGCACTACCAGGGCCAGCGTGGCCCGACGGCCAGCCGCAGCTTCCAGAACTTCCACCGAGCAGACGTCTGACCCGCCGTGGAGCGCCCGACGCCCTACGTCGAGGTCCGGGTGACGGCACCTGACGCCGCGACGGCCACCAGGCTCGCCCGGCTCCTCGTCGAGGAGCGGCTGGCAGCCTGTGTCCAGGTGGTGCCCGGCATCAGCTCGGTCTACCGGTGGAAGGGCACGGTCGAGGCGGCGACGGAGCACCTCCTCCTCGTCAAGTCGACGGCTGACCGGTTCGAGGCAATCCGGGCGCGGGTGCGCGCCGAACACCCGTATGACACCCCCGAGGTCCTGGCCGTGCCGGTCGTCGCCGCGGACGCCCGGTATGCCGCCTGGCTCGACGCGTCGACCGAGGCCAGCGGGGGTACGGACGACACTGACGGCTCGGAGGGCGGACCCGATGGAGGAGTGGAACGCGGTGCAGCACCGGACGGCGGCGGCTCTCCTCGGCGCTGACGGCGGCGACGGCGCCGAGCTGCGGGGCCACGTGCCCGACGAGCCGCGCGGCGTGGTGCTCCTGCTCCACGGTGGCGCGGAGAGCGGACGGTCGGTCGTCGGCTGGTGGACGCTCGCCGTGCTGCGGATGGTGCCGTTCGGCCTCGCGATCACCCGGAGGTCACGCACCGACCTCGCGGTCCTGCGGCTGAAGTACCGCGTCGCGGGGTGGAACGGCGCCCGACAGGACCCGGTGCACGACGCCCGCTGGGCACTCAGCCGGATCCGCCGAGTGCTCCCGGGGCGGCCGATCGCCCTGGTGGGTCACTCCATGGGTGGCCGGGTGGCCCTGCACCTCGCGTGCGAGCCCGACGTCGTCGCGGTCGCCGCGCTCGCCCCCTGGGTCGAGACGGACTCGCGCGGGCCGCGCGTCGGCACGAAGGTGCTCCTCGTGCACGGGAGCTCGGACCGCGTGACCGACCCCCGGCGAACCGGCATCCTCGCGGAGCGCCTCGCGCGGTCGGGCGTCGACGTGCAGCACGTGAGTGTCGAGGGCGGTGACCACCCGATGCTCCGGCAGGCCGGGCGGTGGCACGACCTCGTGGCCGACTTCGTCACCGATGCTCTGCTCGCCCGAGGCCGAACCAGCTGATCACCCCGCCGGCCGCCAGGAGGACTGCGCACCACACCATCGCCCCGCGGTAGCCGCTGGTCATCGCCTCGGCGTCGAGGTAGTCGTCACCGGCGAGCCCGACCAGGGCGGGCAGGGCCGCCACGGCCAGCAGGGAGCCCGCCCGGGCGACGGCGTTGTTGATGCCGCTCGCCACGCCGGCGAACCGGTCGGGCGCGGCGCCCAGCACCGCCGCGGTGAGCGGGGAGACGAGCAGCGCGAGGCCGAGCGCGAAGACGACCATGCCCGGCAGCACGTCCAACCAGGTCGCGTCGATCCCGACCGCGAGCAGGAGGAGCGCTCCGGCGGAGCAGATCAGCGGGCCGAGGGTCATGGGCAGCCGCGGGCCGATCCGGTCGGACAACGCCGCTGCTCGCGACGAGAAGAGCAGCAGCGCGACGGTGATGGGGAGGCTGGCGAGGCCCGCCTCGAGAGCACTCCATCCCGCTGCCTGGAGCTGGAGCACCGTGAACAGCGAGACCCCGCCGAGCGCCCCGTAGACGAGCAGCGTCATGCAGTTGGCGGCCGAGAACACCCGGGACCCGAAGAGCCGCAGGGGAACCAGGGGGAATGCCGTCCGCCTCTCCACCACGACGAACGCCACTGCCGCCGCTGCTGCCACGACGTACGCGGCGACCACCACGGCCGCGGGGGCCTCCGTGGACGCGGTCAACGCGAAGGTGGCGGCACCGAGCGACACCACCGTGAGCGCGGCACCGGGGACGTCGAAGCGGCCGGTGCTGGTGGGGTCGCGGCTCTCGGGGGCGGCGTAGCGGGTCAGGGCGACGACGAGGAGGCAGAGCGGGACGTTGATCGCGAAGATCCACCGCCACGTCGTCGTGTCGACGATCCACCCGCCGAGGACCGGGCCGAGCGCAGCCGCGATCCCCGAGAACCCGGCCCATGTCCCGATGGCCGGGGCGCGGTCCTCGGGCCGGAACGACGCCTGGATGAGGGCGAGCGCCCCGGGAGTCAGGAGGGCGGCGCCCACCCCTTGGAGCACCCGCAGGCCGACGAGCTGCCCCGGCGTCTGGGCGACCGCACACAGCCCCGACGACACCATGAACCACGTGACGCCGACGAGGTAGACCCGGCGCCGCCCGAGCCGGTCGCCGAGCGCGCCTCCGACGAGCACGAGTGAGGCCAGCGCGAGAAGGTAGCCGTTGACGACCCACTGGAGCTGCGCCAGGGAGGCGCCGAGGTCCTTGCCGATGGTGCGGAGGGCGACGTTCACGACGGAGCCGTCCAGGATCGCGATGCCCGAGCCGAGGGTGAGGCCGGTGAGCATGAGCCGCCCCCGCGTGGACCCCCGCTCGAGGACCGAGGGCGCGGCGTCGGTCCCGTCCTCGGTGCTCATCGCGGCGTCAGCCGGACGACGGGGATCCGCCGGGCGGTCCGGCGGGCGTAGGTACGCATCTGCGGGATGGCTCGCTCGATGTGCGGCCATCGGGAGGCGGTCTCCGTGGCATCCAGCTCGGTCGCGGTCACCTCCACCTCCCGCTCGCCCGGCACCTGCATGCGGGCCCGTGGGTCGGCGCGCAGGTTGAGCAGCCAGTCGGGATGCCGGTCCTGCCCCATGGCGCTCGCCACGACGAGCCTCGTCCCACCCGGCTCCTCGAGGTGTGCGAGCTGGACGGTCCGCGGCCGCCCGCTCCGCCGACCCGTCGTCGTGAGCAGGAGCATCGGGAGCGTCGGAGGGCCCGTCACGGCGACCCGGCCCCGCGACCAGCGGAAGAGCACCGGGTCGACCCGAGCGGCGACGTGGCGCACCAGCCACGACCCGGCCCGGGTGGCCGAGAGGGCGTTGACGGCGCTCGCGTACACCCTGTATCCGTACCATGCTGCCCCTCCTATCCTCACCGGGTGAGTGATCAGGGGCGGACCGCCACGGTGGTGCTGGTTCGCGACGGCGCGGTGCTCGGGTGCCTGCCACCGGTGCACCTGGAGATGCCGTGGTGGCCGGAGAGCCACGACGTGGTCGCCGCCGTGCGTGAGCGGTTCGGCCTGGAGGTCACCCTGTTGCGGCTCCTCGATGCGCCGTCGGGCCGGCTCTCCGGTGGGCACGTCACCTACCTCGCGGAGACCGGTTCCGCCCCGGCCGTCCCCCTGGAGCCGTACGACGGTGACCCGCTGCGCGACGAGCCGCTGCGGCAGGCCTGGGCGCGCCCCGGCGGGCCGGCGGCGCTGCTGGGCTGGGCCGAGGAGCGACTGGCCGCGCACGGCATCCGGCTCACGGGGACGCCGGAGCAGATCCGGTCGTGGAACCTCTCGGCGATCTGGCGGCTGCCCACGTCGGGGGGCAGGGTGTGGCTCAAGGCCGTCCCGCCGTTCTTCGCCCACGAGGGCGCGGTGGTCGACTGGATCGGGCCGCCGACCGCTCCCCGGCTGTTCGACCATGCGTGGGGACGGGTCCTCATGGCCGAGGTCCCCGGTGACAGCAACCATGACACCCGCGGACCCGACCTCCTCCTGCCCATGGTCGAGCGCCTCACGCTCCTCCAGGAGCGCTCGGTGGGCCGGACCGCCGAGCTCCTCGCCCGCGGAGTGCCCGACCGACGGCTGGACCGGATGCTGCCGCGGATCAGCGCCGTCGTCGGCGAGCACGCGCACGAGCTGGGACCCGCGGAACGAGGCGCTGTCCTCGCCCTCGTCGACGAGCTGCCCCGTCGGGTGCTCGACATCGACTCCTGCGGCGTCCCGGAGACGCTCGTGCACGGGGACTTCCACCCCGGCAACGTCGCCGGTTCGGTCGGAGGCTACGTCGTCATCGACTGGGGGGACTCGTTCGTCGGCAACCCGCTCGTCGACGAGCTCGCCTTCGTGCGACGTCTCGGACCCGCCGACCGCGCGGCCGCGCGCGAGAGCTTCGTCCGGGCGTGGCGCCGGATCGAGCCCTCGTGCGACCCGCTGCGTGCCGCCGAGCTCCTGCGCCCCGTGCTCCCGCTGCTCGCCGCCGTGATGTACGCCGACTTCTGTGCCGCCATCGAGCCCGACGAGCGGGTCTACCACGCATCGGACGTCGGCGCGATGCTGCGCCAGGCTGCCGCGGAGGCCGTCGCCAGGGCCTGACAGCGGGCTCCGGAGGCATGACCTGCGCGCCCGCCGACCTCCTCATCACCCGCCACTGGCCGACGCGCGACGCGCGGCCGTCGCGGCCGGCGCGGCCGGGCCCTCGGATAGCGTGGGCTCACGCCGCCGACCTCGAGGGGCCCCACGGATGATCCGGTTCGACGCCGTCACCAAGCAGTTCCCGGACGGGACCGTCGCCGTCGACGACCTCTCCCTCACCGCGCCCACTGGACGCATCACCGTGCTGGTCGGTCCCTCGGGGTGCGGCAAGACGACGAGCCTGCGCATGGTCAACCGGATGATCGAGCCGACCCGGGGCTCGATCAGCCTCGACGGTCAGGACACCGGCCGGATGAACGAGGCCGAGCTGCGCCGTGGCATGGGGTACGTCATCCAGCACGCCGGCCTCTTCCCGCACCGGACCGTGCTCGACAACATCGGCACCGTGCCCCGGCTCCTCGGCTGGGACAGGAGGAGGATCCGCGACCGCTCGCGAGAGCTCCTGGAACGGGTGGGGCTGGCTCCCGAGCTCGGCGAGCGCTACCCCGCCCAGCTCTCCGGGGGTCAGCAGCAGCGCGTCGGGGTGGCCAGGGCCCTCGCCGCCGACCCGCCCGTGATGCTCATGGACGAGCCGTTCTCGGCCGTCGACCCGGTCGTGCGCGAGCAGCTCCAGGACGAGTTCCTGCGCCTGCAGGAGGAGCTCGGCAAGACGATCCTGTTCGTCACCCACGACATCGACGAGGCGATCAAGCTCGGCGACCAGGTCGCGGTGCTGCGTGTCGGGGGCCGGCTCGCGCAGGTGGCCGACCCGGCATACCTGCTCGCCCACCCGTTCGACGACTTCGTCGCCGACTTCGTCGGGCGGGACCGCGGTTACCGCGCCCTCGGCTTCCAGGGGGCGCCGCGGCTACCGCTTCGCTCGGAGCCGACCATCGTGCTCGGTGAGCAGCCCGACCACACGGATGCCGCGTGGCTGCTCGTCGTCGACGACGAGCGCCGACCGCTCGGCTGGGTGGAGCCACACCGGATCGGCCCACGCGCGGTGCGAAGGGAGGACCTGCACCGGGGCGGCACCGTCGCGAGCGAGCACGGATCGCTGAGAGCGGCGCTCGACGCGGCGCTCTCGTCGCCGAGCCGCCGCGGGGTCATCGTCGACGCAAGCGGCTCCCTGTGCGGGACCGTGATGGCCCACGAGGTGCTCACCGCCATCGAGGACACGCACCGGCCGGCGCGGGACGAGGACGACCCGGTCCGCGGTGGGGCGACTGCGGCGCACGACGACGGGGCGCCTGCGTGACCTGGCTCGCCGACAACTGGCGCACCGTCCTCGACCTGGCGGTCTCCCACCTCTACCTCGCCGGCATCCCGCTCGTCGTGGGACTCCTCGTCTCGCTGCCCCTGGGATGGGCGGCCAAGCGGTGGCCCGGGTCGTACCCGGCGCTCGTCACGACGACCGGGCTGCTGTACACGATCCCCTCGCTGGCCCTGTTCGTCATCATGCCCATCGTCCTCGGCACCAAGATCCTCGACCCGGTGAACGTCGTCGTGGCGATGACCGTCTACACGGTGGCCCTCCTGGTGCGAACCGTCGCCGACGGGCTGCGCGCGGTCCCCGACCACATCGAGCAGGCCGCGACGGCGATGGGCTACCGGGGCCTGCGGCGGCTGCTCGGCGTGGAGCTGCCGCTGGCCGTGCCCGTCATCGCGTCCGGGCTGCGGGTGGCTGCCGTGAGCAACGTCAGCATCGTGTCGGTCGCCTCGCTGCTCGGCGTCAGCCAGCTCGGCGACCTCCTCGTCGACGGCTACAACCGGGTGATCTGGGGAGAGCTCGTGACCGGCATCCTGGCCTGCATCGCCCTGGCGCTGCTCCTCGACGTCGTCATCGTGGCCGGGTCGCGCGCCCTGACGCCATGGGTGCGCGCACAAGGGGGGCGCGCATGATCCCGTCGGTCCTCTCGTGGTTCACCGACCCCGCCAACTGGACCGGTGAGGACGGCATCCCCAACCGGCTCATCGAGCACCTCGCGTACACAGGGGTCACGGTCCTCGTGGCCGCGCTGATCGCGATCCCGCTCGGGCTCTGGGTGGGCCACACGGGCAGGGCACGGTGGCTGGTCTCGGTGGCGAACTCGGTGCGGGCCGTCCCCACCCTGGGGCTCCTGTTCGCCGTCTCGCTCTGGCTGGGCCCCCGGATCCAGGGCGACCTGGCGTTCACGCTGCCGAGCATCGCCGTGCTCGTCCTGCTCGCGATCCCGCCGCTCGTCGCCGGGACGTACGCAGGCATCGAGTCCGTGGACCCGGCCGTCCGGGACGCCGCGAAGGGCGTCGGCATGACGTCATTGCAGGTGCTGCGCCAGGTGGAGGTGCCGAACGGCCTGCCGCTGCTTCTGTCCGGTGTCCGGTCCGCGGTGCTGCAGGTCGTGGCCACCGCCACGCTCGCGGCGGTCATCAGCCTCGGTGGCCTGGGGCGGTACCTGATCGACGGGATCGCCCTGGGCGACTACCCGCGCGCCGCGGCCGGGGCACTGCTGGTGGGTGTGCTCGCCGTCGTCCTCGACGGGGTGCTCGCCGTGGTGCAGCGCCTGGTGGTGTCTCCCGGGCTGAGGCCCCGGGGGCACACTGTCGGTGGCCGGAGGAAGGATTCGCGCAGTGTGGAGGTTGACGCCGACAGGCCACGGGCCGATGTGGGCATGCCTGCATGACGACGGAACGACGCACCATCGACGAAGGGATCCCGCCCCATGAAGCGCACGACCTCGGCCATCGCCCTGTTGGCCGCCTCGATCCTCGGGCTCACCGCCTGTGGCAGCGGGAGCGACCCGCTCGCCTCCGAGAGCCCGGCGGCGTCGGCCTCCGGCGGCTCCGGGCAGCCCATCGTGGTCGGCGGGGCGAACTTCTCCGAGTCCACGCTCCTGGCCGAGATCTACGCCGGTGCGCTGCGGGCCAAGGGCCTCGACGCGACGACCAAGCCGAACATCGGCTCGCGCGAGATCTACCTGCGTGCCCTCGAGGACAACTCGGTCCAGGTCTTCCCCGAGTACACGGGCGCCCTCGCCCTGTACTACGACAAGGCCTACACGGGCACCGACCCCGAGGAGGTCTACGCCCACGTCAAGGAGGTCATCCCCGACACCCTCGTCGTGCTCGACAAGTCGGTCGCCGAGGACAACGACTCGATCGTCGTCACGAAGCAGACGGCGTCCGAGAAGGGGCTGACCACGATCGAGGACCTCGCCCCGGTGGCAGGTGACCTGGCCCTCGCGGCGCCGCCGGAGTTCAAGGAGCGTCCGCAGGGCATCCCGGGTCTCGAGAAGACGTACGGCGTGACGTTCGGCTCGTTCCGCCCGCTCACCGGTCAGGGCATCGTCCAGGCGCTGAAGAACGGTCAGGTCGATGCGGCCAACATCTTCTCGACCGACCCGGCCATCGCCGCGAACGAGTTCGTCCAGCTCGAGGACACCAAGAAGCTCTTCGGCTCCCAGAACATCGTGCCCCTCGTGCGGGCCGACCGGGCGGACGAGGTTCGCGATGCCCTGAACGCGGTGTCCGCGAAGCTGACGACCGAGTCGATCGCCCAGATGCTCAAGCAGACGGACATCGACAAGAAGGACCCCAAGGCGGTGGCCGAGGAGTTCCTCACCGCCAACGGCCTCGCCTGAGCGCCCCGTCGGCGGGGTCACCTGACGACATCGGAGCGCCCGGCACCTTTCGGGGGGCCGGGCGCTCTGCGTCGGGGACCTGGCAGCGTGTGACGTCGTCCCGCCTGGTGGCAATGGCGGGCACCTGGTGTCCGGGTGAACCGGTCGTCGACTCAGTCCCAGGGATCCGGCTCGTCCCAGGGGTCGACGTCGTCGGTGGATGCCGCGGCGTCGGCCTTGGCCTTGTCCTCGGTGGGAGCACCCTCTGACCTGCCGGCAATGGCGTCCTCCGAGGCCGGAGGGTCGTCCCAGGGGTCGGGCTCGGTTTCAGTCGTCGGTGCTGCTGTGGGGTACCGGGGTGGCTGGCTCGTCCCAGGGGTCGGGCTCGGCAGCCGCGGCTGGCGATGCCGGTGCCGCCGCCTCCGGTGTCGGAGTGGCTGGCTGGTCCCAGGGGTCCGGCTCGGCTTCCGTTGCCGGTGCGGCTGGGGCTGCCGTGGTCTGGGGTGTCGGGGTGGCTGGCTCGTCCCAGGGGTCCGGTTCGGCTTCCGTTGCCGGTGCGGCTGGGGCCGCCGTGGCCTGGGGTGTCGGGGTGGCCGGCTCGTCCCAGGGGTCCGGCTCGGCCGCCGCTGCCCCTCCGGCAGCGGCGCCTGCGGCAGCGCCAGCGGTGGCAGCGGCCCGGCCGGGGGCGGCAGCGGCGGGCCCCGGCTCCTGCGAGACGCGAGCGGCCGGCATCCCACTGCTCGTGGACCCGACGTCTGCCACGTCACCGGACTCCGACTCCCCACCGCGCCGCACCGCGGCGAGCAGCATCTGGGCCACGTCGACGACCTCGACCTTGTCGGCCTGGCCCTCGGCCTGCTTCGCCGTGAGGCCGTCGGAGATCATCACCCGGCAGAACGGACAGCCGATGGCGATCCGCTCGGCGCCCGTGGCGATCGCCTCCTCGGTGCGGTTCGTGTTGATCCGCGTGCCGAGCTTCTCCTCCATCCACATGCGGGCCCCTCCGGCGCCGCAGCAGAACGACGTCTCGGCGGTGCGGGGCATCTCGCGCAGCTCCACGCCGGGCAGCGCGCCGAGCAGCTCGCGCGGCGGGGCGTAGACGTCGTTGTGGCGGCCGAGGTAGCACGGGTCGTGGTAGGTCACCGAGGGCGCGGTCGACGCGGCGTTCCTCGCCGACGACATCCCCGGCACGTCGGTCGGTCGGGCCACGGGAACGAGCCTCTTGTCGCGCACCAGCCGGTTGAGCAGCTGCGTGTGGTGCACGACCTCGTACGAGCCGCCCAGCTGCGGGTACTCGTTCTTGATGGTGTTGAAGCAGTGGGCGCACGTGACGACGACCTTGGTCACCCCGAACTCGCCCATGGTCTCGACGTTCTGCTGCGCCAGCGTCTGGTAGAGCAGCTCGTTCCCCGCGCGGCGGGCCGAGTCGCCGGTGCACGTCTCGCCGTTGCCGAGCACGGCGAACGAGACGCCGGCCGCGTCGAGCAGCTCGGCGACCGCACGCGTGGTCTTCTTCGCGCGGTCCTCGTAGGCGCCGGCGCAGCCCACCCAGAACAGCCAGTCGACGTCGGACGCCTTCTCGACGTCCTGGCCGAGCACCTTGACCGGGAAGGGCAGGTCCTTGGCCCAGTCGAGACGGGCGCGCACACCCATGCCCCACGGGTTGCCCTTGCCCTCGAGGTTCTTGAACAGCCCACCCAGCTCGGCGGGGAACGCCGACTCGATGAGGGTCTGGTAACGCCGCATGTCGACGATGTGGTCGACGTGCTCGATGTCCACCGGGCACTGCTCCACGCAGGCACCGCACGTGGTGCACGACCACAGCACGTCGTCGTCGATGATGGCGCCCGGCCCCGTCGCGGTGTAGGCCGCGAGGTGGTCACCCTCGTACCCGGTGTCGCCCACGAGCGGCACGTCGTCCCAAGCCAGACCGTCCGGGGCTGGGTGGCCGTGGTAGGCGGGCACGGCCGAGACGCCCGCCGGCACCTTCTCCCGGTCCCCGTCCACCTTGGCCAGGGCCTGCAGGTAGGGGGCCTTGGCGTTCGCGTGGTCGCGCAGCCCCATGATGAGCAGCTTGGGCGACAACGGCTTCTCGGTGTTCCACGCCGGGCACTGGCTCTGGCAGCGGCCGCACTCCGTGCACGTCGTGAAGTCGAGGAGTCCCTTCCACGTGAAGTCCTCGACCCGGCCGACGCCGAGGGAGACCCCTTCCTCGAGCTCGTCCACGTCGTCGACCGAGAACGGCTTGCCGGCGATCGTGAGCTCCTTGACGGCGCCGAGAGCAACCGGCCGGCGGCCGAACATGACGTTGAGCGGCGCGACGAAGATGTGAAGGTGCTTGGAGTTGAGCACGAAGATGAGGAAGACGAGCATGACGCCGATGTGGAGGAGCAGCCCGACGTGCTCCAGCACCGTCGCAGCGGTCTCGCCGAGCGGCTCGATCAGCGCGCCGACCGCATGCGACGCGAACGCCGCCTCGCCGTAGGGGAAGTTGCCGGTGGCGACTCCGGCGCCGCGGAACAGCAGCATCGTCCAGATGACGTTGAAGATCATGAACAGGGTGAACCAGGCACCCCCGAGGTGGGAACCCTGGAAGCGGGAGCGCCGCCCCAACCGCTGGGGCGAGTCCTTGAGCCGGATGGCCGCGAACACCAGGACGCCGAGCAGCGCCATCACCGCGATGAAGTCCTGGAGGAACCCGAGCACGCTCCATGTGCCGACCACCGGGATGGCGAAGCCCTCGACGAAGAGTGAGCCGTAGGCCTCGAGGTAGACCGTCGCGAGGATCAGGAAGGCCCAGAAGACGAAGAAGTGGGCTGCACCGGGGACGGTCCACTTGAGCAGCTTGCGCTGGCCGAGGACCTCGACGAGCTGCGACTTCACCGCGGCAGCCGTGCGCCGGGTGACGTTCTCGACCCGGTCCGGCGCCGGCTGGCCGCTGGTGATCAGCCGGTAGATCCACCACACCCGACGCGCCGCCAGCGGCAGCGCGATCGCGGTCATGAGGAGTCCGATCACGAGGACGGGGGTCATCTGTGCTCCATCGGGGCGGGGAGCTGCGGGCGCCGACGGGGCGACCACAGCGAACAAGCGTGGAGTCTATCGACGGGTAAGCGCTCGCATACCTCGGTGTGACGCGGCCCCCACGGGCCGTCCAACCCCGGCGGCCTGTCCTTTGGGCGCGACGTCGTTCGTCTCTAGGGTGAGGCCGGACACCCGTGCGGCCCGAGACCGCCACGAAGGAGCCACCATGACCCAGTACGCCGCCATCATCTACTCCGCCGACGTCGACTGGAGCACCCCCGAGCACGCCGAGGCCATGAGGGAGTACTCCGCGTTCGGCGAGGCCGCCAAGGCCGTCATCCGGGGAGGCGCCGCCCTCTACCCCACCTCGACGGCGACGACCGTGCGGGTCGAGGCCAAGGGCGGGACGCCGCTGACGACCGACGGGCCGTACGCCGAGACCAAGGAGGCCCTCACCGGCTTCTACCTCCTCGAGTGCGCCGACCTCGACGAGGCGGTGCGGGTCGCCGCCACGATCCCGGCCGCGTGGGACGGCGTCGTCGAGGTGCGCCCCGTCATCGAGTTCCCGATGTGAGCGGCGGTCCCTCGGGCGCGGGACGGCCCGCGCCCGAGGACGCCCACCGCGTCCTGGCCGACATCGTCCGGGTCGCGGGTCGGGACGTCCTCGCGACCCTTGCCCGGTGGACGGGCAACCTCGCCCTCGCCGAGGATGCCGTGCAGGACGCGAGCCTGAGGGCCCTGGAGACCTGGCCCCGCGACGGCATCCCCGACAACCCCGCCGCCTGGTTGCGCACCACGGCCAGGCGGCGCGCGGTCGACCTCATCCGCCGTGAGGCGGCCCGCGGCCCGAAGGAGGCCCTCGCCGTGGGCCCGGCCGCCGAGGTCGTCGCGACGGAGGAGGACCCCGAGCCCGAGGTCGTCGAGGACGACCTCCTCCGGCTCGTCTTCACGTGCTGCCACCCGAGCCTCGCCCCGGAGACCCGCGTCGCCCTGTCCCTGCGCACCCTGTGCGGGCTGAGCACCGAAGAGGTCGCGCGGGCCCTCGTGGTCTCCGAGCAGACCATGGCCAAGCGGCTCACCCGCGCCCGCGAGAAGATCCGGGTGGCCGGCATCCCCTACCGAGTCCCGTCCGCACAGGACCTCCCCGACCGGTGGGCCACCGTCCTCGCCACCACCTACCTGCTGTTCAACGAGGGGTACGCCGCCACCGTCGGACCCGACCTCACCAGGCCGGCGCTGGTCGCCGAGGCGCTGCGCCTCGCCCGCCTCCTCCACCGCCTGCGGCCCGGGGACCCCGGCGCGACCGGCCTCCTGGCCCTCATCCTGCTCCAGGACTCGCGCCGCGCCGCGCGAACCGACGCCACCGGCGCCGCCGTCCTCCTCGCGGACCAGGACCGCGCGCTCTGGGACCATGGCGCCGTGACCGAGGCGGTCCCGCTGGTCGGAGAGGGCCTGCGGCTGTCCCCCGCGCACCCCGACCCCTACGTCGTCCAGGCTGCGATCGCCGCCTGCCACGCGCTCGCGCCCTCGTGGGAGGAGACCGACTGGCCGGCGATCGAGTCGTGGTACGAGGTCCTGCTGCGCGTCGACGACGGACCGGTGGCGCGGCTGAACCACGCGGTCGCCGTCGCCGAGGCGCGAGGGCCCGCGGAGGGCCTGGCCCTCGTCGACGGGATCGACGGGCTCCAGGGCTACCCGTTGTGGCACGCAACCCGTGCGGAGCTGCTGCGTCGCCTGGGCCGGCAGTCCGACGCCCGAGCGGCGGACGAGCGCGCCCTGCGCCTTCCGCTCAACGCGGTCCAGCGGGGGCGCCTCGACCGCTGACCTGCGCCCCTGCGGTGGGACGCCGTTGTGCCCGGAGATAACCATCTGTTGGAATACACATAAGCAGACGAGGGTTGCCACCGTCGTCGGCCGTACCCAGCCGTATGCCGCGCGCCCGCCGGGCGTGGTGGTGGCGGCGTCTCCCGCACACGAAAGGCCCACCCGATGCCCATCCTCGACGACGTCACCCAGGCCGTCGGCAACACCCCCCTCGTCCGGCTGAACCGGATCATCGACGGGGAAGCGACCGTCGCCGCCAAGCTCGAGTTCCAGAACCCGGCGAGCTCGGTCAAGGACCGCATCGGGGTCGCGATCATCGACGCCGCGGAGGCGTCGGGCGAGCTCGCTCCCGGGGGCACGGTCGTCGAGGCGACGTCCGGCAACACGGGCATCGCCCTTGCCATGGTCGGTGCAGCGCGCGGCTACAAGGTCGTGCTCGCCATGCCGGAGTCGATGAGCAAGGAGCGCCGGGCGCTGCTGCGCGCCTACGGCGCCGAGCTGATCCTCACCGACCCGTCGCTGGGGATGAAGGGGGCCGTCGCCAAGGCCGACGAGATCGTCGCCGAGCGCGAGGGCGCTGTGCTGGCCCGCCAGTTCGCCAACGAGGCCAACCCGGAGATCCACCGCCGCACGACGGCCGAGGAGATCTGGAAGGACACCGACGGCGCCGTGGACATCGTCGTGGCCGGCATCGGCACCGGCGGCACGATCACCGGGGTGGGACAGGTGCTCAAGTCGCGCAAGCCCGGCATCCAGATGATCGCCGTCGAGCCGGAGGAGTCCGCGATCCTCAACGGTGGCCAGCCGGGCCCCCACAAGATCCAGGGCATCGGCGCCAACTTCGTGCCGGAGATCCTCGACACCGACGTCTACGACGAGGTGATCGACGTCAACGCCGCCACCTCGGTCGAGTGGGCACGCCGAGCCGCCACCGAGGAGGGACTGCTCGTCGGCATCTCCTCGGGCGCAGCGCTCGCCGCCGCCGCGCAGGTCGCCGCGCGCCCCGAGAACGCCGGCAAGACGATCGTGGTGATCATCCCGAGCTTCGGCGAGCGCTACCTGTCAACCATCCTGTTCGAGGGTCTCGTCGACTGACCATGTCGTTCCTCCGTGGGGCCCGGGCGAGGATCCGCGAGGACCTCGATGCCGCCATGCTGCGAGATCCCGCGGCAGAGACGCGCCTCGACGTCGCCGTGAACTCGCCCGGGCTGCACGCGATCTGGGCCTACCGGGGGTTGCACCGTCTGTGGCAGCGCCCGGGCGGGCGTCCCGCGGCGCGGATGCTGTCGACCCTCACCCGGGCGGTCACGGGGGTCGAGATCCACCCCGGTGCCACCATCGGCCGCCGCTTCTTCATCGACCACGGCATGGGCGTCGTCATCGGCGCCACGGCGGTGGTCGGTGACGACGTGATGCTCTACCACGGGGTCACCCTGGGCGGACGGTCGCTCGCGAGGGGGACCAAGCGGCATCCCACCGTGGGTGACCGCGTGACCATCGGAGCGGGGGCGCGGGTGCTCGGCAACATCGAGATCGGCGACGACGTGCAGATCGGCGCGAACTCGGTGGTCGTCAAGCCCATCCCCGCCGGGGCGGTGGCCACCGGCATCCCGGCGACCGTGCGGTTCCCAGAGAGCCCGGCTCAGGATCCCTACGACGCGCTCTTCTCCGAGCCCGCGATCTTCATCTGACCCCGCCGGCCATCTGGCCACCCCTCCGCCGGCTCGGCGAAGGCTCAGGCCGCGCCGTCGGTGCGCGTCGCGCTCGCCCAGGGGTCGGCGGACGGCGCACCGTCCGAGGTCGCCGTCGAGGAGCCGTTGACGGCCTCCCCCGCCACCGTGCGGGTCGAGCGCAGGCGGTCACCGGTGGCCCGGGCGGCGTCGGCCACCATGTCGGCGACCACGGGGGCCGCCTTCGTGCGCGCCACCTCCTTGGCGGTCCCGACCTGCTTCTGCACCGCCCCGGAGTTCCAGACCTTGCCCGAGGTGCGGCGGATCTGTTCGTACCGTTGCCGGCCGGCTCGCGCCCCGAGGACGTAGCCGGCGGCGAGGCCGGCGATGAAGGTCAGCTTCGCCATGGTGGCTCCTTTCGTCGACCTCCGACCCTACCTGCGGACGGCGGTGGAGACCCGCCTCCGGCGCTGCCCCGCAGGCTGCGGCGCGGGCGTGGCAGACTCCCTGTCGCGGTGTCGCACTCCCGAGGACCGGACGTTGTGCCGGCCGGGCGTCCGGAACCGTGAGGAGGGCTCGCATAGTGGCCTAGTGCGGCGGTCTTGAAAACCGCTAGGCGGGCAACCGTCTCGTGGGTTCGAATCCCACGCCCTCCGCCCGGCGTCCGGGGTCGAACGGCGCCTTGGCGCGAGAACCTTGTGCTTGGCGGCGTCACGGTTGCGGAACGCAGGCGAAGGTCCAGCATGGGGCGGGAAGGTCAGGGCGGTGGGGGGATCTCGCCCGACCCGCGCTCCACGAGAAACGGCTCGAGCACGACGTGCCGAGGCGGTGAGGCGTCTCCGGCGATCCGCTCGAACAGCATGTGGGCCACCGCCCGCCCGATCCTCCCGACGTCCTGCCGCATGACGGTGAGCGGGGGGTCGAGCAGGTCGGCCATGGGGAAGTCGTCGAACCCGACGAGGGCCACCTCGCGGCGCAGCCCTCGTTCGGCGAGGGCCCGCACCACCCCCGAGGACAGGATGTTGCGCGCCGTGAACACCGCCGTGGGCGGGTCGTCCAAGGCGAGCAGGGCGTGCATGGCGCGCGTCGCCTCCTCGGGGGAGCGCAGGTCGGGCACCACGAGGCCCGGGTCGGGCCGCAGGCCGCGCGCGGCATACGCCTCGGTGAACCCCACCAGCCGGGTGGATGCCGTGTGGATCGTGCGCGTGTCGCTCAGGGCCGCGATCCGACGGTGGCCCTGGGCGAGCAGGTGCTCGGTGGCGGCGCGAGCACCACCGACGTTGTCGACGGTGACCGAGTCGACGTCGATCCCGCGGGGTGGCCGGTCGACGAACACGGCCGGAGTGCCGGTGCGCAGCTCGGCGACGAGGTACTCCTGCCGTGGTGTCGCGGGCATGATGACGAGGCCGTCGACCCGACGGGAGATCAGGTCGTGGACGAGCTCCTGCTCCCGGTCCGCACCCTCGTCGAGGCTCGCCGCCAGGACCGCGGTGCCGTGCTGACGCGCCGAGTCCTCGAGCGCCCGCAGCAGCCCGGCGGAGAAGGAGTTCGACAGGTCCTGGACGAGGGCGCCCACGAGTCCGGTGCGCGCTCCGGTGCGACGCAGGTTGCTCGCGGCCATGTTGGGCCGGTAGTCCAGGCGCGCGACGGCCGCCCCCACGCGCTCGCGGATCTCGGCCGAGACGCCCGGCTCGTCGTTGACGACGCGCGACACGGTCTTCAGGCTCACCCCCGCCAGTGCGGCGACGTCGCGCATCGTGGCGCGCGACGACCGGCCTGACAACGATGTCACCTTCACATCACGATGTGTACTCCATGGCTTGACGTTTGCGCAAGCAGCCGCTAGACATGTCGCTGACAACGTTGTCACGACGCGGTCGTCCAGTTCAGACTCAAAGGAGAGTTCGCCCCATGCACATCCGTCAGCTCTCACCCTCGCGCACGGCGCGCAGGGTGCTCGCGTCCGCCGGCATCGTCGGCCTGGCCCTCGGCGCGGCCGCCTGCGGCTCCGACGACGCCGACTCCGGCTCCTCGGGCGACGCCTCCGAGAAGGTCGGCGTCTCCCTCATCACGAAGGACTCGTCCAACCCCTTCTTCGTCGCCATGCAGAAGGGTGCCCAGGCCGACGCCGACAAGAACAACGTCGACCTCACCATCGCCTCCGGCAAGCAGGAGGGTGACGACGCGGGCCAGATCGCCGCGATCGAGCAGGCCGTCGTCCGTGGTGACAAGGGGATCCTGATCACCCCCATGTCGACCGGTGTCAACGACGCCATCACGAAGGCCCGCGACGCCGGGCTCTTCGTCATCGCCCTCGACACCCCGCCCGACCCGCCGGACACCGTCGACATCACGTTCGCCACGGACAACCGCCTCGCCGGACAGCTCATCGGCGAGTGGGCCGCGACGACGCTCGACGGCCAGCCGGCGACCATCGCGCTGCTCGACCTCTTCAACGACAAGATCGTCTCCGTCGACTACGACCGTGACCAGGGCTTCCTCGAGGGCATGGGCATCGACGTGGCCGACCCGAAGAAGAACGGCGACGAGGCCGCGACCGGCAAGTACACCGGCGGCAAGGGCGGCGACTACACGATCGTCTGCAACGAGCCGAGCAACGGCGCCGAGGACGGTGGCCGCACGGCCATGGAGACGTGCCTGACCGGCAGCGACGGCATCAACGTGGTCTACACGATCAACGAGCCGGCCGCGGTCGGCGCCTCTGCGGCCCTCAAGGCCGCGGGCATCACCGACGCCCTCGTCGTCTCGGTCGACGGCGGCTGCGCCGGCGTCAACTCCGTCAAGGACGGCACGATCGGCGCCACCGCCCAGCAGTACCCGCTGAAGATGGCGACGCTCGGCATGGAGGCCATCGCGAAGATCGCGCGTGGCGGCGAGAAGCCGACCACCACCGAGGGCCTCGACTTCTTCAACACCGGCGTCGCGCTGGTGACCGACAAGCCGGCGGAGGGTGTCGAGAGCATCACCACCGACGAAGCCCTGAAGATCTGCTGGGGCTGACCTCGATGTCGTCGTCCACATCGGCTGCTGCCGCCGAGTTCGCTCGGCGGCGGCAGAGCCCCGTCCAGAGGATCCAGCACCTGCTCCACGGCCACCCGTGGCTGAGCCCGCTCTTCCTGCTCGTGCTGACGTTCATCGTCTTCTCGATCCTCAACCCCCGGTTCGCCTCGCCCAACGCGCAGTCCCTGCTCTTCCAGCAGGTCGCCGTCGTCGCGTGCCTCGCCATCGGGCAGACCCTGGTCATCCTCACCGCCGGCATCGACCTGTCGGTCGGCGCCATCACCATCCTCGCGATGATGGTCATGGCGACCCTCGCCGCCGAGAACGGGATGAACGGGTTCCTGGCCATCCTCATCGGCATCGCGCTCGCGGTGGGAGCCGGAGCGCTCAACGGCCTGCTCGTGACCCGGGTCGGGCTGCCGCCGTTCATCGTGACGCTCGGCACGCTGTCGATCTTCACGGCGATCGCCCTGCTCTACTCCGGTGGCTCGAGCATCCAGAACAACCGGCTGCCCGACATCATCAACGTCACTGGTGAGACGTTCTCGGTCGGCCCGTTCCGGGTCACCGTGGGTGTGGTCATGGTCCTGCTGCTGTACGCCATCGTCGGGTTCGCCCTCACCCAGACCGCGTGGGGCCGGCACATCTTCGCGGTCGGTGACGACCCCGAGTCGGCCCGCCTCTCCGGTGTGGCGAGCAAGCGGATCCTGCTCAGCGTGTACACCGTGGCCGGCCTGATCTACGGCTTCGCGGCGTGGATCCAGATCGGCCGCGCGGGCTCGGCGACCGCGAACGGCATCCCGGACGCCAACCTCGACAGCATCACCGCTGTCGTCATCGGCGGCACGAGCCTCTTCGGCGGCCGCGGCGGGCTGATCGGCAGCCTCCTCGGTGCCCTCATCGTCGGGTCGTTCACCCTCGGGCTCTCACTCGCCGGAGTCGACCAGCAGTGGCGGCTCCTCGCGATCGGTGTCCTCGTCATCGTCGCCGTCTCGGTCGACCAGTGGATCCGGAAGGTGAAGGCATGAACATCACCCAAGAAAGTTCTGCGCTCCTTCGTCGCTCCGATACTTCCCGGGGGCCCCGATGAGCACCATCGAACGGCTCCCCCTGACCGTGGACCACCTCCCCGAGGAGAAGCGCGCCGTCTACGACGCCGAGCCCATCCTCTCGGCAAGGGACCTCGTCATCACCTTCGGGCGCGTCATCGGCCTCGACGGTGTCGACGTCGACCTGTACCGGGGCGAGGTTCTCGCGGTCATCGGCGACAACGGTGCGGGCAAGTCGACCCTGATCAAGTGCCTCACCGGCGCCTACCAGCAGGACACCGGCGAGGTCTTCCTCGAGGGCCAGCCGGTGAGCTTCAAGCGCCCGCAGGACGCTCGTGAGGCCGGCATCGAGACGGTCTACCAGCAGCTGGCCGTCATCCCGGCACTCGACATCGCGAGCAACCTCTACCTCGCGCGCGAGGAGCGCCGGCCGGGACCGCTCGGCTCCGTGCTGCGGATGCTCGACAAGAAGGGCATGAAGGAGCGCGCGGGCCAGTCCGTGCAGAAGCTCGGCATCCAGACGATCCAGAACATGGGTCAGGCGGTCGAGACGCTCTCCGGTGGTCAGCGCCAGGCAGTGGCCGTGGCTCGGGCCGCGGCATTCGGGAGCAAGGTCGTCGTCCTCGACGAGCCGACCGCGGCCCTCGGCGTCAAGGAGTCGGGGATGGTCCTCGACATGGTCAAGCAGCTGCGCGACAGCGGGTTGGCCGTCATCCTCATCAGCCACAACATGCCCCACGTCTGGGAGGCGGCCGACCGGATCCACATCCAGCGCCTCGGTGGCTGTGCCGGAGTCATCACCCCGCAGTCCCACGACATGGGCGAGGGCGTGGCGATCATGACCGGCGCGAAGACGCTCGAGTCGTGACGCGCACCACGCGCACGGCGCCCTGACGAACGCGGGACGCCGCACCTGACGGACGACCAGGTGCGGCGTCCCGTCCCCACCCCCGAACCACCGACCAGATCCGGAGGCCACCATGACCATCGTCGTCGGCTACATCCCCCGCCCGGAAGGGCTGGCCGCCGTGGACACGGCCATCGCAGAGGCAGAGCTTCGCGGCATGCGGCTGGTCGTCGTCAACACCGGCCACCACGGCGACTACAACGACCCCAGCTTCGCCTCGGCGCAGGACATCGACGCGCTCGACGCCCAGCTCACCGCTCGGGGCATCGACCACGAGATCCGGCAGCCGACCCGGGGCCTCGCGCCGGCGGACGAGCTGCTCGACGCGGCCGCGGAGACCGATGCGCGGCTCATCGTCATCGGCCTGCGGCGCAGGAGCCCGCTCGGCAAGCTCATCACCGGCTCCACGGCGCAGCAGGTGCTGCTCGACGCGTCCTGCGACGTCCTCGCGGTCAAGGCCCCGGCGACCTGAGGATCTCCTCGGTCTCGTCCACGAAAGGTGCCTGACGCGACGCGCACGGGGCCGTGCTGCGTGCTAGCGTCGCTGGCGGTTGCAGCAACAGCATTTCCTCGCAGGTCGAACACCAACGAGCCACAAGGGGACTGGAGTTCGCATCCACGATCGGCACGACGTGTGCCGACCGGCGTGCTACACACAGAAAGAGTCATCCCCGATATGGCACAGGGCACCGTGAAGTGGTTCAACGCTGAGAAGGGCTTCGGGTTCATCGCCCAGGACGGCGGCGGACCCGACGTGTTCGTTCACTACTCCGCCATCGACGTCCAGGGTTACCGCAGCCTCGAGGAGGCCCAGCGGGTCGAGTTCGAGGTCACCCAGGGCCCCAAGGGCCCGCAGGCCGACCAGGTCCGCCCCATCTGACCTGGTTCGGCGCGAGCCGAGCGAGGGCCCCGTCCGGATGCCGGGCGGGGCCCTCGCCTGTCCCGCCCCCTTCGTCGGGCCCATGGCGCGGGTGTCACGGCGTGGCCAGGAGGCTGAGGAAGTTCTTCGCGATCGGGGCCGCCACCGTGCCACCGCTCGTGCCCTCCTCGACGAGCACGGCGAACGCCACGTCGCCCTGGTAGCCCACGAACCAGACGCGCGGCACCGCACCCGAGCCGCTGCCGAACTCCGCGGTCCCGGTCTTGCCCCGCACCGGGCCGCCCGGCGTCCCGCGCAGGACCGTGGCCGTCCCGGCCGCGACCACCGAGGACATCATCGAGCGGATCTGCGCGACCGCCCTCCCGTCCAGCGGGGTGGGCCGCCGGACCCCCCCGTCAGGCGCCTCCACCAGGACCGGCGGGACGAACGTCCCCCGCCCGATGCTGCCGGCCATCACGGCCAGGGACAGCGGGGACACCTCGATGCGGCCCTGGCCGATCGCGGCGGCTGCGGCATCCGTCCCGCCGGTCGTGGGAGGGACGCTGCCCTCGAACGCGCCGTCGACTCCCAGCCGGTCGGCCCAGCCGGCCCCCACGCCGAGCGCTCGGGCCGCCTCGCTCAGGTCGGCCGAGGCGAGCTCGCCCGAGAGGCCGACGAACGCGGTGTTGCACGAGACCGTGAAGTCCTGGAAGAACGTCGGCGTCCCGCTGGTCGACTCACCGGCGTAGTTGCGGAACTCCCGTCCGTCGACGGTGACCGACTCGGGGCAGGGGACGCGAGACGTCGGCGTCGTGATTCCGCGGGTGAGGTAGGCATAGGTCGTCGCGACCTTGAAGGTCGACCCGGGGGCGTACCTGCCCGTCAGGGCGCGGTCGAAGCCCGTCGACGGCGAGTTCGCGGAGGCGAGCACGTCACCGGTCGGGATGTCGATCGCGACGAGCGCCGCCGGCACCGCCAGCCTCGCCTCGGCCAGCGACCGCTCGGCTGCCTCCTGCACCCGGGGGTCGAGCGTCGTGCGAACGTCGGTGCCGTCGGTCGGTTCCCGCTCGAAGAGCACGGTGCCGCCGCTGGAGGCGACCGCGAGCCCCGTCGCGCCGGCCAGCTGGGCGTCGTACTGCGCCTGGAGGCCGCTTCGTCCCGCGCGGTCCCCGGCGACGTAGCGCCCGCCCCCCTCCTCGACCATCTCGGCCGTCACCTCGCCGAAGGTGCCGAGGAGCGGCTGCCCGAACGTGCGGGTGCGTGCCAACGGCTGCTGTGAGGCGACGGCGAGCACACCGTCGAGCGCCTCGAGCCGCTGCTCGCGCGGGGCGAAGTCCGACTCCCGGTAGGTGATGACCGGAATCGGCGCCTTGGACCCGGATGCCGTGGCCTTGGCCAGCGCGGTCGTGAGGGTGCCCGTGTCCACATCCACGACCTCCTCGAGGGCTGCCGCGGACTCGGGCGTCGCGTTGACGGGATCGAGCTGCACGGCGTACACGGTGCCGGGCGGCATGAGCGGCTGGCCGGACCGGTCCAGCAGGTCACCGCGCACGCCCAAGGTGCGCTCCAGCTCGAACGTCTCGTCAGGCCCGAGCTCCGGGTGCCAGAGCGAACCCTCGCTGGGAGACGCCACCTGCCAGCGCTCCCCCGAGCGCACCACCCGCCCGGGCACGGCGTACGTCCAGGCGACGTCACCGGGGAGGGTCCACGAGACGGTCAGGTCAGCCGTCGCCTGGTCGCCGTCGCGCTCGACCGTACCGGCCGTCACCCGCACCGGTGCGTCCCCCAGGTCCTCGACGGCAGTGGCGAACTGCTCCGGCACGCCCTCGTCGACGAAGGGCACCGCGTCCATGTCCTTGGCGTTCCACCCGGCCACGAAGGCCGTGACGGCGGCGCGGGCAGCGGTGTCTCGATCCGCCTCGCGCTGGCGCCACCACAGGACGCCGCCGAGCCCGACCGCAAGGACGAGGACGACGACGGCGACGACGGCGACTCGTGCCCTGGTGGACCTCAAGGACCTCATGGACCTCAGTCAACCAAGTCAGGAGTACGGCATCGCCTCCGGGCCGAAGTCGAACGGGTCGGACCCGGTGTCCGCGACCTCCCGAGCGATGTCACTGACCTTGCGGTTGGTGCGCTGGCTGGCCAGGCGCAGGATGTCGAACGCCTGCTCCCGGGTCAGGTGGTGGCGAGCCATGAGGACGCCGACGGCGACCCCGATCTCGCGGTTGCTCTGGAGGGCCCTGAACAGGTTGCTCGCCTTGTCCTGGGCGAGGCTCGCGCTCACCAGGAGCGCGCAGTGCGTCGCGAGGACCTTTCCCCGCTGCACGTCGACCGCCGAGAAGGCGTCGCGCTGGTCGGACGAGAAGTTGAGGCCCGCGATCGTGGCCGTCTCGTCGAGGAGGTGGAGGCGGAACGCGAGCATGCTCCGCACCCCGTACGCAGCATGGAGCCGCTGGCCCAACGCCCCCCACCGCTTCTCGGCGGTGACGTCACCGGTGAGGTACATGGTGTCCTCCAGCACGGCATCCACGCAGGGACCGGCCCCGAACTCGTACTGCAGCCGGTCGACACCATCTGCGGTCGGGGCCGTGCTGGCGATGGTGCGGAAGGTGCCACCTCGCAGGACGGTGATGCTGGCCCAGCGTGCCTCCACGAGCTCCTGGCCCCCTCGACCGATGAGGACGCGCAGGGCCTGCTCAGGGTCCTCGTGACGCACGTCGTCGCTCAGGCGCGCCAAGGAGTCGGCCACGACGCTCAGCGCCTGCACGTCGGGCGACGACCGATAGCCGTTGGCCCCCATGCGCCCATCCTCCTCAGGTCCGCGACCCTGTCAATGGCCGGACACGGAAAGACCCCCGGCATGGCGAGCCGGGGGCCTTCCGAACGGCGGAGGCGGAGGGATTTGAACCCTCGATGGGCGGTTAGCCCAAACCGCATTAGCAGTGCGGCGCCATAGACCGGACTAGGCGACGCCTCCAACGTCGCACAGGGTAGCCGTCGGATCCTGCGACGGGCAAAGCGGGCCCGGGTGCGAGGATGGCCGGGTGCCCGCCCCGTCTGTCGCGCCCGTCATCCGTCGCGCCCGCGCAGACGAGCTGGAGGCGGTCGGCCGGCTCACCGTCGACGCCTACGTCGGGAACGGCGTCATCGCGCCGGACGCCCACTACCTGGAGTTCCTCGCGGACGCAGTGCGCCGGGACGCCGAGGCGGAGGTCTGGGTGGCGGTCGACGAGCGAGGCGTCGTGGGAACCGTGACGTTCGTCGAGCCGGGGTCGAGCCTGTCGGAGGTCTCCCGTGACGGCGAGGCCGAGATGAGGTCGCTCGCGGTCGACCCCGCCGCCTCGGGTGAGGGCATCGGTGAGGCACTCGCCCGGCACAGCGTCGACCTGGCTCGAGGCCGAGGGTTCCGCGCGATGGTCCTCTCGTCATCGACGACGATGCACACCGCGCACCGTCTCTACGAGCGGCTCGGGTTCACCCGGATGCCGGAGCGTGACTGGTCTCCCGTGCCCGGCATCCAGCTCGTCGCCTACGCCCTGCCCCTCTGAGTCCCGACGCCGAGCAGAGGGTTCAGTCGGCCGGCAGCAGGACCGAGAACACCGTCTCGCCGGGTCGGCTCGACACCTCGACCCGGCCGCCGTGGGCCTGACCCACGGCGGCGACGATGCTCAGGCCGAGGCCGGTGGACCCGTTGGCGCGGGTGCGGGCGTCGTCGCCCCGGGTGAAGCGCTCGAAGACGGTCTGCTGCAGGGCCTGCGGGATGCCGGGGCCGTCGTCGGCGACGGAGACCCGAACCAGCGGGCCCTCGGGTCGGACGCTGGTGACGACGTGGGTCCCGGCCGGGGTGTGGGTGCGCGCGTTGGCGAGCAGGTTCGCAAGGATCTGGTGCAACCGGGCCCGGTCGCCGGGCACCTCCACCGGGTCCTCGGGCAGGTCCAGCCCCCAGGCGTGGTCGGGGGCGGCGGCGTGCGCGTCGCTCACCGCGTTCACGGCGAGCAGCGAGAGGTCGACCGGCTCGCGTTCCAGGGGACGGCCGGAGTCGAGGCGGGCGAGGAGCAGCAGGTCCTCCACGAGCTCCTGCATCCGCAGCGCCTCCGACTCCACCCGACCGATGGCGTGCGTCACCGTGGGTGGCACCGGCTCGGTCTCCCGCCGCGTGAGCTCGGCGTACCCGCGGATCGACGCCAGGGGGGTGCGCAGCTCGTGGCTCGCGTCGGCGACGAACTGCCGCACCTGCGTCTCGCTCTCCTGCCGGGCGTGGAGGGCCGACTCGACGTTGTCCAGCATGGTGTTGAGGGCGAGTCCGACCTGCCCGACCTCCGTGCGCGGGTCGGCGTCCTCCTCGGGCACCCGTTCGGCGAGGGCGACCTGACCCGAGTCGAGCTTGAGGTTCGACACCCGTCGCGCCGTGGCGGCCACCCGGTCCAGGGGAGCGAGGCTGCGCCGGATCAGCACCGTCCCTCCGGCGGCGACCAGCACCAGACCGACGACCGTCGCTCCGGTCACGACCGCGACCAGGCGAGCGAGCAGCTCGTCGACCGGCTCCGTCGAGACGCCCACGACGACCCGGACGCCGCTCGGGAGGGTCCGCTCGGTGAGCAGGTAGCCGCCGATGTCACCGCCGATGTCGGCCCGAGCGGCCCGCCGGCCGAGGTCGGCCTCCGCGACGGTCGCCACCTGCTCTGGGTCCAGGGTGTCGTCACGACCCTGCTCGTTGACGACGGCGTTGAGCTCGACTCCTCGGCCGTTGGTGGCCACGGTGCCAGCCGGCGTGAGCCCGAGCACGAGCAGGTCGCCGCCGCCCGGCGCCCCGACCGGCCCGCCGCGGGCGCCCCGGCCGTTCCCGTTCCCCAGGCCGTTGGCGTTGCCGTTGCCGTTGCCCGGACGGTCGAGACCGACGAGCCCTCCGCCTTCACCGACACGGGCTAGGGCGGTGTCGAGATCCGCGACGAGCTGCGCCTCGAGGTAGCGCCGCGTCTCGAGCACGGTGAGCGCGCTCGTCGTGAGCATGACGAGGACGAACAGCACGAGGACGGAGGCGAGGAGCTTGGTCCGCAGCGTCCAGCGGGAGGGGGGCGGCGGCATCCGGGACCGGTGGCCGCTCACGCGGCGGGCTTGAGGACGTAGCCCACGCCGCGCATCGTGTGGATCATCGGCGACCGGCCTGCGTCGATCTTCTTGCGCAGGTAGGAGATGTAGAGCTCGACGACGTTGGCCTGCCCGCCGAAGTCGTAGTTCCAGACGCGGTCGAGGATCTGGGCCTTGCTCAGGACCCGCTTCGGGTTGCGCATGAGGTAGCGAAGGAGCTCGAACTCGGTGGCGGTCAGGTGCACCTGGTCACCACCTCGCGTCACCTCGTGGCTGTCCTCGTCCATCGTGAGGTCCCCGACGACGAGGAGCGAGCTGCCCTCGTCCGTCGCGACGACCGTGCGGCGCATCAGGGCTCGCAGCCGCGCCACCACCTCCTCGAGGCTGAACGGCTTGGTGACGTAGTCGTCGCCCCCGGCAGTGAGGCCGGCGACCCGGTCCTCGACGGCATCCTTGGCAGTGAGGAAGAGGACGGGGACGCTGGGGTCCTCGCCACGCATCCGGCGCAGCACCTCGAGCCCGTCGAAGTCGGGGAGCATCATGTCGAGCACGACCGCGTCGGGGCCGAACTCCTTGGCGGCGCGGACGGCGGCGAGCCCGCTCCCAGCGCTGCGCACCTCCCACCCCTCGTAGCGCAGGGCCATCGAGAGCAGCTCGGTGAGGTTCGGCTCGTCGTCGACGACGAGCACGCGCACCGGCGTACCGTCGGACCGCCGGAGGGCGGGAGCGCTCACGGAGCGGGAGGTCACCATGGGTCCAGTGTGCTCGCGCCGTCTGAGCCGGGTCCATGGGTTGGCTGTGTGCCGTCTGTGACGTGCTGCGCCGTCTGCCACCTGGTGCCGAGGCACCCCGGACGCTCAGCCGAGACGGACGGAACCCCCGCGAAGAGATCTCCACGGGGGTCCCGTCCAACCGCGGGCAGGCGCGGGGGTCAGGCCTCCTCGAGGCGGGCCTTGAGGGTGGCGAGCTCGTCGGCGAGCTGGGTGGGGAGCGTGTCGCCGAACTTCGCGAACCACTCCTCGATGAGCGGCAGCTCCTGCTCGCGCCACTCCTCGACGTTGACCGCGAGGGCCTTGGCCACCTGCTCGTCGCTCATGTCCAGGCCGGTCGTGTCGATCGAACCCGGCGCCGGGACCAGGCCCACCGGGGTCTCGACGGCCTCGGCCCGGCCGTCGAGGCGCTCGACGACCCACTTGAGGACGCGGGCGTTGTCACCGAACCCCGGCCACAGGAACGAGCCGTCCTCGTCGTCCCGTCGGAACCAGTTCACCTGGTAGATCTTGGGCAGCTTCGACTCGTCGGCCTGCTTGCCGATCTCGAGCCAGTGGTTGACGTAGTCGCCCGCGTTGTAGCCGATGAACGGCAGCATCGCCATCGGGTCCCGGCGCACGACGCCGACGGCACCGGTCGCGGCGGCGGTGGTCTCGGACGAGAGCGTCGCCCCGACGAAGACGCCATGGGCCCAGTCGCGCGACTCGTAGACCAGCGGCACGGTGGTCTTGCGGCGACCGCCGAAGAGGATCGCGTCGATCGGCACGCCGTTGGGCTCGTCGTACTCGGGCGCCATCATCGGGCACTGCTTCGCGGGGGTGCAGAAGCGGCTGTTCGGGTGGCTGGAGACCTCGCCGCTGTCGGGGGTCCAGTCGCGACCCTTCCAGTCGATGAGGTGCGCGGGGACCTCCCTGGTCATCCCCTCCCACCACACGTCGCCGTCGTCGGTGAGCGCGACGTTCGTGAAGATCGAGTTGCCCTTCTCCACCGTGCGCATCGCGTTGGGGTTGGTGTGCTCGCCGGTGCCGGGGGCGACACCGAAGAGACCGAACTCGGGGTTCACGGCGTACAGCCGGCCGTCGGCTCCGAAGCGCATCCAGGCGATGTCGTCACCGACCATCTCGGCGGTCCAGCCCTCGAGCGTCGGGTCGATCATCGCGAGGTTGGTCTTGCCGCAGGCGCTCGGGAACGCGCCGGCGATGTAGTGCGTGCTGCCCGCGGGCGAGGTCAGCTTGAGGATGAGCATGTGCTCGGCCATCCACCCCTCGTCGCGGGCCATCGCCGAGGCGATGCGCAGGGCGTAGCACTTCTTGCCGAGCAGGGCGTTGCCGCCGTAACCCGAGCCGTAGGACCAGATCTCACGGGTCTCGGGGAAGTGGGCGATGTACTTGGTGTCCGAGCACGGCCAGGAGACGTCCGGGCGGCCGTCGATGAGCGGGAAGCCGACCGAGTGCAGGCCCTTGACCACGGACGCGTCCGGCTTGGCCTCGATGGCGGCGAGGACCTCGGCCCCGATACGGGCCATGATCCGCATCGAGACCACGACGTAGGCGGAGTCGGTGATCTCCACGCCGAACATGGGCACGTCGGCCTCGATGTGGCCCATGACGAAGGGGATGACGTACATCGTGCGCCCGGTCATCGACCCTCTGTAGAGGTCCGTCATGACCGCCTTCATCTCGGCGGGCGCCTTCCAGTTGTTCGTGAAGCCGGCGTCCTCCTCCCTCTCGGAGCAGATGAAGGTCCGGTCCTCGACCCGGGCGACGTCGCTCGGGTCGGATGCCGCGTGGAAGGAGTTCGGCTTCTTGTCGGGGTTGAGCCGCGTGAAGGTGCCGGAGTCGACGAGCGCGGTCGTGAGGCGGTCCCACTCCTCGTCGGACCCGTCGACCCAGTGGACCGAGTCAGGGGTCGTGAGGGCTGCCACCTCGTCGACCCAGGCCTGCAGGCCTGGGTGACTCGTGCCCCTCGTCGTGTGGTCTGCCTGGGTGGTCATGGTGGTCCTTCCGCCGGTCCGGCTCAACTGGTCGGCCACCTCGGGCGTGCTCATGAGTCCGCTGGTGACGGTGGCACGGCGCCCGCCGCTGGGTGCCTCGTTTCCACGGTATGCCCGGGTACTGATGGGTAGCCACCGCGGAAGCGCTTGCACGTTATGAGGCTCCTCACAGGGAGGTGCCCGCGGCAGCATCTCGTGGAAGGGCCGGCAGCGCCGGTCGGCCGTGCGGATGTTGCACCCGCGGTGTCAGCTACAGGCCCACGGCCGTGCCGACCGACAGGCAGTCGGGGGGCGCTGTCTGCCAGCCGTACGGCAGGGGCGGTCGCCCGGCGGAGCGGCTCGGCTCACTGCCTGTTCCCGTGCTCGAACCGGGGTGCTACAGGGGACGCCGGGGGATGCCGTGGATTTCTCGCGCGGCGAAGCGCTCCGGTAGTCTGCTCTCTCGTTGCGCCGACGCGTGACGGGCGCCCGTAGCTCAACGGATAGAGCATCTGACTACGGATCAGAAGGTTAGGGGTTCGAATCCCTTCGGGCGCGCTCTGTGTTGAGACAGACGACGGGCCCCCGGCCAGCGGAAACGCTGTCGGGGGCTTACTCGTGTCCGGATAGCGGACGTCGACCGGGTCGGAAGGTGACCCAAAATGTGACCCAAAATGTCGGGCCGGGTCGTGTCCTGGCGGGTGCTGGCGGGAGGCATTGCAAGCCTGGGAAATGAGTCAGAAGGTTGGGACGACGGGGCGCGACCTGGTCTGACTGGCGCACACCGGCACCAGGTCGATTGCCCGGGGGCGACTAACACGCCGCCGTCGCGCGCGACATGTCGAGGAGCCGAGGTCCGGGACCAGGTCGAGCCGCGGCTGGCCGCAACGGAATCCGCGTGAGCGGAGTTGGTCGACAACTCATCTCGGCGTGGCGCCGCAGGTCCAGTGGTCGCGTCCGTTGAACTCGAGGTACTCCGATAGGGCTGGCGACTTCATGCAGGGCTTCGCGCTCGACTCACCGCAGACAGGGCGATCGATCGTGCCGATGGTTGCAAGAGGTGCAACCGCTGTCCCGGAGTCGGCGTCTCTTCGCCCAGAGTGCGGTGCTGCCAGCCGTCCACGGTTCGCAACGCTGGGCGGCGGCCCCGACACGGGTGTCGAAGCTGTGAGCGTCCGGCCACTGAGCGATGCCGCGATCCCTGCGTGCGCAACGAGGCATGTTGCCTGCGTTGTTGCGCGGACTGAAACGCGACGCAAGAGGCAGGCTGGGCCACCGCGGGTCCCGACGTGGCCCCTCGCGGCCACAGCTACCCGTAGGGGCTTGAGCTGCGTCTCGGGTGCACGGTGATCTCATTCGCCTGGAATCTGCCCGGCAACCACCCGAGTGCTCGCCTCACCAGATCACGGTGCATCGCCGCCGCCTCGTCGTCCCGCGGTCCCCCCACGTTCAAGAGCGTGCCCAGTGCGAAGCCGCCGAGGAGTATCACGCCGAAGGTCACAACCACCTCAAGGTCCACCGCTTCAGCGTAGGAAGATTCTGTCTTCCTGGGCGCGATCGGTACGGTCAAATGCGTCGGGCCTCCGCCAGCCGAGGCCTGACCGGCCACAGAACCGCCCCCGACCTCAATGAGTTCGGGGGCGGTTCCCACCATCGCGGGCCCTGAACTCCCACGGCAGAGTCAGATCCTGACACGCGTGCGCCGGGTTCCGGGGTATGGCGCGCCTACTTTCTGGTGGTTGGTGCTGAGCGGGCGCCCCGGCTCCCGGCCTAGGTCACGGTCAGCCTTGCTCTGGCAGCCGGCCCATAAGGTCGAGGTGCTTGGGGTGGGCGGGCTACGGAGACCGCAGGCGGCGCGGACGCCCTTGGTCCTGATGCATGACGCGGGCGCCCTGAGCGAACTCTTCGCTGGCACCTCTCGCGCCCCGGCGACACGGGGCCACGAGGGGCCCGCCGCCGTTATCTCATGGTTGCCCCGCGTCATGGGTGGGCGCTGGGGGGGTCTCCCTTCATGCGAGGGGGCATCCACGACACGAGGAGCCCTGCACCGTCACTCACACAAGGAGAGTGCAATGAAGAGATCATTAGGAAAGTCGCTCGCCCTGCTCGTCGCGATGGTCATCGCGACCGTGGCAGCCATCGCGGCCCCCACCTCGGCTCACGCCAAGCCCCGGCAGGCGGCCCCAGTGGAGAGCGTTCCGATCGCCGGCACGCTCGCTGATGGCACCGGCTCCGTGGATGGCGTCTTCGACGTTCAGCGGTTCGCCAACCAGGGCGGCACGCTGATGGCGATTGGTACCTTCTCGGGCACCATCACCGACGAGGCCGGTGCGGTGCTCGCGACTGGGACCGAGCAGGTTGCACTTCCGGTGGACCTCGCCCAGAGCACGGGCAGCTGCCAGATCCTCGACCTCGTCCTCGGCCCCCTGAACCTTGACCTCTTGGGGCTCGAGGTCTTCCTGGACACCGTCCACCTCAACATCACCGCCCAGCAGGGGCCGGGCAACCTGCTCGGCAACCTGCTCTGCGCCGTTGCAGGCCTGCTTGACGGCCCGACCGGCCTGAACGCGATCCTCAACCAGATCGCCACCCTGCTCAACCAGCTCCTTGGGATCCTCGGCTGACCCACGAGCGTCTGAGTGAGCCCGGCCGGTGCCTATGCACCGGCCGGGCTCACCTGCACGTGGCCGGGCAGGCCGAAGGGTCGCCCCCAGCCTGGCCCCCCCTGCCGCCTCCGCGGGGCAAGGTAAACACCAAAGAAACCCCAGTCACCACCTTCGCCGCACTCAAGAACCCGTGAAGTCGGCGGTCAGTCGGGGTGCGCTGGTGTGTAATAGATGAGCCTATCCATGGGCGATGGGGGACTCCCGGATGGGAGTCGATCGAACACAGGGAGGATGAACAGTGTTACCAGACCGAGGTGGCTACACATGGGGAATCATTGGTGACGACCTGATCTGCAGGAAAGGGGGGAGCACCCAGTCCGTGGTTGGCTTCGCACGTGTTGCGCGAACTACCGAACACCACGACGAAGAACTGCAGGAACTCACCACCCGCATCAACGAGTTGTTCGAGGACGGCGCAGCGAGGCGTCGAAGGAGCGACGGTCGGGAACTGAGCATGATCCTGACGCCTGACGGGTGGATGTTGGCCTACACCAAGAATGAGCACGAGAAGGACTGGTCGGCAGAGCGCAGGTCCGGCGATGTGCTGGAGCTGGAGACCGGCGACGACCAGGTCATTCGCGAGAAGCTCGGCTTGGTCTGACAACCGGGCTGACTCCCGGGTGAACGACGTCGGGACCGAATCCGCCGCCCCCTCCGTGGCCACGTGCCGCGGAGGGGGCTACCGTCCTTCTCTCGGCTTGTCGCCAAGCGACCAGGGGCGGATCCGGTATCCGCGTTGGGGTGGGCCGTCCTGCATGCATCGGATCAGCAATCCGATGCAGCCCTGCTAACCAGCATCGATGTAGCAGGTCTCACGGCCATCTAACGGTCCGACGCCTTACTCAGCGCCCGGGAGATCCGCTCGACGAGGATCTCCCGTCCCCTTCGTCTCCCGGCGCAGCCAGAGCACTGACGGGTGCTCCGCCTGAGCTGCTACCGGGGCTCAGAGCGCGCGAATCTGGTTGTTACGGGGTTGATGAGTGAGCTCCGCAAGGCCCTGGGCCTCGAGCAGAGGCGGAAGGTACATGCCGAACCGACCGCGGTATCCCTTCCGCAGGCCGTACCATCCGCCAACTGGGTTCTCCGGCGACCGGCCCCACGCCTCGACAGATCCCGGGGCAGGGTCCTTCTTCTCGTCAGTGGCACCGAGGTCCACCCACCCGCGCTGTTCGACCAGCCAGCGATGCAGGTCCTCAACCGCGCTCAGGTGGTAGCGCAAGGTTGTCGACCCGACCTCGCAAACCAACGCGGGGGGATCGAGCTCCTCATCCGTGTACATCGTGTATGTCGCCGAGCCAGGCGCCGTTGTAAGAACCCAAGGGTCTGTCGCGGTGCCGGATCCTGAAGTCATGATTACCTCCTGAGCGACCCACATCACCACTCTGCTGCCGGACCCGCGTGGAGGGTCCTCGACGAGCATGGCATGCGATCACACAGGAGGGCAGTGATCACTCGACCTAGGGTTGCCGCCCGAGGTGCCAAAGCCGCCCCGGGGCCTTCGCCCTGCCGCCGCCAAGCGCGACGTAAACCAACCGGACCCCGAGACCGCAGGGGACTCTCCTTCCTGAGTGCCCCGCCGCGGACACTGACCGACAGGGGGCCACGAGGGTGCGGCAGAGCCGCGACCCGCCGCGAGCACCCTGGCAGCGACGCGGTGGAGTAGACCCGGCCAGCCCGCGAGCGGATGAATATGGCACCACTCCGGCCGGGGACGCTCATGGCCCCGAGGGTTCGAGAATGGGACCAAGATTGATTCGGATCTCGGGGCCCCAAGGTTCCGCGTGGTGCCGCTTCTCGCGGTACCGGCGGGCCGAGACGGGGACCGTGACCGCACCTACGCCCCCCGTAGCGGAGGGTGTCGGTGGTCCGGGTACGTGTCTGGGTGGTCGAGCTCCCGGAGGGGCGTCGTCGCGGACCTGTGGCCGAAGTCTGAGCCGCAAGGTCACCACCAGCCCTGGCGCTTCACCCACACGAGCAGGGTGGACGAGAGCGCCGCCATCAAGACGACGAGCACGACGAGGGCCGTCCACTGGGTGCTGTCGTTGACGATGACGTTCATCCCGATGACGCTCGAGAGCGCGGCGACGGGCAGGGTGACCGCGGCGATGACGGCCAGCCGCTCGGCGGCGATGGTCATGCGGGTGTCGGTGCGGGCGCGGTAGAAGTCGGTGACCCCTTCGAGGAACTCGAGTTGGCTGCGGGTGATCCGGTCGAGCCGTTCGTACTGGTCGCGCAGGTCCTCCAGCGCGTGCCGGTCGGCCCGGAGGCCTGCGTGCGGCTCCTCGTCGGCCACGGCGATGACCGCCCGGCCCGCCAGCGTGACGGTTCGGGCGAGGACCTCGGCGCCCTGGGCCGCCATCGTGCGTACCGTGAGGAGCGTGTGGCGCACGGTGAACAGCTCGTCGAGGAACTCCTGGGGATGGTCGTCGTCGGCCTGGACCATGACCCGCTGCTCGAGCAGGCCCACCTGCTGGGCGAACTCGTTGACGAGCCGCTCCTGCACGTTGGTCAACGCCGAGACCAGCGCGTACAGGAGCGCCACGGGCCGGGTGGGGCGCAGCCGGCCGGCGTCGATGCGGGCCGCCACGTCCGTCGTCTCGCGGAGCATCGCCTCGAGCGGCACGACCTCGTTGCGGGGGCCGTGCAGCGTCACGAGGAAGCGCGGCCCGACGTAGAGGTCGAGCTCCAGGTAGTGCACGTGACCCGCGGCGCCGGGCTCCGGCCGGTGGAGCGCGAGGTAGAGCACGTCACCGTAGTAGTGGAGTCGCGCGATGTGGTTGCGCGTCAACCCGTCGGCCGCCGCCTTGGGGTGCACCCCGAAGACATCGGTGAGCAGGAGCGCTGCTGACTGGTCGGGCTCGGGGACGTCGACCCAGACCCAGTGCCGGCGTTGGGCCAGTAGAACGGGCAGCTCCTCGAGCGTGCCCTTGGACGCGGCGCCGGTGTCGCCTCCGAGCACCCGGACCGAGACGTCGGCCATGGCCTGACACTACTGAGAACCGGCGTCAGCCGAGCGGCGGCTCTCTACCTCCCGGGCCGCCGCGGGGAAGAGGCGGGCGGGCGCGGGAGCTGCTCGCCGACCTGACCGCCTTCGACGAGAGCAAGATGTTTGGAGGCCTGGCCTTCATGGTGAACACCCACATGGCGTGCGGCCTCCTCGGGGGCCGACCTGATGGTCCGCGTGGGCAAGGAAAACCACGACGCGGCGATCACCTCCGGAGCGACGGACGTGGACTTCACCGGACGGCCGATGCGCGGGATGGGCCATCGTCCCGGCCGACGCCGTACGCGGGGAGAGCGATCTGGATGCCTGGGTGGTGAAGGCCGTTGAGTCCGCGAAGTCGGACCCACCCGAAGAAGTCGCGGCGCTGAGCCGGGCGCCGAATCTCCGCCGTTGAGACCCACGGTCTGGTGCCAGCGTCGCGATCCCGCGCCAAGGTCGCCGTGAGCACGCCTCCGCTCGGCAGTGGGCTCAGCGAGCGGACACCTCGCCACAGCTCGATCGGGCAACTTTGAGTGCGTCTCGCTCGAAGCTTGGCAGGCAGCGCGAAATGACTGGTTTCCCGGGAGGACCTCGAGCGCCGCCGTCGCGCGTGACGTCGTCGAGGAGCAGACGGTCTGAGACCATGTCGAACGACGGCTCGCCGCAGCGTCCGCGCGAGTGGCGACGTGGCGGCTGATCCCGCCACCATTGCGGATCGCGGCGATTTGGGCCGCACCATGGCCACCCTCGCGTCCGCCGGGGGATGAGCCGACAGGTTGTGCGCACGACCGGTAAGTAGTAACTTACGCGTTCGTGGTGACTTACCCGTTGGACGCGTGGGCCCTGCTGGGGGACGCCAGCCGCCGCTCGATCGTCGAGCGGTTGTCCGCCGGGCCGTGCACCGTGACCGAGCTGGCCGCGGCGATGCCGATCAGCCGGCCCGCGGTCAGCCAGCACCTGAAGGTGCTCCGGGATGCCGGGATCGTCCGTGACGCGCCCCGGGGGCGAACCCGGGTCTACAGCATCGACGCGCAGCGGCTGGCACGGTACCGACGTCAAGTGGACCAGTTCTGGTCCGAGGCGCTCGACAACCTCGCGGCACCGAGCAGAAAGCAGGAGAGGGGAAGCGGATGAGTGTGGAACCCGACGGGTCCGTGCGCCACCACGTGGTGGTCGACCTGCCGCAGGAGCAGGCGTTCTGGGCGTTCACCGACCTGGACCGGATCAAGCCGCGCGAGCACAACATGCTGGCCGTCCCGATCGAGCGGACCGTGCTCGAGCAGCACGTCGGCGGCGACGTGTACGACCAGGGCGTCGACGGCAGCGTCTGCCGGTGGGGTCGGGTCCTGGCCTTCGACCCGCCGAACACGATCTCGTTCAGCTGGGACATCGGCCCCGACTGGCAGGTCGCCACTGACCTGGAGCGCACCAGCGAGGTCGAGGTCACGTTCACCCCGGACGGTGACGGTCGCACGACCGTGACCCTCGTGCACCTGTACCTGGACCGGCACGGCACCGGGTGGGAGAGCATGCGCGACGGCGTCAACGTCGACGACGGGTGGCCGCTGTACCTGGCCCGCTACCAGGCCCTGACCCGCGGTGAACAGGAACTCCCGATGACCAAGCCCGACCTGATGGCGATGGCCGAGCAGGAACGGGCCGACCTGCTCGCCCTCCTGCGAGGCCTCACCGAGGACCAGTGGAACGCGCCGTCGCTTTGCACCCGATGGCGGGTGCGGGACGTCGCGGCCCACGTGGTCAGCTACGACGAGCTGTCCACGCTCGCCACCATAGGCACCTTCCTGCGCGGCGGCCTGCGATCGGGCCGGGTCAACGACGTCGCACTGGACCGCTACCGCGACCTGACGCCCTCCGACATCGTCGACCTCCTCGCCCGCAACCAGCGACCCAGCGGCCTGCCGGCCGGCTTCGGAGGTGGCATCGCGATGACCGACGGCACCATCCACCACCAAGACATCCGCCGCGCGCTGGGGATGCCACGCACCATCCCCCAGGACCGACTCACTGCCGTCCTCGACTTCTCCCTCGCCGCCCCCACCCTCCCGTCGAAGGGCAACCGCCGAGGGTTGCGGCTCGTGGCCACCGACATCGGCTGGTCATCGGGGGACGGCGACGAGGTCACCGGACCCGGCGAAGCCCTGCTGATGGCAGTGGCCGGGCGCCCCCATGCCCTGAGCGAGCTGGCCGGCGACGGGCTGCCAACGCTGCGCAAGAGGACCAACGGGTCTGCTGCGGCGTAGGCGAGAATGCTGGGCCGAAACGTCCGGGTCTACCGCCGAACGTGCCGAGATTCGGGCGGCTGAGGACTGCCGATGAGAGCGCGTTCTTCGGATCCCTTCCTCGGGGTGATCGGTGCGTTCACACTGGACAAATGAGCGCCGAGCCGGTCACAGCCATCGACTTGCATGAGGAGGGGAGGGTTCAGTGCTGGTGCTGCGGCAGCATCGGTGACCCCGACCGCATGGTCCACCTCGGCAACCACCCAGGGGTGCACCTTTGCCTTGGCTGCGCCCACTTCGTCCACCAGCAGGCATGGCAGATCGAGGACGAAGGACAGCGAGGGCCGGCGGTACTGGTCCGAGAGCGGTTCCGCAACCTGCGTGCCGAGGTCATTCGCAGAGGGTGGCACCGCAACAGGTTCGTCGGCGACGCGCTTCGCTGGCTCGACAAGTACCTCGCGTAGCCATGGAGATCGAACTGCTCGTTGCGCCCGATTGCCCCCATGAGGCCGCCGTTAGTGCTGCGTCCACAACGAGGTTCTGTGAACCGCCCCGGCATGTCCGGAGACTTCGAACCTTGGGAAGGTTGGAGTCATGCCAGGAGACACGCACAAGCGGTACCCGCCTGAGCTGAAGGAGCGGGCGGTGCGGACCCAGCTCGCGCTCCTCGCCCGGACAGTGCTCGACGCCAGGGAACCCAGACGATGACGACCCCCCCGTCGACCTCGCCGACCAGTACGGTTCGGCTACTCCTAGGGCATCTTCGTGATCCTGGACCCAGCCCACCAAGTCCTCGTGCACGAATGCGGCATCGACGGGTTCATCCCCCGGAGCTGCACTAGCATCCCGCTGCTCGTGGCCGCGTCTCGCGCCGCTTGAGCGGCTATTCTGAGGACTCCCGTGGACGGGGTGCTCACCTTGAGTCCAATCGCAAATCTGTTCTGGAATGCACGGGAACGCCGCCTCCGGGCCGGGTGGCGCCTGCTCGTATTTCTGGTGATTGTGTTTCTCGCGGCCGCGGTAGACGGCCGCGTGCGAGCCGGTCTGGCCGGGCGCCTCCCAGACCTCTATGAGGACCTAGTTCGGGCGCTGGTGTTCGCGCTTCTGATCGCCGCCGCGTTGTACCTGGCGAGTCGCTTACTCGATCATCGCAGGATGAGCGACTACGGTTTCCACTTCAGCCGGAAGTGGTGGACCGACCTCGGCTTCGGACTGGTGCTGGGCGCGCTGCTGCTGTTCGGGGTTCTCGCCGTTGAGCTCGCCGTGGGCTGGGTGAAGGTTACCGGCAGCTTTGCCCCGGCCCCTGGCCAGCCCTTTGTGGCCACCATCCTGGTCGGCGTCGTCGCCGTTGCGGCCGTAGCTTTCGGGGAAGAGGCGGCGTATCGCGGATACCCGATCAAGAACCTGGCCGAAGGCGTCGCCAAAGCACGGTGGGGGATGGTCATCGCTGTGCTGATTCCAGCAGTCTTCTTTGGCCTGGCGCATGCGGGGAATGAGAACGCGACGTGGCCGAGCACGTTCAACATCGTCATCTTCGGCTTGTTGTTCGGAACCGGTTATGTGCTGACCGGTGAACTGGGCCTGCCCATCGGCCTCCATTTTGGGTGGAATTTTGTGCAGGGATTCGTGTTCGGCGTCGTGGCCACGGGAAGAGAATACGGGTCGGTGCTCGTCCTCACCGATGACTCGTCGGCGACGCTCTGGACCGGCCAGCCTTATGGGGCCGAGGGCGGGCTCCTGGGGACGGCCGCCTTCATCGCCGGCTTCCTGGCAACATTCGCGTGGGCGCGATCTCAGCACCGCGCAGCCCTGCTGGTCGCACCTCAGCACCCCGGCAACTGACTCCGCCCGGCGCTGATCGCCGATGTGACATCTCTCCAGGAGATACCGCTCTCACGCTGACTTGGCGCACGCGCTGGCCCGGCCGGACTGCTCCAGGACACGCAACGGGTCGCCCGCCAGCCTCGACGATCCACCGGTATGGGGCCGGACCCAGCCGGCGGCGGAGCGTGCGCTTACTGGCTACCTTTGCGATCATCGGACTCGTTGGCGCCGACAGCTCCACCAGCACGTCGGCGTGGCAGGGCTGTCGAGTGGGCACCAGCAAGCAAGGTCTTTGCCTGCCAGATCTCGTCGCAACGTCACCATGTCAAAACCTTCGGTATGAAACCGCTAGCGCTGCAGGGACTCGGACCCAGCTGGCACCACAACACTCACGCGAGGACCGCCGTCGCGAGGTAGTAGCCCAAGAGCTCCAGGACTACGGAGAAGACTTCAACGAGTACTGGAGACGGCGCTACGACACGGTCTTCGTGGGACATCAAGTTCCGCACGGCCGGCAGGCCAGATCCCTGGCCGGCGGAACTCCCACCGCACAGTCAGAGTGCCGACGTTTCACCACTCCCGCCAGACTCCACGGACCGCAACCCGGCAGCTCGACTTCGTCTTCGCGACCGACGCTCTGGCCGATGCCGTGTCGGTTCGAGCCATCAACGACCCCGTCGAGTGGGGACCCAGCGACCAGTGCCGCCTCGCGATCAGCGTCGACTACTGACAGCCAGGTGGCGTGGCTCGTGCCCGCGGAAGGTCCGGTGATTCAAGATCGACATCCACGTCGCCCCGTTCGAGAGCACGGTGCGGCCGTTTGGGTCACAGCGCCGCGAGTTCGAAGGATCGGCGAGCCGAGCGATGAGGCGACCCGCTACCCCGCTTCTTCGTGCAGGACCCGCGCCCGCTTGATTGGGATGTCGGCTCGGAATTCGTCCGGCGAGCGGTGGTAGACGTCGACAATCGTCAGAACAGACAATCAGCGCTCCAGACGCGCATGGTCAGCCTGTCGGTGCGGACCTCTCGCTTGGCTGGCGTCCTTGGTGATGCCTCCCCAGCCAAAGGAGCCCTGATTCGCACGGTTGGAGAGCATCGCCCCATGCGGGCCAAATACCACGCTGCGGAGATCTCGACACCGTCAGGGCCAGGAGCCAAGCGCGTCGGGGCCATCCCGCCTTTCATCGCTCGCCGGCGTCCTCGTCGAGGGCTACCTTGAAGGATGGCCACAGCGACGGCGGATCCCGCATCGTCGCGTGCGCTCGCCCTCGCGGGCCTTTCCGCGGCGCTCCCGGTCGTCGCCTTCATCCCTGGCGTTGTGCAAGAAGTGTCGCGATGGTTCGTCACGGTGCCCGGCGGGCCGCAACCCGATGGTGAGCCAACACCGAACGAACCTGGTGGGCAGCCGCTTGGAGAGCATCCCGCCGATCACCTGAACCGAGTCTGGCCAGACACCGGCCATACGACCAGTGTCAAGTAGCCGCTGGCCGGGTTTGTCGGGCGGGCGCTTCCTGGGCCGTCGGGGTGGCTGGGCTGTATCCGCGGTGGATTGGCCGCTGCCGCTGAGCTGAGTGTCTACAGCGGCTCGAGCACGAAGTAGCCGACGGGGATCCGCTGCTGCCCGAGCGCCAGGAATGCGTGCCCAAGCAACAGGCCGGACTGGGTGCGCACCAGGTAGTCGCGTAGTACAGCGGTGGGGTCGCGCGGCTGGTTCAGTCCACTGCCGTAGTCGAGCAGCAGTGCGTTGAGGTATCGGTTGTCGTGCGCAAGCGGGTCAACGGGGGTGACGCTGAAGTAGCCGAACCGTTGCTTGTCGTGCCAGGTGCTCGCCGTCCACGGTGTGGTCAGGTTGCTGCCCCGGACCCGCCGGTTGTACCCGGTCACCGTGTCATCCTCTGCGTGTTCGAAGCCTTTGATGAACCGACGGATGCCGAGCAGCCGGGACGTAGCAGGCACGTTCGTGCCGCGGTACTCGCGGCCGACGAGGTCGTCGGCGACGGGCGGCATCCCGCGCAGCATGCAACGGCGCAGCTCGCGCTGTGGTTGTGCGACGAGGTCGAGGTACTCCGGAGTTGGCGTCACCATGTGTCGATGATCCTCTCTGCCACCCGGGTTGCGAGCGCCATGACGGTGAGTTGTGGGTTGACCCCGACGGGAGCCGGGAACAGGCTGGCGTCGGCGACGAACAGCCGTTCGGTGTCGCGCACCGCGCCGTAGGGGTCGCACACCGAGGTGACTGGGTCGGCGCCCAGGCGGGCGGTCCCCATCAGGTGCACAGTGGACAGCTCGAGGCGCCCCGAGGCAATCGGTGCCTCGGTCAGGCGACGCAACTCGTCCATGGAGTCGACAGGGGGCGCGCCGTCGAGGGGCAGATGCAGCCGTCGTGCCCCGGCGGCGAATAGTGCCTCGCCGAGAAGAGTCACTGCCCGCACGACGCGCGTGGAGTCCATCGGGCTGACCGGGTAGGTGACGGCGACATCCCGGCGCCCGACGGCCCGAACCCGACCGGCGCCGGTGTCTTCGGTGAGTACTCCTGCGGTCACCATCCGCGGATATTCCGCCATTGCTTCATCCAGCTCGGTGCCGCGCAGGTGGAGCGTCCTGGTCACCAGTGACGGCGGCAGGTTCACGGCGGCAAGGATGATGCCCTCGTTCTCGAACTCGCGGACCTGATACGACTCGTGAGCCCCGGCCCAGCCGTCCACGACCTCGTCGAACACCGCAGTGACGGCCGCGCCCGGGTGCAACGCCAGATTGCGTCCGACCTGATGCGAGGGTGACGCGACCCGCGAACGCTGAAGCAGGGCAGGGGTCTGCACCGCGCCGGCAGCGAGCACGACCCGCCGCGCCCGGACGGTCACCGGATGGCCTGCCACGCTCGCCACCACCCCAACCGCCCGCTTCCCGTTCATCAGCACCCGATCGACGCGACAGCTCGTCCACACGCTCGCTCCGAACGAGACTGCGCGAGGCAGATAGGACACCAGCGCCGACTGTTTCGCCCCTGTCGGGCAGCCCCACACGCAGACGTTGCAGCCGCCGCAGTGCACGTGGGCCCGTCGGCACTCGATGACCCGCCATCCGAGCCGGTCGGCGCCGGCCTTGAGAAGCTGCTGGTCGCGGCCGATCGAGTCCGGGTCCGGCGGGCCGACCGACAGCAGCCGCTCGACACGCGCGTACTGGTCGTCGAGATTGAGCCCCGGCAGTCCCGCCGCGGACGCCCACCGATGTAGCACCCGCTCCGACGCCCGAAACGCCATCCCCCCGTTGACCACGGTCGAACCACCCACGCAGCGTCCCTCGGCGAACTGGACGGGGGCGCGGCTCAGCGTCGTCGCGGCACCACCGTCGCGGTACAGCATCCGCAGCATGTCCAGGGTTCGGGTCGTGAACTCGCCCGTCGCGTGGTGCTCGCCCTCTTCGAGGACCCCGACGGACAGCCCGGACTCCGCCAGCTCAGCTGCCACGACGGCACCACCGGCACCCGACCCGATGATCACGACGTCGAACGCCGCACCGTTGTCCCGTTCGCTGGCTGGCCGGATCTGGCCGGCCGCGCGGGACGAGCTCGAACTGGGACGCAACGGGGACCGCGCCATCAGCAACCGCTCGTGATTGACGATCTCCTCGCCCCACTGCTCGCGACGCCTCTCGCTCACCGCGTCGATCCACGGATCGGGAACGTAGCCGACTCGTCGCCGCACCTCCGGCTGCTCGTAGAACGCCATGACGACCAGGTCACGAGCCAGCAGCACCACCCGGCGCAGCGCGAGAGGCCGGGTGTCCCACCAGAGCAGGTAGCGCACCGCATCGGGCAGGTCGAGCCGGGAGAACCGCCGAGAGCCGAACTGCGGCAGCATCGAGCCCGTCTCCAACGCCCCCACGCTCACACGCAGCACGGCTCGCGCCGCGGACGGCCACGCCGACACCAGCCGCCCGACGTCCTCGAGCGTCGCGCCGACGAGCTCATCGGTGAGCCTGCTCGCGGGTACCGAGACCCGCAACAGGGCTGAGAAGGTCGCATCTGGGTCCCGCTGCCCGAAACGATGCTTCATGGGTCACTCAGCCCAGCGGGCCAGAATCAGGTCTCACCGCAACGCCCGACGCACGACCGCGTCCATGACCCGGTCAGGCAGCACCCGGCACACCTGGGCGAGCACCTTCGCTTCCCGACCGACCTGGTAGCGGGTCCGCGGCCGTTCGGCCGTCAGCGCCCGGAGCACCACTTCGGCGACCTTCTCGGCGGGCATGCCCGTGCGCATCGCGGTTTCCGACCGGGCTCGCACCGCCGCGACCAGGTCGGCGTACCTGGCCCGGACGTCGTCCGGCGCATCCTCGATGCGTCGGTCGGCGCCGGTCCTGCCCTTGGTCCAGATAGGGGTGACGACGTCGCCTGGTTCAACCACAACCACGCGGACCCCGGTAGACCCGAGCTCGCGTCGCAGTGCATCCGAGAACGCCTCGAGCGCGTGCTTCGAGGCGGCGTAGGGCGCCAGGATCGGCGGTGCCACGAATCCGGAGATGGAGCTGACGTTGATGATCCGTCCGCGGCTCTCCCGCACGTGGGGGAGCAGCGCCTGGGTGACCGCGACGGTGCCGAAGACGTTGACCTCGAACTGCCGCCGCCACTCCTCGGTCGACAACAGCTCGATCGGCCCGGGGACCGCTATCCCGGCGTTGTTGACCAGGGCCGTGACGCGGTGGCCGTCGGCCAGATGGCGCGCCAGCGACCGGATGTCATCGTCAGAGGTGATGTCGAGGTGGAAGGGCTCGATGTGGGCAGGGTCCAGCGCTGCCAGCCGATCGGCGTCGGCGTCGCTGCGCACACCCGCTACGACGCGGTAACCCCGCAGGGCGAGCAGTGTACAGACCGCAAGGCCGATGCCCGTCGAGGCGCCGGTCACAACGACCGTGCGCTCCTCCATGCAAGGAAGGTAGCTGAACGACGGGACGCGGGGAGCTTCTCCCGCGTCGGACTTGCCGCATCACTGGCGGGTCACGCATCCTTCCGAACATGGGCACGACGCGCTCTTCGCGGCAGAAGCGGTCGTCTCCTACGGGTGCGCCATTTCTCCCGTGCTACCCAGAACGGCACTGACGGGCTCACCCCACCAGCGCCTCGTGGAGGTCGTCGACCGTCTGATGAAGTGCGCCTGCCCGATGACGACGTTGACGTCGTCAGGCTTGTCGACCGGCACCACCTCCGACGACAGCATCGCGGCGCTCGGCCCGCTCAGTGGAGCCGGACCGTCGCGACGACACCGGCGTGGTCCGAGGCCCAGAACGGGGGAGTCGACGCGAAAGGCGAGTCACCGACCAGTGTGGCGGTAAGCGGCCGCACCGCGCCGTGGGTGAGCACGAGGTCGATCCGGCTGTGCAGCGCCGACGACGGGTTGGTGAGGGTGGAGTTCTGGCAGCACGAGAGCCCTCGCTCCCCGGGGTTGACCGACCAGGCGTCGGTGAACCACGACTTCGTCAGGTCGGCGTAGGACGTCGTGGTGCTGCCGTCGGCGGCGGAATTGAAGTCGCCGGTGGCGATCACGGCCGGGCCACGTGCCGGGCCGGCGAGGAACTCACTGGCCTGGGCCTCCTGAACGTCGTCGAAGCCCTCGACCTCGAGGTGGGTGTTGACGAACGTGAACTTCTTACCTTGATAGAGGCCGTCGACCGAGGCCCAGCCGCGGCCGAAGGAGTCCGGCGTGGGCACCCCCGGGAGCTGGAAAGTCTGCTGGGCGGTAAAGCGGGCATCCTGGGGGTTCGACCAGCTGAGCCCGGCGGTGTCGGCGTTGACGAGGATGACGTCGCGGTCCTGCAGCGACACGTCGCACACGAACGCCGGGGGAGGTGCAGCACAGCCGAATGCCGGGGCCACGAGCGGTGCCGGGCCGATGTCCGCGTTGTCCGAGACCGCGGCCACGTCGTAGTCCAGGCCCCGCTCGACCAGCACGTCCTGCAGGATCCCCAGGAAGTCGTAGCTCGGCGGGGCCGCCCCCGGCACGTACCCGCGGGCGATCCAGTTCGAGACCTCCTGCAGCCCGATGAGGTCGGGCTCGTGCTCCTCGATGGTGTCCGCGATCGCCTCGGCCCGGGTCGGGAAGTCGGTGAAGACCATGGTCCCGTAGATCTCGGCGACCGCGGCCACCAGCTCCTCGCCGGTCGTGGCCCCGAGGGCCGGGTTGAGGCTCGACCCGAGGTACAGGTTCTGCGTCATGACGGTGAGCTCGCGCTTCTCCCCAGCCTGTGCCGCGGTGGAGCCGGCAAGGGGCAGGGCGAGGGCCAGCCCCGCCGCGAATCCGAGTCGAACACCACGGGAAGGCTTCATCGACGTCCTCGATTCCGGAACTGCGTCGTGAAGGCCACGACGGCATCCCCTGCAGTATCGCCCCCTCGGGCCGGGGATGTGGGCCATCAGCCGAACCGGCGACGGCTCTCGAGCGCCTCCCGCAGCTCGTGGTCGGTGCGGGGCGGTTGGTCACTGAAGACGGAGGCAATCAGGGGGGCGTGAGCGCGATGCACAAGGATGCGAAGAGGAGGTCGTCGTCGTCGACGACGTCGACCAAGGGAGCGTGCGGGGACCGCCGAGATCGACGCGGAGCGGGGGTTCGGGTCAGCGCCCGGACGCGGGCGGCGCGGACCTGTTCGAAGTGGTCCACCGTTGCGTGCGGTGGGCCACTTGTGCTCTGGCTGTGCGTCAGGCGCCAGCAGGTGCTGCGGCGGCCAGCCGCGCTGATGGCTTGAAGCCTTTGACGACCAGGTAGATGCCGAGGGTCAGCTCCCAGACGACGATCAGTGCGCCACCGGGGGCGAACCCGACCGAGCCCTGCTCGGTGAGCCCGAGGATGGTAGCGACGCTCGCTGCCAGCAGCGGGAGGACGGCGAGCAGGCCCATGGCCGGGATGATGCGCGGCACGATGCGCGACCGGTACAAGAGGGTGCCGATCATCAGCGCGTTGAGGGCGGCACTGACGTTGGGGCCGAACTGGAATGTGGAGTCGCGGATCGCGACGAGTGCGTGGCCGGTGGTTGTGAGGGACTCCGCGGCAGGGGTGCCCGCGATTTCCTGACGCAGGGTTACGACGGCGAGCAGGCTCACGACTCCCGTCATGATGACGGCCGCTTCGAACATGCAGGTGGCGACGAAGCCGAGGGCCAAGGACCCGCTCAGTCGCCGTCCCACGGGGTAGAAGGCGACGGCGGTGCCGACGCAGGCGATGGCGTTGACCGTGTCGAGCAGGGAGCCGATGACCACGCGGGTATCGGCTCCTGCACTGACGATGTAGTTGGGGTCGTCGAGGACGGGCGGAAGGAAGTAGAGCAACGCCGCGATCGAGGCCGCGAAGGTGATCAGGTAGAACAGGCCCGTCGCCAATGCGTACTTGCGAGTCCAGTCGACGGGCGTTCTTGGGGTGGTTCCGCGAGGCGCAACAGCGGCGAGGGTGGTCATGTCAGTCTTCTTGATATGGGGTGTTGAGGCGGTCCTGAGCGATGTGAAGGCGGATCCCGGCAACATGGGGCTCAGGCGAAACTCGCGCCCACGATTGCCGCGGACATGAGCAGGCTGGCGAAGGCACCAATGGGGCGCCGGGGGGCCGGGGTGTCGTGCTCGACCCACGCCAGGTCGGGCCAGCGCCATGCTGCTCTGAGCGCGCTGGCGCTCACTAGGGCAACCAGGAGGAACCAGACGGCCAGCGGTGTGGTGATCCAGTTCAGGTTGAGCCACGCCATGGCCAGGCCTGCTGCGGCTCCGGCGAAAAGAGTGAGCAGCGCCCAGCGGTTGTTGGCGGCGACCCGGCCGTGGGTCCTGAAGGCTCCAGTCGCGAAAGCGGCAATGAGCCAAGCGATGGCGGCGATCTTCCAGTCGTCCAGAGCGTCGGTGACCAGCGCGACAACGGCGAACGCAGTCATTGCCCTCAGGTAGTCCATCCCGAGTATCTGGCGAACCCGCTCTGGCAAAGTGCCGTGGGACTGCGCGAAGGCCACGATCAGGGCAGTAACGAATCCGATGGCCATGCCCAACGGAGCGTGCAGAGCGAACGAGGCAGTGGTGGCAAGTACCACGTAGGTCATGACATACCTCCGAGGAGAGTGATTGCGGCGTCCTCGACCGGCGCCCTGGTATTGGACAGGATGATCACCGCTCGATGGTTGGCCCGGTCAAGCGCGATCGCCGCGCAGAAACCCCCTGTCGCGCCGCCGTGAAAGGTCACGGTCTTTCCTTCCAGATGCATGGTGTTCCAGGCGTAGCCCACCTGGGTGCCGTGTCCTTGGTCCCATCGTGGGGTCAGTGCGTCCATGCCTGGTGCGCTGCCGTTCAGGAGTGCCGTCGCGTACGCCGTCATGTCTGCCGCGGTCGAGCGCATCCCTCCCGCCGGCGCCCATGCGTGCGTAACCGACGCCTTGTGAGGTTGCCCGTCAGCGCCGTAACCCTCCGAGGCATCTGCCGACAGATCGCTGCCCGTGATGGGAACAGTCGTGCTGCTCATGCCGAGAGGCGCGAGGATGCGTTCCTGCATCAGCTGGCGATACTCGGTGTTGGCCATTGAGGCCAGGCCCTCGCCGAGCAGGGCGGTTCCCAAATTGGAGTACGCGTAGCGCCCACGGTTGGTCAGTCGCGTCGAGCGGGCCACGGCGAGCAGGTCCGGGAGATTCTGCGTGAAAGCGTCTCGGTGGGTCAGCAACCGCAGGTTCTCGCGAACCGTGGGGCTCGTCCCCACGCGAGGTAATCCGGAGCGGTGGCTAGCGAGCTCTGCCAGGGTCACGTCCGCGACTGGAGTCCCGCGCACCGGCAACAGGTCACCAAGCTTGGTGTCTGCGGTGACCTCCCCGCGTGAGATGGCGTCTGCCAGCGCGGCGGAGGTGAACGTCTTGGTGACTGAACCGACCTCGTAGACAGTGGTTTCGTCGGCGCCGAAGCCGGCATATCGGATCGTGGCGGCGTCGACGGTGGCGATGCTCACCACATCCAGGGCACCACCAAGATGGGGAAGACTTTGCGCCGCCAAGTCCAGGTCCCCGGTCACCCTCGTCGACAACGAGGGCACCCGCGGCATGAACGCGACGCCCGAGAGTGCGACCAACACCCCGATCGTGGCTGCGACCACCACGCGCGCTGGGCTGGGGTGCCACCCGCCGGATGGACCACCGTGAGAGTCATGGCCGGTGGGGCCGTCTCCGCCGATGCTCATCAGTGCGTCCGTTCCGCCCCGGAAGCGACCGCGACAAGAACCTGCGACGTCGGTGACGTCCTACGAACTGGTAGCGGTGGCATGGACTTGCGTCGAACCGGGATCTGGAACGCTGCGAAGGGAAGGCTCTTCATGGGGGACATCAGCGGCACCTCTGTGCGTAGTAGGAACGGACGAGCTCGCCGATGTCGGCGGGCGCCTTCGCCGGAGAGCCGGCGTCGAAGGGGGGTTGAGGGTCGTACTCGAGGGCCAGCTGCACCGCTTGGGCGACGGCCGGTCCATGGCTGAGGCCGAGCAGGGTCAACGCCAGGTCGATCCCGGCTGAGGCACCGGCCGAGGTCAGCACCTTGCCGGCCCGCACGACCCGCTGCCCGCTGTAGGTCACGCCCGCCTCCGTCAGTCGCTGCGCCGAGGCCCAATGGGTGGCCGCCGTGGCACCGTCCAGGGCACCGGCGGCGGCGAGGTAGCTGGACCCGGTGCCGACGCTGAGCGTCCACATCGTCGTCTGGTGCACGACACGTAGCCACTCGACCAGCGCGGGGTTCGGGTCGTACGAGCACTCGCTGCCGGGGACGACGACCACATCGGCCGATGCGACGTCGCCCACGCAGGCGCCCGCTTGCAGCGCGCACAGTCCGGTGTCGTCGATGACAGCACCGGGCTGGACGGCCACGAACACGCTCTGGATGCCCGGAGCCGCAGCCAGCACCTGGAAGGTGCCCACCACGTCCAGCGCGGTGAACCGGGGGTAGAGCAGGTAGGCAACCTTCATGACTTCAGCGTGTGGTCGAACCGGTCGAGCCACAAGGACACGTCCTTGACGATGACAGCCACCTCCCCGGCGTACCGTCGACACATGGACATCCAATGATTGGGGCGATGACGGCACCCTCGAGCGAGGCGTGTCTCGAGCTACCCACCGAGCGGCGCGTGGTCATCGTGACCTTCGAGTCGGGGCAGATTCTCGATGTCACCGGGCCACTGGAGGTCTTCTCCCACGCCTCCCGCTTCCTGCCCTCGGTTCGCTACCGGACCCAGGTCGTGACGAATGGTGGCGGCCCCGTTGTCGCCAGCTGCGGACTGGAGTTCACGTCCTCAGCGGTCAGTGACGTCACCGGACCAATCGACACGTTGGTGGTGGCCGGTGGCGCCGGCATCGACGCGGCCGTCGCGGATACGGAGCTGCTCGACCAGATCCGACGCCTCGCCCGTGACGCACGTCGCGTGTCCTCGGTCTGTTCCGGCGCCTTCCTCCTGGCTGCAGCAGGGCTCCTCAAGGGACGACGTGCCACCACGCACTGGGCGGACTGTGGGCTGCTCGGTAGCACCTACACGGACGTGACCGTCGAGCCCGACGCCATCTACGTCAATGACGGCAACGTGTGGACCTCGGCAGGAGTCACGGCCGGCATTGACCTCACCCTCGCCCTGGTCGCTGACGACCACGGACGTCAGGGCGCGGCCACCGTTGCGCGCCAGTTGGTCGTCTACCTACAGCGCACCGGGGGTCAGGCTCAGTTCTCCGCGCTTCTTGCGGGACAGGCAGCTGACAGCGAACCGGTTCGCGACCTGCTTGCCTGGTTGCGCGACCACCTCACCGACGATCTGTCCATCGCGGCGCTCGCCCGGCAGATCAACCTCTCCGAACGGCAGTTCACCCGTGTGTTCAAGGCCGAGGTGGGTGCCACCGCAGCGGACCACGTCGAAGCGGTCCGGCTCGACTCCGCATGCCGGCTCCTCGAAAGCACCAACAGAACCATCGAACAGATCGCCAAGACCTGCGGTTTCGGCACACCCGAAACCATGAACCGGGCCTTTCGCAGGCGGCTCGACACCACCCCCGGTGAACATCGCCACCACTTTCGCGGAGACCAAAGAGTCCGGAGCAAGTCTGCAGACGAGCAATCCCAGTCCGGGCAGCACTAGGGAATGTGCGGTCTTCTGACTGATGTCTCCCGATTGATCACGGAGCGCACCGCATCATGGATGCTGTCATTACTGGGGGCAAAGCGCAGACACTGCGGTGGGAGTGGCGAGCCACGACCCCGCGGGCCGTGAATGACCCGATCAGTCGTCGACAAAGGCGCTTGATCGAGGTGCGTCTCCACGCCGCCAAACGCGCGCCGCAGACGTGGCGCGTGACCGGCAAGGGCCGGCACCGGAGCGCTCGTAGGCCGCAGTCGCACCTGAGTGTCCCGCGTGGACCCTGGCTCGGGCGTGATCGGCCCTCGGCGGCGTCATCCTTCTCGGTGAGAACGCGCTCACAGGCTGTCTATGGTTCGTCACAGGTGGTCGATTGCGGCCAGCTCCCGTTCGCTCGATGTAGTTGCCTCTGCCAGTCGGTCGATCTCCACGTAGCGGGGGCCCTGCTCGTCCAGCAGCCGGTGCCAAGCCTCTGCCGAGCTGAACCGGTCGACGGTGATGTACCGCCCCGAGGTCCCGATGCAGCGGTACAGCTCAGTTCCCAAGTAGCCGTCCGAGGCTGCGAAGAGGGTGGCCCAGTCACCGTCGGCCGCGTAGATCCGCTCGAAGTCCCCCTCGCGGCCCTCCGCCACGTCGTACTGCCAGATCCGTACGAACACGGGTCCATGCTGCTGCTCGGCGGATCGCGTGTAAAGCACCACCTCACCCAGGCTCAGACTGCCGTGCAAGGCCGAAACATCGAGGACCACTTGCCAGGCGGGCCCCTGCCCCTCGCGTCTATTCGCCGCCTGTCCTCACGGCATCGCTGGTCATGCGCGGCAGTTCCGGAGGATCTCGCGGGCCTCCATCTGGCCCTGAGTCGCGGCTCGCGCCGACACGCCTGCTGCGGCTCAGGTCGGCGCCGAGCGCCTCGCAACGCGATCCGACGCACGGGCGGAGATCACCGCAAGGGCGGTGCTGGCGAACGCTGCCATCGTGACCGGGCCAACTAGGGCTGGGCCTACCGACCCGCTCACCACGAACAGGATCTGATAGCCCGGGACGAGCATCAGGAAGCTGGCCACGGCGAGGACCAACGGCCACGGCCAGAGCCGGGCAGCCAGGTCCGTGGCGCGACCGCCAGGCGTGGACCAGGTGTGCCCCACCCGAGTGGCCAGCAGCCCGGCCACCATGCCGATGAGAGGCGGCCCGAACCCACCCCCGCAGAGCAACTGCAGCACCGAGAGTGCCACCAATCCCGCACCCCACCGGAGGTTGTGCGCTCCCCAGATGGTCCAGACGCCGATGGCCACGGAGATGACCACCGCGAGGACACCAGTGACGAGCAGGCTGGGCACGAGCGTGAACGCGGGCTCCCCGCCCAACGCGTCGAACGCCGCGGCATCCGGCCAGGACCGGAACACCAGCCCCGGCGGTGCCTCGGTTCCCTGCTCGATCGCGCCGAGTCCATGCTCCACCCCAACCGTCGCGGAAAGCAGGCCCAAAGCAGTGACCGTGATACGGGTCGCTGACATACCCGAAGGCTTCCCTGGATCGTCTCGCGCGCGTTCGCCGGAATCCACTATCGGTCGATGCGGTGTCTGTACACCCGACGCCCCGGGCCGTTGGGCCTTGCCTGACATGATCCACGCTCCCTCGGAGGGGCAGACCGTGCGCGCTCGTTGTCGGCGGTGTCAGCTCCCGCCTCCACATTCACGCTAGTACCGGCAAGGACCCTCGAGAACCCGGCGGCGCCGTGACGATCGACACGACGACGTCGTCGCCGTAAGGCATTCCGGATTCCCGCGCCCGAGTCTCTACGGCACCCCTCTGATGTCAAGAGGCGGGTTCGAGGGGTCTCGAGGTCGAGGTCTTCCGCGTGACTTTCGGCGCCGGTAGCGTCTGTTGTGCGGGTCCGGGAAGTGGCTGATCCGAAGTGCCGGTGTGCGGGTGGAAGCCGGCCGCGCTGGACTGAAGTGCCGCCCCGCTGTGCCCTCCCGGACCCGCCTTAACCACCGCGGCGGCGTCGGCGCGGAGCCGCCGGTAAAGCGCATCGGAGATCCGCCGTTTGAGGCAGCGCATCGCTTCGCGGCGGGACTTGCCGGCGGCGAGCTTGCGCAGGTAGTACGCCCGGCCAGGGGTGTCGAGCCGTATCTGGGTGGTCGCAGCGATGTGGATCATGTGGTTCATCCGCCGGTTCCCCGCGCGGGAGAGCCGATGGCGGACGACCTCCCCGGAGGAGGCTTCGATGGGGGCGGTGCCGGTCCAGGACGCGTACCGGTTGCGGTCGACGAACCGGGCGACGTCACCGGTGTCGGCCAAGGCGCGGGCCGCGACGACCGGGCCGACCCCGGGCAGCTCCATCAGTGTGGAACCGGAGGCGAGGACCATCTCCTTGAGCTCGCGGGTGAGCGCCTTGGTCTTCTTCTCGATCATCACCAGGTCGGCGAGCTGCTCGGTGGCCAGCCGGCGGCGGATCTTGCCGGCCACATCGCGCGGCCGCACCGAGGCCAGGATCGTCTTGGCCTGACCGGTGGTGATGTTCTTCTTGCCCTGTCCCGGAACCAGTTCCGACAACAGCCGGTGCAACCGGTTGACGCACTGGATCCGCGCCCGGCTCAGCTCGGCCCGACGGTCCACCAACAACCGCAGCGCCTCGAGCTGCGCGTCGTAGGCCAGCACCCGAAGCGTTCGGGTGCGCACCGCGACCACGGCCACGGCGTGCGCGTCATGGGCGTCGGTCTTGCGGTTGTGCCCGGTGTCGAACAACCGCGCCCGCGCCGACAGCTTCGCCGGCACGTCCACCACGTGCTCGCCGTCGGCCAGCAGGCGCTGCGCCAACGGGCGCCCGGCGCCGTTGCTGCCCTCCACCGCCCAGGTCCGGTCGCGATACCCGGCGACGTGTTTGCGCATCGCGGCGTACCCGGCCTTGTCGGTGCCGAACCGACCGGTGGCCAGCACCGTCTCGCGGTCGTCGACGACCTCGATGGTCGCCGACAGCTTGTGGGGATCGACCCCGATGAACACCCTCGCCATGAGCTCCGCCCTTCCTGCCGTCGTCGCTGGTTGACGCCGGGCGGGCATTGCTACTGAGAGCAGGGCAGACCCCTCTTGAGCCACGCACCGGCACGGTGAAAGGCGGGAACGCAAACCGAAGATGAGCCACACCCATTACGGGTGGGCAGCCGCAAGAAGAGCTTCCCGCCGATCACCTGGACCGAGTCTGGCCAGACACCGGGCCTGCTGACAATCGTCTAGTAGCCGCATGTCGTTTCACACCACGTGGAACTCGACTCGTAGACGAGAGTGTCGTCGTAAATTAGGCCCGGAGTGAGCCGCCCGATCCCGGAGTGCCTCACGATCGGTTTCACCTGACGCGAACACGTCGTCCTCGGTCACAGCCGAGAAGGGCAGCACCTCGAGGAAGTCGATCTCTAATGATGGCGCCGGCGGCGGGGTAGCGCCCACCAACCTTCACCTGGGCTCGGCTCCACAGCCTGATCGAGACCGTCACGTCGCCGCGTGCCACCGCGTCCCGAAGGTCTCTACTGAACATCACCCCCCAAACGGTAGGCCGCGTCGAAAGCCTGCGTCATAGCGCCGCGAGCCGCGCACCACCCGTCAGCCGTTTGACTGGTGCATCGTGACCTACTCCGGTCCTACGCTGGCTGGATGCTCGACCTGGACGCCATCGACGTTGAGGAGATCGCCAACGCGCTGGCAGATCAGACCGACTACGAGCATCGATGGTTGATCGACCCGAGAACGGGCGAGATTGCCTTCTGGACCAGCGACCTGGGCATCGATGGTGAGAACCCGGTCGAGCTCGACGAGCTGGACCTGATCCTGATCGAGCCCCTCCCGTCCTACGTCTGGTACCAGGACATGGTCGACTTCGCCGACGGCATCAGCGACCGCGGCGCCGGCGAGCGCCTGCGCCGCTCGCTGGAGGGCAAGGGCGCCTTCCGGCGCTTCAAGAACGAGCTCTACCAGGGACACCCCGAGCTGATCTCGGCCTGGCACGCCCTGCGGGATGCCAGGGCACGGATACGGGCCGTCCAGTGGCTGGCGGACGAAGGACTGATCGAGGAGGACGCCGCTCAACGGTTCCAGCGAGACCAACGCGAGCCCGCCCTGCCGTGAAGCCGAGCAGTGCTGAGTCCGCCAGATCCGCGAAGTTCTACGTGCGTCATACCGCCCCCTGCGGGGGCTGCCCAACGTCAGGGCCGGGTCTACCCGTCGCAGGTCGGCGTAGGCCGCCGCATCCGTACCGCGGCCGACCCGCTGGGCCAGCGCCACGATGTCCGGAACGTCTTGCGGTCGCACGGCGACCAACTTCATCGCGAGGAGGTGCTCGGGCGGCGCCCAATCAATCGTGAGGCACGGCCGCGTGGAAGGAACAGTCGCAAAACGGGGTCTCGGAGGAATCCAAGGTCGCGCATTGTCGTTCAGCCACGACTGCGGAATTCGCTCCTCCTCAGCCAGAAGATGAGCTTCCTCAAGCACGACCTGGTCTGAGACAAGCGCGTCGATGTCGACCGTTCGACGCGCGTCGAGAACGGTTACGGCGATGGCGGCACGACCCACCACGTAAACACTGCCGGGAACCCCCGCGCCTGCAGTCGGGCGTCCAAAAGCGCAAGGCGGCGTTCGATCTCACCACGCTCGAACTCGACAAGGCTCACGCGGTGACCAGATCACGCTCGGCCGCATAGATGCCGTGCTCTGCCAGCCAATCAGGCGTGACCGCACGCACCTCCGCCTCATCAAGCAGAAGGCTCGGCAGGACCCACGCGTCGTCCTCGTCAAGGCGCTTGTCGTGAGCATCCGCCCAACTCGGGGCCTCGAGGTTGGCTGCCTCGAATTCGTGCTCCGTCAGTGCAGCCAGTAGCGCGTCCCACCTACGATCACCTGTGGTTCGCGGTGCGGCGGTCCAGGCACGACTGGCCTCGTCGTGACCACGGAGGAGCTCGCGCAAGTGGTCCCGACCTTGGAGCGTCATCTTCAACGCCCACAGATTGTCACCTTGGCGCAGCGCGCGGTGAATCTCGCGAGCAGCCGACTGAGGCGTCATCCACCCGCCCTCTCGAGCGGACTTCAGGCTGGCCGCAAGCCGCAATGCACGCAGGTAAAACGCGGCTGAAGGCACGGTCTTCCCCGCGCGATACGCACTGAAGCGCGAAGCAGAGGTCCCCAGGGCAGCCGCGAACTCGGCTTGGGTCAGTCCGCTGTCAGTCAGCGCCTCCGCAAGTCCCTCAACAACAGCCCGGATGTCCTCATCCATGACAGGCACATTATCACATCTGATAACGCGGCTGTTCGAGCTGGCTCCAGGACAGCACTGAGCCGATCGTGACACCCCAGCTGGCGGCGAGATCTGCACTGCGTCTCATCGCCGCCGACGGGGCGTGCTTCGCGACGCGCCCGCTGGGATCAGCCTCGCTTCCCCACACACGGTGGCTGCAGGGCGCACACCCAGTGCGTCCTTCCGAAGCGGGCTTTCGCAGGGCCGGGAGCGCCGAATCGTGAATCAGCGCCTTCCCGGATCGCCTCGAGCTCCGGCGTTCGGCAGCGGTGCGGCCGCTCACCGCTGTTCCGTCATCCCCCACCTGACAGGAGCCCGGCCGCTGCATGTCTCGTCGCGTCCGCCAGGCACCCTCGTGTGGGCGCACACTGGGCTGGTGGCCGAGCACACGCTGATCCTGCTGAGACACGCCAAGTCGGACTGGTCGGGCCACGAGGGTGACCACGATCGCCCGCTCGCCAAGCGGGGCAGGCGCCAGGCCCCCGACGCCGGCCGGTGGCTGGCTGTCAACGTCGACTCGATCGACCTGGCTGTCGTCTCCACCGCGAAACGCGCCCGGACCACCTGGGATCTGGTCTCGGAGGAACTCGACCAGCCACCCAAGACTCACTACGACGACGACGCCTACGCGGCCTCCGTTGGCGAGCTCCTCGACATCGTCCGCAGTCTCGATGAGGCACTTGGAACGGTCGTGCTCGTCGGCCACAACCCCGGGATCGAGGACCTCGCCGAGACCCTCACCGGCGACCGAGTGCCCATGCCAACCTCGGCACTCGCGGTCATCGAGCTCACGAGCACGTGGGATGGCGCTGGTCGTGTCCTTGGACTGCTACGCGCCGCCGGGCGCCCACCGACCCCAGTTGGATAGGTGGGATCGCGGACAGGCTTCGCGCAGTCCAGGTGGTGCCTCGCAGCGATCCGGTTGTGAGCGTGGAAATGCCGCGTGTCTCACGAAGCCGGGCGCCGCTGTGCCGGACGTGACTGGGTGTTAGCGGGTGGTGCCCGCTCAGTGTCATCCCGTCTCGGGGGACGCCATCATGGGCTCGTGGCCCTGGCTGTCTGCGCGCTCTTCGACGGCGCTGGCGAGCGCCTGATCCGCGGCCTCTGGGCGCGGTTGGAAGACGCGGGAATGGGCTCGCTGGCATCCCACACCCACGGGCACCACCACCCGCACCTCTCTTACGCCGTGCTGCTCGAGTGGGAGCTCGACCGCGTCCGCGACGCGCTCGGCCGCCTCCCGGACGGCCGCCGCTTCCCCGCGAATGTGCAGGGGACCGTCGTCTTCCCGCGGGGGCGCGTCGCGCTCGCCGTCGCCGTCCCCGCACAGGTCGCACTTCGCCAGGACCGGGTCGCCTCGGTGCTGGAGGCCACGGGCGCGCAGCTGCACAAGCACTACCGACCGACGTCGTGGATCCCGCACGTCTCGGTGGTGACGCACGCGTCGGCAGCCCTGCTTCCGGTCGCAGTCACCGCGATCTTCGACGTGCTCCCTGTGACGCTGACGGTCGCCAGCGCTGCGCTCGTCGACACCGCCACTGGGGAGACCTGGCCTCTCCCCGGGATCCCGTGACCGGCACCAGCGGCCCGAGGCCCAGACCGCCGCTCGCAATCAGGCTAAGACCGTTTTGGCTGTGATGACGATGGCTGATGGCGTTCGGGGGAGGGTGAGTGTGACTCGTGTCTCGATGATCCAGTGCCGATGGCCAAACGCACGGACTGGGCTGTGACACGACGTCACTCATTGCCGGAGCAGTAAGGAATCCAGTACCGCACCCCTGCTGACGACCACGCTTAACGAACCATCCGCGTCACATCGCCGCGCGCCGCGCGCCGTATGTCCGAGGAGCACTTGCGGCGTGCTGCCACTGTGTTGCCCCTCCCAAGCGAGCTCCGGGGAGGTTCAGTCTGTCTC